>JBGVGF010000019.1:0-12172 GCA_045121495.1 Faecalimonas sp.
ATGCTCCAACACATAGTCTTTAATCTGTGTGTAGGTTGCCTTATCTTGAAAATCAGACATATCCATATCTTCCAAAGAGAACTCAACCCGAACCTTTTTCGAGTCGATCTCACCCTTGGAAAGCAAGACAACCGTCTCAACTGTTGTTTCGTTGTCCCAATCCAATTCGTATATCTCTTTCCCATTGAAAAATACAGGGAATCTAAACTTTAGACTACGAAGGATTCTTCCGTCCGTCTGCTCTTCCTCGTAAATGTTCACATCCGCAAGGAAGCTCTTCATAAACGTTTTCTTCTCAATATCCGTAAATCTGTCGTACAGCTTATCAAAGAATAATAAGAACTGATACACATTGTCGCCGGATATTTTCTCCTGCCTAATATTATACAGTCTGATCTCCACTTCTTCAATCAGAGTTTCAATTTCTTCTATCTCATCATAGAGCTTATCCAGACGCTCCTGCATATCCTCATACTTTTTGTCGTAATGCTTGTCAGATACAGATAAGTTATCCATCTGATTAGCCAGTTTGTTCTTGGCTCCATTCACCTGCTTTAAGCGTTCCTGTAAGCCTGTGTGCTCTCTGTCCAGCTCCTGCGTATCAATGCTTTGTCCGATGTGTTTCTGTATTTCCATTTTGAACTTTGGATTATTCACAAGCTTGCGGATAACTTCTTCCACCGCTGCATTGATTTTATCCTCACTCCACTGCTTACGATAAATACATTTATGACCATTCACAAAGGTTCTGTGCTTGCAGGCATAGTAAAAATAATCTTTGTAATGTCCGCCGTCGGGATGCTTTTTACGATTTACATTGCCATACATACCACTTCCGCAGATAGGACATTTGATAATTCCTGATAGAATATGCTCATGATCCAAACTGTGGGTTTTGATGTTGGCAACACCGGTTTCCTGTCTCTTTTTGTGCACCTGATTCCACAATTCTTCCGACACAATGGCCTCATGGATACCATCGTTAAGCATATACTTGTCCTGCTTCACAATGTGGTACTCATTCCTTGTACCCGGTATTTTCTCATTCTTTCTTCTACCAAAAGCAAGCTTGCCACAGTACACTGGATTATCCAGTACACCTTTTACAAAGGATGTGGAAAAGCCTTCTATGGTATTGTTCTGACGAAGCTTTTTCTTGTATCCGCTATTGTTTAAGAATGTTGCAATAGCCGCCATTCCATTTACCTTCTCTTGCTTTCTGTCTGCGTCCTTCCATAGTTTGAACTAATATATTCTCACGCTCAATTTCAGCCACCGCAGATAACACGGAAATCATCAGTTTACCTGCATCTTTTGAACTGTCGATACCATCTTCCACACAGATAAGATTAACACCAAAATCCTGCATTCTCTGAAGGGAAGATAATACATCCGCTGCGTTTCGTCCGAATCGTGATAATTTGAATACAAGTACGAAATCGATGTTATCTTTACACGATTCAATGTCCTGAAGCATCTGCTGAAACTGCGGGCGACCTTCCACACTTTTACCGGATTTACCTTCATCGGAATATTCTCCGGCGATAATCATGTCCTGATAATCAGCGTATTTATGCAATTTATCTTTTTGCGCATCTAAGCTGTAGCCATCTACCTGCATGGAGGTGGATACACGGGTGTAGATGTAGCATCTCTGTTGTTTTTTCATATAGTTATCAGTCTCCTTCAGATTCTGTTGTAGTACCAAGTGCTATCTCTAACAGTTCCGCTGCCACCTGATGATTTTTGATACGCATTAAATTATCCCATATATCTACCTTACCAAGCAGATTCATACCTCCATGCCATACCAATTCATCATCTATAACAGCAAATCTTTCTTCAACTTCTGCCTTTGTTACTACATTTATTCCCACCTGTTTCATTTCGTTTATCAACCCATAACATACATCCGCACTACCATAAACCACTTCTTCCGGGTCTGTTGTGATGACTGTTACATGTACACCTTTTTCCTGTCGCTCTTTTACTAATAATAACAATCTGTCAATCTTGTCCTGTCGTATATCCGGACTGGAAATTACAATTGATTTCTCTGCTTCCACAATATCCTGTTCAAATTTCTCCGTATAATTACCACAGTCATATATAGCATTAATTATCTGCTTAGTATGTTCATCACCCGTCCATATGGAAAATCCGGTACGCTTGTATGTTTTCAACCTTTTGCCGTACATTTTATTAAAGAATCTCATATGGGCATCAATGTAATCATATACATATACAGCTTCTTTTCCTTCATAATCACGATTTAATCTTCCTACATACTGTTCCAAACGTCCTTCAAAGGATACCGGCGCAGCAAGCATCAATACATCAAGTCTTGGGAAATCAAATCCTTCTCCTATCTTCTGTCCGGTTGCAACCAAAATAAGGCTCTCCGTTCTAGGAACCTGCTTTAACTTTACTCGTATCTCTGCATTTTCCTTGTCAGAATTATCACCATATAAAAGAAATACATGGTCAGCTTCATTTTTCAACGCATCATACAGAAGTTTTGCATGCTCCTTAAATCTGGTTAATATAACCGGAGTCTGATTCTGAGCAATACTTTTCTTCACATCACTTATAATCATATCATTACGCACCTTACTTGTACTAATTAGACTATAAGCCTTGTTGATGTCATCTTTACTGTCAGCTGTGTCTACAACTCTAGTATATCTCGGAACAAAATAATGACCTATTCCCTGCTCCTGCGCTCTCTCCAATGCCGTAAATCTATGGCGAAGCGGTCCTAGCAACATATAAATAATTTTATCTAAACTGTCTCCACGCTTCGGCGTCGCAGAAACTCCATATACATATTTTGCATTGATTTTCTGCAATAATTCCATAGATGTATTGGATGCCGCATGATGGCACTCATCCATAATTACCATTCCGTAAGAATTAATCAGGTCATTAAATTTACCCCTACTATACATAGAACCAACCATGGCAACATCTACAATACCGGTCAAAGTATTTTTACTGCCATGCAAAATACCTATAACACTGTCTCTCTTTTTCTTTCTGCCTGTTTTGGTTTCATACTCCGGTGGTTCTTCCTTAATGTCCAAGAATTTGTTCAGCTCATCCACCCACTGATTCAGTAAATCCTTACTTTGTAACAAAATAAGTGTGTTTACTTTGCGCTCCGTAATCAGATAACTACAAACAACCGTTTTACCAAATGCGGTTGCAGCACTTAATACTCCATCCGAATAGGTCAGTAATTTCTCTGCCGCCAGTTCCTGTTGCATCCGCAAATCTCCTTTAAAGGAAACTCTGATTGGACGACCTTTTTCCTTTTGGTCAGAGATATCAACAGCAATTCCGGCTTTATTACATTCCTCAATAATTCGTTCTTTTAGCCCTCTTGGAACCTGTATGTACCCATCAACGTCTTTGCCCAAATATACAGCACTAAAATTATAGTAATTGGAATATCCCAGTCTCTTATTCTTATAAAATTCCGGATTATCAAAATCAAATACAATAAATCTGCACATTCCATTAGGTAACAGCGGATATACACCTATTACATCTGAGCCATCCTCTTTATACCCTAATAGATGTGCAATAATCTTCTTAACATCCAGTCGTGTCCACTTGGTATTTTCACATTCGTCACAGAATGCCTTTTCGCCCCGTTGTTTTGGACAAAGTCTGGCATCTCATCTGTTATCACATTGCGGAAAATAACCTCCATTTTTACCTCGCTTAGCATAAACATCCTCTCGGCCCCAAAACATGGCAAAAAACTTCTGTGCCATTTCCTCTGTAATATAAGGTGGATTAACAATGCGTTCTCCCTGATCAGGGTCGTACTCTTCCACATCGTCTATCGTATCTTCGAAAGGATTAACCTCATCATACGGAATATTTTCTTTCTTTAGTTTGTCTTTCAATAATCTGTTCTCATATTCAAGAAGTCTGACGAGTTTCCTTAAAGACTCCGCATCATACGCTTCTATATTCACAAATATCACCTACAATTCTTATGTACATAATACCCTATACTATCTATGCAAAAGAAAATCCACACCTTCTTTTAATTCATCACTAAAACCTTCCAAATCTGCAGTGGTAATTACACCACTATTAATCAATGCCACAATATCAAACATCATATTCCCTTTGCTTAATTCGAGCATTACTCCCGGATGCTTTTTATCTTTTTTTATTCGTTCTTCCAGATTCCAAAACTTATCTGAAGCATTTTCTTCTCCAACTAATAAATCCACATATTCCTTAACCAAGCGTTCCATATACGCTTCCTGCCAATCACCAATGCGCTCTCTGAATAATTTCCAATCGTTTTTTGAAACTTCCATGTAAACAACCTCCAATCTATATCGTAATTTTTTATATATTTTCTATGTCCCAACCAAATTACACATCTGTTCCAACTATAATTCAACATAAAAATAGACAGCCATCACTCTGACTGCCTACCCGCTAATGAGATATTTGGATTCGGGCATTACCCTTGCCTCTCTACGGCCATAAATAGTATATGCTTTATGCTATTTTAAAATTCAACTATTTTATCATAAATTTCTTCCCAATTACTTGGAAGAATTCTCAATAAAAATACATCTACCGGCGTTTTCTTGATTAATTTTTTAATATCATTCTTCATATTATCGACATCATCGGTTGGAACCAATTTCTTTAATGCATATATTCTAGAGAACAAATCATTGTCCGCCTGCAATAAAGCTGCATCATCATTCGAATCTAATAATACAACAGACGAAGTCATACCTACTAACATAGAATTATGAGCGCAGTAATTTCTAAGGTTTCTTACAGCGTCCAACCATGTATCCATAATCTCGGTATCTCTCTTTGCATAAGCCGTTTTGGCAAAAGAATATGCCAAGATTGCTTTTCGCAAATCTCCACGCAAATAATTATACATCATCGTTACTGTTCCCAGTTCAAAATAACTAAACGCAACCCACACCGGCAATTTATTCTTTTGTCGATTTCCACCTTTTCGATATTCCTTCAATTCAGGATATTTTCTTACATCCTGACGTAATTTTGCTTCTTTCTCAAGAATATCTTTATAGAAGTGATTATTGAAAAAAGCTATATTGTGCTTTCTTTTCTTCGCATCCTTTTCACCTTGTGAAGGAGTATATGACTGTTTATCCAAATAAAATGTTCCACTACTCAGTTTTATTGAACAGGCATTAGATAACGCACTTTTAAAGCGTACCTCTGTCCTATTACAATAGAAATTCAATATTCTTCGAAGCTCAACATCGAACTTATACAAAGCAAATAATGTATCCTGCTTTGATTTGGCACCCGTCACACCAACTCTTGACAGCAAAAACTTTCCATATCTACTCGCACGAAAATAACCAGCATAATTAAGAAACTCTCTCATTTTCTTACGCTGTCTAAACACCACATACTTTTTCATTTGGATTACTTGTTCTTCAAGTGTTATTGGCAGTTCTATATTTGCCATCAAATCACCTCTTTTCGGTAAAAAAAAAGAATGGATATACCATTCTTAATCCCGCTAATAGGATATTTGGATTAGGGCACTACCCTTGCCTCCCTACGGCCTACTTAAACTCTAGCACCTATTCTACAAAAAGTCAATTCATTTTATAACTTTTCTGCAAGTTTTTATTTGCATTTTATTCAGCCATACACTTGCTTTTTCTGCTTTTGAACGCTCTATCATATGTATACATCCCACTCTCGTAGGATGCCGGTACTCCTTATGCTGCCTTCTCAAATCGTTTCAGAAATCTTCTCGCATAAGCCTCATACCGAAGTCTTTTTCCCTCTGCGTCATCACACCAAGTTTCCGGTTCATACTGAATCTCTATTGCGATGTCTTGCAAAACCAATGCTCCGTACTTCTCCATCATCTCGGCTAGGAATGTGCAGCAGCGTTCAAATTCCTTGTTCAAAGCTTCCCTCCTTCCATAGTCGCTTCTGCATCTTTTCGTCCGATAAGTCATTCATGACTTCTTGTCTTAATGATACAACTATAAATTGGAAAAAGCAATGATTCCGGTGAGAAAAATTTCCCTCTTACTCGTTACCAAAATTACCATCACTTACAATTTTGCATACATTATTCACTTCTGTATTCAGCTTACGCATATACGCTATCAGACGTTCCTTATCATCCTCTGAATATATACCAGAATTATGATTGTGAACAATCTGGTTAATATTGGTACCTATATGATTTACCTCATTAATAAGCTCCCTCAACAATACCCTAATCTCCGGATAATCGTTTGGCTTCTGAGATATCATAAGTCTCAGATATTCTGACTCTGTCATGTTTGCTTGCTGTGCTTTATCTGCCAGCATAGTTGCTTCTCTTGGACTCAACCGAAACTTCTTTACCAGACTTAATTTATCTTGAGACATCCTTTCTCCCCCTTCTGTAAGTATGTTGGAAATTCATGTCGGAATCGTATTTTTATGTTGGAAATTCCGACGCACCCACATTTTTAAGAAAAAATCATTGAAAACAGTACCTTTTCCGATGCCCGAAAAAGTTCTCTGGGTGTCTTTCGCAAGATACGCATTTTGTGGCCACAAGCCATTTTCATGCATCTTGTTAGGGGAATCCCCTAAAACCCCTGATATTCTCATAGGTGCGCCACTTTTTGACGCACCCTTTCAAATTAACAAGTATCATTCAGAAACTACGTCTTCAATAATCTGCTTATCCATTTTATTGCTTACCTATGTATTACCGAAACACGTACATCATAATATATTCTTCTTCGTTTTCATCAATAATCTCGAAGCCAACATTTTTGTACATCTTCACTGCATAGTTTGCTTTCTGTACTGCCAAGGAAGTTTTCTGATATCCTCTTTCTTTTAACTCTTCCAACATCCGTTTCATCAGCATAGTTCCAATCCCAAGACCTCGATACTCTTTATATAACGATATGGCAAAAGACGGAACACCATCTTCTACATGTCCATAATCATCCATATTACGAACCCAGACAGCGCCGACTATCTTTTTGTCAACTTCAGCAACAAAACAAATATCTCCTTCCTGCTTGCCAAAATCCTGCACATAAATCTGTAATTCCGGTGCATTTATAATCTCTTTTGGCGGTGCATCTACACCTTCTGGAATGAAAATTGCTTCATACAGGAAATCATCCAGCAATGCTATTTCCTTGTTGTTCATATGCCTTATATTATAACTGATTTTATTATGAAAACCAATCAAAGTTCTAATTTGATTTACATCATATTCTTTAGCTGGAAGAATAACTGCATTTTTACCTATTATTTCTTTTACTATACGTAATTCTAACTCTTGCCTGTGTTTAAAATGACTGATCATATCCTCAAAAGCACTACATTCATGTTTCCTCCCATAGGGAGAGTTCACCAAATATTCTAACATCATCTGATACCATAACTCATTTCCATTCTCATCACAGCGTTCTTTTTGAATTATTTTAATATTCTCTTCCAACTTATCACTATAGAGATAAAATAATATAAACTTCTTTGCATCAATGCACCTAAATAAATTGCGATAGAACTCTATAATTTCTTCATCACTAAGCATATGAAACAAAATTAAATCCTCTATTACATTTTGAAAGAAAGAACATTCAAATAAATATCCTGCATCTGTAAAATTTTTAAACCTTGTTACTATAATTTCCTTTAGCTCCGCCAAAGTTTTTCGCCCATTATAGACTTCATAATTCTCCAAATCTTTATAAAATCCCGGAATATCCGTAATTATCTTAGTGTAAGTAATGATATAATTCTCTTGTTCCCTAACTGTATTTTTTATAATCTCATCCCTTATCGAATTGTATTTTTCCAAAACAGCCTCATATTCCTTCTTCGACATTAAAGCACACCAAGCCAATTCTATCGGAGAATAATCTCCTTCCCTACATACATGTAACTCAGGATTAAACTTCACAATATTATTTATCAGCGTGCTTTTTCCTGAGCCTTGAATACCTTCTACAAATATATTTTTCATAAAGCAAATCTCCTTTCAAATTATAATTCAATTACCTTAGTTGCTATTTTTTCGCAAAATTTCCTGTCATGTTCAACAAATAGCATGGTTGGCTCATACTTTAAAATTAATCTTTCTAACTGCATCCGCGAAAAAATATCAATGTAATTTAATGGTTCATCCCAAATATAAAGATGTGCCGGTGTAAGTAAACTAGTCGCCAACAAAACTTTCTTTTTCTGGCCTTCCGAGTAAGTTTCCATATTTTTGGCAAACTGCTCTCGTCCAAAATCAAGCTGCCGAAGTATGGTACAAAATAAACTCCTATCCAAATCATGCGTTTTACAATAATTTGTAACATTACCTTTAAGTCCGATTGTTTCCTGACCAACATATGAAATAACAAGACCTTTTGCCACCTCACATAGTCCTTCTTCAATTACACAAACACCTATATCGGAATTACATTTTTCTAGGATTTTTCTAATAATTGTTGTCTTTCCACTTCCGTTTTTTCCGGATAATACAACACGATCACCCTTTTTAATGTCAAAAGACAGCCCTTGAAACACTGGTTTATCTGAGTCTTTATATTGCAAACTATATTCTTTTACATTAACAAGACTATTTTTGTAATGAACAAGCTGAAACAACTTTAAATCTTTAGGATATTCTATATCTTCTAAAAGACCCTCCTTTTCCTCAATCTCTCTTTCAATTCGTTTTTCCATCTGCTTTACACGACTCTGCATCTTTTTTGTTTTGGCTCCGATAAAACTTCTTGTGCTTAAGCATCTGTCATGTTCTTTTATCGGATCAAATCCTATTTTGGTGCGTTCATTTTTATCTGCCCACTTAGCAACCTGTTCTGCCGCATGGTTCAACTTTTGAATCTCCTTTCGGTGTTTCTCATTTTGTGCTATCGCAAATTTATCTTTACGTTGCTTATTCTCCCACCAGACCGAGAAATTACCATTTTGTACTTCGATACTGCAACGATTCAATACCAGACAATGGTCTGTGCATGCATCCAACAAATCTCTGTCATGAGAAACCAATATAAAACCCTTTTTAGAAGCCAAATACACCTTCACACACTCCCTTGCATTTTGGTCAAGATGATTCGTCGGTTCATCAATTAATAAAAACTCATTTTCCTGTGAAAACAAAACTGCAAGTAATATCTTTGTACGCTCTCCAGGACTTAAGGTACAATAAGGTCTATACAAAATCTCTGGACTTTCCGATAACTCTTCCAACTCACAAATCACTCTCCATATTTCACATCCGGGCTTCAAATCTTCCATAAATTCTGCCACAGGCATTTGCTTTTGGTATTCTGCAATTTCATAAGGAAAATAATCAAACTTCGTCGATGCACTTATGGAACCTGTAAACTGATATTTTCCAAGTAATAAATTTAAAAAAGTTGTCTTCCCTTTTCCATTTCTACCAATAAAACCTAGTTTCCAATTTGTATCAATCGAAAATGAAACATTCTCAAAAACATAATCAAAACTCCCTTCATATCCAAAGGTGAGATTATTTATACTAATTTGTGCCATATACATTCCTCCTCTCATGGTTACAATAAAAAAAGAACCATTCGTTGCCAAACAGTTCCATTACATACTATAACCTCATATGGTTCATCAAAAGAAGGAAATACACCTAACATTGTAATCATTTTTATGCACACAAAAAGAGAGGTTATGAGAACATAATCCACTTTTGGCAACATGACAAGTAGTATGGGCGATATCGCTCATACTGCATAAACATTCATGTAATCAAAAGTAAATTATCTTCTCATCTTTTCACCTCTCTCCTTAAGATAAAGCCATTCTAACACTCCGACTTTCCTTTGTCAACAAAGGAATATACTAATTCAACTCATTCCACACATCCACATAATCCTGCAATCCGCCCGGACGCATTGCAATACTCACATAACTTGCTGGCTCTTTCCTCGCAAGTCTGGCAAGAATCCCTGCATCCTCCGGCTCATCAAATACAACCTGCTCCTCTGTCTTATCACAGTCAATCACAAGTTCCTTGCCCTCCATATCAGTCATAACAACTGCATTCCTGCTGCCATCATACTGATACACCGTATAGTTTAATGCCATGTGTTCACCTCTCTAAATCATCCCAAAATGCTCCAGCGCATCTCTTATCGCCTTTTCCTTCTCCTCCGGACACTGAGGTTGTCTGCTATCTTCCGACTTAGGCAGGTTATAGTTCTCCCCAACCTCTATTCCACACTTTCTTTTTACTTGTGAAATATAGAGATTAGAAACCTTCAACCCATACTCCTTCAGCACATACTCTTGAATTTCCTTATAAGTCGCCTTACTCTCAGCCGAAGTCAAATCAAGCTCATCTAACTCTATCTTAACCTCAATTACATCATCCGGTTTTTGTTGGGACAAGAGAACTACCGTCTCCACATGGGTCGAGTTAATAAGGTTAATGTCATCAGTTGACGGAAACATATCGACCCTCCTTGTTGTCGGGAACATATCCATATTATACTGCCCCCTAATTTAATAATCAATTTCTCATCCCTATAAATTGGAATTTGACTCTCTTACAAACTGTAAGTGTCATGTGTCAAACCTTTTCAAAATCCTTATTTTTTCTTTAGGATTTCAAACTTTCGTTTTCCAATGTTTTGCTTTTCTAGCCTTTCCCATTTCTCACAATTGACTTTCTGTTTTTTATCCATGCATACCGCTAAAATCGTATTTTCATGCGAAATTCTCCATAATTGTTCCAACATGTCATTAATTGAATTCTTACCTTGTTCCCATTCCACCAGATTGCCGTATGGAACATCTGTAATAATTATATCGGGCAATATTTCCGGCAAAAGCATCGTACAATCCGCTCGAAAAATCTCTGTCGATATATCGTTCTCCAACATAATGCTTAATTTATCGCAACTCTCTAATGCCTCCTTATGAGATTCTTTACCAAAAGAATTGTAAAGTACCTCTATCTCTGCTTTTCTCTTTTTCAAAGCAGCATCAGTAAGTAGGGATAAATTTTTCTTTGCATGCGCTACCATATCTTCATCAATATCACTACCATATAGTTTTCCAATATGCTTATTATGAAAATATCCAAGAATTGTAAGGGCATAGCCTCCTCCACAGCAAGGGTCATATATGACTAAATCCTCTTTCTTATTCGAACAATCCAGTGCTCGACCGTAAATTTCAAGCAACAATCGAATCGGAAAATTTGGTATTCCTTTTCCTCCATAAAGAACCCGACCACTTGCAAAATCTTGAAAATTGTCGTTTTTACAATATAAATACTCCATTATTTTCTTAACCTATCACTTTCGTCCTAATTCTTGATTTTGCTCTCATACACATACCTTTTTCTGAACCCAATTTATCACATAATCAGCTACTTCTTTCGGAGTTTTGCTTGATATATCGAATATCTCATACTTTGTGTCTCCAACCTGAGTATGTTCCATAAAATAACGATTATAGTCGCATGAACTACTAATCCAATTATCATCCGTTATTCCTCTTCCATCTTGCATACGCTGTCTCAAAGAAGCTTCATCAGTAACCAATGCCAAGCAACTAACCTCACTAAAATATCGACTATTATATACTTTTGAAAAACGGTCAAGACATCCCGCCATGGCCCACAAAACCGGTTTGCCGGACTGCATAATATCTTTTGAAATGTTAGCGATAAGTTCCACCCAGTTATTACATGATTCCTCATCATCCCAGTTTATAAAGCCTGTGAAAATATCCGCATCTAACACTACAAAATCGATCATTTTCCTAATAATCTCAATTGCAGTAGTAGTCTTGCCCACACCACTGCACCCTGTCAAAATTAGTAGTGGCAATGTTCTAAATTCCCATTCTGCACCACATTTCGGGCAACGAAGTTTATTTCCAATTATCTCTTTATCCCATTCGTGATTTCCACAATTTGAGCATATCTCAATCATTCCTACATACCTCCACAAAATTCAAAAATACATCTATTCGACCTATTCAAGTTTTCTGTTTTCTTAACCATTATATCATACCGATGCAAGTGTTTCATTAACAAACTGTGAACGAAAAAAACACCCTGCATTTCTGCAAGGTGTCCGTAATCCGTTCTATGCTTCAACTTCCATTTCCATTCCCG
>JBGVGF010000020.1:0-2826 GCA_045121495.1 Faecalimonas sp.
ATATTGTTGTTGTGAATCAAAATTTGATAAGTAGCATTGTTATTATGATGGCGTGTATTGGCTTTTTTTTCATAATGGATATCGGGGACAGAAAGGAAAGTGCATGTGTATATAAGATAGAATGAAAGATGAAGCGATAAATTTCAGTTTTTTGGAACGATAACAAATTTTAAATATATTGCTATATATGGGAGTTGAAGAAAATGATATTTACAATAGTGGTTGTCATAACTATTGTTTCTTTGATTGGATGCGTTTGCATAAAGAAACCTGCGGTAAGGATTGGACTTGGAATCATAGTTGCTTTGGGATTAATGCTTACGGTTCTGATTGGTAGCTTCACCTATACGACAAGATATCGGGTTAATTCAGTTGACTCTTCCATCTCTCAAGATGGGAAGTATGAATTACTGTTTCAACAGATAGGAGACCCAGACTGGCCATTTGGATTTACACATGCAAGACTGGTTCTTAAAGATGAATTAGGAACGATTGCAAAGTATTCTTTTGATGTGAGAAATGATGGTGCTTCTGTTCATTCCGATTCATGGCAGGTTACCTGGAAGGAGGATAGCGTTGAGGCTGTGATTAGTGGGGAAGAGCAGAATGATGAACAGTACATTCTATATTTTGATGGAAAAACAGACTCTAATCAGTTGGAAACGAAGTATGGAAAGACTGATGAAGAACGTCGAAAAGAAAATCTTCAGAGACTTGAGGAAAGTCGGCAACAGCAGGGGGACGAAACTAAACCAGGAGTGGATTCTCAAACAACAGACGATCCTGTTTTAGATAATTGTGACGAGGAGCAGACCGATGAAGACGGCTATCCGCTTTCGGAAGAATACCAGGCATATAAAAGCGAATTATTGAGAATTGCTGGAGAGATAACTCAAAACACGGATGCTGAGATTAAGTTCTATCTGTCTGCCAAAGGATGTCCTTATGCTGTGATTTTATCTGAAACAGAGGTTACTTCTGGAGAAAGAATCGAACAGCATCTGATTTTTAATGAGGCTTATGATGATTTGAGAAACGAGTATGTTCTTGAAGAATATCATTATGGAACGGACGGCGCACAATTATCTTCGCCGGTTATTCTGGATTTCTATCTGATTGATCGTCAATCACTGGAAGTTACAGATGAACAAATAAATACTTGGCACTGATTTGGACTGGTTGAATACATAATGCGTTATCACTTATAGCTGCAAATTTCAGTCTTCCGGTGAGATTGAAAGCGCGCATGAATTTGAATTTGTAGGAGAGACTTATGAAAACAATTATTATTAAACCGTTGATACCCGAGCTGAATGGTGACTACCTTGATTTTTTCGATAATCGTGCGTTTACGGATGATAACCCAAATGGTCCATGTTATTGTACATCACCTAATCAAGATGAAGAAAATATTAAACAGATGGTGAGCGAGTTTAAAATATTTGGTGTAAAAGAAACGGTTCGCAAATATGCAGTAGAAATGCTAAACGAAAATAAAATACAAGGATACTTGGCTTATGACGGAGATCTATCTATTGGATGGTGTAATGCGGCAGATATGGAAAGCTACGTTGGCTTTGTTCCAGAGTTTGCGAGAGAAAAAAATTGCGGAAAAACCGTTTCTATTGTTTGTTTTGAAATTGCACCCGAATACCGAGGAATGGGGATAGCATCTGCATTTATTGATAGAGTTTGCAATGATGCAAAATCAAATGGATATATTGCTGTTGAAGGATATGCAAAACTTTCTGATAAGCGTAATGATTTTGATTATCAAGGTCCTATTCGACTTTATGAAAAAGCTGGATTTGTTGAAGTTGCGAGGGAAAATGGACAAGCTATCATGAGAAAAGTGCTATAACAAAAGAGTAATAAATCCCAATTTGTAGGGAACAGAAAATTTCAGTCTTACTGAGAGATTGAAAGCACGCATGAATTTGAATTTTCAGTGCAACTGCTCACACTATAAAGTGCTGATTCATAACGACAGGTATTTACTATAAAGGAGGACGAAAAATGATAGACGAAGTTTTTGGAAAATTAGAACATGATGGTTATGCATACATGGGAAAGACTATAATCAATGTTTTTGGAAATGAATGTGAGTTGAGACTTCAAATTAACGCTGAAGAAGGTGAAGATATTTTGCCAGAACAATATGAAGCATATATGAGTATTTCATTGAAAAATGGGATAGTATTCAGTTGAATATCCTTGAACGAATATTGAAGTATTATAATTGTGAGGAAAAGGGATCATATGGTCCTGATGATATAGATGCTTTCAAAGAATGGTGGCCAGAAATTGAAACGATCAATGAATTAAAAGATTTTTTGCATATTGATACTATTATCATTCCAGAAGATTTTATTATGGAAAATATGGGTGGTAGAGGAGTATATGTCTTATTCAACAGAGATTGGGGTGGAGAAGATTACGATGATAATGGCATAGCGGTAAGCGTGGTGAATGAATGCGTTAATGAGGTGGGGTATAAGGATATTGCATATTAAAATTTAAATTTAATCTATGCAAAGAACTCGACAACTTTCAGGTTTACGCACACTATGTATTTAAAAATAGCGCTATCCATTAAGTGTATTTGGATAGGGCTATTTTCTTGGTTTGGAGCAATTTATCTTGCTCCTTTACCTCTGCTTTGGTAAGGTTGGCTGGCGTTTAACCGTAAGCGCTTAAATATTGGTCGGTTCGACAACCGATGATTTTTCCTTCATAATAGTAGTGATAGTTTTTTACTACACTTCCTGGTAGATAGGAAGTAGATTTTTACTACAGTTATGGAGGATATGACATGAGCAACTCTCG
>JBGVGF010000021.1:0-26451 GCA_045121495.1 Faecalimonas sp.
ATTTAACGACTCTGTTTCCAACTGTAATTCAGACTCAGCTTCTGACTCTAACTCTTCAGATAAGTTTTCCTCAGATACGGTCTCTGTTACCTCTGATTGCTCCACTTGTAATTGTTCTGCTTGTGATTCCTCTGCTTCTGATTCTAATGTCTCTGCCTGAGTCTCAATCTCTGGCAATGATTCTGTCTGAACGCTTTCTGGTTCTGTAAATGACTCCAGCAAATCGCTTAGTTCAGTCTCAACTTCATGAACTGCTACTGTCTCTTCCTGCTGAGTCTGTAATTCTTCAGATGCCATAACTGATGCCGGCATCGCCATTAAAGCAACAACACTTAATACTCCTATTTGTTTTTTTGAAAATTTTCCTCGCATTTAGTAACCTTCCCCTTTCCAATTTTAAAATTTGCAAAAGATGAGTTGTGTTTTTTTCAGTATAAGGTTGTTTCTGCTGAAATGTCAAGACATATAAAATCAATTTTCTTGAATAATCTGTCTTTTATTCTTTTAGATGACATTTACTTTCACTTTGCTGATACTTTAATGCTGTTCAAAACTTCTCAATCAAGTGTTATCTCGCACAAAGACTATTGATGAAGACAATATAACAACCAAAATCACCTATCGTTTTTCTATAATATTTATCGTCTTCTTCATATCCTAGTGCATCTCTCCACTCAGTATTTTTTCCCTGCATCTTTAAATAGCGCGCCATCATATTAAAATGAGTGATGACACTGTTGTGGCAGGCTGTGCGAAAAGAGTCCTGCTCCATCTTCTGGCTGCGATCTAAGCTCAGCCATTTTGCACGGATTTCAGCATATGTTGTTGCTTCTCCTATCAATTCATCATACAATTCCTGACCAACTGGATCATTTTCGATTTCCTTAAGTAATTTCTGATGCAGATCTCTCATCTGATCAAATGTCAGACTCTTTGGTGTTTCTAAATAGTTTTCGTATGTGCTAGCCATGTTTTACCTCCTTTTTCTTCTACTGCCTCTCAAAATACTCTATCCCATCCCTAGGATAAAAATATGTGCGAATATATCCATCTGTAGAGACAATTACAAACTCATTTGTATCTTTTAAATAATAGACATCATCTCCATCTTCTTTTTCTAGTTTATGGAGTGCTCTGCTGTCAGATACAACGGCAGCTGCGGCCTTTTCATATTCTTTGGCTGATGCAAAGCCCATCTCAATGCCATGCTTTTCGAAGTGTTCCTCACGAAGTGAATCACTTCGAAATGTGAGTGTGGATTTTGCAGACTGACTTGCTTGAGATGATTGTATCGCCTGCGTAACCTGTCCTGCCTGCCCAAATATATTATCTTTGCTTTGATCATTTTCGTACCAGCCAAAGTAAGCTGCAAATAACAAGATAATTGCAGCCAAAATTGGATAGCGTTTTTGTATTTTCTTCACTTTTTCTCCTTCGAAAAAAGCGGGCCATGCATACGCATGACTCGCTCTCACTTAGTCAATCAGTTGCCTAATTAACCTAATATTTAATTTGCTTGAATTACTCAGCCTTCGGACCTGCAGCTACTAAAGCCTTACCAGTCTCGTTGCCCTCGTACTTCTTGAAGTTCTTTACGAAACGGCTAGCAAGATCCTTTGCCTTTGCCTCCCACTCAGAAGCATCAGCGTAGGTATCGCGAGGATCAAGGATCTTCGGATCTACACCTGGAAGCTCAGTCGGAACCTCGAAGTCGAACATCGGGATCTTCTTGGTAGGTGCAGTTGTGATGGAACCATCCAGGATTGCATCGATGATACCACGAGTATCCTTAATGGAGATACGCTTTCCGGTACCATTCCATCCGGTATTTACCAGATATGCCTTTGCACCGCTCTTCTCCATCTTCTTAACCAGCTCTTCTGCGTACTTGGTCGGATGCAGCTCAAGGAATGCCTGTCCGAAGCAAGCGGAGAAGGTTGGAGTCGGCTCAGTGATACCACGCTCGGTACCTGCTAACTTAGCTGTGAAACCAGACAGGAAGTAGTACTTAGTCTGCTCTGGAGTCAGAATAGATACTGGCGGAAGTACGCCGAAAGCATCTGCAGACAGGATGATTACGTTCTTTGCAGCCGGAGCAGCAGAGATCGGACGAACGATCTTCTCGATGTGCTCGATCGGATAAGATACACGAGTATTCTCGGTTACGCTCTTATCTGTGAAATCGATCTTGCCATTCTCGTCAACAGTAACGTTCTCAAGAAGAGCGTTTCTCTTGATTGCATTGTAGATATCCGGCTCAGAATCCTTATCAAGGTTGATAACCTTAGCATAGCAGCCGCCTTCGAAGTTGAATACACCATTGTCATCCCAGCCGTGCTCATCATCACCAATAAGGAGACGCTTTGGATCTGTAGACAATGTTGTCTTACCTGTTCCTGAAAGTCCGAAGAAGATAGCTGTATTCTCACCGTTCATATCTGTGTTTGCAGAGCAGTGCATTGAAGCAATACCTTTTAATGGAAGGTAGTAGTTCATCATTGAGAACATACCTTTTTTCATTTCTCCGCCGTACCATGTGTTGATGATAACTTGTTCTTTGCTTGTGATGTTGAATGCTACAGCAGTTTCTGAGTTAAGACCTAATTCTTTGTAGTTTTCAACTTTTGCTTTTGAAGCATTGTAGATAACGAAATCTGGTTCGAAGCTTGCAAGTTCTTCAGCTGTTGGTTGAATGAACATGTTCTTAACAAAGTGTGCTTGCCAAGCTACTTCTACGATAAAACGGATTGCCATTCTTGTATCTGCGTTTGCACCACAGAATGCATCTACAACAAATAATCTTTTGTTAGAAAGTTCTTTTTGAGCGATTGTTTTTAATTCTGCCCATACATCTTCTGAAATTGGATGGTTATCGTTTTTATATTCGTCTGTTGTCCACCATACAGTGTTTTTAGAGTTTTCATCCATAACGATGTATTTATCTTTAGGAGAACGACCTGTATAAACACCTGTCATAACGTTAACAGCGCCAAGTTCACTTTCTTGTCCAACTTCGTATCCAACTAAACCTGCTTTTGTTTCTTCTTCAAATAATACTTCATAAGAAGGATTGTATACGATTTCAGTTGTGCCAGTAATACCATACTTTTCTAAATTGATTTGTGACATCTTTATCAACCTCTTTCTTTTAAATTTATAAATTAACAAATTGTAAATAAATTCTTTTACAATTTATCGCCCCTATTATACAGGAACAAATTTCCTTCGTCAATATTTTCACAGAAAATCATTTATGTGAAATTCTTTTTTCTTTCATATAAAATACTTATAATTGAAAACTTTTTGGAAGCAATTCCTCCAGTTTTATAATTTCGAATGCTTCGCCCGAAACTCCACACACCACATCGAACTGGTCTGGCAAGCAAAATTCCGACATAACCTGACGGCATACACCACAAGGATAGCATGTAGTCAATTCTTCCTTTCCTCCTGCAATTGCGATTGCCTTGAAATTTCTTTGACCTTCGGAAACAGCTTTATAAAAAGCCGTTCTTTCCGCACAATTCGTTGGTGAATATGCAGCATTTTCAATATTACATCCCGTGTAAACACTTCCATCGTCACATAGAAGTGCTGCGCCAACCGCAAATCTTGAATATGGACTATATGAATTCTTCCTTGCTTCAATCGCAAGCTTCATTAAATCCCCATACGAAATCATAGACTAAACTCCCAAAATTGCTTTTACTGTTTCTTCCATCTTATCTGCATCACATTCTCTTGTATGAAGAATTTCTGCATTTCTGATTTCTTCAATCGCATTTGGAATTGCAACACATGATATTTTTTCTAATTCTCCGATCAAATCAAATTCTTCTAATGCATCGTATTTTTCATCAATTGATGTCATAACACTTCTGGCAAATTTGTATGGACTTGCTGTCGATGCGATTACTGTTTTCTTTGTATCATTGCTTTCTTTTTGGTATTCTTTGCAGACTTTTGCAGCAACCGCAGTATGAGTGTCAATCACATATCCTGTTTCTTTGTAAATTGATGCGATTGTATCTTGTACTTCTGCTTCTGTTGCATAACCGGCAGCAAAATCAGCAAGATTTGCTTTCATTTCATCTGTAAGTGAATAAATACCTTCTGACTTTAATGCTTTCATAAGTTCACTGTTCTTTTCAGCATCGCAGCCGGCAATCATGTAAACCAGACGTTCTAAGTTGCTTGAAATCAAGATATCCATCGATGGTGAATTTGTTAAGATAAACTCTCTGTTTTTATCATATACACCTGTCTGGAAGAAATCGAACAATACTTTATTTTCATTTGATGCACAGATTAGTTTGTCGATTGGAATCCCCATATGTTTTGCAAAATATGCAGCAAGAATATTCCCAAAGTTGCCTGTTGGTACAACTACATTAATTTTTTCACCCTCAACAATTTCTTCATTTTGCAATAATTTTGCATATGCATATACATAATAGACAATCTGTGGAACAAGACGTCCGATATTGATTGAATTTGCTGAAGAAAACTGGAATCCAGCTCCGTCAAGTTCTTTTGCAAGCTCTTTGTTTTCAAAAATAGCTTTTACGCCGCTCTGTGCGCAGTCAAAGTTCCCATGGATTGCAACTACTGATGTGTTTGCACCTTTTTGTGTCACCATCTGAAGTTCCTGTACTTTACTTACACCATTTTTTGGATAGAATACAATGATTCTTGTGCCTTCAACATCAGCAAAACCAGCTAATGCGGCTTTTCCTGTATCGCCAGAAGTTGCTGTTAAGATTACGATTTCATTTTTTACATTGTTTTTCTTTGCAGAAGTTGTAAGCAAATGTGGCAGAATAGATAATGCCATATCTTTAAATGCAATTGTAGCACCATGGAATAATTCTAAATAATATGTATTGTCTACTTTTACAAGTGGAGCAATCTCATCCGTATCAAATTTCGCATCATAAGCTTTTGCGATACAGTTTTTCAATTCATCTTCTGTAAAATCAGTTAAAAACTGTTTCATAACTGCATATGCAGTTTCTTGATAATTCATATCTTTTAATTCGTTTAAAGATACATCTAGCTGTGGAATACTTACCGGTACAAATAAACCACCGTCATCTGCTAAGCCTTTTAAAATTGCTTCAGAAGCTGTAACTGTCTTTTCCGCATTTCTTGTACTTTTATATAATAATTCCATTTTCCCATCCTCCTTGAGGTTTTTATTTTTCTTTTTTAAGTGCAATAAATAAAACTGCACTGATTGCCATTAAAATCGGGTAATATAAATACGGCATAATCGCATATGGTGTTACCCCTGTCAATGTCGCTGCTGATAAGAGCTGTGCTCCATAAGGAATGATTCCTTGTCCAACAGATGCAAAAATATCTAAAAGAGATGCTGAACGCTTAGGATCTACTCCAAATTCATCACTGATTTCTTTTGCAATCGGTCCCGCCATAACAATCGCAACAGTATTGTTAGCCGTACAGACATCTACCATCAAAGAAAGTCCTGCAATACCAAATTCTGCACCTTTCTTGCCATTAATCTTACCTCTGATCAAATTCAAGATAAATTGGATTCCACCATATTCTTTTACAAGAGATACGATGCATGCCACTACAATTGAAATAACAGTAATATCATACATACCTGTCACTCCATTCCCAACCACAGTAAACATCTCTGCTACTACAATAGTGCCCGTAGCAAGTCCTGCGATTAAAGAAGCAACGATACCACCAATCAGAACGGCGAATACATTGACACCAATCAATGCACCAACTAATACCAATATGTACGGTAAAATCTGCCAAATATTATACGCAGTATTCGATGTAACTTCATAAGCACTGCCTTTTGTAATTAGCCCGAAAATGATCATTGTAATGATCGCTGCTGGAAGTACGATCAAAAAGTTTGCTTTAAACTTATCCTTCATCTCACAGCCTTGTGTTTTTACCGCTGCAATCGTTGTATCTGAAATCATCGAAAGGTTGTCTCCAAACATTGCACCACACACTACTGCTCCGATACAAATTGCGATTGGGAAATCAGTTTGTTCACTGATACCAACTGCAATCGGAGCTAGTGCTGCGATCGTGCCCATCGATGTTCCCATCGAAACCGAAATAAAACACCCTATTATAAACAACCCTACTACTACTACACTTGACGGTAAAAAGGAAAGTGCAAAGTTAACTGTACTGGAAACTCCGCCAGCTGCAGTTACTGCACCAGAAAATCCACCGGCACATAAAAAAATCAAGCTCATGGTAATGATATTCTCATCACCTACACCCCTTGCAATCACTTTAATCTTTCCATCAAATGGCAATGACCTGTTCTGTAAAAATGCGACTGCCAAAGCAACTAGAAATGCCACAATCGCCGGCATAGCATAAAAATCACCTGTAATTATCCCCGAGCCTAGGAAAATTATCAGAAATACGCCAATCGGAAGTAACGCGATTGCTCTTCCTTTTTGATCTGTATGATCCATCTCTTCCTCCTAAAATTCTTAATAATTGCTTCATTGTAGCACAGTTTTAAAGAAAAAAAAAGAGTGCTCTTTAAAAACACACTCTTTTACTTATATAATTTTCTAATTATTTGTTATTTCTTTTATTATTTGTATAGTTTACCAGACCGCCTGCTGCAATCAGTTTTTGCATGAATTCTGGGAATGCCTGTCCCTGAAACTCTGTTCCTTTTGTACGATTGTAGATTTTACCACTATCAAAATCTACTTCCACCTCGTCACCAGCTTCAATTCCTTTCGCAGCTTCTGGACATTCAATAATTGGAAGACCAATATTGATTGCGTTACGATAGAAAATTCTAGCAAATGTCTCAGCGATAACACAGCTTACTCCTGCTTCTTTCAAACAAAGAGGCGCATGCTCTCTTGAAGAACCGCATCCGAAGTTCTTATTTGCAACAATAAGATCACCCGGCTGTACTTTCTTAGCAAAGTCTGGATCGATATCTACCATTGCATGGCTTGCTAACTCTTTTCCATCAAATGAATTCAAATATCTTGCTGGGATGATAACGTCTGTATCTACGTTGTCTCCATATTTAAAAACGTGTCCTAATGCTCTCATTATTTGTCACCCACTTTCTCTGGATTTGCAATACATCCAGCAATTGCACTTGCTGCCGCCACTTCCGGAGATGCTAAATAGATAAGTGAATCTACATGTCCCATTCTTCCTACAAAGTTACGGTTTGTTGTAGATACACACTTTTCTCCTGCTGCCATAACACCCATGTGTCCACCCATACATGGTCCACAGCTTGGTGTATTGAATGCACACCCTGCTTCAATAAATGTAGTTACAATGCCTTCTTCGATACATTGTAAGTAAATCTTTTGTGTAGCTGGAATTACCATTACACGTACATCTGGATGTACTTTATGACCTTTGAGAACTGCTGCTGCTCTTCTCATATCTTCCATACGTCCGTTTGTACATGAACCAATTACAACCTGATCAATCTTGATAGGTTCCATTGATTCTACTTCATCAATTGTTTTTGCATTGCCTGGTAAATGTGGGAACGCAACTGTTGGTCTGACTTTAGACAAATCTACCTCTACGACATCATCATACTCAGCATCTTCGTCAGCTGTATAGATTTTGTATTCTTTGTCAGAATGCTCTTTCATATATTCTTCTGCTTTTTCATCTACAATAAAAATACCATTTTTAGCACCGGCTTCAATCGCCATGTTAGCCATTGTAAAACGGTCATCCATTGAAAGATGTGCAATACCATCCCCAACAAATTCCATTGATTTATATAATGCACCGTCCACGCCAATACGTCCAATAATATGTAAGATAATATCTTTACCACTTACATACTTGCCTGGTTTACCTTTTAATACAAATTTAATTGCACTTGGAACTTTAAACCATAATTCACCTGTTGCCATACCTGTTGCAATATCAGTTGTACCAACTCCCGTAGAAAATGCACCTAATGCACCATATGTGCATGTATGTGAGTCTGCTCCGATGATACATTCACCTGCAACTACAATTCCTTTTTCAGGTAAGATTGCATGTTCAATTCCCATTTGTCCAATCTCAAAATAATGTTTTAAACATTGACATTTTGAAAACTCACGAATTGATTTAGAGTTTTCTGCTGATTTAATGTCTTTGTTTGGTGTAAAATGATCAGGCACTAAAACTACTTTGTCTTTATCAAACACCTTGTCTGCCATCTTATGAAAAACTGGCACTGCCATCGGTCCGGTAATATCATTTGCCATAACTACGTCTAATTTTGCTTCAATCAATTGACCTGCGACCACTGAATCCAATCCTGCGTGGGCAGCGAGGATTTTTTGTGTCATTGTCATTCCCATATGTATATCCTCCCATTTCTGAATAGTTAAGAGTCATTCTACCACACAGAAAACGGTTATGACAAGCTAATCGTAATATTATTATAAGAGAAATGGCAAAAAGTGCTAAATACCATCCAAGTAAATCCTTAGATCCCGTGTCGGGCGAAAGATCATTCTCACTGTATTTAGGCAAAATCATGATATCGTAAACACCCTCTTTAGATATCTCACCGTACGTTGGAATAAATACTAAAATAGGATTTATATGCTTGCTGTCATCAAAGCGGAACAAATACGCCCCTTCCTCTAAATTTAGTATTCGAATCGAATCTTTTTGTTGAAATGAGAGCTTTGTATTATTTTGGGCATATAGTTCTAGCTTTTCGGCTGCCTTTTCCAATTCATCCGCCGTCTGTAAATCATTTAAATTTACATGACTCTCTCTATACCTCTCTCTTAAAATATAACTCTCATCGACCAGATCCGCCACCTTCTCATAAGAAACATAATCAATATTTCCATCTGGCAAAAGTATCTCTATATTTCCAGTTGCAGCAAATGTATCTATCGGAATCAACAAGCAGACCAAAAACAAAGCCATCATCGCTGCTTTCCTCATTCTTCCACCTTTCTTTCTTCTTTTTCTTTTTATAAGAGCTATGAGCAAAAATAAAAAAGGTAACAAGATTAACACACAATCTCTTTTCGAAAAACTTTTCTCTTGTATAATCTCACTTGGCACTTCACTTTCTTCTATCCGTTCTCCAGTCACCACTAGTCTATGCGTATTAAGGCCATAAGGAGTACATGTAATCAAAGAAACAAGATCCCTTTCTGGCTGTATTTCAATTACTTCCACGTCTTCCGGCTCAATTACCTGAATCTCATCTACCTGATATATCAAAGTCTGATTACATGTTTTCACAAAAAAAACATCTCCTATTTCCAGTTCATCCAGCCTTGTAAATAACTGTGCATTTGGCAATCCCCTATGTCCTGTTAAAATACTGTGTGTATTTTTTCCTCCTATCGGAAGACTGCTTTCTCTCAAATGTCCAATACCAATAGATAATACTTCTTCCGCAGTTCCATGATAAATCGGCAGATTTAAGCTGATTTTTGGAATCTCAACACTTCCCATGATTCCGTCTTCCGAAAAACGAAGCAGGCTTGTATATGCTGTTTCAAGAACCTCGTTTCCCCTATATAACTTCGAATTATAAACCCGTGCTTCTTCTAAACTTTCCTCTATCTCTGATTTATCAATCGACTCCATTTCCTGCCAATAAGTTGACACAACATTTTCCTGCTGTCCTCTGTCCAGATATTGAAGCCCAAATGGCAGCAGCATTAAAACAAAACCAACAACAAAGAAAAATTTATTCATGCTTTCTACGACCTTTTCTCATAGAAAGGCACATAAACAAGATTCCTACAATTACAAGTACAGGCATTAGATACGAACCTGTAATAGGAAGTTTCTTTCCAGCTTCATTGACAACAGAAAGGTTTAGATTGCCATTTTCTGCGTCTGTATTAAGTACTACATCCTCTTCATTCTCAACTCCATTTGTAAATGTAATAATATGTGCATTTGCAATCAGGTCCATAATCCCCTCTTCTGCTGCTGCACCTTTGACATAATTATTTCTTTCTTCCGGAAATACCGATGTAATTTCAATCTTAATTGGATCCAGCAATTCGCGGTATCCTTCCGGAGCACTAATTTCTTTTAGATAATAAGTTCCACTATCCAAACCAAGAACGTAAAAGCTGCCATCTTTTGCAGATTCAATAGAAACTGCATTTTCAGGGCTGTCTCCTGTCCATGAATCCTGATTCATTACACAGTATCCTTCTGCAATCTCTCTTACATATACTTCGTTTGTACATTCTTCATCATAATATAGTCTAAATACAGCACCAGACAATTCCTTACCATAATTATCTACCTTGGAACCATTCATCTGATATGTAAAACACACAACCGTATCCCATGGTGTATATCCTGTAATCCCTTCGCCACTATACGTTGGATCATTTGAAAATTCAAGACGTACTTCATTTTCAAATCCAGGTCGTCCAGTATTTCGTGCTGCATTTTCGTTTAAAGTTGCTGCATATGTCACGATTACTTTCTGGTCGTAAATGTTTTCCTTGCGTTCATTTATCTGATCAAATTCTCTATCGACAATTGCTTTTATATCTGTCACTTCAATCACAAATGTGTCTCCTTCCACATCTGTAAGAAGCTGAAATTCTTCTGGCGCAAGTTTATATTGTTTTTCTACGGAATCAATTGCCCCTTTGATCATGATTTGAATAGAGTCTTCCTGCAGCGTCAATGCCGCATCCATCACATCATGCCATGCATAATAATAAGTTTCATAACCATTCATATTTGGAATGTTTGATTCGTAGCGAAATGGTACATCTTGTCCAATTTCATAATCACCGATATCGTTCCAGCCATCACTACCAATCGATTCATGATGATCGTCCTCCTGAATTTTCTTAGTCACAGATGGGTAATCTGATTTAATGTTCATAACAGCTTCTGGATTGGTTGTTCCAAGCATGGACATCGATACTGCTGTATGATCTCCTTCTACTACAGTAGAATCCTGTACCATATAATATCCATACTCCAGACCTCTGATTTCAATCGAATTGTCTGCTTTTGTATCAACTACCTGGATCTCTATTCCAGTGATTCCTGCATTATAGATTGCTTCACATAATTCTTCCACAAAATATCGATATTCACTATAACTGCTTTCCACAGTCTGCTCTGCTTTGGCCCCCTCAACAACATAGCTATTTAGACTTTGCATATAATCAATAATTTCATATTCTGTCACTTCTGAAGCATCTTTGTTTATTCTCTTACCTACAACTTCTTTTAGCACATCCTCATATTTTCGAACAATCGTATAATTGATTGATTCTAAATCTTCCGAATTTTCTGCTTCAAACAACTGGTGAAGATAAAATGTCTTTCCAACCAACGACTGTCCTTCATTTCCTCGTATTTCTATCCTGGCATCTCCCTCTGTAAATTCAACGATTCCTTGGTTAGTTACACCCGACAAAAGTAATGCATGTACTTCCGAAATACTATTAACCTGTCCAACCACCGCAATCGCGATCAACACAATTGCCAATAAATGTTTCATAATCTTTTTCATTCTATTTTTCCTCCTTCTTTTTCCCCTTTTCCGATGTGATACACATGAAACCTCCTGCCAGCCACATTATACCGATACCAAAACCTCCTGTATTTGGGAGTTTTGCTCCTCCTTCCGTTTCAGTATCCAGTTCTGTCTCCAATTCTTCCTCGGCCACGGTTTCTATTTCATTCTCACTTTCCTCTGTAATTGTGTTTGCAGACTCCACTACTTGTACCGGAACTTCCAATTCACAGAACTTTTCCGTCCCTTCTTCCAGATTTACCAAATACAGATTCTCATTTTTCTCATATCCCTGTGATACCAATGTTTGCTGTATCACAATCGTTCCTAGGGGCAATACACTCTGCCCATTTTGATCGAGCCAAAATTCATCACCACTTAAAATATAGTCCGGATGTAATTTCACAATCCCATTTTCGTCAGCTTTCAAAATCCATTCCTGTTTCGAACTTAAATCATCCGCCAGTTTTCCATCACTTATATATTCCTCAAAAAGCTGCACTCGAAATTGTGAATTCGGTAAAGAACGAATCAAATTCTCTACAACAACTGTTTGTGGTTCTGATTCCATTGTAATTGTTGTTGTTAAACCTTCTGAAACAGAAACTGCACCCACTTCCAGACTTGGCTTATACCCTTTCGACGCTGATTTTTCTTTGATATAATAAGTTCCTTCTGATACTACACACATATTTGTACTTCCGTCTTCTACCGTAATCAAAGTTCCAATTTCGGTTTCACACTCCTGTTCCAGATAAATTCCATATGATGCACCCTCCAATGAATAGTTGCCGTTTTCATCAGAAATACCTGGATTGGACGAAATTCTTTGCAGATTCAAAAAACCTTCCTGTTTTGCGACTATGTCTTCTTCTATCTCCTGTGCATTTGCCTGTATCACGGTTGCTTTACAAACCAAAAACAGGAGAAGAATCAAACACCGCCTCCATTTTCTCAACTTTCTCGCCTCCTAACATGAAAATTAAAAAATGTGTAAAGTAATCCCTGTAAAACCTCCTTTCTATTTAAATTTTTTTCAATTTGGATAATTGGGAAGAATCTCCCGTTGAATAATAGATTTGCTCTTTTTGAAGAGTGATTTCATTATAGTCCTCAAAAGACTATTTGTCAATATTGAATTTAAATATTTAAAAGCGGCACATTTTTCGTGCCGCCTTTATTTATTGAATATTCTTTAAATCTTCCATCCAGATGACTGCACATGCATCACTCGGCATTCTTAAGTCACCACGTGGTGATACAGCTACTGTACCAACCTTTGGTCCGTCTGGTAAACAAGAACGTTTGAATTGTTGTGAGAAGAAACGTCTATAGAATGTATTTAACCATTTTAAAATTGTTTCATCATCATACATTCCTTCAAATGCATATTTCGCCAAACGATAAATCTTGCTTGGCTCATATCCAAAACGAAGAACATAATATAAATAGAAATCATGCAATTCGTAAGGTCCAACCAAATCCTCCGTTTTTTGCGCAATTTCTCCATCTTTTGGTGGAAGAAGCTCTGGACTTACAGGTGTATCAAGAACGTCTAAAAGCACCGCTTTTAACTCTTCATCTGTACAAGTATCTGCATAGTATTGAACCAAATGACGCACCAATGTTTTTGGTACAGAAGCATTAACACCATACATTGACATATGGTCTCCATTATAAGTCGCCCATCCAAGCGCAAGCTCTGACATATCTCCAGTACCAATTACCATACCGCCTGTTTTATTTGCAATATCCATAAGCACTTGTGTACGTTCACGCGCCTGAGAATTTTCATATGTGACATCATGCTGGTCTTCTGAGTGTCCAATATCACTAAAGTGCTGACGTACGGCATCTTTAATATTCACTTCACGAAGTGTAGCACCCAGTTTTTGTGTCAATAAACATGCATTCTGATAGGTTCTATCTGTTGTTCCAAAACATGGCATTGTAACTGATTCAATCTGCTTACGATCAATTCCCTGCAGATCAAATGCTTTTGCTGTAACCAAAAGAGCAAGCGTAGAATCAAGTCCACCCGAAATACCAACAACCGCACTCTTACAATTTGTATGTGCCAAACGCTTTTTCAATCCCATAGCTTGAATTGTCAGAATCTCTTCACAACGTCTATTACGTTCTGCAAGATTATTTGGAACGAATGGAAGCGGAGCAAATGTTCTTGTCAACTTTGTTTCTTCCATTTTCAATGAAAATGAAACATGAATTAATTCGTCATATTTGTCAGACATCTGGAATGTTGTGTTTTTACGTCTCTCACTTACAAGACGGTCAATATCAATTTCGCTATAAATAGTATCATTGATAAATCTTGTTGCTTCTACTAAAATTGTACCATTTTCTGCGATAATGTTATGTCCACCAAATACAACGTCTGTTGTAGATTCACCCTCACCTGCATTGGCATAAACATAACCGGCGATCAATCTTGCCGATTGTCCTGAAATCAGTCTTTCTCTGTAAGAATCCTTCCCAACTGTTTCATCACTTGCCGAACAGTTTACGATCAAAGTTGCACCAGAAAGTGCAGCTTCAATACTAGGTGGAATTGGTGACCATACATCCTCACAGATT
Organism: Faecalimonas sp.; assembly: GCA_045121495.1. GTDB lineage: Bacteria > Bacillota > Clostridia > Lachnospirales > Lachnospiraceae > Faecalimonas. Next base: position 14,126 of record JBGVGF010000021.1, read on the forward strand.
TCTGCTGAAACGACTAAATTCGCCATCTCTTCACATTCAAATAGAATCTGTGGTCCAAATGGAATCACTTCGTCATCCACACAGATCCAGTCTGCCTTCTTTGGACCTGGCTGGAACTGTCTCATTTCATAAAATTCGCTATAGTTTGGTAAAAATGTCTTTGTTACCAAACCTAGAAGTTCTCCATTGCAAATTGCTGCTGCAACATTATATAATTTGTTTCTTACAACATATGGAAGTCCTACGAAAATCAGAGCATTTTTTTCTTTTGTGTGTGCAACGATTTTGCGCAGTGCCTCTTCTGATTTTTTTAGCAAAATATCCTGTGAAAATAAATCTCCACATGTATATCCTGTCACACATAATTCCGGAAATACTACTACCTTTGCACCATTTGCTACCGTCTCATCGATTAGACGGCATATCTCTTTCAAATTGTAGTCTACATCTGCAACCTTAATGTCAGGCGTAGCAGCCGCCACTTTTACAAATCCCTGTTTCATAAGAACCTCCTCATTTTATCTGCTTTTCTTTAAAATTTCTTTCAATTCTTCTACCGAAAAATTGTAGCTTGTATTACAGAAATGGCAGTGCATTTCAATATTTTTTCCTTCCTCAATCATTTCCTGAATATCTTTACGTCCAATACTGATTAAGGCTTTCTCTACACGTTCTTTGGAACAATTACACGCGAATTGCGTTGGCATTGTGTCCGTATATTCAATATCCATACCTTCTAAAACTGTTTCCAGAATCTGTTCTGGTGTGTATCCTTTATCTAACATAGAAGTGACAGATTCAATCTTTGCGATATTTGCTTCCAGTCTGTCTACAACCGCATCTTCCACAAAAGGCATTACCTGAATAATAAATCCACCAGCTTGTTTTACCGTATTATCCTTTTCCATCAATACCCCAAGGCCAACTGAAGACGGAACCTGTTCTGATGTTGCAAAATAATATGTCAAATCTTCTGCGATTTCACTTGTCACCAAAATAGTCTGTCCAACATAAGGTTCTTTCAATCCCATGTCTTTAATTACACTCAACACTCCAAGCCCCAACGCTGATGCCACATCCAGCTTCCCTTTTGGACTTGGCGGAAGCATAACCATCGGATTTTCTACATACCCTTTCACATTCCCTTTCACATCTGCTGTCACAGTCAGTCCCTGAATCGGACCATCACATTTGATTTGAATTGTCAGGATGTCCTGATCATTCTTCATCATGCTTCCCATCATAGCACCTGCTGTCAAAAGACGTCCTAGCGCTGCTGTTGCTACAGGGCTTGTCTCATGTGCCTGTCTTGCTGTTTCAACAACATTTCTAGTTGTTGCTGCAAATGCTCTGATCTGATTGTTTGCAGCAGTAGCTCTTACAATATAATCATTCATCTAATTATCCCCTTTTCTATTTTCCATTTTCTCTGGCAATCACATAGATGCGTTCACTCTCATCTGTCGGAGCGTTCTTTGTAAATGCATCGTATGCCGTGATATATTCTAACCCCGATTCTTTTATCAGGCTCTTCATTGTCTCTAGATCATATGCTCTCTGATAATGAGTTTCCTGATATTTACGATATAAACCACTTTCTTCACGAATAAACAGACTCAATTCGTATTCATTAATCTGCTCATCTTCATAATAATAGTTATCCCAGATAAAACTGCACTTATCTCTGTCTTCCGCAATTGTCTGATTTCCTAAAATTTCACTATACTTATAGACTGTATTAAAATCAAATATAAAAACACCTTTTGGATCCAGATAATTATTTGCCAATCGGAACACTTTCACCAAGTCTTCCTCTTCTGTAATATAATTCATGGAATCACAAATGCTGACGATTGCTTTCACTGTACCGTAAAGCTCAAACTCTCTCATATCCTGAAGAAGATACAAAATATCATGTCCTGACTGTGCTTTCTTTTCCATGGCAATCTCAAGCATTTCTTCCGCATTGTCAATGCCAATCATGTCATATCCTGCTTTAGCCAGCTGTTCTGTCATATTACCAGTACCGCATCCCAAATCTAGGACAAGACCGTCACTTACCAGATATTCTTTCAATAAATCAGTTAAATATTCTGCCCATTCCTCATATGGTATATTATCCATAAAAGTATCATAGACAGACGCAAAACTTGTATACGCTTCCAAAATCATGCCATCCTTTCAAACGATAATTCCAGCATTTTCATCTTATCAGAATTCAGATAAAGTGTAAACAAAGATTTGTTTGATTTCAATTTCAAACGAATTGCTTGTTGATTGGAAAGAGTTTGAACTAATTGGGTTAATGCAGAAAAAGTTTCCTCTGGCGGAAATGCTCTGGACATATGGAGATTTTACAAATCTGCTTGTCCAAAAACTTGTTAAAATAACTCAAAAGAACGTCGAATTGGCCGTATACATGAAAACAAGCTTGCTCTACCTTCACTTTTACCGAATTCATGGGCAGTATTGGTTTCTTTTTTTACACTTAGAAAAAACACATTGTTTTGAGCTATTTTTAGTACGTTTTGGGGCAGCGGATTTGCAAAATTCGATATATACCCAGGGCATTTCTTACACACTAAATTTTTCTCACATATGCCCACACCATTTACAGCAAGCTACACTTTTCTTACATATGCCCACACCATTTACAGCAAGCTACACTTTTCTTACATATACCCACGACATTTACAGCAAGCTCTGCGCTATAAAAAGTCCCACGAAAAAAGTAGCCATAAATGCATTCTGCATTTGACTACTTTTATTCTTATCACTTAGATAAATCCTTAATTATTTAATGACTCTGATCCATCCTTCTGGTGCTTCGATTCTGCCCATCTGGATTCCTGTTAATGTATCATATAATTTCTTTGTGATTGGACCCATTTCTTCCATTCCGCTTGGGAAACAGATTTCTGTGCCATGATCAACAATCTTTCCTACTGGAGAGATAACTGCTGCTGTACCGCAAAGGCCACATTCTGCAAAATCTTTTACTTCTTCTAAGTATACTTCTCTTTCTTCTACTTCCATGCCAAGGTATTCTTTTGCAACATAACAAAGAGAACGTCTTGTGATTGATGGAAGAATTGTATCTGATTTTGGAGTTACTAATTTACCATCTTTTGTAATAAAGATGAAGTTTGCTCCACCTGTTTCTTCTACTTTTGTTCTTGTAGCAGAATCAAGGTACATATTTTCATCATATCCCTGATTATGTGCGTCTACGATTGCATGTAAACTCATTGCATAGTTAAGACCAGCTTTGATATGTCCAGTTCCATGTGGAGCCGCACGGTCAAAATCACAAACACGAATTGTAATTGGTTTTGCTCCACCCTTAAAGTATGGACCTACTGGAGTACCAAAAATTCTGAATTGATATTCATTCGCTGGTTTTACACCGATTACAGGATTTGTTCCAAACATATATGGACGAAGATATAATGTAGCGCCTGATCCATATGGTGGAACATAGTCAGCATTTGCTGAAACTACCTTATCTACTGCATCTAAAAATTGTTCTACCGAAAATTCTGGCATTTCAAGTCTTTTCGCACTGTCTACCATTCTTTGTGCATTTAAGTCAGGACGGAATGTAACAATACGTCCATCTTCCGTTCTGTATGCTTTTAACCCTTCAAAAATTGTCTGCGCATATTGAAGAACACCTGCACATTCACTCAATACTACTGTAGCATCTTCTGTAAGAGTCCCTTCATCCCATGCACCATCTTTATAATTTGAAACATATCTAAAATCTGTCTGGATATATCCAAATCCAAGATTTGACCAATCGATTTGTTTGTTGCTCATAGCAATTCCCCCGTTCATTCGTTTTTGATAAAATTTTATACTTATTATTATACTTTTTTTCTTGAATGTCAAGAGAGTGCACTCTATTTTTTAGAGTGCACTCTGTTTTATATCTGTTTCTTATCTCTGTGTCATATTAATTGCTTCAATTCCAACACTGCCACCACGAACAACTTCAATTGACTGAAATTCCTCTTTCATCAATTTAATCAACGCATCATTCTTTGTAGCCGACTGAACAAATTCTAATAAAAGACTGTCTTTTCCATAATCCACAATCTTAGCATGGAAAGACTGGGCTATCTGGAATAATTCTTCTTTATCTTCTCTTGTACATTTCTTTACCTTTACATAAAGAATTTCTTTCATACAAACTGAACTATTCGTAAAATCAATTACTTTGATAACTTCTACCATTCGATTCAACTGTTTCTTGATCTGTTCAAAAGTCTCATCATCGCTATAAGTTGCAATTGTCATTCTAGAAATCGTAGGATCTTCTGTCGTACCTACTGTCAGACTTTCAAGATTGTAGAGTTTTCCTGAAAATAAACCTGAGATTTTTGGAAGAACACCTACCTGGTTTTCAACAAATAATGAAATCCATCTCTTTTTCAATGTTGTATTTGTCATAACTATCTACTCCTTCCTATAATCCTATTAACAATCCATAATTAATTCTTCCAGAGTTCCGCCTGGTTTTACCATTGGATAAACCAGATCTTCCGGATCAATAATGAATTCGATTAATGTTGGAGTTTTCGTGTTCTTTCTTGCTTCTTCCAAAGCATTTTTTATGTCTTCTGGTTTAAATACACGGATTCCTTTTGCACCATAGCTTTCAGCCAGCTTTATATAGTCTGGTGTATATGGAGGGCACTCGCATCCTTCTGTTCCACATTGACCTTCACAGGCCTTTCCAGAACGAAGACATGTCATGGAATAACGCTTTCCATAAAATAATTTCTGCCATTGACGAACCATACCAAGATACGAGTTGTTAAATACACATAACACAAGTGGCAATTCCTGCAACACTGCAGTCGCAAATTCCTGGATGTTCATCTGCATACCGCCATCACCGGAAATCATAACAACCGGTGTATCTGGATTACCAAGCTGCGCACCTACTGCCCCCGGGAATCCATATCCCATTGTACCAAGTCCACCTGATGTCAATAATTTTTTATTTTCATTTAACTCGATATATTGCGTTGTAAACATTTGATGTTGTCCAACATCAGTTACAATAATCGCTTTTTCAAATGTCTCATTGATTGTCTGGATAATCTTTTGCGGAGTAAGCTTTGGACTTTCTTTCATTGTTAATGGATGTTCTGCTTTCCATCTTTCAATCTGAGAAAGCCATTCCTTTGTATCATGCTCTTCCACATATTCTAAAATCTTTTCTGTCGCTTCTAAAGCATCCGCAACGATTGGAATATCTACATGAACATTTCTTGAAATAGAACCTGTATCAATATCAATATGTACGATCTGTGCTTTTGGAGCAAATGCATGAAGCTTTCCTGTAATACGATCGTTGAATCTAGTACCGATTGAGAATAACAAATCGCATTCACTAACCGCCATGTTTGCGGCATATGCACCATGCATACCAAGGTTCCCAATAAATAATGGATGTGTTGTAGAAATCGCTCCTCTTCCCATGATCGTAGTAACTACTGGAATATTTGTCGTTTCAACAATCTTTGTAAAGTTCTCATTTGCCTTTGCAATATTGATGCCGCCGCCTGCAAGGAACAATGGTCTTTCTGCTCTTGCAAGCATCTTAAGCGCACGTTTTAATTGTCCAATATGTACTGGTGGATTTGGTTTGTAACCGCGAATATTTACTGTTTCTGGATAATCTGCGCTGCCAAGCTCTGCCATCACGTCTTTCGGTAAATCTACGATAACAGGACCTGGTCTTCCTGTTCTCGCAATGTAGAATGCCTCTTTGATGATTCTTCCTAAATCTTCACGATTCTGAACTGTTACACCCCATTTACAAATACTTCTTGTAATACCAACGATATCTGCTTCCTGAAATGCATCATTCCCAATCAGATGTCTTGCAACCTGTCCTGTGAAACATACCAGTGGAACACTGTCATAATTCGCAGTAGCAACCGCTGTAACGATATTCGTTGCACCAGGACCACTTGTAACGAGACACACACCAACTTTTCCAGTTGATCTTGCATAAGCATCTGCTTCATGCACAAGCGCCTGTTCATGTCTTGGAAGTATCACTTTAATCTCATCCTGTTTAAATAATTCATCACCGATATCAATAATAGTCGCACCGGGATATCCAAATAAAACTTCAACGCCCTCTTCTTTTAATGCTTTTACTAATAATTTATTACCAGAGATTTTTCTCATAAATGTCCTCCTTAAATTTCATTTTCAGAGCATCTCTTTAAACTCTTTCATATCTTACAAATTCATATTCTAAATCAAAATATGTCTGCTCGTCGCTTATGCCTGTGATTTCCCAATCTTTCATCTCGTCTAAATTTGGGAAATAAGTATCGGCTTCATACGCATGATCAATCTTTGTCACATGCGCGACCTTACAATATGGTAAAAGTAATCGATAAATGCTCTCTCCGCCAATCACGTAAATATCTTCTTCTGCATATTGTTTAAGTTCTTCTAATAATTCGTCCAGCGTATGGACGACGACGGCATCTTTCACCTGATAATTCTTATCACGTGTAAGCACGATATTGGTTCTCTTCTTAAGCGGCTGTCCGTTTGGAAAACTTTCCAAAGTCTTTCTCCCCATAACAACAACTTTACCCATCGTTGTCTCACGGAAAAATTTCATATCAGCAGGAATGCTGACTAACAGCTTGTTTTTCAAACCGATAGCCCAGTTTTTGTCAACTGCAACGATTAAATTCATAACCATTCCTCCTCGTATTTTATACTGCAATCGGAATATCCTTGATCTGTGGTCCTGTTACATAATTTTCAAGACGAACATCATCTGGTGTAAAATCATAAAAATCTTTGATTTCTGGATTGAGCCAGAATGTTGGCGCCGGCTGTGGTTCTCTTGAAATCAACTCTTCTACCAGCGGAATATGTCTGTCATAAATATGTGCGTCTGCAATCACATGAACTAATTCCCCTACCTGCATATCACAAACCTGTGCAAGCATATGAACAAGAACTGCGTATTGACATACATTCCAATTGTTTGCCGCAAGTACATCCTGTGAACGTTGATTTAAAATTGCATTCAATACCAGTTTATCACTGTCTGGTTTTTTTGTTACATTAAATGTCATACTATATGCACAAGGATATAGATTCATCTCATGTAAATCCTGATGCACATAAATATTGGTCATAATACGACGGCTATATGGATTGTTCTTTAGATCATAGATTACTCTGTCTACCTGATCCATCATACCTTCCTTATATTGGTGCTTCACTTGCATCTGATAGCCATAAGCTTTTCCTATGGAGCCATCTTCATCAGCCCAGCTATCCCAAATATGTGGTTTTAAATCATGAATGTTGTTTGATTTTTTCTGCCAGATCCACAACAATTCGTCTACACAACTCTTGATCCCGGTACGACGAAGTGTCAATGCCGGGAATTCCTTTGATAAATCATAACGATTTACCACACAAAACTTTTTAATCGTATAAGCAGAAGTACCATCCTCCCATTTTGGGCGGACCTTTTCTCCTTCCGTACTAACGCCGTTGTCAATAATGTCACGGCACATATCTATAAATACTTGATCTGCATAACTCATACTTTCTTCCTCCTACTTGTCCGATTATTCTATCATATTTTCTTCATTTCCACAAATAGGATTCTCGTTTTCGTCATTATTTAATCATTTGAAACACTTTTGCTTTCTTCAAAGCCATCATTACAAAATAAAATAACAACGACTGAACTGGTACTTGAATTAATTGTTGAATTAATTTTGCCGGAATCGCTGCCCAAAATGCTGCACCAAAATAAAGATATGACCAGTATGTTCCTAATAAAAGATTCACTAATACCGCTACAACTGCTTTCGAAAGCAAAATTCTCCATAAAGTGATTGGCTTTTTGTAAAGCATTACGCCATAAATAACCGGTCCTAAGATTGCGCTGATCGTATATCCAATTAAAAATGGACCCGTAGGTTTGATAATAAATTTCAGAACATCGGCAACACCACCCATGATTCCACCTACAACCGGTCCAAACAAGACGGCCGTCATCTGTGTTGCTATAAATGAGATCCCGATTTTCATAGAATCCGTAATCTGAACACTAAATTGTCCTAAAATAATACCTAGTGCGATCAACATTGCGGTTATCACTAATGTTTTCAGCTTTTTTAACTCCTTGTAAGAGTCTACGAATTGATTTTTGATTTGTAACATAAAAATACCTCCTTTGCAGTAGTCCTGAAGCTACGCATAGCAGGTAAAAATACTATGTGCAGCAGCGGGATGCAGAAAATGTACCGCAAACATGAAACATGTCTTTCGTCCAATCGGCAACTCCCCGTCCAATCGGCACTTAACGCACAAATTCTTACTCTGCTCTTTTATTCATTTTATTTATTGGAAGATTGTAACATAGAGATGTGGATTCGTAAAGAGAAATCTTTCGGATATGTTTTATGAATTGTAATATTTTAAGACTGTGAACACTTTTTTCCAAAAAACAATGCCCTTAGAATTCACTTCTAAGGGCACAAAAAAAGCACGAGACGGGATTCGAACCCGCGACCCTCGCCTTGGCAAGGCGATACTCCACCACTGAGCCACTCGTGCATGTTTGTTTTGTTACCAAAACTTTTATGAAGTTTTTGGAGAGCACGAGACGGGATTCGAACCCGCGACCCTCGCCTTGGCAAGGCGATACTCCACCACTGAGCCACTCGTGCATGTTCTTGTTTGGTCAACCGAACAAAACTTATTATACTCACGAACATACTATTTGTCAACAACTTTTTTAATTTTTTTTACCCTTTATTTCATCCTATTTTCAGGTTCTTGTTCCGAATCCCATTTTGATGTAATATATTAATAGTATAAGTCTTAGGAGGAATTGATATGACACCAAAACAACAAGCATATAAAACATTGGCTAACACTATGATTAAAAATTTTACAAAACGTAATATGGAAGCATTTTATTGTGAAACAAAAGAGGATGCAGTAAAAGTTGCCATGGAAATCATGAAAGACGGCGGAAGCGTTGGAATGGGAGGCTCTGAAACAGTAAAAGAAACTGGACTTTTAGATGCCGTAAAAAACACAGAAAACCTCCACTTCATCGACCGGGCACTTGCATCCACTCCTGCTGAGCGAAAAGCTGTTTTCCTTGAAACTATGGCTGCAGACTATTTTCTTATGAGTTCTAATGCTGTTACAATCGATGGAGAACTGGTAAATATCGATGGCAACGCAAACCGTCTTGCCTGTCTTCTTCATGGACCAGAACATGTTATTGTATTGATCGGGATGAATAAAGTTGTAGATGATGTAGATTCTGGCATACAACGAATTGGTACACACGCCGCCCCACCAAACGCTGCTCGTCTTAACACAAAAACACCTTGCAAAATACTTGGTCACTGCGGAGACTGCCATTCTGAAGACTGTATGTGCTGTCAGATTGTAATCACACGCCACTCAAGACATAAAGGACGTATCAAAATTATTTTAATTGGCGAAGAATTAGGTTTCTAAATGATTTTCTTACATAAAATGCAGCTGTCAGAATAGCAGCTGCATTTACTATTTTACATATTCCTTATCTTCCTCCAATATATACAGAGGATTCCATCGTATTTCTCCTTTTTTATATGGTAATACCTCTGCAATCTCTACAATTCTTCGAGAACCATCATGTATTTTAGCAACCCGGATTATAATATCCAAAGCAGACGCAATCTGCTTTTGTAGCACTTCTGCCTGCATGAAATGTTTTTCCTGTGCAATCATACACTCCAACTGTACAATCATATCCTCAATCGAATTCGCGGATATGGCAGCAAGAAATGTTGCTCTTCCTGCATTCATTGCATACAGCATATCAAATGCTTCTCTCCCACAGACTTCTCCTATCACAATTCGTTCAGGCAGCATGGAAAGTGCCGCTCTTAGCATCCTTTGTTCATCTATCGCCTCAAAGCCAAATCCTTCCAAACTTACCAGATTGTTCAAACATTCTGTCTGAAGTTCTGCTGTCTTTTCTATCGTAATAACGCGCTCGTTCTGTGGAATCATCTTCAACATTCTGTTTAATAACGCTGTTTTCCCTGTATCTGCTGCTCCACAAATAAAAACATTACGCCTGGTCCTAACAAGTTCTTCTAAGATATCTACACTCTTCCCTGAAATTTCAAAATGGACCGTCCCTGTCTTGCGAATTGTCATACATGGTCCATTTTTAGAAATCGGTGGAAGTACAATCTCTACAACAGATCCATCTTGAAGCCGTGTCTCAAAAAACGGATTTGCCTCATTCACTTCACGCGTATGAGAAATAAAACGCTGGATCGTATCTTCGAACTTCATTTGATTATCAAACACATCATCTATTTTCAGTAATTGACCATTCTTTTTTACAAATACACTATCAGGTCCATTCACAATTATTTCTGTAATCGTATCATCTTGTATTAACATTTCAAAAGTTGTCCTACTCTGAAGCGAATCAGAAATCTCTTGATATAATTTTAATTTTTGTTCTATGGAATAATTTTTCCCCTGTAGTTTTTGAAGCATAATTTCATTGATTTTTTGCTCCAGTAATTCCTGTTCTTTTATACCTTCCATTTTTTTAATCCTTCTTTCAAACCATCAGCCGAGTTCTGAAACAATCGTTTTATCGCAAGCTGGATTAACTGTTTTTCCTCTTCCTCTACGTTTGCCACATTTTGCATTGCTGCTTTTATTTTCTGGTGTGGTTTATACTTCAAATCATAAAAACTGCTGATTCCCGTACCATAGATCACATCAAACACGACATCCACAATTCTTTTCCGCTCTTCGAATGGTAATTCTGCTAGCCACTCCTCAATCACTTGATTCACATGCCTTGCAAATCCATCTAATTCTTCAACCCGCTCCAATTCTGCTCCATTCACTTTCCACGAATATACCACATGCTGCATAAGTCCTTTCGCCTCACTTCTGATTACACAATACTGGTTATCAGACTCTAACATCATTCCGATAATCGATGTCTGTGGGATATATTTATGTATAAGTGGACGAATCTCTTTATAATTCTGACTTTCATATATTTCTTTCAAAAATCCAGGTCCGTCAAAATTATAAATTCCTATGAGTCTTTGCTTCAATTCTGCCGGAAGATTCATCGCAGCATACACTGCAAGATTCCCACCTTTCGAATGTCCGCAAAAATGAAACGGATTCAAAAGTCCCGACATCGCGCTGATTGCATATCTGATTGCTGCTTTCTGCGCCTCTATATCATTTTGAAAACTCATAGAAAAATCTTCTTTCCATCCTGCTACCGAACTGTCTGTTCCACGAAACGCAATACAATACTCACCATTTCTCAAGTCGAACGTAACCGCCGAAAACTGCTCTGATGTCTCTTCATCAAACCGTTCCAGATTTGCATGTGCGATCAAATTGCCAAATCTTCCAGCCTTGGAAATCGCACGAAGCAATTTCCTGTCATCTCTTTTCGTCACTTCTTGTCTTAACATAATCTCCAGATGGTCTTTTGCAAATTCCCCGATGGTCTGATCAATATTATAGCCTGCGAACCTACAATACGCCACTTCACTAAGCACAAGTGCATCCAATTCACCAAACGGCATCTCACTAAAATCGTAATCCCTATATTGTTCTACATATGATATCAGATTCTCTTTCATTCTTCTCATTCTAAATAAATTCCCTTATCGTATCGAGAAACGTCTCTTCTCCCCATGTGTTGAGCTTAAAAAACATTGCCTGACTGCCGCCTGATGTAATCGCTGATACATGTACGATATCCTGCGCTGCCTGAAATAGTGTCACATTCATACTCACTCGATTGCCGCCCGCATAACTATAACGCTCAAACACAAGCACAATACATTTCGCACTGCCTTCTGTAAAATAACTGGAATCCTCCAGTGAAGCTGAACTGCTCCTAGAAAGAACGCCTTCCCGGATTCTGTCTGCTATCACATTAATGTTTCCATGTACCGTTTTTTGTAATTTTGCCATAATCTCGCCTCCTGCTTTACTTCAATATTTATTAACCAGTCTTTATCTTTCCTATATTTTAGCATACCAAATACATTCTGTAAATCCGTATTGAATCGTGACAAATCTTCCAGCAAAACAACCTGTCTTCCCTCAAAAATCGTAAGTGCTTAGTTTCGGGGTGGATTTTGTCCACTCCGTTTTTACTTTATAATTGTAGCTAGGAAACGCAAGCGTTTTGCTCTATTTCGAGATTAGAACGCAAGCGTTTTACTCTACCTTGGAGGCTAGCAATTATGAAA
>JBGVGF010000022.1:0-9265 GCA_045121495.1 Faecalimonas sp.
CGAGTAGGTGTTATCAATGCCGATAACAAAATGATAACATTAGCTCGTATAGGCAGGATAATATGGATATATCAAATAATCAAAAGAACGAGAAACATTACAGAGAATAATTCCTAAACAAAAAGCGTTAGTCTTTGTAGAGTGGGAATAGTAGTATAAAGTCTGGGAGGCCTTGTAAACAGGGCGTTCCAGGCTTTTTCTTTTGCTCTGCTACTAAAATGCTATTAACAGCAATTTTGGCAACTATTCTTATTCACATCGCTTTATTTCTTAGTTAGCTTTTCTTTGTGGCATCGGTATTACTTTTCCGGTTGTGGCTTCCAAGTGTATCCAAAAGTGAATCGGCAGAAGTGGTATGAAGTGTTTGACCGGATTTACGAGGAAGGGATACGAGAGAAGAAGTTCGAACGAAATAGAAATAGGCGAAAAAGTTAATGATTTGGGTGCTAAGGCAGGGTGCTGTAGTACCTAAACTGTTTTGGAAAATGGTTATATTTGCCTCTGTTACTTGAGAAACAATCGCAAGAAATTGCGAATGTTTGTTGGAGAAGAACATATGTTGTGGTATCCTAGAAAAGGTGGAGTTTAATTATAATTTGTCAATGGAGAATAATAAAGTGAAAGAAAATATACAAAAAATATTTGAAAATTGGAATGAAACAATCATATGGTCATGTTTGCAGGGGATAATGGGGGAAATTCACACGAATGTATCTGAGGATGCTGCGATGGCAATATTAGGAGATTTTGCATTTTATGCAGGAAATCCAAGCGAGGAATTGGTTAAGTATAAACCGGAAAGTTGTAAACAGAACTTTATTATTATGGTGCCACAGAATGCTAGCTGGGCTGAATTGATTGAAAAATGTTACGGGGATAAAGCGAAAAAAGTAACAAGATATGCAATCAAAAAAGAAATGGATGTATTTGATGTAGAAAAATTGAAGCAGGCGGTAGATAGCTTGCAATCTGGTTATGTGCTAAAGAGGATAGAAGAAGCAGAATACAATATGTGCAAGGAAAAGGCCTGGGCAAATGATTTGGTGTCCCAGTATAAGGATTATAAAGCTTATAAAAACATAGGTTTAGGTATAGTTGTTTTAAAGGATGGAGAATTGGTAGCCGGAGCCTCTTCATATAGTAGATATGACAAGGGTATTGAGATAGAAATTGATACATAGGAAGATCATAGAAGAAAAGGATTGGCATATGCGTGCGGTGCAAAACTTATTTTGGAATGTTTAGAAAAAGGATTATATCCAAGCTGGGATGCACAAAATAAATGGTCAGTAGCTTTGGCAGAAAAGCTGGGATACCATTTTAGTCATGAATATGTGGCGTATGAGATAATGGGTTGTTGCACCTGCGGGGATGACTTTTACAAAAGAAGAAATTAGGGAGCAGATTCATTTTCAGGAACAGTATTTTGATAGTGAGATTATGGTGTAAAATATATTGGAGGAACAAAAAGAATGAGTAAAAGTCTTGTTTTTGTAGATGATTTTTCCAAAGAAGAGATATATGAAATATTCAAATTGGCAGATAGGTTTGCAGATGAAGTGAGTCAGATGAAACCTTTAGAAGGAAAGACGGTCGTATTATTCTTTCCGGAGAGTAGTATTCGCACAAGAGTAACGTTTGAAAAAGGAATTCAGGAGTTAGGCGGGAAGACGATTCTTTTTCTACCGGAAGCACTTGATAAAAAAGAGAAAATAGAAGATGTGATAGGATATTTGGAAAACTGGATTGATGCTATTGTGGTACGCCATAGCGATATTGAGGTTGTAAAAAGTATGGCGAAGCATACAAAGATTCCTGTAATTAATGCGATGACTTCAGAAAATCATCCGTGTGAAATTATTACGGATCTATATGCATTGTCAAAGATTCATAAAGATATTGAAAAAAAGAAATTTTTGTTTATGGGAGCAAAGGGAAATATTGGGAATACATGGAAAGCAGCCTCTGAACTAATGGGATTTGAGTTGGAGCAATGCTGTCCTGTTGGATATGAGATAGACAATATTAATTTCCATACAAATATCGAGGAAGCGGTTATTGGAAAAGATATTATATGTACTGACTCTATACCGAATAAGGCGAAGGAAGATTTTAAAGAATATCAAATTACCTTGCAACAAATGGAAAAAGCGAATCAGGGAGCAATTTTGAATCCTTGCCCGCCGTTCTTTCGAGGAGAAGAGGTTTCAGAGGATGTAATCAACAGTGATTATTTTGTGGGGTATGGATTCAAGAAATGTTTGATAAATGTACAGCAAGCGATTTTGTGCTATTTGTTGGACAAGAAATGATATAAAATTTTTGACAGGAGATGTTTGGAATAAATGATAGTCAGAGAAGCAAACACAAATGAATTGAATGAAATATTGCAGTTATATTTGTATCTTCATGAGGAAAGCATTCCTGATGATACAGAGCATTTACGAAACAAATGGAAAATGTGGTAACACACGGAGACTATCGAAAGAAAGTACATTAAATTTCTATCGGAATGCCGGGTACAACAGCTCGGACAAGACGGCGTTTATTCAGTGGATTGATATGTAAATATGGAGAAAGATTATGATATATGAATTAGCTAAAACAGAAGATTTACAGAACGTATGTGATGTGGTACAGCATACTATAAAAACAATTTATCCAAAATATTATCCAAAGGAAGTGGTGGATTTTTTCTGTGAGCATCACAGTATGGAAGCGATAGCAAAGGATATTGAAAATGGTTATGTAAGCGTACTTAAGATAGATGAAAATATTGTGGCAACAGGATGTTTCGTGGATAATCATATCACGAGAGTGTATGTGTTGCCGGAATATCAGAAAAAGGGTTACGGTACATTTATTATGAAAACCATAGAGGATCAGATTGGTCAAAAACATGATAAGGCATATTTGGATGCCTCTTTGCCGGCAGCAGCACTTTATGAGAAATTAGGATTTTCGACTATAAAACATGAGCATTATCCTGTGGAAAACGGAGTGATACTTGCTTATGAAGTAATGGAAAAAGAGTTGCGCCATGTTTCTTCTACAATAAACTATGATGGCAGAAAGTTTATTCCTAAAATGAATTCAGAAAATGGACAAGCGGAGATTTTTCTAAAGGAGAGTCGTTATTGGTAGAGGTGTAGGAAGCGTAACGGAGATTAGGTTATTATGCAAAAGTTTTCTTTGAAGATGAACCGGATTTTACGGAAAAAGAAATGAACATTTCAAGGGAATGGATGTATATGTCAGCAGCGGGAATAGTAGGAACAAGTATTTTGGATTTTTGCGTATGAAAATGACAATGATTAGTGTAATCCTATTTCTGATTAATTGTTCATTAGTATTTATATTGCTGAGGTGAAAAAGATGAAAAAAATAATTATTAAAGATACGATGGAAGAATATTTATCGGTATCAAAATACATAAACTGGAAGGACAACAGCATCCTATCAAAGGCTGATGAATTTAAGCTAAAATTTACAGATGAAATATCTTTGATTAAGGCAATTTATGAGTTTGTGCGTGATGATATAAAACATTCGTGGGATGTTCAGGATAAGCGTGTGACCAAATCTGCTACAGAAGTGTTGGAACAGGGCGTTGGTATATGCTGGGCAAAAGCAAATCTTCTTGCTGCGTTGCTTCGAGCATGTGGAATCCTCGCCGGTATTTGTTATCAGCGTCTTACTTTAGGCGATGTACCCGAAACCGGATTTTGTATCCATGCATTAAATGCTGTATATATCAAATCGCTTAACAAATGGATTCGCTTGGATGCAAGAGGGAATAAAGAAGGCATAGATGCACAGTTCGACTTGGAACAGGAAAAATTGGCTTTTCTGGTGCGTAGTGATTTGGGAGAGGTAGATTATGGGATTGTTTATGCAAACCCATGTGAAAAATTGATGCAGGTATTGAAAGGGAATACGGATGCACTTTATATGTACTTGAATTGTTTGCCGGATAGTGTTTTTGAATACAAAAAAGCAACTACAGAAGACATAGATGAACTGGTAAGAACAAGAATGATTGTCCTTCGTGCAGCCAACAAATTGTCGGATGATGTGGATATGTCGGTGGTGGAAAAGGAGTCTTATGCATATTATAAGCGTGCGTTAGAAACTGGTGAACATATTGCATATCTGGTGTATGATAAAGGAACATTTATCGGTGCAGGCGGTGTCAGTTTCTATCAGGTAATGCCCACATATCATAATCCCACTGGTAAAAAGGCATACATTATGAATATGTATACTGCACCGGATTATAGAAGACAGGGAATTGCAATTCACACACTGAATTTACTGGTAAATGATGCAAGGGAACAGGGCGTGTCGCAGATTGCTTTAGAGGCAACAAATATGGGACGACCATTGTATGAAAAATGTGGATTTGTAAAAATGGAAGATGAGATGGAGCTAGTATGATGCATAAAGTAACAGACTTACAACCATGGGAATGTCTCATGAAGCGAATTGTCTGGAAACAATTAGGAGACATTCGTGATAAGAAGATACTTGATTTTGGTAGTGGTATCGGGATAACTTCAAACTATCTGGCAGAACATAACGATGTAACAGCAATTGAACCGGATGGAGATAGCATAAAGGAGCGATGGGCAGACAACCAATATACACAAATTGCCGGTAGTACCGAGGAATTGCGTAAATTTGAAAATGAGACCTTTGATATGATTATCTGTCATAATGTCTTGGAGTATGCCGAAGATAGAGAGGATATTGTTAAGGAGTTTGCAAGGATTTTAAAAGCGAATGGCAAGATTTCTATTGTAAAACATAACCGTGCAGGAAGGGTTATGCAGATGGTTGTACTTTTAAATGATTTTGAACATGCCCATAGTTTACTTGATGGTAATGACGGAATGGCTTCCAAGTACGGAGCAATCCGTTACTATGAGGATACAGATATTGAGAAATGGTGTCCGGAACTTGCGATTACGAAGACACTGGGGATGAGAACTTTTTGGGATATGCAACAAAATCAGGAAATACATAAGGATGCTGACTGGCAGGATAAAATGGTGGAAATCGAGATGCGGGTATCGGATATGGATGGATATAAAGAAATTGCATTTTTTCATCATTTGATGATTGAGAAGAGATAGGTGAAGTTATATGAAGTGGAAAAAATTATTTGCGACGCATATTCTTGAAAGAGGATATGATTATTACCTTGAAAATGCGGTTGAAAATATAGATATCTCAGAAGATATTATCAGAGCAGATGTGATAGGTTCAGAAGATTATGAGGTTGAGATATCCGTAAATAATGGTGAAGTTACAGATATGTATTGCTCGTGTCCGTATGCATTGGATGGCAAAAACTGCAAGCATATGGCAGCAGTACTGTATGAATGGTCAGAGGATGCAGAAGAGGAAGAATCTGCGAATGTTGTAAGAGAAGACTTGTTTCAGCCTGCATATACTATAAATGCCTACAAGAAAAAGGTATCTGCAGTTGAGGAGCTTGTTAGTGGTGCTGAGGAAGAAGAGGTTCGTTCATTTTTGGTGACTGTTTTAGCAGAAGATGAAAAATTGCTTCTTCGTTTCCATAATACAATTAACAAGCAGGTGAAGAGGGAAGATATCGATAATTATATTAGACAGGTGGATATGATAGTTGACAGATATCTGGGAAGAAATCATTTTATCAACTATTATGAAGCAGATGGCTTTATATCAGAGTTGGAAGAAATTATTGATGAAGATGTACGCCGGATGATAGATAATAATAACTATTTAAGTGCATTTGAAGTAATGAATTATATCTTTGTGCTAATTGGCGATGTTGATATGGATGATTCTGATGGCGGTACCGGAATGCTGGCGGATAGTATTTATCAGCTATGGTTAGAATTGCTTGTGAAGGTAAGCGCCGAAGAAAAGAAAAAAATGTTTGACTGGTTTACATCCCATCTGGATGGGTCTGTTATAGATTACTTAGAGGAATATATAGAACAGATTCTCATGGGAGAATTTGAAGAAAAAGAATATGAGCAGGCTAAACTGAACTTTATAGAAGATATGATTAAACGGTCGGAGTGTAAGTATTCTGATTGGAGCAGAGATTATGCTGTTGGAAAATGGACAGTCAGATATTTGGAGCTGTTGAAGGAGAAAAAAGCATCGGATGAACAAATAAAAGAGGTATGTAAAAAATATTGGAATAATTCCTCTGTAAGAAGGTACTACATTGACATTTGTATGAGGAAAAAGGAATATGACCATGTTCTTCAAATTTTAGATGAATGTATATTGTTGGATAAGCAGTATAGAGGTTTGATTTCCGAATATAGTGAAAAGAAAAAGGAAATCTATCTTTTACAGGGGAATAAGAGTGCTTACATAGAGCAGTTATGGCAATTGGTACTTGATCTTGAAGCAGGAAATTTGGATTTATATAGAGAATTAAAGAAGCAGTATACGGTAGATGAGTGGATTATAAAAAGAGAAGAAATCTTCAAAAAGCTTCCTGCCTATGCGCATGTAGAACGGCTGTATAAGGAAGAAAAATTATATGATAGATTGTTGACATATGTATTGAATTCTCCAGGGTTGTATGCTTTGCAGGAGTATGAAAAGGTTTTGAAAAAGGAGTATCCAGAGCAGATATTGGATAAATATAAGGATGAAGTAAATAAAATGGCAATACATACAAGTGACCGAAAGCATTATGCTCACCTTGTTTCGCTTCTGCGAAAGATGCAGCAGATGAAAGGAGGAGTAAAGTTTGTGGAACAAATAGCTGCTGAGTGGAAAATAAAATATAAAAATCGTCCGGCTATGATGGATGAATTAAGGAAATTGTGATGTAATGTGTAATTTATAAAAATGAGAGATGCTATTATGGCTGTATCATATAAACGATTATGGAAATTATTAGTAGATAAAGAAATGAGCAAATCCGATTTGCGTAAAAAAGCAGAAATTGCTCCTAATACAATGACAAAATTACGACGTGATGAAGAGGTAAGTCTTACGATTCTTAGCAAGATATGTAAGACTTTGAATGCAGATTTTGGTGATATTGTGGAGTATATACCAGATGCAGAAATTTGGGATTTGTATGATGAAAATATAAGTCGTTTACAGATACAACTAAATGACTTGCAACTGGAAAATCAAATATTAAAGAATATCTTGGATAATGCTGGAATTTCTTATAGACAGGAATTAATGCGTCTGCGTTCATCAGAAGAGGTGCGTGAATACGATCCGAATCAAGGTACAAGAATTCAGGCACCTACTGAGATTACAGAAAAATGGCAGTTATGTTTTATTCCAGATTCTGGGGAAGACAGGATGTGTATGCAAAAAGAAATGAAAAGAAGGATACTGGAGAGGCTAGCTATTTTACACAATGTCATAACTCTTGGAAAGAAGTATGCCCTAAAAAGCATAGGCAAAAAATTAATTGTAAGGATTGTAAATATCAGTCCTACAAACAATTGACAAAAGATGATATACTAATGCATTTGCGTGGTTGGTCATATAATGCTTCGGATGTAATAGGTGTATATCCATTGCTTACAGATGGAACATGTAGATTTTTGGTATATGATTTTGATAATCATGAGAAAGGTGCAGAGAAAAAGGATCTTGCAAATGAGGATGACACATGGATTGAAGAAGTGGAGGCAATGAGAAAAATTTGTGTGTTAAATGGCATAGATCCTCTTGTAGAACGTTCCAGGTCCGGAAAAGGAGCACATATATGGATTTTCTTTGATAATCCGATTTCAGCAGCGTTAGTGCGGAAATTTGGCATAGCCTTATTAGACAAAGGTGCAGAACAGGTAAATCTAAAATCCTTTAAATATTATGATAGAATGCTTCCGGCACAGGATGAACTCCCTGAGGGCGGAGTAGGGAATTTGATTGCACTTCCGTTACAAGGGAAGGCGTTAAAGGAAGGAAATAGTGCGTCTATTGACAGCAACTGGAATGCATATTCAAATCAGTGGGAAATTTTGTGGAGTAAGCCGAGACTTTCAAAGGAATTTCTTGAGACAAAAATAAGAGAGTGGACATCTTCCATAGAAGATGTGATAGTTGCAGAAACTGATGAGGATAGAGAAAGGCCTTGGGAGGAAAAAAGAAGGTTTTCTGCTACAGATGTTAATGGGAAGTTGCATCTTACATTGTCGAATGGAATATATGTGGATAGTACAAATATTAGACCTGCGCTACAGAATAAAATTCGCAGATTGGCAGCGATAAGTAATCCCGTTTATTATAAAAATCAAGCAATTGGAACATCGAATTATGATACGGCACGCTGGCTATATTTAGGACAAGATCATCTAAGTGGTTATATTGAAATTCCACGTGGTTTATATGGTGTTTTGATTGATAATATTGAACAAGCAAAAATATTGTATGAAATTGAAGATGAACGGCAAAAGGGTAGAACTATAGATGTTAATTTAAAGGTGAATTGCGTGAAGAGCAGAAAACAGCAATGAATGAAATATTACAGTTTGATAATGGGATATTGCATGCTGCTACTGCGTTTGGGAAAACTGTTGTTTGCAGTGCGATTATAGCTGAGAAAAGGTAAATACATTAATTATTCTGGAATCATCAGCGTTGATGGAACAATGGAAAGAAACATTAGAAAAATTTTTAGATATTAATGAAGAATTACCGGAATACAAGACTAAAACGGGAAGAATAAAAGTATAGAAAAGATTTATTGCAAGCTGATAAAAATATTATTATATCAAGTCCGGTAATCAGTGGTGCGAGAGCATATGAACTGATTAGCTTATTACATGATAAGCAGCTGGCGGGAGTTTAAATTTCAATTGTGACATGGGAACCGGACTCCTATGGTTTTGGTGATGCCGCTTTTTGGATGCAATTACATGAAGAAATGCGCCAGGCGGGTTTTTATATAAAAACAGTAGAAGAATCATGTGAACATTTTGCAATTAATTGTTTTATTATAAAAATCTTGAGAAATATAGTTGTAGTTTTCTGTTTGAATTGTTATCATATAAGAGGTCGTAACGATAGCGATGGCTATGGTTATGGTTGTGGTTGAAGCAGAAGTCAAACTTTGGTCGGGGAGATTTCTGCTTTTTTATTTTAAAGTTACAATCAAACATGATAACACAAGAAGTCTCAGGATAAAACAATCTGAAGGAAAATATGTCAGATTATCTTATGCTGGGACTTCTTTTAATCTGCATGAGATATGATGAAAAAGTTTATTATAAAGTGTTGGATAATA
>JBGVGF010000023.1:0-15945 GCA_045121495.1 Faecalimonas sp.
CAAACACCTTTTTCTCAATATCATTTAAGGTATAATTTCTAAAAATAACATTCAATAGTCTCCCTTGAATTTGGTTCATTTTAGAAAAAATATCTTTTGCGCAAAGCTCTTCAAAATCTTCTTTTCTAAAATAATACATACCTATTATTGATTATAAAGTTGTCTCTTAAATCTGTTTTTCCGTGAGATGTGTCAATCACATCGCTTACACTATCAACCTTGATTCCATATTTTTTACAAATATCTGCAACAATAATATTGTCCATTTCTACCTCGACTTTAATTACAATAGCTCAAAAAGAGACTTTTTATAAACTGCTGTCATGTTATCCAAGGACTTTTTGATTGTCCCTTATTATTTAGGAAATCCAAATAATATAAAGTAAATTATCATAGTAATCGCATCGATTATCAGAACAATTCCTGCTATAATTGCAGCTATTTTCAATCCTTTTTTGGCTCTTACTTTATTTTCTGGTGTTAATACTTTTTCTTCAAGAACATTGACGATTTCTGATTTATTTGACACGTTTTCGCTGGCGACTGGAATTTTTCCTGTCATAAGTTCATCAAGTGATATTTCAAACAAATCACTAAGTGCAATCAATTTTTCCATATCCGGAGTCGAATCTCCAATTTCCCATTTCGACACAGTTTGTCTGGACACATTTACTCTGTTCGCCAATTCTTCCTGCGAGAAGCCTTTTTGTTTTCTTAATTCATATAACCTATTATTAAATTCCATAGTATTTTTCTCCTTTTTTATTCCATAACTTAATAAGTATCACCACTGTGACTCCTAAAACAACAGTTGTAATAATACTTGATTCTACTCCATATGAACCACCATTTATGATGTTAGATTCTTTTACTGCAAATTTGAGAATCCCTGTTGTACCTGCTTCATTTCCACTCAATGTCAGTCCAAACACTCCATAGAGTAAGAAGTTCCATACGCTATGTAATCCGCATGCGATCCAGATATTCTTTTTGTATAGCATCAACAGCGAAAAAATAGCTGATACTAAATATAAGTTAATCACACCTAACAGTGCATATTTAAAATCTGCTGTAAACAGCGAAAAAAAATGTGGAAATGCAAATGCAGTTGCACTCCAAAATATTGCAGCTGGCACTGACATCTTCTTTAAAAGTGATGTCATTAAAAATCCACGTCCCATGATTTCTTCTGCTGCTCCCTGAACCACAAGTCCGCCCAGTAAAGCAAAGATATAAACAAAATCTGTATCTTTATTTACTCCATTAAAGTGAATTGTATCAGTCACACAACATATTGATATGATCATTGTAAGTAGCATCACTGAAATCGCTGTACCATACATATAATCCGGAAGAACCTTGTTGAACCCAATTGATTTGAGAGAACGTTTTTCAATAAACTTACAATATAAGAATGTCAGCAATATATAGATTGCAAAAGCGTAATACATCATTACCATTTGTATATGTTCAGCCGGCATCATTCCTTGTACAGGATCATATCCTCCTGCATAGAACCCAGCCATTAAAACTCCCTGCTGCAAAATGTTTGTGGCCACATAGATAAGTAAAAAAGCAAGAAGCTTCTTCATAAGGTAAATAGTTTTTGGCATCTCTTCCATGTTATTAAATGGATTAATCATTTTTAAATATTTTGTAATTTGTCTCATTGCAAATCCTCCTAAGAAATTTTTTTGTGCCCTTATTATATAAATTCAGCCTCAAATTTATCTACCAAATTGAATTTGCAATCTGTCAACGACAGTTAACAATCTTGTAAAATACCGTTGCAATGGCTAAAAATGGCTACTTTTAGCCTCTATCGACTACTTTTTTCCAGATAATAACTCATCAGATCCATTGGACCAAGTTCTGCGTGTTCAATACCCAAATGTATTATTCCTTCAAACTGAAATCCTAACTTCTCCAGTAAACGCTTTGAACCTTGATTATATGTAAAGCACGATGCCAAAAACATTTGCAGATTTGTATTTTTGAAACAATATGCGATCACACTCTGAATTGCTTCAAATGCATATCCTTTTCTTCGGTATTGAGGAGCAATTACATATCCAATTGTAACAGTTACAACACCTCTTTCCGCTTCCATTAAATGTATTGTCCCTACCACGTGATTTGATTTTTTTTCCACAATCATCAATCGATTTTTCTGTCTGGCGAATTCTTCCATCACTTGCATATATTCTTCATCCTGACTTTCAAAAGCATGATACCCACCATCATCTAAACATGTCTGTTCATCACTCAGAAATGAAAAACAGTCATCTTTATCTTCCATTCTAAATCTTCTTAAGATTAGTCTTTCTGTTTCTATCATATCAGCCCTCCTCTCCCATTTTATATGATTGATTATATCATTTTTCTACACAAAAAAAGTGCCAGATTTACTCCAGCACTATTTTTTAAACAACAACTATTCCTCATACGATCTAAAAAATACACTCAATTTATCCAGACACTTTGCCAAAACAAGCAGCTCTTCTTCCGACAATTGCGCTATTGCAGCCTCAACCATCTTCTTGTGAAACTCTGCATGATGATGATATGCTCTTTCGCCTTTCTCCGTTAAACGGATATAGACAACTCTTCGATCTTCTTCACTTCTTTCACGAATCACATAATTTTTCTTTACTAAACTATTCATGGAAGTTGTAAGTGAACCTACTGTAACCTTCTGTGCATGCGCTATCTCGGACATCTTTCTTCCTGGTCCGCCTTCGTCATTTAGCCCTACTGCTTCAATAATATGCATATCATTATCTGTAATATCCTTAAATTCTCCTGTAATGATTGCTTCTTTTTCTAAATCCCAAATATGTCTAAACAGATGCACTAATACATCGTTGATGCTTTTATATGCGTCCACGTAAATTCTCCTTCTAAAACCTTAACTGCCTTGTTAACGCATATTATACACAATTCACAAGTAAAGAATCAATGACTTCTTTCACTGTTTCAATCTTTTTTGCCTGCCATACATCCGCACCACAAAATAGAAGTCCTTCTTCTACTTTTCCTTGTACTGCATTAATCAAAGCCTGCGTGATACAGTATGGAATTTCTTTTGGATTACAGTTTCTAAGACATCCCAGACATTTTGTTGGAGACTGTTTCTCTCCTTCTGAAACCTTTTTCATAAATGTATTTAAAATAGCACGTCCAGGCATTCCAACAGGGCTTTGTACGATTTTAATATCTTCTTTACTTGCATTGATATAACTTTCCTTGAATCTAATGTCGGCATCGCATTCTTCCGTTGTTACAAATCTACTTGCAACCTGCACTGCATCAACACCAAGTGAAAATGCCCTTTGTACATCTTCTGATGTGGTAATCCCTCCGGCCAAAGCAACCGGAATCTTTTCGCCATAGATGTTTTCGTATTCTTTCACTACCTTTAAAATGCGCACCACTTCATCATTATATGATTCCTGATCGAATTTTTTTAATTGTTCTCTGTCAAATCCCAGATGTCCACCAGCTTTTGGTCCTTCAATTACAATCATATCGGCAGTTCTTTTATATTTTTTATCCCAATATCTTAAAATCACTTTTGCAGACTTTTCTGTAGATACAATTGGTGCAATTTTTGTACTGCTTCCCTCTACATACTTCGGCAAATCTGTTGGAAGACCTGCTCCCGAAATAATAATATCTGCACAAGTTTTTACTGCTGCCTTTACATATTCCTCATAGTGACGCATAGCCACCATGATATTAAATCCAATTAATCCATCTGGTGAGATTTTTCGAGCCTTTTTATATTCCTTTTCAATTGCACGCAAGTTTGCTTCTTTTGTATTAGTCTCGAAATCTTCTTCTCTAAAACCTATCTGAGCAGCCGAAATGATTCCCATGCCACCTTCTTTTGCGACACTGCCCGCCAGGTT
Organism: Faecalimonas sp.; assembly: GCA_045121495.1. Lineage (GTDB taxonomy): Bacteria > Bacillota > Clostridia > Lachnospirales > Lachnospiraceae > Faecalimonas. The sequence goes on from JBGVGF010000023.1 coordinate 3,912, forward strand.
TCCAAGACTCACACCAATTCCCATTCCTCCCTGGATAATTGGCTTTTTCAATTCTAAATTTCCTATTTTCAAGGGTACACCGTTCTTTCTAATCTATTTCTTACATGTTACGGAATCTTTCATATCGGCGATTCACTATTTCTTCAGTACTTAAGCTTTCCTGCTTTTTAAAGAAATTCATCAGTTGTAATTTTAGTTGCTCGATTACTTCACTCAGATTGCCTACCGTAAATTCTTCTGGCTCAGTGATTACCTGCTCAACAATTCCTGCATTTTTTAAATCCTGTGCAGTCAATTTCATAACACCAGCTGCTTCCTTTGCAAGTTTACTGTCTTTCCATAAAATACTTGCAAATCCTTCCGGTGATAAAATAGAGTATACTGAGTTTTCCAGCATCCATACTTCGTCTGAAGTTGCCATGGCAAGTGCACCGCCACTTCCACCTTCACCGATAATTATTGAAACGATAGGAACTCTGATTCCAGACATTTCAAACAAATTACGTGCAATCGCTTCTCCCTGACCACGTTCTTCTGCTTCAATTCCACAAAATGCTCCTGGAGTATCCACAAAACAAACAATTGGCCTTTGGAATTTTTCAGCCTGTTTCATAAGCCTTAGCGCTTTACGATATCCTTCCGGTGATGGCATGCCATAATTTCTTTCGATGTTTTCTTTTGTATTTTTCCCTTTTGTCTGTGCAATCACGGTAACTGGCATTCCACAGAATCTGGCAATACCACCAACAATTGCTTTATCATCCATATTATAACGATCTCCATGGAATTCAAGGAAATCTGTAAATAAACTTGAAATATAGTCAGTTCCTACTGGTCTGTCCTGTTTTCTGGAAATCAAAACTCTTTCCCAGGCTGACACATCTTTCTTTTCTTCAATTGAATTAGCACATACTGCTTCTTTTGACACCCTGATTTCATGCTTTTCGTGCAATTGAATTATTTGAGAAAGAGTCTTCTTCATATCTTTTCTTTCTACAATCTGATCAATAAAACCATGTTCCAAAAGAAATTCGGCTCTCTGAAAACCTTCTGGAAGCTGCTGACCAATCGTCTGCTCTATAACACGAGGTCCTGCAAATCCAATTAATGCATTTGGCTCCGCAAGAATAATATCTCCAAGCATTGCAAAGCTTGCTGTTACACCTCCTGTCGTAGGGTCAGTTAACACACTGATATAGAGCTGTCCTGCATCATGATGGCGTTTTAATGCTGCGGAAGTTTTTGTCATCTGCATTAAAGAATGAATTCCTTCCTGCATTCTTGCCCCACCTGAACATGCAAAAATAATCACTGGAAGCTTATGATCTGTGGCACGTTCAATTGCACGTGTAATCTTTTCGCCAACCACTTTTCCCATACTGGCCATCATAAATCTTCCATCGCATACTCCTAAAACAATCTCTTTTCCATCGATTTTTGCTTTACCAGTAACAACAGCTTCTTCCAAACCAGTTTTCTCACGCAGCATTTGAAGTTTTTCCTCATATCCCTTATAATTCAACGGATTTTCAGAAGCCATACCTGCATCCCATTCCTCAAAACTCTCTGCATCTGCAATCATTTTGATTCTTTCCAATGCACTTACACGAAAATAGTGTCCACATTTTGGACAGATATAATATCCTTTTTTAACATCTTCAGCCATAATTGCCGACTTACAGACATTACATTTTTTCCAAAGACCCTCTGGAACCTCTGGGGCTCCTGCAGATTTTGTCAGCGATATATACTTTTTCTGATTTGGTTTTTTAAACATATCTGATAAGTTCATAGATTAACACGCCTCTTCTTTCTCTGCAATAAATTCAATATTATAGTCTCCAGAACGATATTTTTCATCGTATAAAATTTCATATTGATAATCTATATTTGTTTCAATTCCTTCAATAATAACTTCGCCCAATGCGCTGCACATTTTTTTAATTGCTTCATTTCTGTTTTTGGCAAAAACAATCAATTTCGCAAGCATACTATCATAATACGGAGTTACTGTATATCCACTATAAATAGCTGAATCAATTCGTATTCCTTTTCCACCAGGAAGATACATATCTGTGATTGTACCTGGTGTCTTTGCATTGATTCGGCATTCAATTGCATGTCCTGTCAAATGAATGTCTTCCTGTTTATAAGAAAGTGGTTTTCCATCTGCAATTCGAATCTGTTCTTTAATCAAATCAATTCCCGTCACCCATTCTGTAACTGGATGTTCTACCTGAATACGCGTATTCATTTCCATAAAATAGAACTCGCCACTTTCTTCCAATAAGAATTCGATTGTGCCTGCATTTTCATATTTTGTGGCCTTTGCTGCTTTTACAGCCGCCTGACCCATTTTTTCTCGCAGTTCTTCTGAAATTGCTACACATGGAGACTCTTCAATCAACTTCTGATGATTTTTTTGAATTGAACAGTCACGTTCTCCCAGATGTACTACATTTCCATATTTATCAGCCAAAATCTGGAATTCAATGTGTTTTGGATGCTGTACAAAACGTTCCATATACATCGTTCCATCACCAAATGCTGCTTTTGCTTCTTTTTGCGCTGTATTAAATGCCGATTCTAATTCTTCCGGTTTGTTTGCAACACGCATTCCTTTTCCGCCGCCGCCAAGTGCCGCTTTCACGATCACTGGATAACCTATTTTTTCTGCTACTTGTTTTGCAGCTGCCACTTCATAAATTGGTTCATCGCTTCCCGGAATTACAGGAACATTTGCTTCTACCATTGTGTTTCTTGCCTGAGACTTGTCACCTAATTTCGCAATCACTTCTGCCGATGGTCCAATAAATGTAATATTACATTTTTGGCAAAGCTCTGCAAATTTGCTATTTTCTGACAAAAATCCAAATCCAGGATGAATCGCGTCAGCACCTGATACTACAGTCGCACTGATGATTCGTTCCATATTTAAATAACTGTCTGATGCTTCTGCCTCTCCAATGCAATATGCTTCATCTGCAAGTTGTGTATGCAATGCTTCTCTGTCAGCTTCAGAATATACTGCAACCGTTTCAATCCCCATTTCACGGCATGCTCGAATAATACGCACCGCGATTTCTCCACGGTTTGCAATCAACACTTTTTTAATCATGCTTTCACCTATCCAATCATTAATGTCAGTTCTGCCTTAACAGCAACTTCTCCATCCACAGATGCAATTGCTTCACCAACCACAACAGGACCTTTCTGACGAATGATTTTTGCTTCTAATTTCAATTTGTCACCTGGAACTACTTTTCTACGGAATCTACAATTTTTAATCCCACCAAAATACCCCAGCTTTCCTTTGTTTTCTTCTTTCGCAAGAACTGCCACTGCACCAACCTGAGCCAATGCTTCTATAATCAACACACCTGGCATAACAGGTTCCTGTGGGAAATGTCCTGCAAAAAATTCTTCACGATAAGTTACACATTTATATCCAACAGCATATTCGCCTGGTACATAATCTTCAATATAATCTACCAATAAAAACGGATGTCTATGTGGTAAAATTTCTTTAATCTCCGAAATACCTAATCTGCTCATCTTCGATTCTCCTTTATACAATACGGAACAATGGCTGTCCATATTCAACAGTTTCTCCGTTTTGTACGAATACTTCTGCTACTACTCCGTCAAACTCACTTTCAATGTCATTCATCAATTTCATTGCTTCTACAATTGCTACTGTCTGACCTTTTTTAATACTGTCACCCACTGCCACGAAAGGCTCTGCATCTTCTGCAGGTGCTACATAAAATCTTCCAACTAATGGGGATTTGATAATATTTCCTTCTGGTTCAACTTTGTTTTGTTCTGTTACAATTGTCTGCACAACTGGCGCTGTCTGCTGTGCTGCCACTTGTGTTACAGCTTTCTTCTTCATATGCAGTTTTACGCCATCTTGTTCGTATCGAAAATCAGTCACAGAAGAATCTGAAACTGTTTTAATAAGTGTTATAAGATTTTCAAATTCCATTTTCTGTACCTCTAGTCTTCATATTTCTTTAATAAGATTGTCGCATTGTGACCGCCAAATCCTAAAGAGTTGCTCATTGCGTATTTAATCTCTTTTTCAACTGGTGCACCAATTGCATAATTCAAGTCACATTCTGGATCAGCACACACTGTTCCCATTGTCTGATGAATATATCCATCTTCAATTGATTTTACGCATGCGATACATTCCACGGCTCCTGCCGCACCAAGAAGATGTCCAATCATTGATTTTGTTGAGTTAATTACAACATCTTTTGCTGCTTCGCCAAATGCTTTTTTAATTGCATATGTTTCAAATAAATCATTATGATGAGTACTTGTACCGTGTGCGTTAATATATTGTACTTCTGAAGGTTCTACTCCTGCTTCTTGCATTGCGAATTCCATTGCCTTTGCAGCACCGCTTCCATCCTCAGCTGGTGAAGTGATGTGGAATGCATCTCCTGTTGCACCATAACCAACCAATTCAGCATAAATTTTAGCACCTCTTGCTTTCGCATGCTCTAATTCTTCTAACACAACAACACCTGCACCTTCACCTAATACAAATCCGCTTCTGTCTTTGTCAAATGGAATCGATGCACGCATTGGATCTTCACTTGATGTAAGTGCTGTAAGTGCTGTAAATCCTGCGATACCAGTTGGACATACACAAGATTCTGTTCCTCCTGCAAACATTACATCTGCATCTCCGTATTGAATTGCACGGAATGCATCCCCAATGCAGTTCGTTCCTGTTGCACATGCAGTTACTACGTTTGTACATTTTCCTTTCAATCCCAGCTGAATAGAAACGTTACCTGCTGCCATGTTCGAAATCATCATTGGTACCATAAGAGGCGCAACTCGTCCTGGTCCTTTATCTAAAATTGTTTTATATTGTTTTTCAACTTGTTCCAAACTGCCAATGCCCGAACCGATAATTACTCCACAACGATATGGGTCCTCATTCTCGATTACAAATCCTGCATCATCACATGCTTCTTTTGCTGCAACAACTGCATACTGTGAGAAAGTTTCCATTCTTTTAGAAGCCTTGAAATCCATACGTTCCTTTGGAACAAATCCTTTCACTTCCGCTGCAATCTTTACTTTATAGTCTGTTGTATCAAATTTTGTAATTTCGCCAATTCCTACTTTTCCTTCTTTGATGCCCTTCCAAAATTCTGCTACAGTATTTCCAATTGGAGTAACTGCTCCAAGTCCTGTAATTACTACTCTTCTTTTCATTCTCTAATCGCTCCAATCTTCCTAACTACATTACCATGCCGCCATCAACATGAAGTACCTGACCAGTAATGTATCTTGCTTCATCTGATGCAAGAAATGCAACTGCTGCTGCAATATCTTCTGCCTGTCCAAAGCATCCCATTGGAATCTGCTTTACTGATTCTTCTTTCACTTTATCTGACAATACATTTGTCATATCTGTTTCAATAAACCCTGGCGCAATCGCATTTACCGTAATTCCTCTGGAAGCAAGTTCTTTAGCTGCAGATTTCGTCATACCAATAACACCAGCTTTTGATGCCGCATAGTTTACCTGACCAGCATTTCCACATACACCAACTACGGATGACATGTTAATGATACGGCCATTTTTTTGCTTCATCATCTGTCTTGATGCAAAACGCATGCAATTAAATGTTCCTTTTAAATTGATATCGATTACTTTTCCAAAGTCTTCTTCGCTCATACGCATAAGCAGACCATCTTTTGTAATTCCTGCATTATTTACCAAAATATCAATTTTGCCATATTTTTCAATTATATCTTTCAAAAATGTTTCGCATGCTGCATAATCAGCCACGTTACATTGAACCATATCTGCCTTTCCACCTGCCGCTTCGATTTCAGCAACAACTTCCTGTGCCTTCTCTTGCGAACCATTGAAGTTTACAATTACGGTTGCACCAAGTTCTGCAAGTTTTTTTGCAATTGCCTTGCCAATTCCACGTGAAGCACCTGTTACTACTGCAATTTTTTCGTTTAACATACTAATTCTCCTACTACCTGATCAACATCTTCCCAAGAACCAACATTATAAACCTTAACCTCTCTGCTGATTTTTCTTAAAAAGCCATTGAGTGTTTTTCCTGGTCCGATTTCTACGAATGTATCTACACCTTCTGCAATCATTTTTTCCATACTTTCTTGCCAACGTACAGACGCAGATACCTGTTTCGCTAATAATTCTTTTGTTTCACTGATATCAGTTACATACTCCGCTGTTACGTTTGTAACATACGGAACCTGTAATTCTGTAAATTCCATTTGATCCATTTCTTTTTTCAATTCATCTCCCGCTGTTTTTAGCATTGGTGAATGAAATGGACCGCTTACGTTAAGCATCACCGCACGTTTTGCACCTGCTTCTTTCAAAGCATTTGCTGCTGTTTCTACTGCTAATGTTTTTCCTGTAATTACAATTTGTCCTGGGCAGTTGTAGTTTGCGACAGTAACATCATCAATATCTGCAATTACTGATTCAATGTCAGAAGCTGACATACCTAAGATAGCTGCCATAGCTCCTTCGCCTTGTGGAACTGTATTTTGCATCAAAATTCCTCTTTTTCTTACAAGACGAATCGCATCTTCTTCTTTCATTCCGCCTGCTGCGCAGATTGCGCAGTATTCTCCAAGACTAAGTCCTGCAGTAACGTCCGGCTTTAAACCCTTTTCTTCCAACACTTTTGTCATCGCAAGGCTTGTTGTCACCATTGCTGCCTGTGTATATTCTGTCAAATCTAATTTATCATTTTCTTCAAAGCATAATGCTTTCATATCTATATCCAAAAGCTCTGTCGCTTTGTCGTACAAAGCCTTTGCTGTTTCACTATTTTCATAAAAATCTTTACCCATTCCCGCTTTTTGTGCGCCCTGTCCTGGATAAATAAATGCAATCTTACTCATAGAAGTTTAATCCTCCAATTAATGCATCTGTTTCTGTAACAAGTTTTTGAATCAATTCCTGGCAAGTTAACTCTTCTTTGACCATAGCAGCACTCTGCCCAGCCATTACACTTCCGTTTACAACATCACCGTCTACGACTGCTTTTCTAAGACCGCCTAATGTGAGCATTTCGAGTTCTTCAAAACCTGCACCGTTCTTTTCTAACTCTAAATATTTGTTTGTCATTTGGTTACGAAGTGCACGAACAGGGTGCCCTGTACTTCTACCTGTTACACGAGAATCAATGTCTCTAGCCTTGATAATCGCCTTTTTATAATTTTCATGAACAATAGACTCTTTCGTAGTTACAAAATGAGTTCCAAGCTGCATTCCCTGTGCTCCAAGCATAAATGCTGCAGCCATTCCTCTTCCATCTGCAATCCCACCAGCCGCGATAACTGGAAGATTGACTGCATCCACAATCTGAGGTACTAATACCATAGTTGTATTTTCTCCAATATGTCCACCTGCTTCGCATCCTTCTGCCACTACAGCGTCTGCTCCGCATCTTTCCATTCTTTTTGCAAGTGCTACAGAAGCTACAACTGGAATTACTTTCACTCCTGCTTCTTTCCACATTTGCATATATTTTTCTGGATTTCCGGCTCCAGTAGTTACTACTTTCACGCCTTCTTCCACGATTACTTTTGCCACTTCATCCGCATATGGACTCATCAGCATAATGTTTACGCCAAATGGCTTATCTGTCAATTTTTTTGCTTCTCTAATTTGTTCGCGTACCCATTCTGCCGGAGCGCTTGCCGCTCCAATGAGTCCAAGTCCACCGGCATTTGATACGCCGGCCGCAAGATGATACTCAGCAACCCAAGCCATTCCGCCCTGGATAATTGGATATTCGATTCCCAATAATTTGGTTACTTCTGTTTTCATGTCACAACCTCACTTTTATTTCTTAATTCGTCTAACTCTGTTGTATATAAATTTAATTATTTTAATCCTTCGATATATGTTACTACACTTCCGATTGTTGTAAGATCTGATAAAGAATCTGTATCGATTTCTACTTCAAAAGCATCTTCAAAAGACATTACCATATCCATTAAATCAAGAGAGTCAGCTCCTAATGATTCGAATGTTGTTTCAGCTGTTAAATCTGCTTCATCTACTCCTAAACCTTCTGCTACGATTTCTTTTACTTTTTCTAACATGTTTTTAATCTCCTTTTTTGTTTTCATTACTTTACTTTTTGTATATGTAATCCGCTCTTTATCCAGCGGCAATTACCTTTTTACTTCCTATATTTCAAGCAAACTTGCTCCCCAGCTAAGTCCTGCGCCAAATCCGGCAAGTACAACTTTCTGTCCTTTTTGAATCTTTCCACTTCGATTTAGTTCATCCAGAATAATCGGGATACTTGCTGAAGACGTGTTCCCATATTCAGCAATATTCATTGGAAACTTTTCAATATCTACTTTCATACGTTTTGCAATTGATTCGATGATTCTCTGATTTGCTTGATGAAGTATAAACCAGTCTATTTTTTCAATTTCTACTCCTGTTTTTTCAAGTAACTCATAAATCACTTCTGGTACTTTTTTTACAGCGAATTTGAATACTTCCTTTCCATCCATGTACATGTATGTCTCTTTTGCTGCTTCCTTTTGTTCCCAGTTTTTTTGATGACGACTTTCACAGGAAAGTACAATTCCTTTTGCTCCATCTGAATGCATCACACAAGGATAAATATCTCCTTCTTCAGCGCAAATCACTGCGGCTCCAGCTCCATCACCAAACAGGATGCAACTTCCTCTATCTTCCCAGTTCACGATATTCGAAAGACTTTCACTTCCTATAATCAGGATTTTGCGGTACATACCTGTCGCGATATAAGCCTGAGCGGTATTCAGAGCAAACACAAATCCACTGCATGCTGCACTCATATCAAATCCGGCTGCATTCACTGCACCAATTTCTTTCTGTACTTCACACGCAATTCCAGGAATGATTTTGTTTGGTGTAATCGTTGCAACCAAAATCAAATCCAGTTCTTTTGCATCCACATTTCCATTTTCCAAAGCTGCTTTCGCCGCTTTTACTGCCATGCTGACTGTTGTATCATCTGTAATAATATGTCTGCGAATGATTCCGGTTCTTTCACGAATCCATTCATCACTGGTTTCAACCAATTTCGCTATATCATGATTATCATAATAATTCTCTGGCACATATGAGCCTGTACCACATATTTTTCCAACCATTGGTATTCTCCTTATTTTTACTTTGAATTTGTTTTAATTTGATTATCATTTATTTTGAATTTCAAATCATTTTGTATTCAAATTGTTTGAACTATAACACAGAAGGAATTATTTAGCAAGTGATTTTATAAATAATTTATAATTGTGAAAACCGTTGAAAATAAACATCCTTTTTCTCTTTCGCAAAGATATTTACGTTATAGATATGTATTTTAGATTCATGTGCTTGTCAATCAAACAATTACATGGTACATTTGTACCATAGTTTTTATTTTATTTCAAGGGATTAAAAGCAAACTGGAACAAAGGAGGAAATTTTGTACCATGAAACAGCCAAAGAATACAAATGAAGTTGTTATTGAAAGTATTATTCAAGCTACAATCGATTTAATGAAAAAGAAATGCTTTGATGAAATCTCTATAACAGATATTGTTCAGCATGCAGGAGTCAGCAGAAATTCTTTTTATAGAAATTTTAAAGATAAAGATGACATTATTAGACGCTGCATTACCAATGAGACGGAATGCTGGCTCGATAATACCCACCTTAAATATGAATCTATTTTTGAATCAGATGATTTTTTTGTAATCATATTAGAACATCTTTATAATTTTCGAGATTATGTTAAATTACTTATGCGTGACAAAAAGATGTATTTGCTGGAAGAAGAATTTGATTATCGTGTAAGAACACGTCTTAGTGGGATTACTGACCCTTGGCACATTGCATTTATGACCGGGGGATTATACAAGTTATTTCTATATTGGGCCGAAACAGGATATCAGAAAACCCCTCAGGAAATCGCGGCATATATGAATGAAATCAATCTGAATTTTTAGCAAATATAATATTTGGGGGAAGCAAGTGTTTTTATTTCACGGATAGATGCGAGAGACTACTCTCCTGTCTTCATTTTTTCCACTTCAAATACTGTAAGTTTCCTATCTACGACACGAAACCGTACGTCAAATCCTGCAAATGACACCCCGTATTTTCTTTCTGGATCATCGTGATATGCAGGTCTCGGATCTTGCATTAACACCTTCAGAATTGCTTTCTGTTTCTTCTTCGGAAATTTTTCTAACAACTCTTTTGGAAACTCCACTTCCAATGCATAATCTTTCACATCATCCGCAAATCCCCCTTTTGCATCTGGATGCGAATCTACATATGAAAGATAAGGTTTTATATCATATATTGGCGTTCCATCGCGCATATCAATTCCACTTACATAAAGGATTGGTCCCTTTTCTGTGATCTCCACTTTTTCTAATCTTACAGAAGATATTCCAATATTATTAGGACGAAACGGTGATCTGGTTGCAAACACTCCGATTCTCTTATTCCCTTTTAACCTTGGAGGTCTTACCGTTGCCGACCATGTTTCTCTGCCTGTTTTCTGAAATTCCCATAAAAGCCAGATATACTCAAATGTCTCCAGCCCTCTGACAACATCCTTATTTCTATATTCTGGTTCAAATACAATTTTTCCTGTCAATTCTTCTACCAATCCACTTTGCCTTGGTATTCCAAATTTTTCAGGAAAATCTGTATATATGTGTGCTATGATTTTCATTTTTATTGAATCTCCATCTTCCATGATGCTTTATTTAGAAACTACTATATCTGCTAATTCAAATCGAACTACTTTTTTTAATAATTCCGGTGCCAGTTCAACTTGATAACCTATTTTCCCAGCACTGAATATGATTGTTTCAAAATTGTCAGCTGAAACATCTATCGTTGTTCGAAATTGCTTTTTCATTCCAATTGGCGAACATCCGCCATGAATATATCCAGTTAACGGAAGCAATTCCTTTGATTTTATCATGCTTATACTTTTTTCTCCTACCGATTTTGCCGCCTTTTTCAAATCCAATTCCTTATGAACCGGAATCATGAATACATAGTTATTTTTCGATGCCCCAATAGTAACCAATGTTTTAAATACCTGATTTGGATCCTGTTCTAATACCTGAGCAACCTCTACACCACTAATAGCCTCTGTACTCGCATAAGTATAGGTTTTGTAATTTAATTTTTTTTGGTCAAGAATCCTCATGACATTTGTTTTTTCGTTATTCTTTTTCATTTTAATATGCCTCTTTCATTATCTATTTGAAATTTCCATACTGTTTTCTCATATCAAAAAACAGTTGTAATAAACTTTTGTGATATGGAATAAACGTGCCGTTATCTATTTTTTCAAATATCTCATCAAGTGTAGCCCATTGTACATTCTGTACTTCTTCATACTGTAACTTTAATTCATTTATATCTACGTCTTTTTCAATCAAATATATATCATCAAAGCCAAACTCAAAATTTGTAGTCATATGCGGTCTTACATTCTGCAAATCTAATTTTAACCCAATTTCCTCCCACATCTCTCTTTCGATTGCATTCTGACTTGACTCACCCGCAGTTACACTTCCTCCTACCGTAATATCCCATAAATTCGGCCATCCTTTTTTAAACGACTGTCTCTGCTGAATTAGCATTTCACCTTTTGAATTGAAAATACAAGCGTGGACTACTAAATGATAAGCTCCCTCCTTGTATGCTTCTCCTCTTTCCATTGTTTCTCCAGTTTTTATTCTCTCTATATTATAAACATCCCAAAGTTCCATTTTACATTTCCTCCAATTTAATGTTTTGAATAACTATTTCCTGTAAAATAAAAAAACAAGTTTCTAATGAAACTTGCTTTTAACAGGGGATGAGAGAATCGAACTCCCACCAAAAGTTTTGGAGACTCCTATCATACCATTTGACCAATCCCCTTTATGTTATTCATGATAACATACCTTCAAAACCACACACAATACTTTTTTACGATAATTCTCATCTTTC
>JBGVGF010000024.1:0-39746 GCA_045121495.1 Faecalimonas sp.
AGGTGCAGCAGTTCTCTGGAAATTGCACCAGTACAAATATTTAGTAGAAGGAGAGAATGCATTGACCATACAAATCACAAAGAAAATACTAAAAGACTATGCCAAGACCAAAAGAGAGATTTCATTGCTTAGAGGCGAACTTGACTCAATGATTTATTCAGAAGAAGGTCTTGGCAATAGCACTATTATGGATTATAACAAAGGATATCCGCAACCACAGACGATAGTCGGATTTGATGGAGAACGATATGACCGAAAAAAGGCAGTTTTAGAAAAAAAAGAAGCACTTGTTGCAGCTGTTGACAACTGGATCTCTGAAATTGAAGATGTACAGACACAGAAAGTGTTTGAAATGCGCTATGTGAAAGGAATGAATTGGGTTAAGATAGCACAGAAACTCGGCATTTCTTCTGCAGATTATGCGCGGATTATGATACGAGATAAATATTTTCTTGAAAAAAATATAAAATAATTCGTTTTATTCGGAAAATTCGTTTTATAATACAATTGAGAAATGAGGCAACCGAGAGGGAACCGGTAGAAAATAGTAGATGAAGTAAAAGAGGGCAGCAGTACATCTGTTGTCTTCTTTTTATTTGGACCATTAACTCAGATGGTTAGAGTAATCGGCTCATAACCGGTCAGTCCTGGGTTCGAGTCCCAGATGGTCCATTTCAATAAATATTAGTGATAGAGATTTGAATAAGAGGTGGTGGTATGCCAAAAGCCAGAGACCCGAATAGAGACAAGGCTTTTGAAATATATCAAAAAAATAACGGCGCTATTGATTTAGTAAAAATTGCAAATCAACTGAGTATCTCTCCAGGGACTGTTCGCGGATGGAAGTCCAAGGATCAATGGGAAGAGAAAATGAACGGAACGTTCCAAAAAAATACGGAACGTTCCAAACAGGAGAAGAAAAAGAAAAAAGAAGATATTGCAGAAGATGTTGAACAGGTAATAGAAAATCCTGATTTAACAGATAAACAAAGACTTTTCTGTATTTATTACATAAGGTGTTTTAATGCTACCAAAGCATATCAGAAAGCTTATGGCTGCAGTTATGAAACAGCGATGGTCGAAGGGTGCAAGTGTCTAAGAAAACCTAAGATAAAAGAGGAAATTCAAAGGCTTAAACAAAATCGTCTTAATAGAGAGCTGTTGGATGAAGCAGATATCTTTCAAAAGTATATGGATATTGCGTTTGCTGATATCACAGAATATGTAGAATTTGGACGTGAAAATGTTCTTGTTATGGGACCATTTGGTCCGATAACAGTAAAAAATGAAAAAACCGGCAAAAAAGAAAACCTGACAAAAGAGATCAATGTGGTTAAATTTAAACCATCAGCAGAAGTAGATGGGACGCTTATAACAGAGATTAAGCAAGGGAAAGACGGTGCGAGCATTAAGCTAGCTGATAAAATGAAAGCATTAAATTGGTTGGCCGAACACATGGATCTGGCTACAGAAGAACAGAGAACTCGAATTGCGGCATTAAAAACTAAAATTCCGGACGAAGGAGGTACAATGCAGGACGATGGTTTCTTAGAGGCACTAAAAGGAATGGTAAATGAGGTATGGGAAGAGTAAAGGAAGCTATATTTAAATTTCAGCCATTCTCAAAAAAGCAATTAAAGGTGCTGACATGGTGGTTGCCTAATTCTCCAATGCACGATATGGACGGAATCATAGCGGATGGCGCGATTCGTTCTGGTAAGACCTTGAGCATGTCATTGTCCTATGTTATGTGGGCAATGGAAACGTTTGACAGACAAAATTTCGGAATGGCTGGAAAGACGATAGGATCTTTCCGAAGAAACGTTTTATTCTGGTTAAAACTAATGCTGAGATCTCGCGGATATAAAGTTAGAGATCACAGAGTTGATAATATGCTTGTGGTATCCAGAGGAGAGAAAGAAAACTACTTTTATATATTCGGTGGAAAAGATGAACGGTCACAGGATCTGATACAGGGAATAACTCTTGCAGGCTGTTTTTTTGACGAAGTGGCATTAATGCCAGAGTCTTTTGTAAATCAGGCTACTGGTCGCTGTTCCGTTACTGGATCCAAATGGTGGTTTAACTGTAATCCACAAGGACCATACCACTGGTTTAAAACGGGGTGGATAGATAAATCAACTGGTTATTTGGGGAAAAAGCGGACAGAAGAGATTCGAAAGAAGGCGAAAGAAGAGAATAAACCAGATGGTTTAAAGAATATTCTTTATCTTCACTTTACGATGGATGATAATTTAAGTCTATCGGAAGAAATCAAGGAGAGATATAGGAGAAATTATAGCGGAGTATTTTTTAAACGTTATATTTTAGGTTTATGGTGTGTTGCAGAAGGCATAGTCTACGATATGTTCGACACCGCAAAACACGTGGTAAAAAATGCTGGTAATATCTTAACACAAGCAAGATATGTCAGCTGTGACTATGGAACGCAGAATGCAACTGTATTATTGCTTTGGAATAAAGGGAGAGATGGGAAATGGTACTGCATAAAGGAGTATTATTATTCTGGACGAGACAAGAAAAAGCAAAAAACAGATTCAGAATATGTAAATGATCTAAAAAAGTGGCTGGATGGAGTGAAGATAAGAGCAATTATCGTTGACCCATCAGCCGCTTCTTTTATTACAGAACTTAGAAAAAAAGGATATTCTGTCATGCCAGCTAAGAATGACGTTATAGATGGAATACGACTGGTAGGAAGTTTGTTAAACCTTGGACAAATAGCCTTTTATGAAAATTGTGAGAATACAATTCAAGAATTCGCCTCTTATGTATGGGACGAAAAGGCTATAGAACGAGGCGAAGATAAACCAATCAAACAAAGAGATCATGCAATGGACGCAGTAAGGTATTTCTGTAATACTGTGTTGGGAATTGGAAAAGCAATCATCAAAGACAAGTCCAAGATAGGAGTTCATTAAAGGAGAAAATATGCTATATACATTAACATATCCCAGAAGTAAATATGATGAAAACAATCTGGATAAACAACTGATCTTAAAGTTAATATCAAAACATCATAGCATAATTGCTGAAAAGATGTTTAAGAACAAAAGATATTATGATGGAAAACATGATATTTGTCAGAAGACACGTGATGAAAATGCTCCGAATGTAAAGGTTGTCTGCAATCATGCAAAAGATATATCAGATACGGCCAGCGGATACTTCATGGGAAGCCCAATCACCTATAATTATTCGAAAGAGGGAGAAAAGGCAATTGATAAGCTTACAACGGCTTTCGATAATGCTGAGCTAGATGATATTGACAGCGATCATTCTTTAAATATGTCCATATATGGAGTTTCATATGAGTACATTTTTGTAAAAGAAGGAGAGGTTGAGCTTGCATCGCGCGCACTGGAACCAGAGTTTACATTTATTGTATATGATGATTCGATCGAACAAAAGGAATTGTTCGGTGTATATTACCGGCTAGAAAAAGACGATACAAGCAATGAAATTAAGTACACTGCAACTGTAGTTACTGAAAATCTGAAATATGAATTCGAGTTATGGGAAAATAGCAGCGAGAGTAGCTCACTGGAAGAAACGAAACCCCACAACATGGGACAAATTCCAATTATTGAATATAAGAATAATAAAGATAATATTGGAGATTTTGAGCAGCAGATCAGCTTGATTGATGCGTATAATACACTTATGTCAGATCGGGTAAACGACAAAGAGCAGTTTGTTGACGCTATTCTTGTATTATATGGGCAGATGCTTGGTGATGATATAGAGGAAACATATGAGGCAAAGAAGAAACTTCAGGAGTTAAAGCTTTTGGAGATGCAGCCTGACACAAAAGCAGAGTATTTAACACGTTGTATGAATGAGGAAGGTGCAGAAATACTCAGAAATGCAATTAAAGAAGATATTTACACCTTTTCTCATGTCCCGAATTTAACAGATGAGAACTTTGCAGGGAACAGCTCTGGTGTGGCTATGGAATATAAACTTCTTGGATTAGAAATGATCACTAAAATAAAAGAACGGTATTATAAAAAAGGATTGCGGAAAAGAATTACAATTTTTTGTCATTTCTTAGGCTTGAAACAGACAATCATAAATCCTAATTCGATCATACCGGTATTTAGTCGCTCATTGCCGAAGAATCTATCTGAAATTGCACAGACGATCCAAAATCTTAAAGGAACAGTAAGCATTAAGACGTTATTACAACTTCTTCCGTTTGTGGAATCGCCTGAAGATGAAATTGAGGATGTGAAAAAGGAGAACGAAGAGAAAGCCAAGAATCAAAGGATGGCATTTGGAAACGAACCAAATATACCACCAGAATATGACGTTGGAAATAAGAAGGATGATATAGATGAGTAATCTCTCCTACTGGGAGCGACGCCAAGTTGATAATATGTTTCATTATATGGAAAAAGCAGAAGATACTGCAGATCAGATTTCACAGCTGTATCTAAAAGCATCTCGCTGGATGTCCATCGAAACAGAAAAAATATTCGAAAAATATAAAACAAAGCACAATCTGACAGAGGCGGAGGCTAGGAAATTGCTCAATTCCTTACAAGACCCAACCTCTTTGGAAGAAATGCTGTTTAAAATAAAATCTGCCGATTATAAAGATGAAAGAAAAGGGCTTATAGCAAAGCTGGAATCTTCTGCATATCAGGCAAGAATAGAACATTTTAAACAGTTGCAGAATCAACTAGATTACATAATGAAGAATATCTATGATCAAGAAAAGATGGTAAATACTAATCATTACCTTGATTTGGCGAATGAAGCATACTACCGCGCTATCTACGATATGCAGCAACGCGCGCAGGCGGCATTTTCATTTAATCACATTGACTCGAAAATAATTAATAACATTGTAAATTCCAAATGGTCCGGAGAAAATTACTCTTCCAGAATTTGGAAGAATACAAGGGGGCTTGCAAAGGATTTAAAAGAGGAACTACTAATCAATCTGGTAACAGGAAGAACCGATAGAGAGGTCGCTGATATACTTGCAAATAAATTTGCGCAAGGAGCTAATACAGCGAGAAGACTTGTGCGAACAGAAAGCGCCTATCTGTCCACTGAATTAAATTTCAGAGCATATGAAGATATGGGAGTACAGGAATACCAGTTTTTGGCAACATTGGATCTTAAAACATCTGAGAAATGTCGTAAAATGGATTTAAAGATATTTACTATCAAAGAGAGGATTGTCGGCGTAAATTGTCCACCGCTACATCCGTGGTGTCGCTCTACAACAGTTGCTATTATAAGCAGAAAGTTCCTGGAGAATAAACAGAGAGCAGCAATAGATCCAGTGACTGGAAAGAGGATTTCAGTTCCGAGAAATATGTCATATGATGAATGGTATTCAAAATATGTAAAAGGAAATCCGAAAGCCTTATTGCAGGAAAAGAAGACAAAAAATCACTCGACAGATAAGAAACAACATGAAGAATACCGAAAGACACTTGGAGATGAGGTGCCTGAAAAACTAGACGATTTCCAGAATATGAAGTATACTGATAATGAGAAGTGGGAATACACAAAAGGATTAAAAAATTATCTGGCAAAGTATCCAACAAGCAACAAACACTTTTACGATATAAAAGTGGAATTAGGGGAAGCCAAGATAAAAGTTGGTTTACCACTTCCACCAGTACAGAAGCAAGCATTTATTCTTCCGGAAGGAAAACAGGATCCATATCATATCATGCGCCGCATGATAGAACGCAAAATTACAGATGATGAAATTCGCAGCTTTATGAGTGAGGCTAAGTGTATGTTTATACAGTGGGGCGGAGCTCGTCAATGCTATGTAAGCGAAAAAGGCATGGTTGTAATAACAAAAACTGATTCAGGATGGATATATAAAACAGCTTGGAAAAGAGAAGATTATGATAGCGATGCCAATAAGATTATGGAGGTATTAGAGAAACATGGCTTATAATGAATTGGATTATAACGCGGATCATTATTGTCCGGTCTATAAAAAAATAATTACTACAGACCTTTGCTATGATTCTCTCTGTTGTTTAAACAGACAATTTAAGATATCATCAACAAAAGAACTTGCAGAGATAGAGGATATTGAATCAGCACGGAAGGTTTGCAGCGAATGTCCATATAGTGAATTGTAATATCTGTTAAAGAAAAGATATTATGTATAAATTGCACCGGTGCAACCGGATCATACAAAGAAATTATACCAGAGACAATAGTGCTCTGGTATTTTTATACACAATTTTAAGACAGGAGGTGAGAATGTGACCAAGGTAAAAGTAAAGGTAATCAAACGGTATAGTGATATTGTTCTTCAGAAAATTATGGAGGAGGACACAGAGTTTGAAACTGATGAAAGAAGAGCACAGCACCTTGCGGAACAGGGGATGGTAAAGATCATTAAGGCATCATCCACAGATAAGAAAACAGAGACAACTACATAAAGAAAAATAGGCACGCTTCGGCGTGTTATTTTAATGCCTTCTTCGGCAGGCATTAAAGATCCATGAAAAATATTTCGAACATAATGCTTTACAAGGCAGAAAGGAGACAGGGATGGAAAGTATAGAATCCATGAAAAAAGGTCGCATACCTTTTAATTTGCAGTTCTTCGCGGATGAAGGCGGAGATGGAGGCGAAGATAACGATGACGGCAGAGGTGGAGGAACTCCTACATTTGACGAAATGCTTCAGTCGGGATATCAGGTGGAGTTTGATGAAAGAATTCAGAACGCGGTTGATTCAGCTGTTAAGGAGGCACAGGAAAAATGGAAAGTGCTTACAGATGATCAGGTGTCCGAAGCCGAGAAACTGGCAAAAATGAATGCACAGGAAAAGAAAGATTATATGCAGCAGAAAAAAGAGAAGGAACTCAATGACAGAGAAGCTGCTCTTACTAAGAAAGAACTGATGGCAACTGCAAAAAATACACTTACTGAAAAAGGGATGCCGTTGGAACTAGCAGAAGTGCTGAACTACAAAGATGCAGAGGCTTGCAATCATTCTATTGCTACAGTAGAGAAAGCATTTCAGAGTGCAGTTGAAAAAGCGGTTGATGAGCGATTAAAAGGAGACAAACCGCCTAGAAGATCAGGAAATACAGACGGAGAAACAACAGATGCTGTTGGCTTTGTCGGTATCATAAAAGAAAACCAGTCCAAGAGATAATAAGGAGGTAAACACAATATGGGATGTTTAAAAGATGAATTAACAGGATTTGTTCCAAAAGAACAGGCAAAAGAGATCATGAGAGAAACAGCAAGAGGCTCTTCTGTGTTAAGGCTGTCAAAAGTGGAACCTATGACTAGCGACAATAAGAAATTTCCGGTATTGACAGAAGGACCAGGAGCATACTGGGTCGGAGAAGGAGAGAGAATCCAGACAAGTAAGGCACAGTGGATCTTCCCAGAAATGAAAGCGAAAAAACTTGCAGTCATTATTCCTGTTACAAAAGAAAAATTAAAAGACACGACAATTGATGTGTTTAATGAATTAAAAGGACCGATCGCAGAAGCTTTTTACACTGCAATTGACGCAGCATGTATTTTTGGTACGAATTCCCCATTTGAGAGAAATATCTATCAGGCAGCAGTGGACGCCGAGAACTATATCATTGACGGAACATCGGAAAGTCTGGATTTGGATGTATCAGATACGATGGCTTTGGTAGAAGATGCTGGAATCGATGTCAACGGTTTTGCAGCTCATTACGGTGTTAAGAACAATTTGCGTAAATTAAGAGATGCAAACGGAAATGCTTTGTATGTGCCGGGGGTTGATCAAAATGAATTCTATTCTAACCCGATCGAATTCTCCAGAAATGGATCCTGGGACAAAGAGAAAGCAGAAATTATTGCAGGAGATTGGAATAAATCACTTGTGGGAATTCGAGACGGAATCGAATATGAGATTTTAAAAGAAGCTACCCTTCAGGGAACACTTGATTCTGATGGAAAACCGATTTCTCTTGCAGAACAGGATATGGTTGCAATTAAAGCGACTATGCGTTTAGGATACCTTCCGATCAAAGATGAAGCATTTGCAATCTTAACAAAAAAAGAGCCAACTACAGAAGAGGGTTAAGGAGGTAGAATATGTTAGTGAGAAAAGGCAATAAACAGCATAATGTGTCTAAAAAGGCATATCGGCTGTTATATAAAAATAATGGATGGGAACTGGTGGATGAAATACCTCTCAAAAAAAGAAAGGTGGAAGAATTGAAAGAACTTGCTGCCGAAAAAGGAATTGAGGGGCATGAAGACATGAAAAAAGAAGAACTTGTTGCAGCATTAGAGGAAGTGATGTAAATGAGTCTATCCAATACAGAAAAATTAAAACTTTTAACAGGAGAGAGTAATGAAGAATTGCTCTCTCTTTTGTTGGAAGAAGCGGAAGAATTCGTCCTATCGTACACCAACAGAACAAAAATAATTCGGCAATTAGAAAAGCCGGTAAGAGATCTGGCAATAATTGCCTTGAATCGTTTGGGAACAGAAGGAGAGACGAGTAGAAGCGAAGCGGGAGAATCCTATAGTTTCAACGAGGCACCAAAACATATTTATGATGTATTGAATAAATATCGTCTTGCTAGAGTGGGAGGAAAAATATATGAGGCTAATGCAGAACAGGATTAGAACATATTATTCCAGAAAAAAGATCTCAAAGAAAGATGATGAGGGAAGTACTTATACAGAATATGGTTCGCCAGTGAAATTCAAAGGAGAAGCATGGCCAGCTGGTGGCAAGATTCAGACAGAGATGTATGGTGACAGACTTTCTTATATTCAGAATCTGCGCATAGATGGAAAATACATAATAAAGCAGGATGAGAAGGGAGTATTACACTACATATTTGAAGATGGCATGGATCTTGTGGAGAATGATGGCATATGTTTATTTGTTTCCGCTGAAACAAACCCTGACTATAAAATTATATCCATAAAGCCCTACAGACACCTGAAACTGGAGGTTGAAAAAATTTGATCATTGGGCAAAAGAGAGTGGAAGAAAGGCTGCAGAAATTAGGCAATATTGATATACGCCCTGGAGTAAAAAAAGGGATTGGTCTGGTGCAGGGAGCGGCAAAAGCAAATTGTAGTGGATTTAGGATTTCGTCAGGCGAACTAAGGCAGTCCATCTATACGGATACAGAATTTGTGGAAGGAGGCTATAGAGGTGTCTGCTACACAGATAAGACGTATGCATCTTATGTGGAATTTGGTACTGGACCAACTGGCCAAAAAGCACATTCGGGCATTTCACCAGATGTGAACGTGGTTTATAACCAAAATGGATGGGTTATACCAGGAAATGCAATGAGTCTGGCAACGGCAGAAGCTTATGGACTTGGCATTGCAGAGAAAGAAAATGGAGAGATAATTGGTTACTATACAAACGGACAGCCAGCACATCCGTTTATGTATCCTGCATTAAAGGATAACGAAAAGGAAGTAACTGTGATTATAACAGAGTCTATCAGGAGACAAATATGAAAAACGTAAAAGATCAGGTATATGAAAAACTTTTATCTGTGGCAATCAATGTCACAGATGTATATCCAAAAGATTGGAGCGAATTCCCGGTTATCCAGTATACCGAGGAGGACAACAGTGTGTATGAACGTACCGATAATACAGAACAGACAGCCAAAGTTAGATATCGCGTGGATATCTGGGATAACAAAAGTACGTCAGAGACAACTTTAAGAGTTGATGAAGCGATATCAGCACTTGGACTGGTAAGGACAGCTTGCGGAGATGTTCCTGATCCATCTGGACTGAAGCATAAACAGATGAGATACGAAGGAATTATCAGTATGGCAAATGATTATGTGTATTGGAATTAAGGAGGTAAAGAAGAATGTTAGCAAATGGCGCAAAATTAGCATATAAGAAAAAAGATTCAGAAGGTGAATACACGAACCTTCTGGGATTAAAAGAGATCCCAGATTGTGGTGTAGAGCCGGAAAAAGTGGATAATACCGTATTAACAGATCCATTTAAGAAAAGTGAAATGGGAATTGGAGAGCTTCCTGATATGGTGTATAAATTCAAATATGATAACACCAGTAAAGATTCCCCTTATCGTGTTTTGAGAAGCTATCAGGAAACAAAAGAAGTGTTGGCATTCCAGGAAACATTATCTGATGGGACTGTTACAGAATACGATGCGCAGGTAAGCGTAAAGCGCACCGGTGGCACAGTGAATGGAGTTATAGACTTTGAACTCACAGTATATGTACAGAGTGACATTGTTATTACAGATCCAGCATAATAGGGAGGTAGAAAGATATGGATGAAAATTTATGCGGCTTAGATAATACGAATGACGTTTTGGAAAATACAGAAGGAAAAAAGGTGGTACCTATAGAAGAATTACAGAAAAAGAGAAAACCATTCTTTTTCTGGGAAGTCAACGGAACTTCTCATAAAATGAAATTACAGACAGGGATGATTTCGAAACTGGAGAATAAGTATCGACGGAATCTGTTGAATATTATTTCAGATGATGGCATTCCACCACTTTCAGTTATGCTTACTGTTGTGCAGGCGGCCATTGCACCATGGGAGCATGGGACAACATATAAGAATGTTGAAGAGTTATATGATACGTGGGTGGAGTATAATGGTGGAAGCCAGACGGAATTGCTAAGTAAGGTTATTATCCCAACAATGGCGGTATCTGGTTTTTTTACTCCAGAACAGGCGGACTCAATTGTGAACTCAGTGACGGAGGCAACGGATCTGATCTAATTAGTGATTATATAAATGAATTATATCCCAGAGCTCTTGAGGTAGGCATTAAGCCTTTTGAGTTCTGGGATTATTCTTTGATTGAAATTCTTGATCTAATGGAATGCAATCTGCGAAAACAGGAAAAAGAAGTGAAAAGAAGTGCAATAGACAATTGCCAGTTAGCAGCAGTTATTATAGCAAATATAAGCCACTATCTAAATCAGGAAGAAAAAGTAGTGCAGCCATGGGATCTATACCCGGAGCTGTTTAAGGAAGAACATGAGAAATATG
Source organism: Faecalimonas sp. (assembly GCA_045121495.1). Taxonomy (GTDB): domain Bacteria; phylum Bacillota; class Clostridia; order Lachnospirales; family Lachnospiraceae; genus Faecalimonas. The sequence goes on from JBGVGF010000024.1 coordinate 11,028, forward strand.
AACAGCAGCAAACCGAGGAGCAATTGGAAGAATATAAGTTAAAGCGAAAAGCTTATGCAGCAGCAGTGAATGCAACGAGAAAATAAAGAAAGGAGGTGTAGGAATGTCAAAAACATTAGAGCGTCTAGAAGTTGTTATTGAAGGAAACGCTTCTCCTTTAAAAAAAGCAACGGCAAAGGCTATTAGTGAAGTCAAGAATATGACGAAAAGCATAAATGAAATAACCAACAAAGCTTCACAAAAGCCCTTAGATCTAGTTAATGCGGATGAGACTGCAAAGATGATCCAGAACACCAAAAATATGATTAAAAACATGATCAAAGATGTCAAAAGCGGAGAACTTGGAGAATATCTTTCAAATAATGTTAAAGGTTATATAAAAGAAGCGCAGATAGCTTCTGGAATCAAAGTTTATACGGATGATTACGCAAATATATGTGGGGATATAGAAAGAACAGAATTAGAACTGGAGAAGCTCAACCGTAAGCGCGATGAATTTGACGAAGATAAAAAGTTTACAGCGAGTGAAAGTTTTAAGGACTTGGAAGGGAGAATTAATGCCACACAAAAGAAACTGGCAGATTTGTTGTCAACCGAAGCCGAGCTAGAAACTTCGGGAAAAACGATGGTACTTACTGAAGAATACCAAAAAGTGGAAACTCAGATTGCAAGCGCGCAAAGTAAGCTAAAAGACTTGATTGAAACGCAAAAAAGATGGGAAGAGGCTGGATTTTCTGAGAATACACTATCTTCTAGTGGGAATGTGTCCTGGGAAGCTCAAAATAAGAGAGTTCAAACAGTAAGGGAAGAACTGACCATACTAGAGGAAAAGCTTGAAGAGTTGAACAAAACTGGAGCTGCAAGTAAACCGACACAGGAATTCCGGCAACTTCAAAGTGAAATCGCTGCAACGCAAGCGAAACTGGTTAGATATGCTGCCGAGAAAAAGCTGATGATTGAAAACGGAAGTGATATGACCGAGACACAGGCGTTTAAAGAACTGTGCGAGAACATAACGGCGGCGGAAAAAAGATTAAGATCATACAATACAGAAAAGGCAAATATGAAAATCAATGGTAGTGACACTTCTTTTACTGGAGGTCTTGCAAACCAGAGCTGGTTAGGAACTGGTGTAGCAGTTGTAAGCAAAGCGGTTAAGTCGGGAATGGAAGCTGCAAGAAACACCATTGGATCTGCTACGGGAAAAGTAAGAGAATTTACAACCAGTGTAAATCAGACGATTGGCAAAATTCCAGTCATTGGAAGAGTATCAAAAGAAGCTGCTTATATTGGGAAATCTGCTTTTTCGGGTATGAAGGCAGTAATGGAGAAGATTAGTCCGGTAATTAAAAAAGCCGGTGGAGCATTTAAGGCGCTGATTCAACGTTTTACAAATGGGATTCCTGTGATAAGAAAGTTTAAAAGCTCCGTAAATGAATCCAATTCTACGGGGCGTGGATTTGGAGGAATGCTGAAAACGATAGGAATGTCTGCTAGATTCATGTTTGCAAGTTTTCTTATTTCTGGATCCTTGAATTCAGCAAAGGAAGGATTTAAGAATTTAGCTCAATATAGCAGTGAAACAAATGACAGTATTTCAATATTGTGGGCAAGCCTGACACAATTAAAAAATGCATTGGCAGCAGCATTTTCTCCAATCTTAAACTATATAACACCAGCACTAAATAGCTTTATTCAGATAGTATCGAAAGCTACCAATACAGTGGCACAGTTTTTTGCTTCGTTAACAGGAAAGACATATGCTATACAGGCAACCGGAGTAACCAAAGATTATGCCGCAAGTTTAAACAGTAGTACCAATGCAGCGAAAAAATCATCAAAAGCAAACGAAGAACTAAAAAGATCCCTAATGGGGTTTGATCAAATCAATAAATTAAATGATGATAGTGAGTCAACAGGAAGTGGCGGATCTGGCACTAACAGTTCAGATGTATCATTCCAAACCGTAGAAATCGGAACGGAAATATCTAATTTTGCAGCAAAAGTGAAACAAGCATGGGAAAATGCAGATTTTACAGAAATTGGCTCTACGATCAGCAACAAGATTAATGAATTACTTAAGGACATAGATTGGGAATCAATATATCAAGGTGCAGATAAGTTTGGAACCGGATTAGCCAGTTTTTTGAATGGACTGATCACACCAGAACTATTTTGTACAATAGGATCTACGATTTCAAGCGCCTTAAATACCGCGCTGATCAGTTTAATATCATTTGAAGATGAATTTGATTTTACAAATCTTGGGGAAAGCTTAGCCAGTGCTATAAATGGATTTGATTTCTATTCTGTATTAAAAAATGGAATAACTGCTACAGGAAAGTTTGTAACAGGATTGATACAGGCCTTGACAGGTGCAGTGAAAGAATTAGACTTTGGAGAACTCATTGATGAGATCGTAAATGGAGTTGTTGATGGATTTAAAGACTTTGACTATAAAACTTTGGCAACATCCTGGGGAGAACTTTTAGGCGCAGCACTTACCCAGCTCATGAATATTGATGATAAAATTGATGAGATGACATCAAATCTGATTGATTCAATAAAAGAATATTTTGATGAAAAAGTGGATGAATGTGGCGGAAACGTGGCACTTGGGATTTTAAAAGGAATTGCAGATGGATTTACTGGAATTGGAACATGGATCTATGACAATCTGGCAAAACCATTTCTTGACGGATTCTCAAGCGAATTCGGCGAAAGCAAGTTTTCTGAGAAAATTGGATCTATAAAAAATGCCTTAAGTTCAAAATGGACGGAAGCTAAAGAGTGGTGGAACAACAATAAACCATCACTTTCAAAAGTTACCGCGACGGTAGATGATTTTAAATCAAAAGTATCAGGCGCGTGGAGCTCTGTGCAGAGCTGGTGGAACAGTAAGTCAGGTCTCGTAAAAATCAGTACAACAGTGGAAGATTTCAAATCAAAGGTATCTGAAGCATGGCAGAAAGTAAAAACATGGTGGAAGGATAATGTTTCTTTATCACAGATTACAGCAAAAATTAAAATTCCACATATAAGCGTGAAATGGAAAGAAACGGGCGTAGTTGCAAAAGCATTGCAAGCCCTTGGTTTAAAGGGATTACCAAGTTTTTCGGTTAGTTACTATGCACAAGGTGGCTTTCCGGCATCCGGAGAACTCTTTATGGCGCGCGAAAATGGTGTTAATGAGATGGTTGGACATATTGGAAAACGTCCAGCAGTAGCGAACAATGACCAGATTGTACAGGCAATCAAAGGAGCCGTGGAAGAGGCAATGATAAATGTTATGATGGCATTTACGAAAAATAATGGAAGTAATGAAGCACCAGTTGTCGAAGTTGTGATCAAATGTGACAATGAAACACTTTATAGAAAGGTTCAACAGGGAAAGAAAAAAGCAAACAGAAGATATCATGTTGTAGCAGAAATTTAGTGCACTTGCTGTTAGGCAAGTGCATTTTATGTTAATTTCAAGGAGAAACAATAGCAATGGCAATGATCAGTGTTAATGGAGTCAAGGTTAAAGATCCATCCTCTTTTACATGGGGATTGCAGGATGTGTCAGATTCGTCTGCAGGTAGAACGCAAGATACAATTATGCATAAAAATAGAGTCGGACAGAAAAGAAAGCTATCGTTAGCATGGAATAATCCAACAAAGGAGGAAACGGCGGCAATATTACAAGCGTTTAATCCCGAGTATATAGATGTTACATATCCAGACTCTATGACCGGACAGGACGAAACGAGAACGTTTTATGTGGGAGATAGAACTGCTCAAATAAGGGCTTGGACAGTTAACTACAAGCGGTATTCGCAAGTTGCATTTGACATTATAGAGAGGTAGGGAAAAAGATGCTTGATTTATCTATAGAATTCAAAAAGGAATTATATAACGATAACAGAAATTTTTTAGCTTTTTTGGATATTACACTCAAGGACGGCATTGTTTTAAATCTTACAAATGTGGATATATGGCAGAATTCATTTAAAGTTGAAGACGCTACTTCTGCGAGTGGAACATTTACTATCGGTGCAGCAGTCACTGGAAAATTGACAGTTACACTGAATAATATTTATGACACATTCAGCAAGTATGATTTTGCAGAAGCAGAAGTAATTGCCTATACCGGATTGCAGTTATCCAATTCACTTGAAAAAGTGAGAGTAGGCACATATACCATTGATGAGCCTAGCTATGATGGCTCAACAATAAGTTTGTCGTGTCTTGATCATATGAGTAAGTTTGACAAGCCGTATACGGACAGCACTCTGCAATATCCTGCAACATTAGGTCAGATACTTTCGGACGCCTGCACTTGCTGCGGAGTGACTCTTTTATCGGCAGATTTTCCGAATTCTGACTATGTTGTAAAAAATAGACCGAAAGATGAAGCTTTGATATTTGGCGACATTGTCGCCATGGTAGCCCAGATTGCCGGATGTTGGGCAAAAACAGATGAATACGGAAGATTAAAGCTAGGCTGGTACAATATGTCAGTGTTTGACAATGATCTTGATGGTGGAACTTTTTCGACGACAGATACCCCATATTCAGATGGAGATTCTGCTGATGGTGGAAATTTTACGGATTATTCATCAGGAGATTCTATAGATGGTGGTACATTTGCCAATATGGCACTGTATCACCATATTTATTCCACTCAGTCGTTTTCTGTATCAACAGATGATGTGGTAATTACCGGAGTAAGAGTTACAGAGGAATTTGAGGAAACAGAGCAGGAAAAGAAAGGTACCTACCTGACAGGAGAGGAAGGATATGTGATTGAGGTATCTGGGAATACCCTGATCCAGATGGGAGAAGCTCAAGCTGTTGCAGATTCTCTTTTTGAAAAGATTGGAGGAATGAGATTCCGGCCTTTGACAGCTTCAGCACTGACGGACCCGTCTATTGAAGCTGGAGACGTTGCATATTTTAGCGATAGGAAAGGAAATACATATCAAGCATTTATTTCTAGTCGAATTTTCAATCTTGGAGGTGTTGAAAGTGTTACTTGCGACGCAGAGACACCGTCCAGAAATAATGCGAAAAAGTATTCCGAGATGGCGAAAGCAATTGCCGCGGCAAAAAGCGAAACGGCTAAACAACTGACCGCATATGATCTTGCAGTCCAGCAGTTGACCAATCTGATCACTCAGTCGTTCGGTGTATTCAAGACAGAAGAAACATTAGAAGACGGATCTGTTGTCTATTATTTGCATAATAAGCCGGAATTGTCTTCCAGTTCTACCATCTGGAAGATGACCGCGGATGCATTTGCTGTTTCCACCGATGGTGGGGAGACCTGGAATGCCGGTATGGACAGTGAAGGGAATGCAGTCGTAAACGTGCTGAATGCAATTGGAATCAATGCAGACTGGATAAGGGTAGGAACTTTAAAAGATAAAACAGGAGATTCTTACTGGGATTTAGAAAACGGATATATGCAAATGACGGGGATTTTTCAACAGTTTACAACAAGCGGAGTGAAATCAGTTGATATTTACAACAATCAAGTTAGATTCTATGCATGGAGTGATGATGGAAACTATGTTGGAAGCATCGGTTCAATAAAGAAAGATTCCGGAAGGATTGGTGTGGATGTGTGGTGTGACACAGAAGATCTTTTAGATCTTGGTGTTTACGATTCTGAATCAAAGGGGATTGTGCCTGTGATTACAATTGATGGTAGTACTTATAAGGAATCAACACCATGGATCCGAAATACTGCAACTGGACAACTATTTAAGAATAATCCGAATGGTGGAATTAAAGTAGAAAATGGACTTATTAAAAGTTGGAATATGTTTGCAGTTTTGGATAGTACATTGTCAGTAATTATTGGACTGTCATGGGAGAATGAAAACATAACAAGCGCAACATTTGCAGATATAACGATTAAAGATGGATTGATCTGCAATTGGACAACTAGAACAGAGAACTATTAGGAGGGAGATATGAATAGTACTGGGGCTCAAATTCAAGTACCAAATGTAGGAACTTCAAAACCGGACAAGATCAATAAAGAGGAGTAATAGCATGGCAATTCAAGTACGAAGAGGACTGGAAAAAGATTTCGATCCAAACAAAATGCTTCCGGGGGAATGGGCAGTAGCCATTGAGGAGGAGACGTCAAAACAAATAGTATGGATGTGCTTCGCTCCGGGCGTTGTAAAACGAATGGGGACATATGATGATTTTAAAGAGCAGATTGCAGAAATAACAGCGGATATTAAAGATGAATACCTGAGTGAGTTTCAAGGTATTCTGGACCAGATCGAAGAACTCGCAAAGGAGACCACGGAGAACACAGCTACAGTCATTCAAATTAAGAGCGATATAACCGACACCTATTTACCTAAGATATTTGAATACATGAATGCAGCCGCTTCTTCTGCCAGTCAAGCTACAGCAAGTGCTGAGACTGCTACTAATAAGGCATCTGAATCTGCGGACTCTGCTTCCCAATCTGCCAATAGTGCCATACAGTCACAGTCTTATGCAGTAGGTGGCACAGGTACAAGAGATGGAGAGGACAGCGATAATAGCAAATACTACTATGAATTAGCAAAACTGCTGTGTGAAGCGCTGGAGGAAAGCGGTTTTGTTTATAGTGTAAATGGAAAAGCCGGAGTAGTTAGTTTGACAGCAAGTGATGTTGGGGCTGTTTCTACTAAAGGTGGGGCTATGACAGGATTATTAAATCTGTATCAGCAGTTACGCATCATTGATGATGCAGGCGTCTATAAAACAGTAATGCAGTTATTTAATCCGACACCAGACTCACCTACTTCTAACGGCAGCGAAATTGTTTTTGGAGCTGGCGGCAATGTATTTATTGGAGCTGGCGAAAGTCATATAAATCTAAGAAATGCATTAGCAAGTGAAGATACCATATTGGACGGCGAAGTATATACTAATTCGGGGGAACGGGCATATGGTTCTGCAGATGCAGATTATTTGATCTATTCAAACTGTAACTCGATTGCGGACAGAAAAGCCGTATGCTTTGATAAAAGCGGAAATTTTTATCCGCCTATCACAGGGCAGAGTATTAACCTTGGTAAATCAACAAACCCTTTTGATGTAGGATATATAAATGAGGTTATCGGCAGTCTGACAGGTGGAATAAATGTACAATCTGTAACCACATCCGGCACAGACTTGAATGATTATACAACACCAGGTATATATTATTTTTCTTCAACGTATACGCCTACTAACATTCCAATAGGTGTCAATGGTTTCTTGATTGTATTTAAGAGTAGTACAAATGTTAAGCAGATTTGGACTCGCCAGGGAACAAGAGATTCTAACGACCATCAAACCTATATGAGAATGGGACAGTTGAGTAGCGATACATGGTCTTGGGGAACATGGCGAAGATTTTTAATGGACGCAGATTCCAGTTCATTTCGACCAGTATCGAAATATATGAGTGGAACGACAACATCCATTAATGATCTACTTACAGATGGATCATGGAGAATCTATATCTCGAATGGTTCTGATGATGCAAATTATCTTGGCTGGTATGGACATGCTACAGTTGAAAATATCGTGTGCGGCAACTATATCTTCCAGCGAATTACCAAAGTTGGTACGGGAAAAGAATACTGGAGATATAATGTGTCAGAAATTGCATTATCATACGATCTTGAATTATTTTCCCCGACAAATGAGTTATTTGGAAAGACCGCTATTTTCTTTGGCGATTCCATCACATGGGGCGAGTTAGCAGATGGCAAAGCAGTTCGGGTTTCTAGACCTTATCCTACAGTATTCGGGAATATCACAGGCTGTAATGTGATTAATGCCGGAGTAAGAGGAGCTACAGCGAGTTCGGCTTATCCCACAGGCAGCTTTGCAGCACAGATTACCGCGCAGGCAGAGAATATCTTAAAAGCTACTCATGCATTTATCTGTTTTGGAGTCAATGATTTTTCTAAGGCCGTACCCGTGGGAAATGCTTCGACATCAGAATCGTTTTACGCGGATTACTTAGCAGGAATTAAAGGAATTTTGGTTACAAATCCGAATATCGAGATTATTGTGATCCTCCCACCTAGAGGAAAAGGTTACACAAATAATGCCAACTGGAGAAACGGAAATGGAGATGTGTTTGATAGCTATATCAATGCAATGATCGAAATTGCAACTCTTACAAACTTAAGAGTGGTGGATTTGGGAAAAGTTGGTATGAATGCTTATAACATAGATACATTCTATCCGGATGACAACAATCACTTGACGCAGGAAGGTTACACACTGCTTGGGGAACACCTTGCCAAGACCTATAAGACGGGTACATATGAGAGTAAAAGGGAATTCTATGACAGGGGCTACCGCGTTGCCACCAATCAGCTTGGAACCATGCCGTTTCCGAACCCGAACGACATACAGGGGAATTCCTATTATGATGGCATTTACTGGTCCATCCTTGGCACGGATACAGCAGGGATCACATCCTATAAGAATGTGCAGATTGTAAAAGGGGAAAACTATCATTTTGAATTTTTTACTTGCCACAGAGACAAAGCGAACAGTAGAACGGCAACATATACGATTACCATGGCCAATGTGAGTGATTCTTCAATACAGTATGTATTTAAAAAGACACTTACTTGTGTGTATGAAAGATTATGCTTCGATTTCTACGCCAACAATGCAAGTGGTTTTTATACCATTAACATTGTTGTGGAAGGAGACAGTGTCTATATTGCAAGTCCAAGCCTGTCCTATGGTGGAATCATCCCAGAGTCGAGAAAACGTAAGATTGGCAAAGCTACTATGTCATCTACAAATACAATGACGGTTAATAGAAACAAATTTATAAATGGTGAATTTATATTTAACGTCAAAGTTACCGCAGATGTATCCACGACTAACCTGTTAAGAGTAGACCTTAACACGAGTAACAGCGGTGATACATCACCATACTTACCGACAGGTAGTCATTACTTTACTGGTGTTGATGTGACCGACAAAAAAGCCGTTCCTATGTATTGGAAGCATGATGACAGCAATGCCGGACAGTATTTGCTTAGAGTGTTAAGCGGTATTGAGTCAGGGCATATATATGTTGCCAATGGAATTTTATACATGGGCGCAAACAATGCGGTACACGAGGTTATCGCACAGGAGTATTAACCATGATAAAACGACTGTTTAAAAGGATCATGTGCAGGCATGAATACCTGCTTACAAATGAAGGGTGGTCTTTCTTTGGGAGAGACCACGTGACAAAAGTTTGCGTAAAATGCGGCAAACGAGTTTATTAAAATAATAATCAGAGCCTAAGAGCCTAGTATTCATAACGAGTACTGGGCTTTTAAATTTATAAAAGAAAAAGGAGTGAATGCCTATGGATGAACTTAGCATTGAGCACAGACTTACGGAGAATGAACAACGCTCCAAGTCGAACACTCATCGCCTGGACAAGTTGGAACCTATCGTGAATGAAATCCACACACTATCTAATACGATAGTGGAGATGGTACAGGAACTGAAACACACGAATGAAACCATCAATGACCTTGATATAAAAGTTGATCGGATGGAAAGTCGCGTAGATGAGATGGAAAAAGAGCCAGTCAAATCTCTTCGCGATAACAAAAAAGTAATCGTAGACAAAATACTGGGAGTTGTCATTGAATTCCTGATTGTGGGATTGATCTGGGCAGCTGTACAGGCATTTTAAATCTAAAGGAGGAAAACTTTATGAAAAATTGGAAAACATGGGCAAAGGCAGCAGGAGTAAGAGCTGTTAAGACAGTAGCGCAGACAGCAGTAGCTACCATTGGAACAGCTGCTGTGATGGGAGATGTGAATTGGGTAATGGTAGCAAGTGCTTCTACATTGGCAGGAGTATTGTCTTTGCTGACAAGCATTGCAGGATTACCAGAAGTAAAAGAGGAGGAAGAATAAATGAGTAAAATTATTGCATTAGACGCAGGACACGGTATGAGCACTGCCGGTAAACGGTGCTTAAAGAGCCTCGACAAAAAAGAGACCAGAGAATGGTATTTAAACGATCGGATCATGGATCTGGTGGAAACAACCTTAAAGAATATATATGATTGCACGGTCATCCGAACTGATGACACTACAGGAAAGAGTGACATCTCTCTTTCTGCCAGAGTAAAGACTGCAAATCAGGCAAAGGCAGATGTATTTATCTCAATGCATCATAACGCAGGAGTTAACGGTGGATCTGGTGGAGGCACTGTGGTATATTACAGCTCATCCAAGAGCGAGAGAGCAGGACAGGCACAGCGGCTCTATGATCGGATTGTAAATTGTACCGGACTGAAAGGCAATAGAAGCCAGAAAGTCATTAAGAAAGGTTTCTATGTGATCGCAAAGACCACCATGCCTGCTTTCTTGGTGGAGAATGGATTCATGGATTCTAGTACGGATGTCCCAATCATTCTGTCAGAGGATCATGCTAAGAAGACTGCAGAGGGAGTAGTAAACTTCCTGGTGGATATGTTATCTTTAAAGAAAAAGAGTACTCAGACTGCTACAGTGATCTCATCCAATGTATACTATCCGAAGTACACAGGAAAGAAAGATACTTTATCCAATGCTTTAAAATCACTGGGCATTGATAATTCCTACTCCTTCCGGAAAAAGATCGCCAAGGCGAACAGTATCAGCGGTTACACTGGAACTGCAGCACAGAATACCAGAATGTATAATCTTCTGGTAGCAGGCCTTTTAAAAAGAGTGTAGGAATGATATAATATTATAGAAGAAACTCCAATTATTTAACTTTTATAGGTTAATGCAATATGGCGGTCTGTACGGCATTAACCTATAATTTGAAACGAAGTGAAAAAGTAAAGGAGGTTTCAGCACGATTAAAGGTGATGTGATCCACGATATTTCGGAGAGCATCGCCTTTTTGAGTATAATCGGCAGCTGGGTTCTCTAAGATAGCAATGACATCGGAAATGTTCTGGATCATCAGCTGATCAAGTTCTTCTTTCGCCGGAATATCAATGGCATTAGTCAGTTCTGCCAGCTGCGCATTTAATTCATTCTTCAATTTCTGGAAATATTCTTTATTTTCCCGATATTCCTCTTTAGAATCAATGCCATCCAGATAAGCCGCCTTTGCACGTTTTTCTTTCTTATCGATTCTATCTAATTCACGTCTAATGTCCTCAGTTTGATCAAGATTCTCCACAGGGGTATCCGAGATTAGGGTGTAGGAGAGCGTATCCCCGTTTAAAAACTGTTTTAATCCATCAATCACATATTCTTCGGCTGGAGCTAAAGAAATGTAGTGTGAGGTCGTACAGAGCCCTTTCATGTACCCCCAGCACTGGAAGCCGTGTCCAGACTTTGAGCCGGAGAAAGACAGGGTACGACCACACTCTGAGCAGACCAGCATACCGGAAAGCCAGTGTTTGCAGCTTGCAATATCTCTGGATTTCATAGATTTACGGGAAGAGAGCTTTGCCATGATCTGATTGTAGGTCTCTTCATCCCAGAGAGCCTCCCAGTCTCCATCCGCATAGATTACTTCATCAGAAGGTTTTAACTTGCGGCCGCGCTCTGAATAGTTCCACCGGGATTTCCCATAGTAGAAAGGATTAGAAAGAATATATTCTACTCCCCGGGCATCAAATGAATTTCCACGTTTGGTCTTGTAGCCCTTTTGATTCAGGTATCGTGCGATCTGCAGTGTGGTTTTCCCGGATAAGAACATATCCTTGATAGTCAGAGGGATAATTTTGGTTTCTGGATTAATAACAGGTGGCTTCTTTTTTTCGGAAGAAAGGTACCCGATAGGAGCTTCACTCTGATAATGGCCACGTTTGGCATTCTCGGTCATACCACGCATAACCTCGCCGGACAGACGGATAGAGTAGTATTCATCCATCCACTCAATGATTCTTTCAATAAGAGTACCAAATTCTCCATCTGTATTCTCACTGATACTGATCACATCTACATTATTCTTTCGAAGCAGAGACTTGTACAGAATACTTTCTTCCTGATTTCGGGCAAAACGAGAGTATTTCCAGACAATAATACAGTCAAATGGATGTTCCTTGGACTTAGCCAGGGCAATCATATCTTGGAATCTTGGTCTTTTTTTAGCTTCCCGTCCGGATATACCCTTATCCTCAAAGATGTATTCTTCAGATACAATAATATTTTGTCTTGCAGCATATTCTAAAAGCAGACGTCTCTGAGCATCAGGAGAGAGCTCTTCCTGCTTTTCCGTGGAAACCCTAATGTAAATAGCACCTGTTTTCTTCATATTCATTCTCCTTAAAAATGGGTACAAAAATAGCCCGGTTTCTTGCAAACTGAGCTTCGAAATGCTACAATATACCTGTGAATATAGTGCATTGTTTTTCGAAGCAATGAGCACCGCTTCTGGTATTGCGAGTACCAGGAGCGTTTTTATTTTAGTCATTTAACTTCTTTTGTTCTCGTTCGATTTGCTTAATGCTTTTTGGTGGAGTTGGAAGGCCTTCAGGCATTGTTCCACCTAATTCAGCTATGGTCTGTCGCACCTTTTTACCGACTTCGTAATTCTCTTATTGCTCCGCTTCCGATGGGAACCATCTCGCTCACTTGGGCGAAATGGTCTGAAACAGGTTGATTGCTCTGTTCGCAAGCCTTTATAGCTTTTTTAATAACAGGAAGGAACTTATTGAATTCTGTATATTCGAGGATTTTACAAAGTTCCCTGGCATACCAAAATTCTTGACCATATTCATTGATATGTTTTATAGACTCAAAAACATCTTCTGAATAATTTGGGGGTTGAGGAATTTCAATATTAGTTTCGTTTGATGTTTCACTGGAAGTATTATCTTCTTCATTCTCATAAAAGAAAAACATATAGATACCTTCTTTCATAATTGGTGTTACATTTTAGGATGAAAATCACAATTTTGAATTTTTTAAACTAGATTTTAGCATACAAAATCTAAGAAGTCTACAAATTTTTACTTTAGTGCAGCAGTTGCACCGGTGCAATTACATTTTAACTAATAATTAAAAACCCCAGATCAAAAGACACTGGGGCAAGGGAAAATTTAGGATAAAGCAATATTAAACGTAATATGGATTAGGCTTGCAAAGTATTACGATCAAATCAATAAGCCAGCCAATTCCAAAGAGTCCGAAAGTAAATATGTACAGGATTCCCATACCTATTTTTCCTTCGTAGAATTTATGACCTCCGAAGAAGCCTAAGAGCAAGCAAAGACAAAATGCGATCCATTTATCCTTTCGCTTACCCATTGGAACTGGTACGAAATTAGTTGCCATGGCAACATTAGAGTTCATATTTGTATTGTTGATTACAATATTATCAGTATTTCTTTTGATCTCCTCTATCTGTCGTCCACATTTTGGACAGATCACACAATCCATGTCAATTAATTCCCCGCAAAATTTACAGTGCTTTTTAGGTTTTACCGGAGCACCGCAATTTGGACAACTGGCAGCAGTATCACTGATCTGCTTTCCACATTCCGAACAATTAATTAAACTCATAACATTTTCCTTCTTTCGTTTTTTTATTTCACTATACCACACAAAAATAGTGAAGTCTACATTTTTCCTTTGCAAAAACTAATTTTAGACACCAAAATTACCAAAAAGTACCGGTATGATTTGAAAAAACCTATTGATATTATTTTTATATGGCAAAAATACTGATCAAACAAGTGATGGACGAAAAAGGAATAAAAGTCAATAGGATAGTACCATTTTTATCAATTTCCAGAGTAACAATATACAGAATCTTTAACGGAACCAAAAGCCCGACAATAAATGAACTGGAGGAATTTGCAAAAGTGCTGGATGTGCCAATAGAGGACCTATATTGTTCGAAACACAGCAGAAAAAGGTAAAAGTGTTTCATATTTGAAACTGGCATTGAAATCTACAAAAGTGGTGTTATAATACATATACAAGAAGTCGAAGAGAGTACAATGATAGGCAACAAAAGATAAGCGGAGGTGGTGTTATGCCAAGTTATGAAAAAGAGAAATTAATTGAAGAAATTGTAAGACTACTTCAAAAGGCAGACGAAGAGATATTAGAATTGATATATAGATTTAGTAAAAAGCTTGTGGACTAAGGAAGAACCTTAGTCCACTTTACTTTAGATAGAACGATTATGTGTTGGTTCAGAAAATCCAGTAATTTCCATAAGAGCAGTTTGAAGCACCTGAGAAAAATTAACACCAAGAGCCATAGCTTCTTCATTGAGCCATTCAGGAATGGTAAGAGTCTTTTTAACGGCTTTGTTATTATACATTTTTCTGTAGACCAAGGTGTCACAGGCTACATAATTTACAAATGCTCCATTTTCCGGAGAAAAAGCAGATAATTTGGAAGGTGCAGGTATTTCCTTTCCCTCTGTTTCATATCCGTATAATACAAGGGAAAGAGCGTCTTTTGCCATTTCCATTCCATCACTTAAATCATCTCCGCAGGTGTAACATCCTTCTAAATCTGGAAAGAAGATAGAATATCCACCATCTTCCTCAGGGCTAAAAATTGCTGGATAAACATATTTTGCCATAGTGTATTTCCCCCTTTCTATGAATTTATTGTAACACGTGTAAGTACGTATGTCGATAAAATAATACATATTCCTTCTTTACACTATGAATTAATTATAGCGCGTGTAAACTTATTATTCTCCTTAAAGATAGCCCTTTTTTAAAACTGGGCTTCAATAACGAAAAAGACCTCGTATTGAAACGAGGTCTTTACATAAATATGTTAAAAATTTACTGCATATCACTGGAATCAGCAGATGAGATGATTTCTCCGGAGTCCGCATTTACAAAGTCGACATGAATATTATCGACATTCTCACCGCTATAAATATTATATAATCCTCCATACATGTAAAAAATCATTACAGAGAAAGATTCGCTTGCATCAAGTTCAGTAGATTTTGTTGTAATGGTAAACGAAGTATAATTATCGTTTGCGGTAATATCTGTGATGTTTGGATAATCCTCTGATCCAATAAATTCGGACAATGTACTGTCAATGTTAGAGGAAAGCTCATCGAGCAACTCTTTATGTCGAGCCTTTGTCATTACATAAGTTGCACTTCCGTCATCGTTTAATGTAATTGATTGATATCCCTCCTCTTGAGCAGTTTTATCAAGAGTCTCCTGTGTTTCGCCAGATAAGTATTCCGCAGGAACGATTATCTCGACTGTAGACAAGTTCTCTTCAACTTTAATAGTGTCTTCTGAGGCAGAAGATGATTCAACAGATTCTGTTTGACTCTCTGAATTTTTCGATGCGCTGTTAGCAGTATCGGAATTTCCACACCCGGATAAAAGGATTGCAGAAGAGAGCAATACTAAAAATAGTTTCTTTTTCATTTCTGATACCTTCCTTTTGTTTTATATAGATAAATCATATCATACAAAATTAATGGAGTCTACAAATTTCCTCTGTAAAAAGTAATATTATGCATAAAAAAAGAGAAGGATTATTCCTTCTCTTCATTGAGCCTTAGAAATTTCTTTATAATACGATCGATGTCTTCCCAATCTTCTTCATCTAGTTCGGATAATCCTTCTAAAACAGTAGTTTTAATGGATTCCTTCTCATTTATAGATTCGCCGATAAAATCCACAATTTTTTGTTTACGCGTCAAGTGTATATGCATATCACCACTACCAGTTCTGAGCCATTTTTCGTTTATGTCAAATTCGCGACAAATCAAATTAATGGTCTGATCCGATGGAGTATTTTCACCACTTTCTATTTTACAAATAGCAGAGCGTGATACAAGTATTTTTTTTGCAAAATCGGTTTGACTTAATCCTAAATAATTTCTGATTTCTTTTATTCTATCTTTCATTGGCACCCTCCTTTTAGAACACATTAACACCAAATGAACATTAAGTCAACAAAAATTGTTGACAGTGAGTATTTAATGTGCTATTGTATGTACATCAGATGAACAAAGTGAATGGAAAGGAGGAAATATATGTCAGAACGCGAACAGGAAATTCTTACAAATTTAAAAGAAGCATTACCATTATTGACGGAACGGCAGAAGGGATATATCGAGGGAATGATCGATTGTAAGGTAAGTGAAAAAAGAGAGCGAAACCGGCATGAACCAGAGCCACAGGCAGTGTAAAGAGCAATGGAGCAGAGAGGAGGTAGGGTAAATGATCAAAAGTATAAGAAGTTTCAAGAAAGAAAATAGCCATGTAACAGTAGTTGTAGAAGGAGGAGAAAAAGAATTCGAATATGTAGCTGCTGTAATACGAGATGCGGCTAGAAAATCAAAGAGAAAAACTAGCCGCAGACTAAGTTATGAAATTATTCGTTCATCAATGAGGAGAAATGATCAAGGAATGGAGTGAGGTTGTTTAAATAACGTTCATAACTCTTTAAGTCGCGAGAGATTATGCTACGTTCTTCCGCTGATATTGAAGTTTTTTCAAGATACTCTTTGGCGAGTTCAAATGCATTGCCAAATGCAGAATGAATCAGACCTAGTTCTGAAAAGGTGGGAATATGAGGGGCAGGACCGTCTGGAGAAGGAACAAAAAGAGGTTCATACTCTTCGGAATTAATATCAACAAGTTCTTCAAAATCTATCTCGCAATCGTCGTCTTGGGCAGAGAAAGAGATAAATCCATCCTTTGAATCTTCATCAATTATAGAGATGGAAACCGTTTCGATATCGGCTTGGATAAGTTCAAAAACTTTTACGAGTAAGTCGTAAGTATTAATAGTAATCATGTGAAATATCCTTTCTTTTGTTTAGGTATTTGACTCCTTGGGAGGAATCTGTAAGAAAAGGATAACACAAGAGTAGACACTAAACAAGACAAAATAACAACCTTCAGAGGAGATAAGAGAAAACAGAGGACACGGAGTCAGTACAAACAAAATAATTCATGTAGAAAGGAGATAAGAAAAAAATGAAAGAGTTAAGTAAAACAGAAGAACTGATCATGAGAGCAATCTATGATCTGGTTGATGATTCGCCCCAGAGAGGTGTACAGGTAACAAAACTGTTAGAACATCTGGGAACGAAATACAACAAGCCTTATAAGAGAACAACACTTGTAACATTTCTACAGAGAATGGGCGCAAAAGAAGTGGTGTATGTCTATAGAAAAGGGAGGTTTTCTTACGCTGTACCTTTACATAGTCTTGAAGAATTTAGAAAACAAAGGGCAAAACAGGTAATTGCTACCTGGTACAACGGAGACGTAGACCTGATGGTTAAGGAAACCAAATAAATCAATATCGGTGTCTCACCGGGGATGTCAAACCGCATAAATACAAAGCCATGACTATCTCCTAAGATAAAAAATTCCGCTGACATCCCCGGCGAGACACCGAATAGGAATATTGGACAAAATTCGACTCATAAAATAAAAAAGGAGGGAAAGAGAATGCCTAGATATCCGAAGAAAGCTACTTACATTTTTACAGTACAAAAAGACGGAAAAGAAGTAAATGTAGAAGACTTAAGTGAAGAAGAACAGTTCACTGTGAAGAGATGGGCATATCAGACCCTTGTAAGAGGATTAGGATATCGTCCAGTAGATGAAGTGAAAGGAAAGAGAAAAAGTGAATAGAAGTGAACGGAGAAAACAGCTTACCGGTCGGATAGCCGGGACCATCGCAATATCTATACTTCTTGGCAGCTCTGCAGTGGTAATCGGCAGCACGTACCAAACCCTTAAAGCTATTGATGACGTAATGGCAGAGCCGATACCGGAGGAAACAAGATACATCTACATTATTGAGAAACCGACCACACAGGAAGTGATATTAGAAATACAATACGATACCCTTGTACAGGACAAGTACATAGGTTATGTGCATGAGATTGCAGATCAATATGGCATTTGTCCGGAATTGATCATGGCAGTGATCGAGGCGGAATCCGCTGGAGATCCGGATGCCGTATCATCCTCGGGATGTATCGGACTTATGCAGATCAAGCCCCAGTTTGCCGAGGAGCGAATGGACAAGCTTGGCGTGACAGATCTTTACGATCCATATTCTAACATCTTAGTAGGAGTGGATATTCTGGCTGAATTAGCAGAGAAGTATGACGACCTGCCAACGGTCTTAATGTGTTACAACGAAGGAGAGTATAGTGGAGCGATTAAACGTGCGGAAGCCGGAAAATATTCCAGCTATGCAGAAAAAGTTATGCAAAGAGCAATTGAGTTGGAAGAGCAAGTTACATACACAGAAAAGTAAGTCCTTCCATGAAATATATCAAGAAGAATTGAGGAAAGGAGGCTGCTATGACAGCAACCAATGAACTATTAAAAGCAAGAAGAGAAGCACATGACGTCATTGACGTCCCAGAAGGTGCGGAATTTATCGGATATGCTACAAACAATGGCGTGATGTACAAATACTATCGCTGTGACGGAGAATATTACTCCACAAACGAAAGGACCCTGGCATTTGACACCAAGATGCGTGAAGCACAGAGACGTCATGACAGACGCAAAAAAAGAGCGGTGCGCTGAGAACGCACCGCCGAACCACAATCGGGTGTATGACTTTATACACAAAACTATTTTAATCCATACATCCAATTGTGTCAACAGATATAGCAAAATTTAAGTCAAATCCAAAGGCTTAAAGTTGCTATATCAGTTAATTAAACTTAGGACGGTTTGAAAATATGTTTAATCATGACATTTGGAGAACGCCGTATTTCAATGACCATGAATATAACTGGAAAGGGAAGTACGGAGCGAAGGGGGAGAAACGGAAAAAGAAGAAAAAACCAACCCCGGAGCAGATCAGAGAAAATAACCAAAGAAACAGAGAAAAGTACGTTCAAAGAACGATAGCATTGAATTTTATTCCAAAAGATCTATGGGTATGCTGCAAGTATCCGAAAGGAATCAGACTACCGTATAGCGAAGTAAAAAGAGATGTGAATTTTTTCTTGAGAAAATTACGGGAAGCATATAAGAAAAAGGGGATTCCCCTGAAATATTTTTTCCGTATGGAAGTGGGAAAGGAAGGAGGGATCCATTTTCATATCCTACTAAACAGAATCTGGACAGAACAGACAGATCTGATTGTAGAAAAAGCATGGGAGAAAGCATTGCTTCATTCATCTTTTGCAAAAGAAAATCCACCAAGTAGAATAGACGGTCTAGTAGATCACAGAAGCTCATACGAAGCTGGAGGATTTGAAGGACTGGCAAAGTATATCACGAAACGAACAGAAAAGACCGAAGCGGCCGAACAATTAAGCTTATTTGAAGAAACAGAGCAAAAAGGCTTACAGTGGGTATCTTCTAGCCGGAACCTGATTAGACCAGAGAAAGAGAGAAGAACATATTCCCATTGGACAATGAGAAAGATACTCGAAAATCTTGATAAACTGAAAAACACAGAAGGATTCTACATAGACAAGAGTTCTATCCAGGTGGGAATTAATCCATTTACCGGATACAGTTATTTAAGATACACAGAGATTTGCCTGAGTCCTCCTGGAAAGGAGGGGATCCCATGAAGAGAGTAAGTGTCTACACATATTCTTCGTTAAAATGCATAAAAGCCGCAGAAACATTAAATGCGGCAGGCGGTTTTATCCTCGAATTTAAGGGCGAAAAAGGCACTTGTACAAGGACTCAGACGATTCTTTTGTGCAACATTGCCAATGAAATGACCGCAAACCAAGCGAATCTCATCATACTGGAAAGGGCTCTAAGCCGCATGAACATTAAATGCGAGCTGGATATTTACATAGAGTCTCAGTACATAGCCAGCGCCTTTGAACAGGGCTGGGTATTAAGTTGGATCAAGAATGGATGGAAGAATGCCAATGGAGAAGAGATAGCTCATAAAAAAGAGTGGCAGAAGCTGATCATGCAGATTCAAGGGAACGTCGTAAGGTTCCATGTGAAAGAGGAGCATGAATACAGAAAATGGCTGATTAACGAAGTGGAGAATAAAAGAGAATTCGTAGAAAGAAAGGAGAACCACAATGTTTAAAAAATATGGAAATATGAACTCAGCGGAAGAGATCAATAAGAAAGCGGCAGAGTTAAAAGAGGCTGGAGATACAGAAGGAGTTTACGCCTTGGCAGAAGAGAACGGATTGGAGAAAGAAGATGCCGAGGATTATTTAGATGACTGTATGGACGAGCTCTGTTCAGTTCAGATGGCCGCTATTGGAAAGATCAAAGTCGAAAAGGCAGAACTTAAAACAGAAGGGATTATTGAGGACTGGATCGCGAAGATTGAATCCATAGCATTAGAAGAATGGAATGCAGCAGCGGCAATCAGAAAGAGCGACAAGTCCTTAAAGGGATGTATCGCAGAGCTTTTAAAATGGTCTTGGGAGCATTGCTATACGATTGATAGTGAAATTACCAAGCTTGCAGGAGTGAGCGGCAACGTGAAGTTGGGAATTCCATCCATGCGAACTGCTTACCAGATCATAAGAGACTACTATCTGGGAGAAAAATAATGAAAAAGAAAACAATAAAAGAACTTCCCTTTCAGACAAATATAGAAATCCCAAAAGAATTTAAATATCTGGCAGCAGTCTCTTTGAAAAAACTAGAAGAAAACACCCTACTGATAGATATCTACGATCCTGCTCCTCTTTGCAGAATTGCACTCACAACAACAGATTACACTACATATTTTGCAAAGGATGGATCCTGGAGCACTGCCATGATCACAAATTACAACACTTATGGAACGATCTGGCACAATTCAAACAACAACAACTGGGTATTAGAGCATACATTGATCCCGGAAAGAGATATTGAGAAGATAAAGCGGTTCACTAAAAGAGAACATAGTGGATGGATATGGGCTATTAGCCAATATCAGGATGATATAAAAGAGATCAAGGAAAAACGGAGAGAGGGGAACTGGAAAGCAGCTTTGGAAAAACGCATGAGCGAGACCCCACCTCATTCAGCAGGATTTGTAGCATGGGCAAAAGGACAGATTCCTGAGAATTTCTTATATTACCTCAGAAAAGGCAACTATGCCTATGTGACCTGTTCCAGATGCGGCCAACGTGAAAAATATTACACCGGTAATATAGACACATTCGAGCAGCAGTTCATAAAAAGAATTGATATCCCGAGAAGAGAGGAGCCTGGCAGGTGTTTAAAATGCGGAGCGACAGGTATATTCAAATGCGAAGGGCGGCAGCAACGCAGTTACACGGTTACAAAAAGGGTCTATGATGTTCAGAAATGGAAAGAGACAGGAGTATGTATATCTCTGGTAGAAGTAAGTAAGACTTATGAGATTGGAACGGAGGAAGCTTATCAGATCAGAGATAAAGCAAAATTCTGGTACCAGGAAGGCAGAAAGACTCCGGAATGTGCTTATAACCACGGAAATAATAAAGAGAGTTGGAAAAGATCCAACATTGAATGGGGATCCAAGATCGAGGCGGGTGATAGAGAAGTTTATATAGGTGGACTGTCACAATTAAAAGGCACCTGCCTGCAGTATTCGGGATTTCCGGAATATAGATGCAATATCGTAAAGTATATGAACACCTATCTCAAGCATCCGGAATTGGAATTACTCTCCAAAATGAAATTCAGTAAGATTGTTGATCGGATGTTAAGCTTTGGGTTGCCTACGATCAATGTAAAAGGAAAATCCATAGCAGACAAGTTGTCAATCCGGCCAGAACGGGTAAAAGAGCTTCAGAAAAAGAAGGGGGAAGCACGTGCATGGGATTTATACAAGATGGAACGAAACTGCGGAGTGCTTATTCCAGATGTAATGTGTAAACAAATTTTACGGAATCACAGCAACCGGATAATGGATATAGGCACCATATTTGGGTATGTCACTCCGAGAAAGTTTGAAACATATATAAATAAAATTGGCTGGGATCAGATTGTGACCTACAGAGACTATTTAACCATGTGCGACGAGCAAGGTTATGACATGACGGATTCAATTATCCTTTTTCCAAAGGATTTGAGAACCCAACATAACAAATTGGTCTTGGAAAAAAATAAGGCAGACAGAGAAAAACGTATAAAAGAAAAGAACGAGGAATACCCTGAGATATCGCAGATGTACAAAAAACTAAAAAAGGATTATGGATATGAAGATGAGAAATTTATCATTCGTCCGGCAAAAGATGCAGGAGAGCTCGTATCAGAGAGCGCGATCCTTCATCACTGTGTAGGGACTTCTGACACTTACATGGAAAAACATAAAAACAAGAACAGTTTTATTTTATTTTTGCGGAAGGTACAAACACCGGAAGTTCCATACTGCACGGTTGAAATAGCTCCTGACGGAAGAATTATACAGTGGCAGCAGGAATATGACCAAAAACCAGATAGAGAAGTGTTAGAACCATGGTTGCAGCAGTACAAAGAACGTTTGAAGACAAAGATAGGAGTGTAGATATGCTAGAAACAAGATTCAACAGCTACGAACAGTTCAAGCAGGAACTGGATCAGGAGTTTCATAAATCCGTAGAGGGATTTGTTAGGATTGGATACTTGTTAAAGTATGCCAGAGAGACAGACATCTTATATAACTCAGGTTATCAGAGTTTGACTGAATTTGCGGAGGCAGAATATCACATTGATGCCTCTCAGGTAAGCCGATTTATCCAGATCAACGACCGTTTCTCCGAAGGGGGAAACTCTATGGTATTAAAAGAAAAATATCGTGGATTTGGATACGCGAAACTTACCATCATGTTGCAATTCCCGGAGGAAATCAATGAAGAGTTAACACCGGATTTTAGCAAAAGAGAGATCCAGACCATTCAAGAAGAGCTTAAGGAAGAAGAAAAGACTACGGACCTTGAGGTCATGATGGAAGGCGAACGGGAAGAACAGAAAGAATTTAACCTGCTAGGAAAAGCGATTCACCAACTCCTGGAAGATGAGCCGGACCTGTTCTTGGATCTTTGGAAAGCAGAGCGAGATGAAAAGAGAGCTAAAGAGATCCTGTCTCCAACAGGAGAGGGGATGAAAGGTGTCAGACTTCAGGGAATCGGTCGACTTATGATTTCTTTTAAAGAATCAGAGATCAACGTTATTTCACTCAGGACACATGAAAAGGAATCCTTCCCATGGACGGCTCTTTTAACTCTATTAGGGGAGAACGATGGAACAGACGGAAAAGAAAAGTGGTCAGGGTTGTACAAGAAGCCTTTTCCGGAGAAAATTGCACCGGTGCAACCGAAAAAATCAGAGTCAAAGACTCCGGACGCCAAGAAACCAGAGAAAAAGCGAAAAGAAATGAAAGTCACTAAGGCAAAAGTGAGAAAAGAGGTGCAGCAGTCTAAGCAAGAATTACCCAAGGAAGAACCACAACTTCCGGGGCAGACCAGTATTGAGAATGACTTTCCAGAATACATGCCGGAAGACGCTGAAAGCAAAAACGAATCTGCAGAGAATGAACCGGAATCTGCAGAGAATGAACCGGAATCTGTAGAAACCGAACCGGTGGAAAACAAACAGAAATCGTCACAGGAACTATCTACGGAAAAGTTAGAGGATATCCAAAAGAGACGAGAAGAATATAAGACGGCAGTAGCACTCCGTCTGGAGGAGGCTGAAAAGAACGTGGATAGTGATATGTACCTTACAGCAATATCCGAACTGCGAGAGGCTATAGTCATGATCGAACGCTTACAGGAATTAGAAGATGCAGAAGCAAACCATAGCTGCACAATAGGTTAATACAGGAGGGAAGACACATGGATGAAGTAATCAAATCATATAAGGGATTTAACAAAGATATGACTTGCAAAGAGTTTCAGTATGAAGAAGGAAAAGAATATGAAACGGATCAGGCGGTAGCTTGTGAGACAGGGTTTCATGCTTGTGAGTATCCCTTGGATTGTCTGAAGTATTATGAACCAAATAAAAGTGTTTATCATGAAGTTGAACAGAGTGGGGATATATCGAAAGACTGCGATGATACAAAGATGGCATCTACAAAGATTAAGATTGGAGCAGAAATTAGCATTGCAGGATTGGTAAAAGCTGCCATTGAGTACACAGTTAAAAGAGTAAAGAGCAACATAGAGTCAGATGAAAACTACGGAGCTTCATCCAACACAGGAGACTACGGAGCTTCATCCAACACAGGATACCGCGGAGCTTCATCCAACACAGGAGACTACGGAGCTTCATCCAACACAGGATACTACGGAGCTTCATCCAACACAGGAAACTGCGGAGCTTCATCCAACACAGGAGACTACGGAGCTTCATCCAACACAGGATACCGCGGAGCTTCATCCAACACAGGAGACCGCGGAGCTTCATCCAACACAGGATACCGCGGAGCTTCATCCAACACAGGAGACTACGGAGCTTCATCCAACACAGGAAACTGCGGAGCTTCATCCAACACAGGATACCGCGGAATGTCAGAAGCAGGACATCCAAACAGCATAGCCGTAGCTTGGGGACCAGAGTCCAAGGCAAAAGGTGTCAAAGGATCCCATCTTGTATTCGCCGAGTGGACAAGCAATGGTGGCGATCATTGGAAAGAAGAAACTTGGAGCTTCGCTGGTGCGAAAATGATTCAGGTAGATGGCGAAAACATTAAGGAAGATACCTGGTACACATTAAAGGAAGGAAAGATTGAGGAACAAAGCCAAGACTGATCCAAGAACTAAAGGAGAAAACATAAAAAAGATGAGTAAAAAACAGACAAGATCCAGAGAATTCAGCCCCAAAGCCAGAGCATATATAAAAGAGCGAGATGAAGGCTGTATCTTTTGCCAAATGGGATATCACATGGAAGAGGTATCCGGCATAGGGCAGCAGTATACATCAATCATGCACTACATTCCCAGATCACAGAATGGTCTGGGAATCCCGGAGAATGGAGCAGTAGGTTGCCAGATCCACCATGAAATGTTGGATAATGGCAATACTGGCAGAAGAACAGAGATGTTAAGACTGTTTAAAACCTACCTGCAGAGTCATTGCCCGGATTGGGACGAAAACAAGCTCACATATGATAAATGGGCATTTTTAAAGGAGTAACAAATGAAAAACCTCAATGATATGAAAAATTTCATGAAAAGCTACTTGGTAGAAGGAGAATATTACGGAATCAATAAAGTAAGCCGTGATTCCTTAAAGAGAAAAGAAGTAACCAAGAGAAAGATGCGCCTGGTAAAAAAACACCAGAACTTCGCTCTGTTTGAAGATAAAAATGGAGCAACCGAATGTATACAGTACCGAGATTTATACAAACAGATTATTTGTGGCGAGGAGGAACCATATGTTTATTAATGTTTCGAATTTTAAAAAATTATGTAAGAAAGCCTATGAAGGAATCGGATTAAGAGTGGGTTGTACAGAACAGGAGGAATATATCATTGAATGCGACTGGTGGCAGCTAAAAGTACATAAAGACGATATGAGCAAGAAAGCAGTGGCAGCAGTTGTGGGGATAGTTGGAATACTTCCGGAACGCGGCGAGGCAGCACTCTACAGAAAAAATATCGAAAACCAAAGCATAGCAAATCTATTCCCTGATCTGGATGACCTGTGGGAAAAAATGGAGCCGTACGACATCAGTAATATCAGTATCACGACACCGGGGACACCATCCTTTATCTTAGTGGGGGCAAACGAGAATATTCTTATTCCTGGAACTATTTTACGGACAGTGGATGCTTCGAAGAGAGAAAAAGAGGAAGAAGATCCCGGGGATCCAAGAAGCTCCAAAGAATATCAATGGGTAGTATGGCAGAATAACGTCATGACCTTCGGATGCAGGAAACGTCCATGCAGATATATAGGAGAGAAGGAGTTTATGGAATCTGTTGAGTCAGTAAATCTGGTCTGGGATTGGAAAGAATCGGATTTATGTTAAAAGACAAAGGAAAGCGAGTCAGAGAGCTCTTCCACAACCTCTCAGACATAGGATCCGGAATGTAAGGTTGAAACACCGGCCATTGGCGAAAGAAACTTCATGCGAATATATACCACATATCACAAAGGCGGCTATATAGCCGCCGGAAAGGAGCAACATGGAAATTACAGACGAGCTTTTAGATTTAGTAATCGAAGTGGAAAAGGAAGCCGCCCGTAGATATGAGCTGAGACACCAAGAATTATCAGAGCAGGATCTTGTAATTGTACATTGTTTACAGGAATTGCAAAGATTAAGATGGCAAATGCAAATGAATCCAGAAAGGCTAACTGCCAGAAGCAGAGCAGGGGCCTATTTCAAGAAGTGTTTTGAAGAAGAATGCGATGGCAACTGCCGAGAATGTAAATTTACAGAAGAAATCTGTGAGCGCCTAGCGGCATACGAGGACACAGGCTTATTACCAGCACAGATCCATGAGATAGACAAATTATATAAAGGGCTATGCAAGGAGAAAGAACATGGTTGAATTTATTATAGCAGCAGTGGGATTTATACTGGGTGCAGCAGTTATGGCGATTGCCAGTGCTGGCAAAATATATAGCGAAAAGAGGGATGAATGATGAAATGCCAATATAGTCATAGAGAATGTACAGAAAAATGCAAATTTTTTGAAACTTGCACCAGAAATCCACATAAAGAGAACACAAACAAAGTACATGAAGATTGTATCTTATACGACAAGGAAAAGAGTGAATGCAAAGGGTTAAAGTCCTTATACTGTCGATCAGGAAAATGCGTATTCTATAAATCGAATAAAGAATACGACAAAGACGGGACTAGGAAGGAGGATAAAGAATGAACAGAAAAGATATCACCCAATTCCTCAGCCAGCTTTTGATTAGAAACCGGTTAGGCGGTCGCAGTAAGTATTGGGCGAGCGAGGTCAGTATTGATTATGGCACATCGAATGTGAAGCGAGTGGATTTTATGCAGTTCGAACCGAAGGGTGTCATTTATCAGAGTGACATTGAGAAGGGCACATTTACCTGCTATGAGGTTAAGAGCTGCAGAGAGGATGTGTTCAGCGGAAACGGGCTGAATTTTATCGGCGAGAAAAATTATATCGTAACCACAATGGGGTGCTATAAAACCATCCAGCCGGATATGAGAAGCGGAAAGTTGTGGGAACACATTAGAGCGTGTTGTCCGGAAGCCTCTCCTCACTATGGCATTATCGTTCCTGTACCGTGTATGACCAAGCCAGAAGATGAATATGCAAATCCTACGAGGCTGGATGAGGATGTGGATTGGGAGATGAAAGTTATTTATCCCTGTAACCAAGGAGGCAGAAAACGATCAACAACAGAGCTGCTGTTTTGTATGTTGAGAAGTGGACAAAATTAAAAGAAAAGGAAAATAACATGAAAAAATTATTTGTAAGTGTACCGATGAAAGGTAGTACAGAAGAAGAAATCAGAGCAAGTATTGAGAAAATGAAAAGAATTGCAGAAGTATATGAAGGCGAAGAACTGGAGTTGATTGATTCCTATATCGAAGACAATCCGCCAAAGGATAACAATCAGGGAATATGGTATTTGGGAGAATCACTTAAGAAATTAGCCAGTGCAGATGTATTTATTGGAATTACTGGTGCCTGGGATTGGAACGGCTGTTACATAGAACAGGAAACAGCAGGAAGATATGGAATCAAATGTTACAGAGTAGAACCACAGGTCATCATTGATAACTATGAGGACTTTGTAAATAAAACATTTTGCAAAGTGCCAGCTTGTGGCTGTTAGTGAGGCGTAATATGCAGGAAGTATTTGAAAAGATTAGCAAGAGGTTGGAAAAGGAAGCAAAGTGGCACGAAAAGAGATGGAATGATGGTACAAGCAATTACGCATTGCAAGAGCATAAAGCCTTTGTAAAGGCAATCGAAATCGTCAGCCAGCTGGCAGAAGAATATAGTCATAGAAATGAGTGGATTCCTTGCGAAAAAGAACTTCCACCACAGCCTAAAGAAAATCCGATATTCGATAACAGGCCAGTGGAGTTGTATCTGGTATCTGATGAATTATCAGATTATCCATTTAGAGCATTTTGGAACGGAAAGATTTTTACAGATGGATTTGGTAAGGTGGATGTAATCGCATGGCAACCACTACCAGAGCCATACAAGGCAGAAAGTGAAAATTAAAGGAGAGAAAAAATATGACAGAGAAAAAATTATACACTTGTGATATTTGTCACACAGATTATGCGGATAAAGAAAAAGCGAAAGAATGTGAGAAAAATCACAAATTATTAGAGAAAGCGGTAATCTTTGGAGAGTACAAACCAAAAGGAATGTTGTTAAGCGGTGTACCGTATAAAATCAAAGTCAAATTTCCGGGAGAACATGATTTCATCGAATATAAACGTTGATTGTAGGAAGCGAGGGATAGTATGACAGAGAATGAAGCGATTAAAGACTTAATGAAGCATAGAGAAGCATCTACTAAAGAGATTGAGAGATTGAAAGGTAAGGGAAGAGACTTTTCGTATTTTCAAGAATGCGTTGATTCTCTCGACATGGCAATTCAAGCCCTAGAGGAAGTGCAGCAGTATAGGGCAATCGGCACGGTAGAGGAATGCCGAGAAGCGATGGAGAAGCAGAGGAATAAAAAATAGCCCAGACGAAAGCCGGTGCAGCAGTATTATACGACAAGGTGCAGCAGTTCTCTGGAAATTGCACCAGTACAAATATTTAGTAGAAGGAGAGAATGCATTGACCATACAAATCACAAAGAAAATACTAAAAGACTATGCCAAGACCAAAAGAGAGATTTCATTGCTTAGAGGCGAACT
>JBGVGF010000025.1:0-56645 GCA_045121495.1 Faecalimonas sp.
TTATTTGCATCTCAAGATACCCTTTTATGATTCTATAATTTACATCAATTTTAGTATCTGCATATTTAAAAGAATTGGCGATAATATTTCCAATCACTTGATTTAAACGTTTCACATCAATATGGATAAGCACACTAGGAATACTACTTTGAACTATGCAGCCCTTATCATCATTCTTTTCAATGATATCGCTAAGCACATGCGACTCTTCATCCTGACAATTTACCGTAAATTCACTCAAATCATCCAGCGTATAGGAAAAAAGATCGCTTACCAGCAAATCCATCTGGTCTGCTTTCTTGTAAATATTATCTGCAATCTGGTCAAGATTTTCTATTCCCTGCATTGTAAGCTTCGCCTTAAGCAGTTCTGCCGAAAGTTTAATTCCGGTAATGGGCGTCTTTAAATCATGACTAAGTGATGCTACCAGCTCCTTTTCTTTCCTCTGAAGCGCCTGCTCCCTCTTTCTTGACTCTGCCAATTCTTCTCTCATGATGTCAAAGCTTTCGGAAAACACACCAAACATGTTATTTTTCTCCATCAGAAGTGGTTCGTCCAGCTTTCCTTCTGCAACCTTCCCTGCGAAATTTTTCATCTGTTTAAATGGAACAATAATATTCGTTTGAATGTATAAGCCAATTAACAATGCTCCCAACAAAATGGTCAATCCGCACATTCCGAATCCCAGAAACACTCTGTTTCTCATACTCATATACAGTTCTTCACCGGAATCAACCATAATCACGCAACCCACAACTTGATTGTCTCTTACGACATAAGAAAAGGGATATCTATTCTTTATAGCCTCCTCCACAGTGAGCTTTGTTTCATCCTTTATGGAACCGGAACTATAAAGTATGTTATTTACATTATCAAGCACAACAAAATCCACTCCAAAATCTTTACTATCCAGATTTTGAAGCGTATCCCAATTTCCCTTTGCAGTTTCCTTAATATCATTTAGTTGTATCACATCAACATCATTCTCTGTAAAATCACGAAAATGCTTTTCCATAATAGTTGCATATCCAATCATACCGATAACAAATGTAATACATACGATAATGATAACTCTTACATAGTTTTTCATATCTTTCACTCCGGCATACTATGTGTTCTCTCTTTAAAATGATTTAACATTTTATAATTTATATTCTTCAATCATATAACCAACGCCCCAAATCGTCTTTATAATTTCCGGGTTCTTTGGGTCAACTTCAATCTTTTCTCTAAGATGCCTAATGTGAACCGACAAAGTTCCTTCTCCAATAAATTCATCATTCCACACATTCTTTAGAAGTTCATCTTTCGTCACAACTCTGTTTCTATTTTCCAAAAGATACAGTAACATCTTATATTCCATTGCCTTAAGACTAATCCGGTTTTCCCCCTTCTTAAGTTTGTGCAGATTTGTATCCAGAATTATTTCCTCAGTTAGCTTAATACATCCATTGCCTTTATTCATTCGGATTTCTATACCGTTATGCTTATCATCGGACTGTTCCTGATTTGCAACATGTTCTGCCAACTCCTTTGCCTTCTCATACCGACTCAAAATAGCCTTTACCTTCGCTAACAAAATATTTAAAGTATACGGTTTCTTAATATAGTCATCACCGCCAATATTGAGAGCCGTCAATACATCATCATCACTGGTTCTCGCACTGATAAAAAGTATAGGCATATCATAATTTTCTCTTACTCTTTTGCAAAGTTCAAATCCGGACTTATCTCCCAGATTGATGTCAAGGAGAAGCAAGAATACCTGCTTCTCCTCCAGAAATCCCACCGCTTCCTCAAAACTGGTTACATAGGCTGTTTTTATATCAAACATATTGAAGTATTCTGCCGTAGACTGAGCAATCACTTCATCATCATCAATCATTAAAACTTTATAATTCATATTTGTTCCTTTCTTGGAAGTTCATATCTGCTAACAGCATTATACAAAAAATGATACATATAATCAATTTGGGAAACTGCAAAGTAATCAAACAAAAATTTAATGTGCAATCTCAATCTTGCCACCATCTTCTCCAAGAAATACTATGCTGCCATCCTTAGGAAGCGGAATACCGCCGGTCCATTCCTTCATATGAGTACTATATACTACCTCTCCATATTTGTTATATACATACACTGCGCTCTCTGTAGGTCTGTCAATGGTAATCCTTGTGCCTGCCACATCATCCCCTATATGATACCAGACTGCTTCCTCACTGTATAAAGAAATCTCTTTTATATCCTTGGTAAACGCAGGAAATGCATCCAAAAATATATACTTTTGCCCTACACTAACACTGATTACTTCAAAAGAAGCACCATTCTCCAAAAGAACTTCTTCCATCTTTAAATCACATAAATCTCTGCTACCACTACTTGGAATAGATATAAATGCTTCTGCTGTATCAGTTCCTGTAATCTTAAGCAATTTTTCTGCACCGCCTACACTTACAAACAAATATCCCGGCATTTCTTCTGCGAGAACCATCTTGCCTATCGGGTGGTCATAACTGGTAGAGGAATATTTTTGATCATATAATCCTAAATCCCGATTACATCTTCTTTCCCATCTATCCTTTAATTCTTCACTGATAGGATTTTCCTCTAAGTTTTCCGCAACATACATTTTATTTGCATAGCTGCCTAAACCATTCATGGTAATAAGTTCATCCTGTTTGATAAACACTTTACCATTTTCCTCTTCTTCAAATGCAAGTATTACCTGATTATAGTCCTGAGACAACTTCTGTTCAGGATATCCCGCATCAGCCCACTCACTTAACTCCTCCTCCATTCGTACAAATCTGCCATCTGTAGTAAGCATATAATCTTCACTTATGGTATTATTAGCACTAATCTTCTTAAGATGCATATACCTCATATCCGGAAAGCTGATATTCCACACTTCACTGCTTGTTGCAAAATTCCCTTCATATTTAGCATATTCCTCAGGCACTTCAAAAACAGTTTCCACCATCTCCCCTTTTATATCCTCGATATAAATTCCTTTTTCTTCCAAAACCACATTTAAAAGAGTATGTGCCATCATGGAATTAAACATACTGCTTCCTCCACTACTTAGAACAGAAACACTGATTTCCTCCTCTGGTGCTACCACTAACCAGGCATGTTGGTTATCGATATCTCCACCTTTTTCTAAAACCTTAACTCCGGCTTCTTCGTACTGCAGAAATTCCACATAGTCCCAGCCTAAACCATTCCCATCCATATATGAATCCTCTGTCCGCTGCTTTGCCATTTCATCCTTAGATTTTTCGGATAAAAGTGTGTTATTTCCCTTAAAAAATGTGGAACCAAACTCTGCCACCTCAGAAGCAGTGGCTATAACACCCCCAGTTCCAAGATTCATACAATAATCATAGTCATATAAAGTATTTCCTGATTTATAAATGGAAACTGCCTCCATTTGAAATCTGTTCACAGGTGTCCCTGTCTTTTCAGCTCCTATCTTACCGACAATATAGGTTTCAAGATACTCTGTATAACTGATACCACTTACATTTTCCACTATTAACTCTAATAATCCAAATCCATCATTGCAATAGGCTGCATATGCACCGGGTTCTGCTTTCAGTCTCTGTTCTGCAAGATATGTAAGAAGTTCATCATGTAAGCTCATATCATTATCATCATAAAGCAGCATATTTTTATAACTGGTGCCCATTATCCCCGAAGTGTGGTCCATTAACATTCTGACAGTTATCTTTTGGTATCTTTCATCTGCCATCTTAAAATCCGGAATATATTCTGTGACCGGTGCATCCAGATTTACCTTACCTTCTTCTGAAAGCTGCATAATTGCTGTGGTGACATACACCTTACTGACAGAACCAACGGCATATACTTTTTCCTTGGATGCATTCTCTTTTGCATCTGTCTGAAGCTTCTCTTGTTCTGTTTCCACAGTGGAATTTTTTGCCAAGGACTCTTTTACGCCACCCCAATGTATTCCCGAAATTCCCAATGTACAGATAACAGCCATCATTAATAATCTATATTTTTTTTGCTTCATCTTATCTACCTCACTATTCAGTCATCAACTCTGTTACTGAAATCTCTTTTATCTTACCTGCACTGATGTAAGTTACCAGATAACAGAATAAGAGTAAACATATATCAACAGGAACCATAATCCAAAAGTTCACATCTAAAACTACTCCAAAAAAAGTTAAACCAAAAGCTCTCATTAAGTACACAGAAACGGCGGATGCAAGGAGCACTGCTACGCCGGCAATGGGCATAATACGAAATGCAATCTGTTGCATCAAGTCCTTCGAAGTATATCCCATAGCTTTCATTATACCTAAATCTTTTCTCTTTCTTCTCACAGTTGTTCCTGCAAGAACACTAAGTATTACTGTTGCAACAATTACAGAACAACCGGCTATTACCAAGGAAATTGCCTTCATACCCACAGCAACAGGTCCAATCTGGCCTTCTAATAAATCAAATGTGGAGGAAACATCACGAAGAATAAATTTTTCACTGTTTCCGTTGATTATCCTGCCTCCTATTTTAATAGAATAATCCACATCTGTTATACCATATAAAGAAATAAGCTGTGCCATTTTTTCATCTGCCACCTGCCGGATTTTATCTTCATAATTACCGGTTACACCATCTTCCTTCAGAGTGTTTTCCACACTTCCTCCATAAAGGGCTGTCAATTTATCACTAAATTCATGCCTGTCTAAGTCCTCATTCAGATATATTTCCAGCACATTTGGTTTTTCAGCCGGAAAAGCAGTTTTGAAACCTTCTGATGTAATGTAAAGATTCTGACCTCCATTACACATAGAATTTACAATACCTGTAATAACATAACTCTTATCAATAGTATCTCCTTCTACAACCATACTGTCTCCAACGGAAAAACCTTTTTTATTTGCTATTGCCAAAGTAATCATAATCTCATTTTCATGTTCCGGATAACGACCTTCCATAAGAAAAAGATTTTCAGTTTCCTTAAAATCATCAAAAACCACTGTGTAAGCAATAAAACTTTCTCCACTTTTATCTATTGCATTAACAGTATAATCCGGATATGTGACCAATGTCTTTCTCACCTCCGGAAGTTCCATCAATGTTTCCTGAAACTCATAAGGCTCAACACCATTCATAAGTTCCACTCTCACATCTCCCATTTCCAATCCGGCAATGGGCATAACAGCTGTAACCCCCTCTTTTAGATAGTCAAACATATAAAATCCACAGAGAATTGCTGTTGCTGTTGCAAATATACACAACATAATTCCCATACTGTTTTTTGTATTCCCCAGAAGTTCCTTCATGGAAAGTCTCAAATTAATATTGCCTTTCGCTTTTGACAACGGAAAATAGTTCTTTCCAAAATGATGTGAAGAAATTCCCTTTCTAAATGCCACCACCGGCGGAAATTTCTTTACAGTTTTTGCCTTTCCAAGAGCAGACAGAACAATAATAAGAACAAGGATACACATAATACCGAACTGTATACCGAGATTTACACTGCCATACACCCGATATCCAATCATTACTTCTATGATGTTATTCAGCAGAGGGTCTGATAATAACACCAATAAAATCCCTATAACTGCCCCAATTCCGCCGGTAAGTACATATTCATAAATATAAGCCAGCGAAATCTCCTTAGACTTATAGCCTAAGGCTTCAAGAACTCCTATAGCCTGCATCTGGTCTTCAATATCATTAGATATCTTGTGGCGTATCATAAAAAGACAGGCAATCATGGTTATAAAAGCTACTGCAACCAAAAAATACAGATATAACGTAATAAACATGGTGGTAGTGCTTTTTGTAGTTTCTTTTGTAAAACTATAACAAAATTGTCCGACATTTTCTGAAGATTGTTCTGTACACTTATCTAAATATTCCGTGTGTGAAAAAGACTCCTCACAGTCAAAAACCATCACTTTTTTCTCATCCATCACCATTGAAAGCAACTGGTAGTCTGCTTCCGAAATAACACATTTGTATCCATTACCGGAAACTGCCATAAGTCCTGACTCATAAAATCCTGCAATTTCAAAAGGATATTCCTTACCGCCTAACACAACAACAAAGGGATTACCCACTTCAAATTTCATACTATACTGAAAACAGACAGGCAACCATATAGGATGACTTAAATTATCAATTTCATCCTCCGTTAAATTTGTTTCCGGTTCAAATTTTTCAATCTTTTTTTCTGCATTCTCTGAAATACAAGCAAATATAAATCCGACTTCTGAATCCTCCTTTTTGTAGGCTGCTCTCATAGTAAATAATAAATCAATTTCTTCTAAACGGGAAACTCTGCCATCATTCTTCCTATTCTGTCAAGCCTAAATCTATTGATTTTACTAGCTTTGACGTATTTTATTTACCTCGAAAACAGAGCCGAGAGTGATGAATATCGTAGTATCTGGTACCGAATAGAAGATTTTCGGGTATAATTTTAAAAGCATCCTCTTTTTCTGCTTTATAAAGGCTATTTCCCCTCTGATCAACTATGATGATGAACCTTCCGTGCCTAAAGGGATCATGTCCCAACTTCCTTCGTCCCATCTATTCATACACTGAGTGCCAGCCAAGCTCCAAAACAGGGTCATGCCCTACGGTGAAAACCGATGCCAGCTACAGCTCTTGTTTTTATTTTGATTGTTACTAACCTGTATTTCCACCAATGGTACTGATGATTCAGTGGACGCTATACCATTAGCACTCATACATGGCCTTTGTGCTGACGTTGTTCTTAATGAACTTCATCGTTTTCGGGTTACTTATCCAGAACCCTGCCCAGCCTCTGAACCCGTCAGACGTTCAGCAGGACTCTGGATTTTTTCTTTATCTACTTTCAGTGTTTATGCCGCTTCCTTCACCGTCGCCTTTTCTGGCCATCTGATATCTTTCAGCAGCTTCTCCGGATCATACTTTATCCCTGTCTTTAGAATTGTGTATATCACCCTGAGCAACTTGCAGGCAATCACTATTAGCGACTGCATCTTCTTAAGTGGATTATCTGTTCTTGTCGTATAATACTCATGCAGTTGCTTGTATTCATAACCATGGGATACTGCCGATTTCGCCGCTTGAAACAACCAGTACCTAAGACGTTTGCGACCTCTGTGACTTATTTTTGTCTGTCCCTTATGCTTACCTGAACTGCATGCAACAAGGCTCAATCCACTTATTTTCTGTATTTCTTTCACATCATCAAAACGACTGATATCTCCCATTTCTGCAAGTATCCCAGACAGAATGTTTTCTCCAATTCCTCTGATCTCAATGATATTTTCTGCATGCGGTATTTCCATACACCTCTGGTGCAGCGCACTTTCTACTTCTGTCAATCGTTCGTCCAGGACAACTATCTGACTTGCGAACCACTTCACAGCTTCTCTTCCTGCATAAGTACCATCTTTTAATCCAACACTTTTTCCTGCGTACTCCACGATTTCTTTAGCTCTGCTGTAGCCGCGTCCCCTGAGCTTCGCCTCGTGCCAAATCTCTCGCAAACCTGCTTCTCCAAGTGCAAGGATATCGTCTGGCATTGGTGCTGTTTTTAACACTTCCAAAGCAAATGCACCATCAATTTTTCCGAATGCGTCCATATATTCCGGAAAGTATATCTTTAATTCGCGGTGCAATCTGTTGATGTATCTGATTCGATCCTCTGTCAACTGATCCCTAAACATAGAAAGTCTTCTTAAATCTGCATAAACCTTTTCCGGAAGATATGGCATTCCATAATTACCATCCTTCACAAGATTTGCTATCAACTTCGGATCTTTTCTGTCATCCTTAAGCTGGCTGTTATCTTCGATTTCCTTACTCTGTTTTACGGCATATGGATTTACCTGTACTACACTGATTCCCTTTGATATCATCCATGCAGCAAGCGCAAACCAGTAATGACCTGTTGGTTCAAGACCTAACACTATCTGTTTCTTATCGCTCGCTGCTGCAAGGTTCACCATCCAGTCTCTTGCGTTTTGAAAACCACCCTCATTATTACTAAAACTATAAACTTCCTTACTCAGTTCTCTTCCTCTTGTATCGATTGCTCTGATATAATGGATTTCACTGCCTATATCGCATCCTACTATAAGCATGTCATCAGAGATAAAAGAGAGTTTATCGTTCTTGGCAAACTTTCCGTTCGTTTCCAACTCTCGCCAGGTATAAGACTTCATGTCTTTTTCAACAGTGGCAATCCTGCTTTTCATTTCTTCCATTGATAAAACATTAATTGAAGAATCCTGTACTTTCACTTGCCTTTTATTCTTTTTTACATTAACATTCATTTTAGATACCTCTCGTGTTATTTAGATTTTACCAACCGGCCAAGTCAGTAATAATCTAAATTTACTTGAGGTATTTTTTTATGTCAATTTCCTGACTTATTTAAAGTATACAGGAAGCTCCAAAATACTCTTATATTCCTTTCGATACCTCTCTTTCGGAAACATAACCATATTTTCAACACTTTCCGTTGCTGCAAAGGTTTTATCAAATACTGTGTTAACCTTTGTAATATTGCAGACAGCAATTCCTATAAGAAACATGGTAATTGCTGTAAGAAACATAACAGAAAATGCTTCTCGCTTATTCTTTTTCAAATTAAACAGTGATAATCTAAGTATTTTCATATTCATTTACCATCCCATCGTTTCAAGGAACTGCGAAAGTTTGTCGCGTCTCTCTTTATGATCATCCTCACCAAACTTTGGCATTCTATAGTCACCTTCCACTTTTCCGTCTCTCATGAACAAAACTCTGGTTCCTCTAAGTGCTGTTTTCAGGTCATGGGTTACCATTACGATTGATTGACCTTTCTTATGAACCTCTGTAAATACATCAAGAACTTCCTTACTTGACGCGGAATTAAGCGCTCCTGTAGGCTCATCTGCAAAGAGAATCTTTGGGTCATTAATAATTGCTCTTACAATTCCTACTCTTTGCGCTTCACCACCGGACAACTGGTTGGGATACTTATTCCACATTTCCTCTTCAATACCAACTTTTTTCAGTAAATCTTTTGCTTTCTGAATCAGTTCCGGTGTGTTTTTCTGAACAATCAATGCTCCTGTCAGAACATTATCAAGCACCGTCTGATTTTCCAGCAAATATACACTCTGGAATACAAACCCGCAGTTACCTCTTCTGAATACTGCCAGTTCATCATTGGAATAGTCCTGTATTTCTTGATCACCAAAATATATTTTTCCAACTGACGGCTTATCCATTCCGGAAAGCGCATATAACAACGTAGATTTACCTGAGCCCGAAGCTCCCATGATTATGGTAAAATCATCCTCCATAATCTCCAAATCCATATTCTTTATAACATGCTGCTGTCTGCCACCGTTTGAAAATGATTTGCATAATTTATCAGTTCTTAAAATAGATGAAACCATATATAAAACTCCTTTCTTTGCCTGGATATCTTTTTACCAGCTTATAGGTGTATTATATATGGTCTCTTCTGTAAATTCTTTAACAAACTTCTATTAAATTCTTATCAAATTCTTATCTGATTTATAGATGCCCCTAGGCGGTCATTACCATATTCCTATTTGTCTTCCCCTGCTTTAATCATAGCAATCTGCCCTTTCACTTCAATACATAAAGAAAAGTCCCATAAACAGTGAGTTTACAGGACTT
The DNA here is from genome assembly GCA_045121495.1 of Faecalimonas sp. Taxonomy (GTDB): domain Bacteria; phylum Bacillota; class Clostridia; order Lachnospirales; family Lachnospiraceae; genus Faecalimonas. Next base: position 9,670 of record JBGVGF010000025.1, read on the forward strand.
ATCAATATTATCTTTTATCTTAGAAATCAGCTATTACACAATTCCCTGTGCTGTCATAGCGTCTACAACTTTTTCAAATCCGGCAATGTTTGCACCTACTACGTAGTTACCAGCGAAACCGTATTTTTTAGCTGCTGCATCTGCATTGTGGCAAATGTTAATCATGATGTTTTTCAATTTTGCGTCTACTTCTTCGAATGACCAGCTTAAACGTTCGCTGTTTTGTGACATTTCAAGAGCTGATGTAGCAACACCACCTGCGTTTGCAGCTTTACCTGGTGCAAATAATACACCGTTTTCTTGTAAGTAGTGTGTTGCTTCTAATGTTGTAGGCATGTTAGCACCTTCAGCAACTGCGATAACGCCGTTTGCTACTAATGCTTTTGCATCTTCAAGGTGTAATTCGTTTTGTGTTGCACATGGTAATGCAATGTCAACTTTTACTGTCCATACGCCTCTGCCTTCATGATATTCTGAGTTTGGACGGTAGTTCTTGTATTCTGTTAAACGAGCACGTTTTACTTCTTTGATTTCTTTTAATGCTGCAATATCGATACCTTCTGCATCGTATACCCAACCATTTGAGTCACTTACTGTAACTACTTTAGCACCTAATTCTGTTGCTTTTTCTACAGCATAGATAGCTACGTTACCAGAACCAGAAACAGCTACTGTTTTACCAGCTAATTCGATTCCGTTTAATTTTAACATTTCATTTGTGAAGTATAATAAACCATAACCTGTAGCTTGTGTTCTTGCTAATGATCCACCATAGCTTAAACCTTTACCTGTAAGTACACCTTCGTATACGTTGCGGATACGTTTGTATTGTCCATACATATAACCGATTTCTCTTGCACCTGTTCCGATATCACCTGCTGGAACGTCTGTGTCGGCACCAATGTGTTTACATAATTCTGTCATAAAGCTTTGGCAGAATGCCATGATTTCTCTGTCTGATTTTCCCTTAGGATCAAAGTCAGAACCACCTTTACCACCACCGATTGGAAGGCCTGTTAAAGAGTTTTTGAAGATTTGTTCGAAACCTAAGAATTTGATAATACCTAAGTTTACTGATGGATGTAAACGAAGACCTCCTTTGTATGGTCCGATTGCACTGTTGAATTGTACACGGTAACCTTTGTTTACATGTACTTGACCGTTGTCATCAACCCATGGTACACGGAACATAACGATTCTTTCTGGTTCAACAAGTCTTTCTAATAAAGCATCTCTTCTATATTTTTCTTCGTTTGCTTCTACTACTACTCTAAGTGATTCTAAAACTTCTTTGACTGCCTGATGAAATTCAGGTTCTGCTGGATTTTTTGCTACTACTAATTCAATTACCTCATCAACGTATGACATATTAAATATCCTCCTAAAACATAAATTCTTGGCAAATATCGGCATAAAACTTGCCTAATACTAAAATTGGCCGCACAGAATACACCTCTGTACGGCCCCGTTGCCTCTTTACACTTCGCTATTATAACGTGCTATTGTACGAAAGTCAATACATTTTTTACAAAAAACAGATTGTGCTCTATTTTATTTAAAATAATTTACCCCTGATTCAAAAATCTTAAGGTCCTGTTCACCATAAATATTGATTGCAACGCAGTCTCCACGACGTTCTGAGTGAGCCATCTTACCGAGTACACGTCCGTCCGGACTTGTGATACCTTCGATTGCTCTATAAGAACCATTTGGATTCCATTCTTCATCCATTGTGATGTTTCCTGCAAGGTCACAGTATTGTGTTGCAACCTGACCATTTGCAAACAATTCATCTAATACTGCTTCTGGAGCTACAAAACGACCTTCACCGTGTGAAGCTGGGTTTGTGTAGACTCCACCCAGTTCTGCTTGTTGCAGCCATGGCGATTTATTTGTTACTACTTTTGTATATACCATCTTAGAAATATGACGGCCGATTGTGTTATATGTAAGAGTTGGTGAACCTTCTGTTTGTCCGCAAATCTTACCATATGGCACTAAACCAAGTTTGATAAGTGCCTGGAATCCGTTACAGATACCAAGTGCAAGACCATCTCTTTCATTTAAAAGTTTTTCAACTGCTTCTTTTAATTTTGCATTCTGGAATGCAGTTGCAAAGAATTTAGCAGAACCATCTGGTTCATCCCCTGCACTGAATCCACCTGGGAACATAATCATCTGAGCCTGTGAAATCGCTTTTTCAAATTCAACTACAGACTCGCGAATATCATCTGCATTCAAATTCTTAAATACTTTTGTGATAACATTTGCACCTGCGCGTTCAAATGCTTTTCTACTATCGTATTCACAGTTTGTACCTGGGAATACTGGAATAAATACTGTTGGTTTTGCAATTTTATTTTTGCATACATAAATGCTGTCAGCTTTGTATAGTTTTTCTTCCACTGGTGTTGCTTCATATACACCTGCTGTTGTAGCAAATACTTTTTCTAATGGAGCTTTCCATGTAGATACAGCATCGTTTAATGCAATTGTCATATCTCCGTATGTAATTGCTTCATCAGCTGTTACTTCACCAATTACAGTATACGCAATTGTTAAATCAGTTACTTTATCTGCTGGGACTTCAGCGATAATATCCCCGAATGCAGGAGCAAATAAGTCATTTTTATCTACAGAATCTGTGAGTTTAACGCCCATATTGTTACCAAATGCCATCTTACTTACAGCAGCCGCAATACCATGTCTATCCAAAGCATATGCAGATACAATGTTTCCATTTTGGATGTCTGCTCTGAATTTTGCATATTGGTCCATTACATTTGTATATACTGGTAAATCGTATTCATTTCTTTCTGTATGAAGCCATACTAATTTGTTACCAGCCGCTTTTAATTCTGGTGTAATGATATCTTTTTGTGTTGCCACATCTACTGCAAATGATACTAATGTTGGTGGTACGTCGATATCCTGGAATGTACCTGACATACTATCCTTTCCACCGATTGATGGTAAGCCTAAACCTAACTGTACATCGTATGCACCAAGAAGTGCCGCAAATGGCTGGCTCCATCTTGATGGATCTTCTGTCATACGTCTAAAGTATTCCTGGAATGTCAAACGGATTTTGCTGTAGTCACCACCGTTTGCAACGATTTTTGCTACTGATTCTAATACAGCATATACAGCTCCGTGGTATGGGCTCCAGCTTGAAAGATATGGATCAAAACCAAAGCTCATCATGGTTACTGTATCGCATTTTCCTGTTAATACAGGTAATTTTGCCACCATAGCCTGAGTTTCTGTCATCTGGTATTTTCCGCCGTGTGGCATAAATACTGAGCCGGCACCGATAGAACCGTCAAACATTTCTACAAGACCTTTTTGTGAACAAACATTTAAGTCGCCGAGTACAGAAAGCCATTTTTCTTTTACATCAGCTACGTCTGCTTTTGCTAAAACGCTGTCTTCTCTATTTGGAATATCCACAGCAACTGTTGTTTCCTGATGCGCACCGTTTGTATCAAGGAATGCACGAGAAATGTTAACAATCTCTTTGCCTCTCCATGATAATACTAATCTAGGTTCTTCTGTAACAACAGCAACTTCTACTGCTTCTAAGTTTTCTTCTTTTGCATAACCCATGAACTCTGCAACATCTTTTGGATCGATCACAACAGCCATACGTTCTTGTGATTCTGAAATAGCGATTTCAGTTCCATCAAGACCAGCGTATTTCTTTGGTACTTTATCTAAGTTAATTTGAAGACCATCTGCTAATTCACCGATTGCAACAGAAACACCGCCTGCACCAAAGTCGTTACATTTTTTGATTAATTTACTTACTTCTTCTCTTCTGAATAAACGTTGAATCTTACGTTCTGTTGGTGGGTTACCTTTTTGTACTTCTGCACCACATGTTTCAATTGATTCTTCTGTATGGACCTTAGATGAGCCTGTAGCACCGCCACAACCATCACGTCCTGTACGTCCGCCTAATAAGATGATGATATCGCCTGGATCTGAAGTTTCACGGATAACTGCTCTTCTTGGAGCTGCTCCAAGTACGGCACCGATTTCCATACGTTTTGCAACGTAGTTTGGATGATAAATTTCTTTTACAGCGCCTGTAGCAAGACCAATCTGGTTACCATATGAGCTATAACCATGCGCTGCTTCGCGAACCAGTTTCTTTTGTGGGAGCTTTCCTTTTAATGTATCTTTTACTGATACTGTTGGATCAGCTGCACCTGTTACACGCATAGCCTGGTATACATATGTACGTCCAGAGAGTGGGTCACGGATACATCCGCCAAGACAGGTAGCCGCACCACCGAATGGCTCGATTTCTGTAGGATGATTGTGTGTTTCATTCTTGAAGTTTACCAACCACTCTTCTTCTACTCCATCTACCACAACAGGTACTACAATACTACAAGCATTGATTTCATCTGATTTTTCTTGATCTTCTAATTTGCCTTCTAATTTTAATCTGCGCATTGCCATAAGAGCTAAATCCATCAAACAAACGAATTTATCTTCTCTTCCAGCAAAGATTTCACTGTGATCTTTTAAGTATTGTTTGTAAGCATTTACGATTGGTTCTTTATAATCACCCTCGCCAAATGTTACATCTGTCAATTCTGTTGAGAATGTTGTATGACGGCAGTGATCTGACCAATATGTATCAAGTACACGGATTTCTGTCATACTTGGATCTCTATCCTCTTCATTTTTGAAATAATTCTGAATATGAAGAAAGTCTTTGAATGTCATAGCAAGTCCCAAAGAATTGTATAACTCTTTTAACTCAGCTTCTGCCATATCCTTGAAACCATCAAAAATCTTAACATCTTCTGGTTCGTCAAATACTGTGATCAATGTCTCTGGTTTTTCCATACCTGTCTCTCTTGAGTCAACAGGATTGATACAGTGTGCTTTGATTGCATCAAATTCTTCATCTGTAATCGTACCTTCAATTACATAAGTTGTTGCTGATTTGATAACTGGAAGCTCATCTTCTTTGATGAACTGCACACATTGAACTGCTGAGTCTGCCCTTTGGTCAAATTGTCCAGGCAAGTATTCCACAGAAAATACTCTATCCCCTTCATTCATAGGGAATTCTTCTTTATATAAAATATCTACAGGTGGTTCTGAAAAAATACCATTGCATGCTGTTTCAAATGTTGCATCAGAAAGATTTTCAATGTCATAGCGAATCAATACACGAACATTATCAATCGTTTTGATTCCTAAGTAGCTTTTCACTTCATGTTTCAAAGCTTTAGCCTGTACTGCATATTGTGGTCTTTTTTCTACATATACGCGTTTTACACTATTCATATTTGCCTCCATCTTAAATATGTTTTCATATAATTTTATATATATCTCATATTAACACACTTTTCTTCATTAGTGTAATTAATATAATTTAAAATATTTATAAGTTTTTCTAATTTTTTATTTTTTTTAGTTTTGTTTTCTTTAAAAAATATACACTTCCACTTAAGAAAACAACTAAAAATCCCGCAAATATACTTCCGATTCTTACTACCATATCAGCAAAAAATCCTTCTGGAAGCATGCGAATCAGTAGATCTGTTCTCGGATCAAGGATCCACAAATCATTATCAAAAAAGATCTCATGAAAAATTGTAAAATACTTCGTAAAATCTGAAATACAAAGCATCGCAAAGATAGCCATAAGAATTAAAAATCCTGCTAATCCTAAAATAAAACATTTCGGCACTACCCTCTTCCAATCTGCCTTAGAAAACACTAAAATTACAATCGTTCCTACAAAACCTACGGCCGTGTAAAGTCGCAAGTCCAATCCACCTAAAAAAGATTCTGTACATCTGCCATATGTGCCTTCTCTCTGTCATTGAAGAATTCTCTTTCCACTCCATCTACCATCGTTCGAACGACTAAATCTTCTCTGTTTCCACGCAAATATGCCATCATTTCGTTTGTAACATCCATGACATCTTCCATTTCCATTTCAAGATCAGTCAAAACTTCATATTTCTCATACTCTTTCTGATACCATTCAAAATCACTGTAGATTCCGATTTCAAAACTGGTAATCAAAAGAATCAAAATAAGCGCAAACGAAGCGATCAAACCTATTACATGATGAAATACTTTCATTTTATTTCTCCTTTTTTTTTATTTTTATTGTAATCCATACTTTTTAACCTTATAATAGTCTTATATTTATAAGGAGGACTAATAATGGATATTAACTATGAATTGTATAAAGTTTTTTTCTATGTCGCTACAACTCTTAGCTTTTCGGAAGCCTCTAAACAATTATTTATATCACAATCTGCAGTAAGTCAAGCAATAAAAGCATTAGAGAAAAAATTAGACCAGACATTATTTATCAGAAGCACAAAACGTGTGCAATTAACACCAGAAGGGGAGATTTTATTAAGACACGTTGAACCAGCCATGAATCTGATCAAGCGTGGTGAAGCTCAGCTTATTGATGCTACATCATCCGGAGGTCAAATTCGTATTGGTGCAAGTGATACTATCTGTCGATACTTTTTAGTTCCATACTTAAAGCGTTTTCATGAAGAGTTCCCAAGTACTCATATCAAGGTTGCAAGTTTTTCTTCTTTAAAGTGTGTGGAATTGTTAGAATCCGGACAAGTGGATCTGATTGTTATCAACTATCCAAATTCAAACTTAAGTAATTTATATTCTTTAAAGAAAATCAGAAAGTTTAACGATGTATTTGTCGCAAACAATGCTTTTTCTGATCTAAAAGATAAAAAGACTTCTCTAAGAGAATTATTAAAGTATCCAATTTTAATGCTTGAAAAACACAGTACTACCAGTGAGTTCTTGCATAATCTTTTCCAGCAGCGTCAACTTGATCTTGTTCCTGAAATTGAACTTAGCAGTAACGATCTACTGATTGATCTTGCCAAGATCGGTCTTGGGATCGCTTTCATTCCGGACTACTGCATTCCTGAAAAATCGGAAGACTTATTCTTTGTCGAAACAGATGAAGAGTTACCATCAAGAGAACTTGCCATTGTATATAACAATCATGTCCCAATCTCAAAAGTAACACAGGAATTTTTAAACTACTTTGATGAAATTGAGTAAATGGGAATTTTTTTTGGTGCGCAGCGCCGCATTTTTAATTTATCAAAGTGATATACGAAGATTTATTTGTTTGTATATCACTTAGATAAATCCCCAAAACTTTTTGATATTGTCTTCTATATTTTTTACATTACAATATTTCAATTCTTTCCATTCTCTTGGAAATGTTTCTCTATACCTTCTTCCCATAAAACGTTCATCTAAAAGTGCCACGATTCCCCTATCTTTCTCGGTTCTAATCACTCGTCCTGCTGCTTGAAGTACCTTGTTCATTCCTGGGTATAAATATGCGTAGTCAAAACCATTTCCATTTTCTCTATCAAAATATTGTCTTAATATTTCTCTCTCATTACACACCTGTGGAAGTCCCGTTCCAATAATAATTGCTCCAATCAGACTTTCTTCTGTCAAATCAATCCCTTCTGAAAACACACCGCCCAGAACACAAAATCCCACTAAACTCTTCAAAAAAACACCCTGTCTCTCTTCTTTGAACCGATTCAGAAATTCCTCTCTTTTCCCTTCATCCATAATCTGATCCTGAATCAGATACTCTATTTCGTCTGTATTTCTTGCTTCAAAGGCAGCAACTACTTCTTCCATAAATCGATAAGAAGGAAAAAATACCAGATAATTTCCTCTTTTTGCCCTTGCGACTCTCTGTATATAGTCAGCATATTTGTCATACATGCCTTGCCCTCGCATGGTATATTTTGTACTGACATCGTTTCCAAGAAGCAATAATCGTTTCGATTCGTCAAATGGAGACGCTGCGTAAATTGCATAATCATCGCTTTCTATGCTAAGGAGTTTTTTGTAGTATAGAATTGGCAGAAGTGTGGCAGAAAAAAATATTGTACTATTCCCCTGGCTGATAAATCTATCTAAATTAGCGGCCGGATTCACACAAAAGAGTTTTATTTTGAAGCCGCCATCCGGTTCCATCTCAGTATAAATCACATAATTTTTATCCAATTCTTCATAGACACTCAAAAAACTTCTTACATGAAAATAAAATTCTAAAAATTCATCATCCTTTTTCGCATCTTCTTCCAGTATCTTTTCCATTTCAGTCAATACATTTGTAAGTTTTAATACGAAATGAGACACATTTTGGTGGATTTGATAAGTTTCACATTCTCTTTTATATTCCAGTAAAATCTTATTGCAGGCCTCTAAATGTTTTGCAAGCTTTATGTGTTCAAATTTAACTTTCTTTTTCATAGCAAGAAACTCTTCTTTATAAAGGGTGGCACTGTACATTTCTCGTCCACGTTCTACTAGATTATGCGCTTCATCCACCAAGAACAGATAATCCTGCTTTTTTCCTTCGGCAAAAAATCTTCTCAAATATGCATTTGGATCAAACACATAATTATAATCACAAATCACAGCGTCTACCCAAAGAGATACATCAAGTGCCATTTCAAATGGACAGACATGATGTTTTTTTGCATAGTTTTCAATTGCTTCGCGATCCATAATATTTGTTCCCGTAATCATGTCATAGACCGCGTCGTTTACCCTATCATAATGCCCTTTCGCATATGGACAATAATCCGGATTACATTCTGTCTGCTCGCAGAAACAGATTTTTTCTTTAGCAGTTAATGTAATTGCTTTTATCTGTAATCCTTTCTCCCTTAAAATTTGAAACGCCTGCTCTGCAACCGTTCTCGTAATCGTTTTGGCTGTCAAATAAAAGATTTTGTCACCCAGCTCCTCTCCCACAGCTTTTACGGCAGGAAATACTGTTGCCATCGTTTTTCCCACACCAGTAGGCGCCTGAATAAACAATTTCTTCTTCCTCAAAATCGTACGGTATACGGAAGTAACAAGATCCTTTTGTCCTTCCCGGTACTCATATGGAAATGGAATTTCTTTGATAGAAGCATTTCTCTGCTGCTTCCATTCCACCTGGAATTTTGCCCATTTTTCGTACTGCTTTACCACATCTAAAAACCAGGTTTCTAATTTTTCAAGCGTATATAACTGCTGAAATCTTTTTATTTCCTCTGTCTCCATCTGACAATACGTCATCTGGACAAAGATCTGCTCCATATGATGTTGTTTGGCATAGATGTAGGCATAGCATTTTGCCTGCGCCAGATGCACTCCAACCGGCTCCTCCAGCCTGCTTAGTTCCCGAAACACACCTTTAATCTCATCAATATAAACCATGCCCTCTTCTTCAAAAATACCGTCTGCTCTTCCTTCTACCTGCAGAATGAATCCGTCACACGGTACTTGAATTTTCATAGAAACCTCTGCATTATAATTAGAACCCATCTGTCTTTGTATCTTTCGATGGATTCTGCTTCCTAACTGCATCGTTTCTTTATCTGGTGCGACTGTTCTTCTATTGTCTATATCTCCTTCGCGTAGTATAAATTCATCCAAATTACGCACAGAGATTCGAATCACTTTTTCTTGTTTCATGTTTACTAACTCACTATTTTATAAAGCATACAAGGACGTCCTCCCGTCCCGTAATCCATTTTGCCAGTTACCATTCCAGTCTCTGCAAGGTAATTCATATACCTTCTCACGGTAACTCCTGTTAAACCGATTTTAACAGCAATCTCATCTCCTGTCATCCATATATCCTGATTTTCTTTCAAATGCGTCAGTATCAAATGCAACGTTTTTTCCTGTATCCCTTTCGGGTGCATATCTTCACTTTTTCTTCTGGTATTATCTATAATGAAATCAATATTTTTCTGATTTAATACTTCTAACTGTTTCAGCGCACCTGTCTGCGTAATAAATTTTTCAAGTGCCATACGAAATCGATCGTATGTAAATGGTTTAACCAGATAATCTATAATTCCTAAATGAAGTGCTTCTTCTAAAGATTCCCTGTCATTGGCTGCAGTTACCATGATGACATCTACGGATATTTGCTTTTTTCTGATTTGGCGTAATGTCTCAAATCCATCTGTGTGTGGCATGAATACATCTAAAACAATCAAATTTACACTGTTATTTTCTAAAAACTCCAAAGCACTCTTTCCATCTCTGCATTTTCCGACCACGCAAAATTGTTTATCATAACTAATATACTGCTCATTAATCATGGTAACCATCGGATCATCTTCGACAATCAATACATTATACATATTTACATTCTCCATTTTGATATTAATTTGTAAAGCTAATAGAAAAAGAAGTTCCTATTCCAACCTGTGATTCTACAGTAATGCTTCCCCCAAATCTTTCAACGATAGTCTTTACCTGATACAGGCCAGTCCCTCTGCCTTCGCCTTTTGTTGAATATCCATTTTCAAATATATGTTTCATATCTTGTTCTGATATTCCAATTCCGGTGTCATCTGTTGTAATTAGAATTGCCCCAGGACGTGAATAGATTCCGAATAATAATTCTTTTTGTTCCTTATAATCTTCTCTTTCATTCATTGCCTCGAATGCATTATCTATCAAATTACCTATAATTGTTACAAGCACCTCAGCCGGTAAATTCATCGATGTTTTTGAATAATTGCATCCCTCTCGCATAACAAATTTAATATTTAATTCCGATGCACGGGCCGTTTTTCCAATCAAAAGCGCCGCAACAGCCGGTTCGTTCACAGCATTCATAATCTTACTGATTGTAGTTCTTTGCACAATGGTTATGTTTTCGATATATGACACCGCTTCATCATACATGTTCATCTGTATTAATCCCAGTATCACATGAAGTTTATTGGTAAAATCATGATTGTTTGCACGCATAGAATCTACAAGGTAACGTGTTCCGGATAAATCTTCCATCAATTTGGTATATTCACTTCTATTATGAAGGATTCCTACTGTTCCAATATTTACACCATTCTCTTTGATAGGAATTCTATCAATCAATATGTCAGCATCTCCCAAATTTTGGTCTTGTATGTGGAACTCCTTTTCGCCATTTACCAACATTTGCATCAAAAGATGCCCATTCTCTGTGCTTTCCAATGATTGTCCCAGAATATCTAGCCCATCAAGCATTGTAACCGCTGCATGATTCACAAATTGTACTGTTCCCAGACTGTCAATTGCGACAATCCCTTCATCCAAGGATTCCAGAATATTGTCTCGAATCTGATACATGGCAGTAAAAACATCTGGTTCATATCCTAGTAAACTTCTTTTTATGTTCCCCATTAACTCTGCTGAAATTAGAAGTTCCAATAAAATAGCTGCAATCGTAATCAAAACGAAAATGAGAGCAGTCTGAAAGGTTTCTTTATAAATATTTTGCATTAGCATAATGGCCATAACAAAGCCAACATAATTTCCATCTTCATCATAAATAGCTGCATAAGCTCTTCTTTGCGTACCTGATGGTCCTCTGTCATTTGTCGCATAATACCCTTCTGATTCCCCATCAAATTCAGGAAGTGTGCCATCGTAAATGGTTCCAACCAGTTCATGATTAGAATGGTATAAACGCACGTTGTTCTTATTCACAACTGAGATTACATCAATATTATCTAACGTATCCTTTAGCGAATCTAGATATTCCATTAATACCATCGGTTCATTTTTCCCAGTAAGTATTGGCGAATGTGCAATCGCTTCGGCAACATTCTGCAGATTTTGATCTCTCTTTTGTGTTTCGAAATGAATGTTTATCAAGGTTCCTGCAATTCCTAAAAAAAGAGCAAGTGAAACAATTAAAGTAATCTGCGTTCGAAAAAAATTCTGCTGTATGTTTTTTAATGTAACTTTATTCTCTCTGCTTGCCATAACTTTCCTCCCACTTTACCTTATTTTATACAGACTTTATCACATTTTTTTATTTTTGAAAAACCTTTTGAAAGTAAAATAAATGATTTCTATTCGTGAATTGAGTTTTTATTTTTCGAAAAATTGTCATTCATTAAAACTGGGACTATTTTATGTATAAATCATAAAACAGCAAAGGAGATTTTATTATGGGATCTATTTTCGAATCAATTATGTTAATTTGTTTTGGTCTTTCTTGGCCGCTGAATGTAATTAAGGCTTACAAAGCAAAAACTGCAAAGGGAACAAGCCTGCCATTTATCCTTCTCATTATTACTGGATATATCGCTGGTATTACTGCAAAAATAGTTACAGATCAGATTAATTATGTACTTATCGTATATCTGATCAATCTCGCTATTGTTTCGCTTAATGTTATTGTATATTTCAGAAATGTCTCTTTGGATAAAAAATATGCATAAACTGCAAAGGAGGAATAAAACCATGTCTAAGAATGAGATTAATATATATATGTCTCTAAATGAACTCGCTGAACAGGATGGAGTTGTCATTTGGGGTGGAACAGAAGACCGTGCAATACCACTTTGTGAATTAAAACAGGCCTTTAACTTAAATTCCAAACTATATAACAGAAGTATCACCGATCTTTCAATTAATAACGCTTCAGAAATTTATGACGCCTGCATTGCCCCCCTCAATCCTGAAAGTGTTTTGCTTCACATCGGCACTGCCGATTTAAATTCTTTTGCGGAAAATCCTTTCTCATTTGATCAAAAATATAGGGAATTGATTAAACATATAAGAAATATAACTCCAAAATGTACTATCGCGATCATCTCACTTAAAAATCATGAGGAGTCGGCAAATATTTCTGAAATGAACCGTCATCTCAAATATATCGCCGAATCAGAACAATGTGAGTATGGTGATATCTCAACCAAACGAGTATGGAATCCAAAAGAAACGAAAGATATCGTTTCATTTGTTTATTCAACTGGGTTTGTACGCCCTTTAAACATAAAACGCCCAATCTATGATTTAACAAAGATTTTTTTCTGTTATGAACCTTCATGTATTATCTAAGAAAATAATCTTTTCGCATAGTTTCTTAAATGTATAAAAGGGTGGCAAATTTGCCACCCTTTTTCTATGTATTATTTTTGAGCAAGGTAAGCTGCTCTTCCTTCTTCGTAAAGATTGTTGCCTTCGCTGTCAATGATTACAACTAATGGCATATCTTCTACGTAAAGTTTACGAAGTGCTTCTGCTCCAAGATCTTCGTAAGCAATTAATTCAGCTTTTTTGATACACTTTGCAAGTAATGCACCTGCACCACCGATTGCACCAAAGTAAACACCTGAATATTTTTTCATTGCATCAACTACTTCTGGAAGACGAGCACCTTTTCCGATCATACCTCTTGCACCTACACTCATCATTGTTGGCGCATAAGCATCCATACGTCCGCTTGTTGTTGGTCCTGCTGAACCGATAACTTGACCAGGTTTTGCTGGTGTTGGTCCAACATAGTAGATCGTAGCATCTGTTGGATCGAATGGAAGTTCTTCCCCTCTGGCAAGTGCTTCACACATACGCTTGTGACCTGCATCACGAGATGTGTAGATTGTTCCTGTTACATAAACAGAATCTCCTGCTTTTAAAGTCTTAGCTAATTCTTCTGTTAAAGGCAATGTAATGTGTTTTTCCATCCTAGATCACCTCCGATTTGTGACGAGTTACATGGCAGTTAATATTAATTGCACATGGCATACCCGCAATGTGAGTTGGTAATGTTTCAATATTAAGGCCGATTGCAGTTGTCTTTCCACCAAATCCTTGTGGTCCGATACCTAATTTGTTGATTTTTTCAAGCATTTCTACTTCTAAATCAGCATAGAATGGGTCTGGATTTGATGAATCGATTGGTCTCATAAGTGCTTTTTTCGCTAATAATGCTGCTTTATCAAATGTACCACCGATACCTACACCAACTACCATTGGAGGACATGGATTTGGACCAGCTGTTTCAACAGTCTCGATAATAAAATCTTTGATTCCCTGAAGTCCTGCTGAAGGCTTGAACATACGAATCGCGCTCATATTTTCACTACCGAATCCTTTTGGTCCTACTGTGATTTTTACTTGTTCACCTGGAACGATTTCTGTATAGAGCATTGCTGGAGTGTTATCCCCTGTATTTCCACGACGAACTGGATCTTTTACAACCGATTTACGCAGATATCCGTTTGTATAACCACGACGAACACCCTCATCTACTGCTTCTGCAAGATTTCCACCTACAAAGTGTACATCCTGACCAATTTCAAGAAATACACATGCCATACCTGTATCCTGACAAATTGGAACATTTTCTGTGTCTGCGATTTCAAAGTTTGTAATGATTTTATCTAATACACCCTTTGCAATATCCCAGTCTTCGCAAGCTCTGCAATCTTTGATTGCACACTTTACATCACCTGGGAGATGTGTGTTTGCTTCAATACAGAGTTTTTCAACTACATCTGTAATCTGGCTTACGTTAATCTCACGCATTTTCTCTACCTCCATAAAATTCTACTATAATAAAATACCAATAAACTGGCTTGCTAAAACTACCATTACCAACGCAACCGGATAAGTAGCTGCATATGCAGATGCAACGTCATCTGTTCCTGCTACGCGGATAAGTGTTCCAAGAGCTGGTGTACTTGTCATACCACCACAGATTGAACCGAGCGAATTAAGCACGCTTAATTTCAATACTTTTGCAGCAAAGAAATAGCCTACGAACATAGGAATGATCGTCATAAATGCTCCGTAAATGAATAACATCATACCTTGTTCTTTTAAGATTTCAACAAATCCTGCGCCTGCACCACATCCTGCTCCTAAAAGGAAAAGTGCAAGACCAAATTCACGCATCGTTTCTAAAATACGTTTTTCTACTTTTAAATTCACAGGACCGATATGTCCAAAATGACCTAATACAAGACCTGCAAGAAGTGGACCACCTGATGTACCAAGTGAAAATTCTCCGCCACCTGGAAGTGGAATCACGATTTTAGCTAAGATAATACCTAAAACAATCGCTAATGCAAAAGCGAAAAATCCCATATCATCAATGTCGATCAATTTTTTCTTGCTTTCTTTCACTTCCACACTTGCCACTGCAGAAAATTGTGCACGTTCTGCTTCCATATCTGTTTTTAAGATACGTGGCATTAACTGTACAAAAAGTACAACACCAATTACACCAAATGGATAAGCAATTCCATATCCAACAGAAGCTGCATCTGAAGTCGCTTCAATTGCTGCTGCAAGTCCTGGTGTACTTGTAAGAGCTCCTGTCATCATCCCAACACTGATATCTGTTGGAATACCAAAGATTTTGATTACTGCGACACAAGTAAGAGCACCTGAAATAATAACCAATAATCCTAATAGTACATATGATGTAGCATTCGCTTTAAAGTTACGGAAAAACTTAGGCCCTGCGATAAACCCTACTGATGTAACAAAACAAATCAGACCTAAATCCTGAATTTCTTTTGGAATCACGACGCCGAAATGACCAAATACTAAGGCTACCAGCAAAATACCAGCAGTTCCTAAATCTAATCCGCAAATTCTAATACGTCCTACTGCATATCCTAATACTGCAATCAAGAACACCATCATCATTGTGCTTGATAATACGCTTTCTTGAAACCATGTAAGAATACCCATTTTTCTCTCCTCCTATATTACAGAATTAATTCCAACACTAGACAAGATTACCCTATCTAATGTTGGAAATCAATAACTAGTTTAATCTTGTCACGCCTTCTGGTCTATAGTCTGGTAATAACTTAGGAGATACTACCTTTGGCTCAATACCAGCGTCTTGAAGCATCTTAGAAAAATCATCTACATGTGAAAGAGTTAATTCTTTTAACTCTACTTCTTTGCATTTTGCACCTGCTTGTTGACCTGCATTACGTCCAAATACGATGATATCTAATAAAGAGTTACCCATAAGTCTGTTTCTTCCATGGATTCCTCCAATTGCTTCCCCTGCTACATAGAGGTTTTCAACATCTGACATACCATTTACGCCAACTTTGATTCCACCATTTTGATAGTGGAGTGTTGGATAGATTACGATAGGTACTTTTCTCATATCAATGCCACATCTTAAATACATACGAAGCATACCTGGTAATCTCTTTTCTAATGTTCCTTCACCATGAATCATGTCGATCATTGGTGTATCTAACCAAATACCATCAGCTACTGGTGTATGAACACCTTTTCCTCTTTCTTTACATTCTCTGATGATTCCTGAAGCAGCAACATCTCTTGTTTCCAATGGATGCATGAATACTTCTCCTTCTCTGTTTACGAACATAGCGCCCATAGAACGAACTTTTTCAGTTACTAATGCACCATAAATCTGAGATGGGAATGCAACACCTGTTGGGTGGTATTGTAATGTATCCTGATATAATAATGGAGCACCTGCACGGTATGCAAGAACAAGACCGTCAGCTGTAGCACCATAGTGGTTAGATGTTGGGAAACCTTGATAATGCATACGTCCTGCACCACCTGTTGCAATGATAACTGTTTTCGCTCTTGCAACTAAGATTTCGTTTGTTTCCATGTTTAAGAGTACAGCACCTGCTGCTTTTCCATCAGTATCTTTAATAATTTCGATAGCCGCTGTAAAATCTACAACTGGAATTTGTCTGTTGAACACTTCATCACGAAGTACTCTCATGATTTCAGCACCTGAGTAATCAGCTGCAGCATGCATTCTCTTACGAGATGTTCCGCCACCGTGTGTAGTGATCATTCTACCGTTTTCGTCTTTATCAAATAATACACCTAACTTGTCAAGCCAGTTGATTGCGATTGGACCATCACAAACAAGTTTTTCAACAAGTTCAGGTACGTTTGCATAATGACCGCCACCCATTACATCTAAGTAATGTTGTGCTGGTGAATCATTTTCTTTATCAGCAGCCTGGATACCACCTTCTGCCATCATTGTATTAGCATCACCGATACGGAGTTTTGTAACGATCATAACGTTTGCGCCCGCTTCGTTTGCTTCGATTGCTGCTGAAGAACCAGCACCGCCGCCACCAATAACTAATACGTCTACATCATAATCAGGATTAGATAAATCAATATCCATACCTTTTACTCTGCTTTCGCCCTGAAGGATTTCAACTAATTCCTTTGGAGCTTTTTGTCCTGCATTAGGACCAACTTTAATTTCTTCAAAACTATCAAGATTATAATCTGGATGGAAAGCTTCAAGGAGAGCTGTTTTTTCGTCTGCTGTCATACGTTTTGGCTCAAAACCGATACGAGCAGCTCTACCTGCTTCAACCTTTTTAATGGATTCCATCATCTCGGCTGTATATGGTAAACTCATTTTTTCTCCTCCTCTTACTTTTCAATTTCTCTAGTATTGTACAATTCCTTTAATTCAGCTAAAGGTTTTGCCATAATTGCTTCGATCATTGCTTGACATTCGCCGTTTTCGATTTCTTCTACTCTCTTTGTTAAGTGCTCAGCCTCTGGTCTGATATACTTACCTGTAAGTCTTCTTGCAAGAAGAGCTACTTGTGGATGAGAGATACCTGCTGGACAACGAGATGAACAAACACCACACATTACACAGTCAAATGAAAGTTCTGCACATTTTTCAAACTCTCCTCTTTGAGCATATGCGATGTATTGCATAACGTTAAGGTCCTGTGTACATGCTTTTGTACATGCATTACATCCGATACATGAGTAGATTTCTGGGTAAAGCTGCATCATAATCTGCTCTGTTGGTTTGATTTCTGTAATATCATAAACTTTCTTTTCTAATGGGAAGAATGGTAATGTAGCTACACACATATTATCTTCTACTTTTGTTGAACATGCGAGACAACCGTGTAACTCATTTTTCCCTTTAATTCTGTAGATTGTAGCACAAGCACCGCAGAAACCATTTCTACAGCCACAGCCACGAACCAATTGGTAACCAGCATATTCAAAAGCTTCCATAATTGTTAAATTAGCTGGAACTTCATACTTTTTACCATATAAGTATATGTTAATCATATCTGCCATTTTAACTCTTTCCTTTCTATTTACGATTCGATTTAATATTCGTTTGGCAGCTCGTCTATTTCATCAAAACGGAATACCGGGCCGTCTTTGCAAACGTATTTTGATCCAATGTTGCAGCGTCCACACTTACCAATACCGCACTTCATACGAAGTTCGAATGTAGTGTAAATCTGTTCGTCCTGGAAGCCAAGTTCTTTAAGTCCAGCCAAAACGAACTTAATCATAATCGGAGGACCACAGATAAGTGCAACTTTGTTTGTATCAAGGTTCAATTCTTTTACATATGCTGGTACGAATCCTACATGTCCATCCCATCCTTCTTGTGGACGGTCAATTGTAAGGTGTACATTGATGCCTTCTGTCTTCATCCATACTTCCTGGATTTCTTTTAATTGAACCAAATCATCTGCCGAACGAGAACCGTAAACGATATCTACTGTTCCATAGTTTTCACGGTTATCAATTACATAGTTGATTACGGAACGAAGTGGTGCAAGACCAATACCACCTGCTATGAATAACAGGTTCTTTCCTTTCAACTCTGTTTCTACTGGGAAATGATTTCCGTATGGTCCACGAACTGTAATTTCATCCCCAACTTCTAAGCTGTGAAGATAATCTGTAAGCTGACCACATTTTTTGATACTAAATTCCTGAAACTCTTTATTTGTTGGTGAAGAAGTAATTGAAAACATTGCTTCACTAATTCCAGGTGCGCATAACATTGCACATTGACCTGGCATATGTTCAAATAATTTGCCGCCTTCTGGAGCATTTACTCGGAAAGTTTTAACGTCTGGTGTTTCCTGACGGATATCAGTGATTACACCAACTTTTGGAATTAATGTATCCAATGTATAATTATCATGACAATGA
The DNA here is from genome assembly GCA_045121495.1 of Faecalimonas sp. Taxonomy (GTDB): domain Bacteria; phylum Bacillota; class Clostridia; order Lachnospirales; family Lachnospiraceae; genus Faecalimonas. The sequence continues at coordinate 28,474 of JBGVGF010000025.1, forward strand.
CATTCGCACATTAGTTTTCACCTCCCTGATTTTGAAAAGCTTTAATTACTTTTACGATATTGAGTGATGATGGACATTTTTCTACGCAGCGTCCACATCCTACACAAGAATACATTCCGTTGTTGTTTGCTGGGAAGTAAACAAGTTTGTGCATGAATCTCTGACGGAAACGCTGCATCTGGCTTGTACGGTTATTACCATGTGCCATCATTGTAAAGTCAGAGTACATACAAGAGTCCCAACAACGATAACGCTTAATGCCATGACCTGTATCATAGTCTTTAATGTCGTAACATTGACAAGTTGGGCATACAAATGTACATGTTCCACATGCAAGACATGGTTTATATAATTCTTCCCAGATTGGCGAATTGAATTTTTCCATGAGGACATCGCCATTCCATCCTTCTAATGAAAGATTTGAATATGGAAGTTTTTCTACAATTGCTCTGATAGATGCCTTTTCTGCTTCTACTTTGTCTTCATCTGCAGAAACGAGAAGAGTTTCTACTGTTTTTGTAAGAGCTTCTCCCTTTTCTGTCAATGCTTTCCAGTATAATTCTCCTTCTACCATCCATGTAGCAACATCAGCTACTGGTTCTGCACAGTCAACACCGAACACTTTACAGAAACATGTTTCTTCTGGTTCATGGCAAGCCATTGCCACAATAGTTCCGTGGCTGCGTCTTGCAGCATAGAAAGTATCTACTGGCTCTGCTAAAAATACTTTATCAAGTACTTCTACTCCTTTGACATCACAAGCCTTCATACCAAAAACTACAAAGTTTTGATTTTTCAATGCTTCTGGTTCAATTTTAATTTTCTTGCCTTCTTTGTAACAAGAATATAAATTCTCGCTCTGTGGAAAGAATGCATCTTTTGGTGATTTAACTGTTTTTAATGTATCTAAATCAACCTCTGCTTCTTCAGTCCAAGCTGCAAAATTTGCTTGACCACCTACTTTTACAGGCAAGTATAATTCTTGATCTGCGGCAATCATTTGGAATAATGCCGACAGATTTTCTTTTGCGATCTTATACATACATTATCCCCTTTCTGCTACGACACTTGGTTCTGCATCGTCAAATGTAAAGTTTGTAAGAGGTCCTTTTGAATCTGTGTCTGCACCTGCTTGATATTCACCATATAATTCATTGATATCTTTAATGTATTTACGGTTAAATAAATGGAGACGAATACCCTGTGGACATACTCTGCTGCATTCTCCACAGTCTGTACATCTTCCAGCTACGTGGAATGCACGGATTACATGGAACATCTTTTCTTCAAATGAATCCACATTCGCTTTCTGAGCACTATCAAATTTTGTGCTGTCAAATACACATTTACGGCAGCTGCATGCTGGACAAGCATTACGACATGCGTTACAACGGATACATTTGCTAAGTTCTTCCTGGAAGAATGCAAATTTTTCTGCTGGACTCATTGCCTCAATCATTTCCACTTCTGCAAAACGTTCTGCATCTTTTGTATCTCTTGATTCACCGATGATTTCGTCATAGATCATGTGATCTTTGCCTTTACATACATGACATCTTTCAAGCATTGCATCAGCATAAGCACATGTCTTTTCACCATAAATTGTCTGGAATGTGAGCGTATCACAAGCATCTGTCATTTCTGCACCTGAAATCTTTTGGATACCTTTGATTCCTAATTTTTTAGCCTTTTCAATATCTAATTTACCTTTACATCCAACGCCAACGATATATGCTTTTTCTCTGTCTACGCGGTGTTCTTTGATTAATTGGTTAAAACTATATGTATCACATGGTTTTAAACAAACCATTGTTTTTCCTTCTAACTTAGAAGCTTCGATCATATACTTGCTTAAGTTAGCTCCACAGAATCCGTTATAAACGAAATCCTTTAAATCTTCTGCTTTATTAAAGTAAGCTGGTTCTGGATTGTATGGCAAATCGCCGGTTTTCCAGCCAAGAACACGCGCTACTGTTCCGTTTTCAAGCAGTTCTTTCGCACGGTTAATTAATTCTTGCATCTTAAATCCCCCAATCTTACATTCTTACCAAGAGAATGAATCTTTTCTACAAACTCGTTCATTGTTTGAGAAAATTTCACACCCTCAGCTGCTGATACCCATTCAACACGTGTACGTCCGTTTTCTACACCAATATAATCAAGCATAGAGAACAGAAGTGTCATACGTCTTCTTGCATAGTAGTTACCAGTACTGTAGTGACAATCTCCTGGATGACATCCACATAAGATAACACCATCTGCACCTTTTTCAAATGCTCTTAAGATGAACATTGGATTTACACGGCAAGAACATGGTACACGTATGATTTTTACATCAGCAGGATATGCCAGACGGCTGCTTCCCGCTAAGTCCGCGCCCGCATAACTACACCAGTTACAGCAGAACGCTACAATTTTCGGTCTGAATTCTTCTTTATTTTCTATCGACATATTGCATCTACCTCCGCTATAATCTGTCTATTTGAGAATCCTTGTAAGTCCATAGATCCTGAAGGACATGCTACTGTACAAGCACCACAGCCTTGACACAACGCACTGTTTACAACAGCAATACGACGTGTTTCACGAATACCGTGGTCATTTACTTCTTTATTTTCATATGAAATTGCTCCATATGGACACACATTTGCACATGTTGAACAACCATTACACATTAATTCATCTGCTTTTGCTGTACATGGATTTGTCAGTAACTTGTCTTTTGCTAATAAACCAATTGCTTTTACAGCAGCTGCTCCAGCCTGTGCTACAGTTTCAGGAATATCTTTTGGTCCTTGACATACACCTGATAAGAATACACCTGCTGTTGGCGATTCTACCGGACGAAGTTTTGCGTGTGATTCTGTTAAGAAGTTGTTTGTATCAATACTTGCTGTAAGCATTGTAGCGATTTTTCTAACATCTGGATTTGGTTCGATCGCAGTTGCAAGAACAACCATATCAGCTTCTTTTAAAATTTGTTTGTTATCTAAAAGGTCAACACCTTGTACTAACAATTTACCGTCTGGTTGTGGAATAACTTTACCAACCTGACCTTTAATATAATTTACACCGTAATCTTCTACAGCTCTTCTATAGAATTCATCAAAGTTCTTACCTGGTGTACGAACATCAATATAGAATACTGTTACATTTACATCTGGATATTTATCACGAATCAGCATTGCATGTTTTGCTGTGTACATACAACAAATCTTTGAACAATAGCTCTTTCCTCTGTTGTCTGCACAACGGCTTCCTACACATTGGATAAATACCATTTCCTTTGGATGCTTTCCATCGGAAAGACGTTCCAGATGACCTTTTGTTGGTCCTGCTGCATTCATAACACGTTCTAATTCAAGTGATGTAATAACATCTTTACTCTGGTTATAAGCATATTCGTCGTAATTGTCTAATTTAATTGTATCAAAACCTGTAGCAACTACGATTGCACCGTATTTTTCTGAAATAATTTCATCTTTTTGTGTATAGTCAACTGCACCAGCCTGACATACTTTTGAGCAAATACCGCATTTTCCAGTCTTCATCTTGATACAAGCTTCTGTATCGATAACTGGTACGTTTGGAATTGCCTGTGCAAATGGTGTGTAAATTGCACTTCTTGTATTAAGCCCACGGTTGAACTCACTTAATGATTTCTTAGATGGACATTTTTCCTGGCAAACACCACAACCTGTACATTTGTTAGCATCTACATATCTTGCTTTCTTTCTGATATCTACCGTGAAGTCACCTACGAAACCAGACACTTTTTCAACTTCACTATATGTATAGATTGTAATCTTTTCGTGTGCTGCTGCCTCTACCATTTTAGGTGTAAGGATACAAGCAGAGCAGTCAAGTGTTGGGAAAGTCTTGTCCAATTGAGACATTCTTCCACCAATACTTGGTGTTTTTTCTACGATATCTACTTCATAACCAGCATCTGCGATATCTAATGCAGTCTGAATACCTGCAATACCGCCGCCAATTACTAACGCACGTTTTGTTACACGGCTTTCACCTGGTTTAAGTGGTGTATTTAAATTTACTTTTGCAATCGCTGCTCTTGCAAGAATTACAGCTTTCTTTGTAGCTTCTTCCACATTTTTGTGAATCCAAGAACAATGTTCACGGATGTTGGCAATTTCTACCATGTATGGATTTAAGCCAGCTCTTTCTGCTGCTCCTCTGAATGTATTTTCATGCATACGAGGCGAACAAGAACATACAACGATTCCTGTAAGGTTTTTCTCTTTAATTGCTGCTGCAATTTTGGCTTGTCCAGCTTCCGAACACATATACTGGTAATCTTCTGCATGAACTACACCTGGTTCCATAGCAGCCATTTCTACTACTTTCTTAACGTCTACTGTTGCGGCAATATTACTTCCACAATGACAGACAAATACTCCTATTCTCTGCATGCGACTTACCTCCTGTATCTTCTAAATGCACTAACCAAGAGTTGTTGTGGAAGTTCTGGATCCAATAATTCTGGAACCTCATCTGGTGACAGATAAGTCTGTCCTTTTTGTCGAACAACCATTTGTCTTGCTGCATCGATAAGTTTTCCTGGTTTAACATCTCTAGGACAACGTTCTACGCATGCAAAGCATGAGAGACATTTCCAAAGTGATTTTGATTCTACCAAACTTTCGATATCCCCGTTTTGTACATAAGATACGAATTGATGTGGTTTAATATCCATCTCATTGAATGATGGACAGGAAGCAGAACATTTTCCGCATTTCATGCATTTTAATGGATTCACGCCACTGATTTCTTTGATGATTTCAGCTTGATTTTTAGCGTTGCTCATTATTTTTCTACCTCCTCTTTTACTCCAAGTGCTTCTGCAAGAAGTTCAGTGAAATAATAAACCGGCATCTTGTTTTGGGCACTTTTATTTAAATTATACAAGCACAATGGACAGGCAGTAATTAACATCTCTGCTCCAAATCCTGCTGCGTTGTCTACGATTTTATCACACATATTTTTAGCCATTTCTTTTTCTTTTAAAGAAATGTATCCACCACAACATTCGTTGCGGTATGGATATATGACTGGAGTTGCTCCGATTGCACGAATAAAATCTTCGATAATTGTTGGATTCTCTGGATTATCAAATCCCAAAATCTTTCCTGGGCGAAGAAGAAGACAGCCATAATATGCGCCAATTTTCTTGCCTTTAAGTGGATTGACCACTTTTTCTTTCAGCTTATCAAACCCTACCTTGTCGCGCAATACCTCTAAATAATGTAAAACATTTGTTTCACCTGCGTAAGGTTCTTCAAGCTGCATGTAATTATTTGCTCTTGTGCGAATATCTTCTACATTTTTCATGTCATCATTCACACGCTTGATCACATGGTGACAAGCTGAGCAAAGTGTTACTAAATCCTGCCCCTTTTCCTTTGCTGCATTCAGCGTACGAACTGAAGAAAGTTTCGAAGCAATCTCGTCAGAACCAAGTGGATAAACTCCACCACAGCACTGCCAGTCTTCAATCTCTTCTAATTCAAATCCCAATGCTTTTGCAGAAGCTCTGGCATATGCATCCAAATCTTTTGCTTTTGTTCTGAGGGTACATCCTGGATAATAACTGTACTTCATATCAAATCCCTCTCTTATTTTTTAGCATTATATTTATTATAAAATTCTTCTGATTAAATTTCAATTTGAGAAATAACTGCTTTTAATGCATCAGCACTCTTTTTGAGTTTTTCGATTTCTTCTTCTGTTAATGGAACTTCAACTTTTCCTTGATGTCCATTTGGTCCAACAAGTGACAATGTGCTTAAGCATACATCATCAATGCCGTATTCGCCGTGCATCATTGTTGAAACAGTTGCCATTGAATCTGATGCTGCAACAAGCTTGTTACATAATTGAACAACTGATGCTGATACTGCATAGAATGTAGCTCCTTTGTTAGCAATGATCTTTCCGCCTGATTTTCTAACGTATTCAATCATAGCTTCTTTATCAACTGGTTCTACATCTCTTCCGATTTTCTTTAATGCTGCCGGATAATCATCCATATCTATAGCTGAAACACTTGCACAGCTCCATGGAACAAATGATGTATCTCCATGTTCACCAAATACATATGCGTGAACATTCTTTTGAGCGATTTCAAAATGTTCTGAAATACCGCAGCGAAGTCTTGCTGTATCTAAAATTGTTCCTGAACCGATAATCTGATTTTCAGGGATACCTGAAACTTTTGTAAATACATATGTCATTACGTCTACTGGATTACTTACAATAATGTAAAGTGCGTCTGGTGCCACTGATGCGATTTGTGGTGCAATACTCTTTAAAATATTTACATTTGTTTGTGCTAATTCAAGTCTTGTCTGACCTGGCTTACGAGCAATACCTGATGTGATGATTACGATGTCAGAACCTTTTGCGTCTGCGTAATCTCCTGCAATAATAGAGATTGGATCTCTGAAACATGTACCTTGAATAATGTCAAGAACTTCCCCTTCTACTTTTTCCTTGTTAACATCAATCATTACGATTTCAGAAGCGAGATCGTCATTTGATAATGTGTACGCGATTGTAGATCCTACACTACCTGCCCCAATAATAGTAATTTTTCTGCTCATAAAGTCTCCTTTCTTCTTTTGACACCCTCTTTAAGATTATGTCATTCTTTGGGATTTTGTCTTTTTTTTAACAATCATTTTTTGTAAAAAATGAGCCTACGCTCACTTCTTGTGTATAATACCACATTCTCCTCTGTTAAGCAAGCATAAATCTTCATCCATCTTGTTCTATCTATTAATATATCTCATTGAAATTCTGTAATATGTTCACGATATCGAAGCGGCAAATGCTGCCTTTGTCTTTCGTAACTTTCACGCTCTTTTATAGAAATACTTTCAAAAAAACTCTTCCACAATTTGACATACACAGCCTCTGCTCTGCTGACTTTCTTTGCCTCATTTACATCTATTTTCTGATTTAATACCATAATCCAATGCTTCTGACATTCGTGAACCAGGAACATTTTATGTGTTTTATCATAAATCATCCAGTTTTCCAATGGGAAACGGTTCTCAAAATAATCCCCAATGCACGCCAGTATCTGATACTTGGGCTCTATCTCCGAAAAAAGAATCCCATTCTGTAATTCTTCAAAACGGATTATTTCTTTATAATGATGCGCTTCATTGGATACTTTCCGACTCAATTCAAACACCTTCACTACCTTTGGATGGGACAAATGTTCCATAATTTTACTGCTCACTGCAATCTTTCTCGCTTCCATCATTATGCACAAAACTGCATCCGCTTTTTGTGGATTATTTGACAACAATGCATGATAAATACACCAATACGTCTGTGTCCCTAAATGTTTTTTTATTAAATTTTCAACCGCTATCGCCTTCTTTACATTCTCTTCTACTTCAACATATTCACAAAACAACTCCTGTTCTACCATTCCTTTTAATGCAATTCCAAATTCCATATGTTTATAAAATGAACTGTGCTGCAAACTCAACATCGTTTTCCACGCATCATAAATTGCAGAAAATATCCCAGTAATATTATCATTGCAAACAAATACACGCTTCATACTCTTCCTCCTGTTATCTAACCCAAATACTGCTCAATAGGGGGTTTTATAATCGAACCCGTACTTCCATACTGAAGTTCAAATTGTTCTTTTCTAAAATTCATATCGTCAAACAGTGATAACTGCTTATAACTCATCTCCTGTACTGAAATCGGAATTTTTTCTCCCACACTCAATAAATTACGCAAAATATAATCCCGCTCTATCTTTGTTGGATACATCATCTTTCCACCACATGTTATGAAATACAATGCTCTTTTAAGCACAACTCCCATCTTCTTTAAATCAGAAAAATCCAATACTCCCATGCGTCTCGCTTTTACAATTCTGGATGCAGACTTGTAACCGATACCAGGAACTCGCATAAGCGTATAATAATCCGCACGATTGACTTCCACTGGAAATACTTCTAAATGTTCCAATGCCCAATTGCATTTTGGATCTATCAGCACATTAAAATTCGGATTTTTTTCAGAGAGCAACTCGCTTGCTTCGAACCCATAGTATCGCAAAAGCCAGTCTGCCTGATACAAGCGATGTTCTCTCAAAAGCGGTGGTCCTGCATCTGTTCGAACTGGAAGATTTGAATCATCATTTACATGAATAAATGCAGAATAAAATACCCTTTTTAAGTCGAAATTTTTATATAATGCTTCTGCTACATTCAAGATTTGAAAATCGTTTTCTGGGGTAGCACCAATGATCATCTGTGTACTCTGACCAGCAGGTACAAAGCGTGGTGCATTTCGATATGCGACAATCTCTTGCTTATTTATATTCATTCCATTTTGCACGTAACGCATTGGCGTAAGAATATTTTTGCGATTCTTATGTGGAGCCAGTTTGCGAAGCCCTTCTGCCGTCGGTAATTCCAGGTTAATACTCATTCTATCCGCAAGGAAACCGATTTTTCGAATCAATTCCTGATCTGATCCAGGAATTGTCTTTACATGTATATAGCCCTGAAAATGATATTCTGTACGCAGTTTAAAAAGTGTCTGATACAGCATCTCCATTGTAAAATTCGGACTTTTCCAGACTCCTGAACTAAGAAACAGACCTTCTATATAATTTCTTCGGTAAAATTCTATCGTAAGATTGCAGACCTCATCTGGCGTAAAAGAAACTCGCTTCACATCATTTGACGATCGGTTGATGCAATATTTGCAATCATAAATACATTCGTTTGTAAATAGTATCTTCAATAGGGAAATGCATCTTCCATCTGCTGAAAAACTATGGCAAATCCCTGCTTTTACACAATTTCCTATACCTGTCCCATCATTTTGTCTGTCGCTGCCGCTAGAGGTACAAGCGACATCATACTTTGCTGCATCAGATAAAATACTCAGTTTTTCTTCAATACTCATATTCTCAGTGATTCTCATATAATGCCCCTTTTCGAATATATGTTCTGTTTTATTATATTACCACACCGAACATATGTTTGCAATGATAAAATAAAGGAATGCCAATTTTTCTGACATTCCTTTTCTTGTTATCTATTTCGTTTTAATTCATACACTACATCTGCTGCTTTAGTAATTTCTGGCGAATGAGTTACAATGATGACACATTTCTCTTCTTCTTTTGCAAGCTTATGAAAAATCTCCATAATGTCATCCTGCGTCTCACCATCCAGATTTCCAGTAGGTTCATCCGCAAGAATAATCTCTGGATTGTAGGAAAGTGCTCTTGCAATCGCAACTCTCTGTTGCTGACCGCCTGAAAGCTTCAAGATTCTCCGCTTTGCCTCTTCCTCATTTAACCCTACTTTGCAAAGTAATTCCATAGCTGTCTTTTTCTTATTTTCGAACTTCTGTCCTGAAACATCCATTGACAAAATGACGTTTTCCACCGCAGTCAGTTTGGGTAACAGGTTAAAACTTTGGAAAATAACTCCAACATCTTTGCTGCGATAATCATACATATCTTTTCCCGTTGTATCTTGTTATCGGTACAGAACCTGCTGCACCTATGCCAGTTCCAATAATAATAGCAACAAAAGTTACACACAGAAGTTCAATAGCATACTGCAATGCAATTTTAGTTTTTTTCATACCTATCGCAGCCAATACTCCAATTTCATACTTTCTTTCACGGATATTGAAAACATTAAGAACTGCCAGAATAATACCACCAATAATCAGAATTACTCCAAAGAAATACATTGCATATTCACTTAAGTTTTCTAATGGTTCCAGACTTTGTTCATATGATGCCAAATCACTTGAAGAAATAAAATAATCCTCTGAAAGTCCTAATTTCTTTGCCTCTTCTTCGAACAACTCATAGTCTTTTACTGTCGCAAACAAATATGTACCACTAACCTGATTTTTCAACGCTGTACTTGTTTCTCTTCCGGTTTCTTCATCTGTTGTGATTGTTGCATTCTCTTCAGATGATATAATCATATTTTCAAGTGCTGCATAACTCATATAAATCTGGTTTGCAGAGTCAGATGCTGTGGAGAAGCCACTCAACATTCCAGCCTGATTTGATCCTGATTGCTCATTGTGATAAAGACCAGTAACAGTCAGTTCATATATTTCTTCTTCATCATTCGGATTTGTAATTGTTATAACCTCTCCAACTTCAATATTATTGTAAGTAGCAAGTTCATCACTGATGACACACTGATATTCTTCTGTTCCTTCTTCGAACATTTCTCCCTCTGTAACACTTGAAGTCCCTGCAAGAAATTCAGTCATTGCCTGATCTGAACTGTATCCTACAATCGTACAGTCTCCCTGTACGCCCATTCTTCCGGCCTGCATCATACGCCCGGACATCTGTCCTGACATATCATTCTTACCATCCATGCCTGAAAATTCTGATATCTCCCCTGTTGCTTCACTTTCTGAAGTTTCTTCTATAACACCAGTTGTATCAATCGCTTCCCAGTTGTCATCTGTGTTTACCGATGTGGTTCCTGAATAATAAAAGTCTTTGACACTTTCTGCACCTGCATAGACGAGCATTTCGTCTAACGATATCTCTTCTTGATTTGTCATCTGTTCTTTCATGGAATCTCTATCAGAAAATCCTTGCATCATTTTCTGACGGTCAACCGAAATCTGTGCGGTGATTTCCAGATTTTCTAAATAAGTCTCTTTTGCAGATTCTGCAGCCTCACGTATGGATAATGCAACACATGACGATACGGCAATCACAAGTACTATGATTCCAATCAAGATATTCCTTCCCTTTGATCGGTTAATGCTTCTTAATGCATTTTTGATAATATACATTTTTCTGCCTCCAATTTGAGTTTTTTGGTATTGTAAAATGCAACTGTGATTATTTTTTGAGAATCTTGTGAAATTTTGATGTTTTTTATGTTAGGTCTACGTAAATTTTCCAGGTGAACACCAAAAACCCATGCGTGAATATAACGAATAAAAATGTACTTATATAATCCAAATTCTGCGTGTCTTTTTCTGTATAGAAACTGTATTTTTATATTGACTTTTTTTACCCTGGGTATATATGGAATTTCTCAAATCCGCTGCCCAAAAAGCTTGCTTAAAAAGACGCAAAAATAGTCAGATTGGACGTATGTATAAAAACAAGTGAATGCTACCGTCACTTTTACTGAATTCATGGGTGGTATTAGTTCCTTTTTTTACATTTAGAAAAAACACATCGTTTAGAACTATTTTTAGCAAGTTTTTTGGGCAGTTGATTTGCGAAATTCCATATATACCAGGTCGTTTCTTACAAGCCTGAAGTGGTAAACTAATTTTGGACACAGAGGGGGGTGTTTTTGGACACCGATATATTATAATCAATACATGAACTAATTATCTGTGGACATCTTTAATTCCCATGTTAACAGGAGGTTTACCATGAAATACACCAAAGAACAACGTTTGGACATTGGTCGCCGAATCTATGACGGTGAGATAGATTGCTATCAGGCAGCTGAAGAGTACTCTATTAATCACTACACTGCTAGAGATTATATGAGACTCTATCGAGATACCTATCAACTACCAAAACGATCAGCAGCGACTCATACTTGTAAATCTGTCTCCATTCCTTCGGCTGCAAATAACCAAGCAAATCTGCAAGAGTACCAGGACATGACCAAAGAGGAATTGATCCAGGCTCTTATTCAAGCACGAATTACTGAAGCACGGTTAAAAAAAGGCTACGAAGTGAAGGGGGATGGTTCAATAATTCAATACAACAGCAAGAATACCAAGTAATACTGGAATTATCTGGAGAATTTCCAGTAAATCTGCTTTGTGATGTCATGAATATCAATCGAAGCAGTTTCTATTATTGGAAGAAGATGCTCAGTAATCCGGCACCAAGAACCAGAGCATTAATCGATAACATACAACTATTTCAGGAATATCATATGAAATATCCGTCGCATGGTTACAGATGGCTAAATGCCAAGATTCGATTGGATAAAGGAATCGTTATGTCTGATCCTTACGCTCATAAATGCTGTAAAAAAGCCGGAATCAAAAGCAAGGCAAAGCATTATAAATACAAGAAACCTGGTGCTCCATTTAAGATATTTCCAAATCTTCTTATGTCAGAAATGCAGATCGATGGTCCACTCCAGTGTATTGTTAGCGATATGACCTCTTTCTGGGTGAAAGGTATCTATTACGAACTTACGTTATATATGGATCTATGGAATAACGAAATACTTAGCCATTCCCTTTCATCGAAGCGTGGCGATCGAATGACATATATAAGTGGACTGGAAGGTCTTTTGGAGAAAAAGAAACAGCATCCAGAATATCAGATGATTCTCCACAGTGACTATGCCGAAGAAAAAACTATGCCGAAGTTTGTAATAATGTCTGTATTTTGGGCTTATTTCATAGAATCTTCGGCATAGTTTTTCACTTAATCTAATGAATATAGTATCTTTTTAACATCTTTCTTTTTCCATAGTTTCTCTTCATCTGCAACTATAGGTGCGGCTTTATTCATAGCATCACTCATCATTTCTAATGTTGCAAAAGCATAAAAGCCTGATGTTGTAGACATGCTCTCATGACCTAAAAGCTGCATGATAAATGGTAATGGAACTCCATTTTTATATAAATCCATTGCCTTTGTTTTTCTGAACATGTGGCAATGAACATTCAAAGGAACATCTGCGCAATCAATTCTGGCTTTATCAGCAGCCTTTTTTAATACAAGACTTATACTGTCAGTGGACAATCTATGCGGTTTTCCATCTAATAAGCTGTAAAACAGAGGACATTCTTCGTTCTTTGGATGAAATTCCTGCAAGTAGAGTCTTAAATGCTGAACTGTCTTTTGTAGCAAAGGAACGTTTCTGCTTTTCTTTCCTTTGCCAATCAGAGTAACGAATGGATTGTTCATTTCCAGGTGGAGTGAGTTTATGTTTAAATCTGCCAACTCCTGTACTCGCGCACCTGTATCATAAAGCATGATCAATATCATACGATTTCTTCTGTGTTTTGCAGTTTTGGTATCGTATGCCGACAGTATAGCAGCTGTTGCATTCGGCTGCAGATACTCTATTGGCTTCTTTTCTTCCTTTTGTTTTTTTACTGTACATACTTCCGTATAAATGCCGCGCAATTCAAAATCTTCATCACTGCAGTATTTCAGGAATGAACGGATTGCGGTAAGTTTTAGGTTGATTGTTTTAGGAACGTATCCTTTTGCTTTAAGCCAGCCTATATAATCAGTTACATACTCTCGTGAGAAAGCTTCAAATGTTACTTTTTCATTTAATAATGATTTTTCTTCTTCTAAAAACTTTAGATAAGTTTTTAGTGATTGCTTATAAGCCTCTACTGATTTATCAGAAAGATTTCTGGCAACAGGCATATAATCATGCAGATATCTTCTTGCTAATTGCCAGAAATCTGACTCCCTTTTTCTTTTATACTTCATCTGACTCCACCTCCGGAATCAATTCTTCAGTAGAGACAGTAAGTTTACTGTACTCTGGAAAGAAATCAGGAATTAAATGTATATAATAATAAGTGCTTTCAATCCCTGTATGCCCCATGTATCGCATTAGATACGGCAGCATTGCATGGATATTTTTCCCTTCTTTGGACCATTTCATTATGTTAGCACATGCGAAATGATGTCTAAAATCATAAGCGCGAGGCTTGACTTTACCATCACGTCTGAGTCCTGCTGATACCCATATGTTTCTGAAGTTCGCAGAAACAGCTGTAGATGAACAGATGCCTCCGTGCCCGCCAGGAAAAAAGTATTCTCTGTCAGGAAAACATGTACTTATTACCTTGTCATATTTTTCTAAATACTCAATTAACTCATCTGATAGAAAGAGCCTGCGATCACGATGGGCCTTAGATTGGAGGATATCTACATAACCGTCATCTAAGTGTACATCTGTACATTTAAGTCTTCTTGCTTCACAGCATCTAACTCCACAACAATATAAAAATCTATACAGCGCCGGGAGTACATAAGGTCTTCCCGGAGATTTATGTCGTAATACATATCTGTCGCATTCCTTAAAAAAGCATTGTATCTCTGCCTCTGTCATTAAATATACTTCTGCATGATACTTCTGGATAGTGTACTTGTCACCAAGAACATATGCCTCACTAATACCACAGCTTTGAAGATATCTTCCGAATTCTCTTATTGGGGAAATCCAGCTTCTGTCCCTGGTAACTGATTTTTCCGCGTGTTTTAATGCCCATCCTTCAACAGTATCCCGATCTGGTACTGCAACATTTTTGTGTGCATAATTATATATATCCAACTGCATCAGATAGTAGGAACCTGTTTCATACTTAATTCCAAGGGCGTTTTTAAACTCTATAAAGTCATTGATTAATGGTGCAAGATTGCTTATATACTTTCTCATGAATATACCTCCGTTGAGATTCCATTCATGGGAAGGACACACTCCTTTAAGCGAACTTCATCCGTTGTAATGTATATATCTGTGGTATCAGGACTAGAATGCCCCAGAATAGCAGCAATAGTTTCTATTGGAACTTCGTTTTTAACCATGGTAGATGCCGCATTATGTCTAAGCATGTGCATCCCTAGCATACGGTCTGATTTTTCGATTCCAGCAAGATTAAATACCCGGCTAACCACAGCATGACAGGACGCATGATCTGTAAGTGGAACAAAAGGAGCCAGCGCCCTTAGGAAAAGTATATCTTCATCAACGTTCGGACGCTCGTTTACTATATAATCAGCAATGGCATTTCCAACTGTTACGGTTAGTGGAAGACATACCTGATTTCCCGTTTTACTTTGTTTAAAAGTAATTGTTTCGTTATTCCAGTCGATATCAGACAGGCGAAGCCTTATTAAATCACAAGCTCTCATACCACAGGATAAACCTGTTATTACAATAGCTGCATCTCTTTTAGTTACAATCCTGTTTTTTATAGCAATTTCAATCTTCTGAATTTCATCATCCGATAGTGTTTGGATAATTCTTTTTATACGTGGGGCATGAATGCCTGCTATCGCAAATGTTAAATCTTCTCTGTTAAGATATCTAAATATTCCCCGCAGTTCGCATAAAACCTCCCGTTGACGGGTCTGCTTCGTTACTTTAAGGTATTTTATAATAGTTTCAGCAGTTACCTCATCAAAGTAAAGTATATTTAGTTCTTTTAAATACTGCAAAAGGCAGTACATTCCGTACTCATAAAAATGAATCGTGTTTTCATTGTCATAAATCTTTCTTAAATACTCTTGGTAAGCAGAATACAGCAACTGATGAATATCATTATCTGGAATGAGTCTTCCTTGCTTCATCATAGAAAAATCGAAACTTCCAGTACGATAGTAAGAGTCTATAAGTCGAAAAAATCTTCCTTGAGAATGGTATCGCTGCGTACTGAATTTTCCGGTTTTCTTGCTGATAACATCATCAGCATACTGCTTTCCGATTTCAGAGGAATAATCAGTTACACCTTTTTCTTGGCAAAAAGCCTTGAATCTTCTAATAACTCCCATGTAGTTTAAAATAGTTGAGTCATTGTATCCTGCACCTTTTACAGCTTCGATACACTTGGCACATATGGTATCAATGTTCATCTTGAAGTACCTCCTTTTTTTGATACTTCAAGTATAAAAAACTATGCCGAAGATTCTATGAAATAAGCCCAAAATACAGACATTATTACAAACTTCGGCATAGTTTTTTCTTCGGCATAGTCACTGTTATCACGAATTCGTGATAACAGTGATCAAGGATCTGTATATGCTTCAAAAGCATTCAATGATCTTCTTCCAATGTATGTGACCAGATCAATGTCGCGAGCTGGAACACCTACAGATAATAGTGCTATGGAATCCATTAACGGTTGGATTAAAGCAGAATTATTTATGGACTTTCATGTAACCGGTGAGCGACCAGTTCAGGAAGAAGTTGATGAATATATTAGGTTCTTCAATGAGGAACGACCAGCATATTCGCTTAGTTATCTAACTCCGAAGCAATATCGTGAAAAGTATGCTGCATAATCTGTTCATAGATTCGGATCCGGAGGTAGAAACCAGACACCGCTTTAGCGGCTTGCCCTTGACATTTAGTCGAAAAGAAACGCTACAATGAATGTCCGGCGTATGACTAATATAATCTGTTCATGAGTTCATACCGTCGGCATTACCTGCCCAGCATTTCTTGGAGCGATGTCAAGGGTGGCGTACGGCTTATACAGCCTTACAGTGTAACTGACTATTTTTTGATATTTCGTGTCCAAAATTTGTTGACAAGTGCAAGCCAAACTTTCCTTGCATATGCCCACGCCATTTATAGCAAACTATGCGCTACAAAAAGCCCCACGAAAAAAGTAGCCCTAAATTGACTACTTTTATTTCTATCACTTAAACAAATCCCTATTTTTCAATATATTGTATTGCTACACATTTTGGTCCGCCCTGCGTTACGAACGCAGCCCCCAAATCGAGTATCTGAACCTCCACATCAACAAATACTTCTTTTAATTTTGCAGCAATATTTTTTGCCTCTTCTAACGCTTCAGCATGTGAAACATAGAGAATATGTCTTGCATCCAACTGTTTCGCTTTCAAATGATCAATCACCGTATTTACTGCTGATTTCATAGTTCTTTTGATTGCATACTTATCAAGCTTCTTGCAATCCTCAGTAAGTGTCATGATTGGTTTTAATTTCAATACTGAGCCCAATGTAGCCGCCATCGGTGTCAAACGTCCGCCTCTTCGTAAGAAATCAAAATCCTGTGGAATTAGAAATGATTCTGTTCTTTCTGCAACATATTCCAACCAATCAAGAATTTCTTTTGCCGAATGACCTGCTATCTTCATCTTTTGTGCCTTTTCTACCATATAACGATGGGGACCACACAAAGTCTTACTATTGAACACGGTAATCTTCTCTTTGTTGTCCACCATCTCTCGTGCCCCACAAGCACTTTGATATGTACCAGAAAGACCATCTGCCATTGCAATGTTGATAATCTCATCATCCTTGTATGTCTCATACAAATCCAACACTTCACCAATTGGCGGCTGAGATGATTTTGGAATCTGTCCTTTTTCAATTCTGCCATAAAAATCTTTCATATCGATCTGAAGATCTCTGCCTTCAAAATCTCCAATGCTGACGCATAGAGGCACTGCCTCAAATCCTAATTTTTTTGCCTCTTCCACCGTATATAATGTCGAAGAATCTGTAATAATTTTCACCATAATCCGCACCTCGAAACGTAGTTTTAATTTCTATATCTTAAGTTTGCAATACTTCTTTTATACAGTCAAGCGAAAGATGAAAAAAGTACTACAAAAACTTTGCAGTACTTTTTATTCTTATCTTTTCTTATACTAACGCATCCAATGCATCTTTTAAATATTCATTTTTCACTTCGTAGAATCTTTCGTTTTCTACCATCTCAGCAAGTTTAAGATCAATCGGCATCTTACCTAATACTTCCACGCCGAGTCCAGCAGCAATTTCATCAATATGGCTCTCACCAAACACAGAAATCTTTTTTCCACAATCCGGGCACTGTAAATAGCTATAGTTTTCTACAATACCAAGTACTGGAATATTCATCATTCTTGCCATATTGAATGCTTTCTTTACAATCATTTGCACCAAATCCTGTGGAGATGTAACGATAACCACTCCATCAACCGGTAGTGACTGGAATACCGTAAGAGGTACATCCCCTGTTCCAGGAGGCATATCTACAAAAAGAAAATCCAAATCACCCCAAAGGACTTCTTCCCAGAATTGTTTTACAACTCCCGCAATGACTGGTCCTCTCCAAATTACGGGTGTATCTTCTGAATCTAATAAAAGATTCACTGACATGATTCTTGTCTCATCCTGTGCAATACACGGAAACATCCCTAATTCGTTTCCAACAGCATGTTCATGAATTCCATACATCTTTGGAATTGATGGCCCTGTAATATCAGCATCTAAAATACCAACCGAATATCCTTGCTCTCTTACAAGTCTTGCGAGAGAGGCTGTTACCATAGATTTACCTACTCCACCTTTTCCGCTGACAACACCTATCACCTTTTTCACGTGTGTGTATTCATTCGCCGGAACTTTCATATCTACTTTCTTACTTTGACATGATCCTGCACTCGGACAGCTTGAACAGCTTTCAGGCGAGCATGATCCATTATTTGCTTGATCTGACATTTTGTTTCACTTCCTAACTGCTATTTTTATTCTTCTACTACTGCGATTACTTCAATCTCGCAAAGTAAATTCTTTGGTAATGTCTTTACTGCAACACAGCTTCTTGCTGGTTTTGATGTGAAATATTTTGCGTATACTTCGTTAAATGCAGCAAAATCTCCCATATCTGCTAAGAAACAGGTTGTCTTTAATACTTTATCAAATGATGTACCAGCTGCTTCTAATACAGCTGCTAAGTTTTTACAAACTTGTTCTGTCTGCTCCTGAATTGTCACTGCCTCTACTTCATTTGTTGCTGGGTTAATTGCGATCTGCCCAGCTGAATAGAAGATGCCATTGTGTACATATCCCTGTGAATATGGTCCTAATGCTTTAGGTGCTTTTTCTGTTGCTACTACTTTCATAGATTTTTCTCCTTTATTTGTTTAAAAATTAACTTCTTGACCAAAGCCGTTTGCTTTTGCATTGTCGTATAATTTTTGTGCAATACAGATATCAAATAATCCCATACCTACTGATTTAAAATAAGTTGTCTTTTTCGCCAATTCCTCTTCATCCACATCAGAAGCTAATAAATCATGCATCAGCTTTACTCTGTCCATAGTCAGAATTCCTGCTTCTAACGGCTGACTTAAGTCACCGCTCTCTTCACAGGCGTATTCCAATTCTACATAAACATTATCAACTAATTCTAAAACCTCGTCCGGAATCTCACGCATAACTGGTGTATATGATCCAATTGCAATAATGCATTTCCCCTCCAACAACGCTTTGTCAGCTGGAAGAACCGGAGTCTCTGCCGGTGTTGCCGTACAGATGATATCGCTGTTTTTCACTAATTCTTCCACTAACTTACATTGTACCACTTTTGTATTAGGGTTATCAATGGCTTTTTCTAAACGTGCAAGATAATCTGTTAAATCACGATTACTGTGGTTGTACACATAAACTGTATGAATCTCTCTAGCTGCGCAAGCATAAAGTGCCAAATGAAATCCTTGCACACCAGCTCCGATAATTCCTACTGTATGACAATCTTTTCTGGACAAATGTCTGATTCCTACTCCACCAACAGCTCCAGTACGAAATGCCGTCACAGTTTGCCCATCCATAATTGAAAGCGTTTTTCCTGTTTTTAGATCATTTAAGATTACAAGACCATCAATAGATGGCAATCCTAATTTTGAGTTTTCCGGAAAAACGGTAAGCATCTTTGTTCCGAGACTCTTTTCTGTATAGCACGGCATATAAATCAATGTCTTATTATTGTGACACACCGTTGGTCTTGGCGGCATATAGAATTCACCCGCTCCAAAAATGCGGTATGCTTCTTCGATCTGATCCATCATACCGTTTAATTCTACCGATTTTGCAATATCATTTTTATTTAAAAGTAGCATCCTGTTTTCTCCTTTTTCTATTCATCAAACATGATTTGCCGCTCTGTATATGTTGTATACGTCCTGTGTATCCAACTTTTTAAACTGTCCAATGCAAATTGCACCATAATTTGTTGTTCTCTCAGAAAGTTCTTGAAGCACTTCTTCTGTCAAAACACCGCACTCCAATTCACCGATACAAGTTGGCATCTTCAATTCTCTAAAATATTGTTCTGTTGCATCAATTGCTGCAAGTGCCGCTTCCTCTTCCTCTTCAATCTGTAGCTTCCATACTTTTTCTCCAAATCGCTTAAATCTCGCCATATCTAACTTGTAAACAGCACGTGCCCATGTTCCCCACATTGCGGACAAGCTTGCTCCATGAGCAACGTCGAATTTTGCACTAAGCTCATGTCCAAACTTATGCACTGTAAAATCTTTTGCACGTCCAAGTCCGGTCAAATCATTGTGTGAAAGACTTCCTGCCCACATAATCTCACTCATTGCATCATAATCTTCCTGATTTTCATAAGCTTTTCTGCCATTTTCTATTACCGTCCTCAGAAGTCCTTCCGCTATCTCATCTGTCAGTTGATTATTCTGATAAGTTGTAAAATAACGCTCCATAGTATGCATCATGATATCGACAATGCCGCATGCAAGCTGATATTTTGGAATGGTAAACGTTAATTCCGGATTCATGATTGCAAACTTCGGTCTGTTTAATTCCGAACCAAATCCTGACTTTTTCCCTGTCTTTTCATTTGTAAGCACTGCTGAACTGCTCATCTCACTTCCTGCTGCTGAAAGTGTCAAAATTACACCTGTAGGCAATGCTTTTTTTACCTTAACTTTTCCACTCCAAATATCCCACAGTGCATATTCCGGGTTAGCCGATCCAACTGCGATTCCTTTTGCAGTGTCAATCACACTGCCGCCACCAATTGCCAGAATAAAGTCTGCTCCAAATTCACATGCTTTCTTCACACCTTCCTCGGCAAAAGAAAGCACAGGATTCGGTTTTACTCCGCCAACTGTCATGTAGGAGATCGACTCTTCTTCTAAAATTTTACCTACGCGTTCTAAAAGTCCACTTCGAATCACACTGCCGCCACCATAAACGATAAGTACTTTTGAACCACCCCATCGTTTTATTTTCTGTGCAGTCTGTATCTCTGTGTCTTTTCCAAATACGATTTCCGTAGGTGCATAATATACAAAACTCTGCATAAAAAACCTCCGTTTTATTTACTTTTTTTATTGTAACATACTCAAATTCTTTTGTCTATTTGTCCCAATTATGATACAATATATAGATAATAAATGTACGGAGGATATCACATGACGGCACTGACATATTATAATCATATGGTTCCGCTTGACACCCTTGAAGGCTTCAAAGTTCGCCCCGGGTTCTATGATGTCAATGGCGCCACGGCTTTATCAGATGGAGTATGTTTTACGATTCATTCACAAGAGGCAACTTCCTGTGAATTACTTCTTTATCATCCTTATGAAAAAGAACCTTACGCTATTTTAAAATATCCTGATAACTACCGTATCGGGAACGTATTTTCTATGATCGTCTACGGTTTAGATGTCGAAAAATTTCAGTATGCATTCCGTTTAGACGGCCCATATGACAAGAAAAAAGGTCTTCTTTTTGATAAAACAAAACCACTGCTTGACCCTTATGCAAAGGCAGTCATCGGGCAAAGTGAGTGGGGACATCGTAATTTTCATGGCTATCGTGGACGAGTTGTACTCAACAATTTTGATTGGGGCAAGACAAAACCTTCCATTATTCCTATGGAAGACTTAATTATTTACGAAATGCATGTCAGAGGTTTTACAAACAGCCCTACCTCGAATGTAAAACACCCTGGAACTTTCCATGCAATTATGGAAAAAATTCCATACTTAAAGGAATTAGGGATCAATGCAGTCGAACTAATGCCTATTTTTGAATTTGACGAGATGCGTGATTACCGCATAGTGAACGGAAAAGAAGTAATTGATTATTGGGGTTACAACACAATTAGTTTTTTTGCCCCGAATACTAGCTATGCTTCCGACGAAGAGGGAACGCATGTTGGAAAAGAATTAAAGACACTGATCAAAGCTTTGAAAGACAATGGAATTGAAGTAATCCTGGATGTTGTGTTTAATCATACAGCTGAGGGAAATGAAAATGGTCCATTTTTCTCTTTCAAAGGTATTGATAACAATATTTATTATATGTTGACTCCAGATGGAAATTATTACAATTTTAGTGGCTGTGGAAATACATTAAACTGCAACCATCCTATTGTGCAAGAGATGATTGTCGACTGTCTTCGCTATTGGGTTACTACTTATCGTGTAGATGGTTTCCGCTTTGACCTTGCTACCATTCTTGGCCGCAACGAAAAGGGAGCTCCTATGGAAGAACCTCCACTTGTAAAAAGACTTGCCTTCGACCCTATTCTGCGTGATGTAAAACTGATCGCAGAGGCATGGGATGCTGGCGGACTTTATCAGGTAGGACAATTTCCTTCTTGGCATAGATGGTCTGAATGGAACGGCAAATACCGTGATGACATGCGCGACTTTTTGAAGGGCGGTTACTGGAAAGCGCCAGAAGCTGCAAGACGAATCACCGGTTCAACTGATTTGTACAATCCATTTGAACGTGGCACAAATGCTTCTATCAATTTTATCACGTGTCATGATGGTTTTTCGTTGAACGACCTATATTCATATAATTACAAACATAATGAAGCAAATGGTTGGGGTAATACAGACGGTACGAATGACAACCGTAGTTGGAACTGCGGCGTAGAAGGTGAAACCAAAGATCCCATGATACTTCAGCTTCGCAGACGCATGATTCGAAATGCTTTTGCAGTACTGCTATGCAGCCGCGGAACACCGATGTTTTTATCTGGTGATGAATTCTGCGATACTCGATTTGGCAATAACAATCCTTATTGCCTGGATACTCCAACTTCCTGGCTAGACTGGTCTTTGCTTGAAAAAAATAAAGATATCTTTAATTTTGTAAAATACATGATTGCATTTCGTCACAAACATCGTGTCATTCGAAAGGATTTAGATATCTCTCACTGTAAATTCCCATTTGTAAGCCAACACGGTACAAGCCCTTGGGATGATAACTTTACTGATCAATCCAAAATAGTCTGTACCATGTTTGCAGGATATGATTCCACGATAGAAAAAGACGATATTGTCTATCTGGCGGTTAATCCATATTGGGAATCTATGCACATCCAATTACCACAATTACACAATGGACTCATGTGGTATTTGGCTGTAGATACAGCCGATTATGCTGCTGGCAAATTTTATTATGAAGAATCAGAAATGCACATGCCTGGCAATATTTTTCTGCTTGGTGCTCGTTCCGTAGCTGTATTTATCGCAAAATGATTTTTACCCAAATATACGACAGCAAAAGGAGACTCTTTCGGAGTCTCTTTTTAGTACAAAAAGAAAGGCAATACAATGAAAACAAATTCTAAATTACAAACGACTTTAGATCGTCTTCCCTATGGAGCTGAATCTCTTTCTGGTGATCTCAAAGTAACTAAAAAACTTCCAGATGGTGTCAAATCCAAAGAATTATATCAAGACATCATTCGCATCGCCTGGCCAAGTTTTGTTGAGCTTCTTTTAACCCAGCTTGCTTCCATGGTTGATTTGATGATGGTTGGTTCTATGGGAGGAGAGGCCCATCCCGAAATAGGAGCACAAGCATTGTCTGCAGTAGGGCTTACGACTCAGCCTAAATTCCTCCTTATGGGTGCTTTTGTTGCCATGAATACTGGTGTTACGGCATTAGTTGCAAGATACAAGGGCCAGAATGATAAAGAAAAAGCCAATCTGGTTGTTCGTCAGGGATTGATGCTGACATTTATATTAACTATCATCTTATCCATTTTAGGTACTGTCTTTGCCCGCCCTATGGTCATTTTCATGGGCTCTACTGAAGAAATCGTAACAACATGGGCAACACAATATCTACAAATTCAAATGATTGGATTCCTTACAATGGCCTTAACCAGTACAATCACTGCTTCTCTGCGAGCGGTCGGAGATTCCAAGACTTGTATGATTTACAACTTAATAGCAAACGTTGTAAACGTAGTTTTCAACTGGTTATTCATTTATGGTAACTGTGGCTTCCCTGAACTTGGTGTAGCCGGTGCTTCTCTTGCCACTGTACTCGGACAATTTGTTGCATTTATCATTGCATTTGTAGTACTTCTTCGCGGAAACGGGTTCTTGAAATTAGAATTTAAACTCGGTTTTATGCCCGATAAAACAGTCTTGGGAAATGTTGTAAACATTGGTATTCCTGCGATGATTGAGCAGCTCCTAATGCGTGCCGGTATGATTATCTTTGCAAAGACAGTTGCATCTCTTGGCACAACTTCATATGCAACCCATCAGGTGTGCATGAATATCCAGGCATTATCATTCATGACCGGGCAGGCATTTGCTGTATCTGCAACAACTCTCATGGGACAATCCCTTGGAAAACGCCGTACAGATATGGCACAGGCATATTGCAGCCGAACCAGAACAGTCGGATTTTCGTTTTCACTTGTACTTGCCGCCGTCTTCGTATTCTTTGGCGGTGCAATTGTCGGACTTTACAATAGTGATCCACAGATTATTGACATGGGCGGAAAGATTATGTTATTCGTTGCATTTTTACAACCATTCCAAAGTTCGCAATTTATCATTGCTGGTGGACTTCGTGGTGCCGGTGACACGAAAGCAACAGCGATGTTTACATTTATTACAGTCCTTTTAGTTCGCCCAATCGTTGCGATTGTGATGGTAAAACTCAACTTCGGTCTGTACGGTGCATGGTTTGCCATGGCTTGTGATCAGGTACTTCGTTCCGCTTTAGTTCTTGGAAGATACCAGAGTGGTAAATGGAAAACGATAAAACTAAAAAGTGAAACAGCATAACATAAAAGAAGGCGATTGTAACGCCTTCTTTTTATTCTCGTAATTATTTACAATTTTTTATATACAGTAAACCACATTGTAAAAAAGCATGCCAAGCCGCCAATCGCATTTGAAATCGGTTCAGCCAGAAATACCCCGTATACCCCAAATCCAAGTCTCGGCAGCAGTATCGTGAGCGGTACAACGATCACTGCTTTTCGAAGAAGCGAAAAAAAGATCGCTCTCTTTGCATATCCCAGCGCCTGAAATACCGACTGTCCTGCAAATTGAAAAGACATAAAAAAGAAACCAAAAAAGTAAAAATTCAGCGCCTTCGGACCCGCCTCAATAATTGCCTGGTCATTTGAAAATATCATAAACAACTGCTTTGGAATCACCATGACAAGCATCCACACCACAACTGTATAAACAACGCCAATCAACGCCGTAAAACGAATTCCTTCTTTCAATCTCTTAAAATCTTTCGCACCATAATTATATCCGAGAACAGGCTGTGCACCATGGGAAATACCACTTACAGGAAGCGATAGGACTTCTCTCACAGAATTTAATACCGTCATTACTCCTAAAAAAAGATCCCCACCATATGTCTGCAGTGTCGAATTGCAAACCACCTGCACCAGGCAGTTCGTGCCTTGCATGATAAATCCAGAGGCACCAATACTCATAATTTGTTTTGTCAGCTGCCAATCCACTTTCATATTCTTACGCTTGAGTTTCAGAAGTGCTTTCTTTCCTGTCAGGAATCGCAACACCCAAACAGCAGATACTATCTGGCTAATGATAGTCGCAAGTGCAGCTCCTGGAACTCCCATATCAAATCCAAATATGAACAGTGGATCTAATATCAAATTCAAAACTGCACCCAGCATTGTTGTTAGCATCCCTATTTTCGGAAATCCCTGTGCATTGATAAATCCATTTAGCCCTGTTGCTAGCATAGAAAAGGTCGTTCCGAGTAAATATATTTTCAGATACTGATCTGCATACACATACGACAGCTCGCTTGCACCAAACAAAAAAAGAACCGGTTTGCGAAATACATAGCATAATATCGCCAAGATAAGCGAACTTCCAAGAAGCAGCGAAAAAACATTTCCTAGTACTTTTTCTGCCTTTTCCTCTTCTTTCGCTCCTCTCGCGATAGAAAACAGAGGTGTTCCGCCCATTCCAAATAACGCTGTAAACGCAGCTATCAGCGTTATCACAGGAAATGTCAATCCGATTCCCGTCAGAGCCATACTATGCTCATCACCAAGATGTCCAATATAAATTCGATCGACTACGTTATATAATAACTGTACTAATTGCGCCAATGTCAAAGGAATTGCCTGTGATATAATATTTCTCCAGACATATCCTTTTGAAAAATCATTGTTCAAAATTCTTCACCTTCTATTTTATAAAACCTTATTTCCATTTACTTTTAAACTGAATTTTGCTCCCAGCATCTCTGCCGCCGCTCTGCTAAGAAGCATACGCTGCAGGAATATGTCAAAATATTCATACATCGTACATACTGTTTCATCAATTGTAAGTTCCAGTGTGATTATTTTGTCATCCACATTTACAATTACTTTATTTTCTATTACCGCATAATTTACTCGATCGTGAATATCAAATGTTGTCTTGTCTGTCTCACATACACGATTTCGACGTACATCTGTCTTATCAGCAATAATCAGTGCAGCCGAAACAACATCTGTAGCTCCTCCTGTCGATTCATCATGATGAGCTATTGCAGATGCGATCGTGATACGGTCTTCCATTGAAATATCCATATCTTTTAGGATAGAATTGGCCAGAATTCCTCCATACTCTGCATGCTGTTTGCGATTAATAGCGTTCCCTATATCGTGCATAAATCCCGCTATTCTCGCCAGTTCCTGCTCATGCTGAGAATATCCCATTTCAGCAAGAATATATGCTGCACGTTCTGCTACCAGACCTGTATGTGCTTCTGAGTGATCCGTATAACCTAAAACTCTAAGATTCGCATTTCCTTTTCGAATAAATGCTCTGATTTCTTCATTTTTTCTAATATCGCTATAATTCATTTTCTTATTTCCTTCACTCTTTTCCACAATTTTACTCTATTTTTCTCTAAAAAGAAACAAATATGCTATAATCTTCTTATATTATTCTTTACAAGATCGGAGGAAAAACATGAATCTTACAAAAGTAAATCAGATTTTTGCTGAAACAGCATATGTGCGTATGGGTGGCAGCAAAGAGGAATTAAAATGTGCGGAATATTTAAAAGAAAGATGTGCAGAGCTTGGATTGGAAGCTCATCTTGAAGCTTTTGATGTAGAAATGGCTGACATAAAGAAAGCCATCTTAATTGTGGATGGAGAAGAAATCGTTTGTAAAGGCTATTTTTCTTCTGGAAGTCATGATGTGGAAGCTCCTTTCTATTATTTAAGAAGTACGGACGCTTATTCTCTTTCTGAATGTAAAGGGAAAATTGTTATGATCGACGGATACATGGGTTACTGGAAATATCAGGATATCATTGCGCATGGTGCAGTTGGCTTTATCACGCATGATGGAAATGCAAACTATGTAGATGAAGATATCGATCAAAGAGAATTACGTGCTTATGTACACAAAGGGAACAAGATTCCTGGTGTAAATATCAACACAAAAAAAGCAATTGAATTAGTTAAGAATGGTTCTAAAACAGCTCATATTGTTTTAGAACAAGATGAATATATTGGAAAATCCCACAATGTAATCCTCGATCTTCCTGGCGAATGTGATAAGTATATTGCGCTTACTGCACACTATGACTCAACTTCTCTTTCTGAAGG
This sequence comes from Faecalimonas sp., assembly GCA_045121495.1. GTDB lineage: Bacteria > Bacillota > Clostridia > Lachnospirales > Lachnospiraceae > Faecalimonas. Next base: position 55,891 of record JBGVGF010000025.1, read on the forward strand.
TGCCTATGATAATATGTCTGGAAGTATCGGTCTTCTTGGTATTGCTGAAAAATTCGCCAAAGCACCTCATCGATACGGTCTACGCTTTATCTGGTGCGGTTCTGAAGAACGTGGTCTTCTTGGTTCCAAGGCATATGTAGCAGCCCACGAAGACGAATTAAACGACATCGTTCTGAACGTGAACCTTGACATGATTGGATGTATCATGGGACATTTCATTGCCTGTTGCTCGACTGAGGAGAAATTAGTTCACTTTATCGAATATTTAAGTAATATGCAAGGCTTTGGAATCAAAGCAAGACAGGATGTTTATTCTAGTGATTCTACACCGTTTGCAGACAAAGGCGTTCCTTCTCTTTCTTTTGCAAGAATTGCACCGCAAAACACTGCCACAATTCATAATTCTTATGATACTGCAAAAGTGATGAGCGCACAACAAATGCTTGCAGATATAGATTTCATTAATACTTTTGTAAGCAACATGGCAAATGCAAAACATTGCCCTGTCGCAAGAGAAATTCCAGAAACAGTAAAAGAAAAATTAGATTTCTATAACTTCCGCAAACGCGATCCAAAGATGCTTTAAATGGGGGATTTATCTAAGTGATAGAAATAAAAGTAGTCAATTTATGGCTACTTTTTTCGTGGAGCTTTTTATAGCGCAGAGCTTGCTGTAAATGGCGTGGGCATATGTGAGAAAAGTTCAGCTTGTAAGAAATGCCCTGGGTATATATCGAATTTTTCAAGTTCACTGC
>JBGVGF010000026.1:0-25186 GCA_045121495.1 Faecalimonas sp.
AAAAAAGAATGCGAGCCTCTCACGGCAAGCATTCTTTTTTTGCTTACAGATACTAGATGAAGTTGAATGCAGTGGAGCATTGAAGCAGAGGATAATAAGCAACGAATTCGTAAGTAGATAAAATCAAACAAATCCCTATTTCACTTTATTAATGACCCCAAATTTGTTTTCTGTTCCTGTCAATAATCTTTTGATATTGGCACGGTGTCTGATGATTGCCATTGCTGCTAAGAAGATTGCAATTCCATATAATTCGTAAAGAAGTGCCCCCTCCAAGCCAAATCCGCCGTTTTGTCCATATACCATAACTTCAATGATAAATACAATCATGATTACAATAGAACCTAATGATACATATCTTGTTGTAAGTACGATTGCTGCAAAAACTACCGCTACAATTAAAAACATGACTGGATTTGTTGATAAAATCAAACCTGCTGTTGCAGCAATACCCTTTCCACCTTTGAAATTCATATAACAAGGATAGTTGTGTCCAAGAACAACACCTGCCCCTGCATACATAGAAAGAAGCGAAATATAAGCATGATCCTGACCGTAAATCATACGAACCAGTAATACAGCAAATACACATTTGAAGCAGTCACCGATAAATGTGATGATTCCCGCTTTCCATCCAAGTGTACGAAGTGTATTGGTTGTTCCTGCATTTCCACTTCCATATTTTCTAATATCAATTTTTTTAGTTAACCCATAGAAATAACCTGTCTGGAATAATCCAAACACATATCCAATTGCAAGACAAATAATTCTTTCCATAATTGCTGCTCCTTTATTGATCTTTCTCTTTTCTCTCACGTACAAAGAATTTTAATGAAGTTCCTCTAAATCCAAATGCTTCTCGAATCTTGTTTTCCAGATATCTTAAGTATGAGAAATGCATCAATTCTTTATCATTTACGAAGATTACAAATGTTGGTGGTTTTACTGATACTTGTGTGATGTAATATAATTTGAGACGCTTTCCTTTGTCTGAAGGTGGCTGCTGCATAGCAACAGCTTCTGTCATAATTTCATTCAATACACCTGTTGAAACGCGAAGTGTCTGATTTTCCATAACAACATCAATCATCTCATAGAGCTTCGGAAGACGCTGTCCTGTCTCTGCTGATACATACATAATTTCTGCATAAGGTAAGTAAGACAATGTATTTCGTATCTGTTTTTCAAATTCATACATCGTTTTGTCATTCTTTTCAATTGCATCCCATTTGTTTACAACAATGATGATTCCTTTTCCTCTCTCATGTGCGATACCTGCAATTTTGGCATCTTGCTCTGTAACGCCTTCTGTCGCATCGATTACCATAAGAACAACATCGGCTCTTTCTACAGCCGTAACAGTACGAATAATACTGTATCTTTCTAGTTCTTCTTTAATCTTGTTCTTTCTGCGAAGTCCAGCTGTATCAATAAATACATATTCTTTCCCATTGTATTTAATTGCTGTATCAATCGCGTCACGAGTTGTACCTGCAATATTGGATACAATTACACGATTCTTTCCAAGAAGTTTGTTAATGATAGATGATTTTCCTACATTTGGCTTTCCTACGATCGCAATTCGTGGTCTTTCATCTTCTTCCTCTTCTCCTGAATCTTCAGGAAAATGTCTTGTAACTTCATCCAGCATATCACCGATTCCAAGTCTGGAAGCTGCCGAAACCGGAATTGGATCACCAATACCAAGGTTGTAAAATTCATATACATCTGGCATGAATTTTTCAAAACTGTCTACTTTATTTACAACCAAAACTACCGGTTTTCCAGAACGACGAAGCATATCTGCAACTTTAGAATCCGCATCCTGAAGTCCCTGTCTTACATCCGTAAGGAAAATAATAACATCCGCTGTATCAATCGCAATCTGAGCCTGTTCTCTCATCTGTGATAAAATAATGTCTTTACTATCTGGCTCAATCCCGCCAGTATCAATCATTGTGAATCGATAATCCAGCCATGTCACCTCGGCATAGATACGATCACGAGTTACTCCAGGAGTATCTTTTACAATTGAAATCATTTCTCCCGCGAGTACATTAAATAATGTCGATTTCCCAACATTGGGTCTTCCGACAATCGCAACTATTGGTTTACTCATTTTTCTCTCTCCTATTTATATTCATGTTTCAATACGGCTTCAATCAAATCTTGTCCGCTTGATTTTACAATATCAATTTCAACTTGTAAAGCTTCTTTTAAATCCGAAATGGAAATATCATCCAAAAATACTTCTTCTCCATCACGCAGCATACTACAAGGTAAAAGCAGGCAGCTTCCAAGCGGTTTCCCTTTTAACTGCTTCATCAAATCCTGCCCTGTTATCAATCCCGCTACCGTAATCTTTTCGCCAAAGAAATCATTTCTGATTTTGTAAAGATGAACTGTCACATTCGGATATTTTTCTTGAATCCTCTCAACCATTTCTTTCAGGTAATCATAAGCTGCATATCCTGTTGCCATAGAAATTTCTATGGTTCTGTTGTCTCCTTCCAATTGGTCACTTGCTTCTGCAAATTCATTTTGCAGCAACCGAATCATACCTACTCCGTTTTCCAATTGAAGATAGCCATCATATTGCATTTCCTCCGGCATTTCTCTTTCTGCTTTGATGTACCATTCATCTCCGGCATGAATAAAATGAAGTCCGTATTCTTCATAAAATACCTTCTGCCATTTCTCAATCGTATCAATCACTCTGATCGCATCCTCTTTTGTAAATGGTTCTAGTGGATACAATCCATCACGATATTTTGTCAGACCGACTGGTACCACAGATACACTTTCCAGCAATGGCAGATATTTGGACAAATCACGAATACTTCTTTCCAGTTCTTCTCCATCGTTAACTCCCTTGCAAAGTACGATCTGACCATTCATCTGAATTCCGCCCTCATAAAGCCGATCAACTTTCTTCAATGCTTCTCCTGCAAATCGATTGTGAAGCATCTTACATCGTAATTCTGGGTTGGTTGTCTGGAACGATACATTGATTGGTCCCAAATGATACTTTATAATTCGCTCTATGTCATGATCACTCATATTCGTAAGTGTGACATAATTCCCCTGTAAAAAAGAAAGACGTGAATCATCATCTTTAAAGTATAAAGTATCTCTCATGCCTTTCGGCATCTGATCAATAAAACAGAAGATACAGTTATTTCTACAAGAACGATATTCATCCATGAGTCCTTGTTCAAATACAATTCCTAAATCTTCTTCATAATCCTTTTCAATCTCTAATTCCCATTCTTCGCCATCTGCTTTACAAACAAGAAGTACCAGTTCTTCATCATTGACGTAATAATGGTAATCAAACACGTCTTCTATCACATTATTATTTATACGTAATAATTTATCTCCAGGCTCCAATCCTAACTCTTCTGCAATGCTCCCTGGCTCTATGTCTTTTATGATATGTTCATGTTTCATATTTCTTTCCTCATTTTAATGCGTATTTTACATCCATTTTATATCATACACAATTTTTATAAAAAAAGCAATTTTGATATGAAAATCTTGAAGCTTGTACTATTTTTTGCTAGAATGTTTACGATAATATATGAAAATCTACGATTTTGGAGGATTTTATGGCAAATATAACACTTTTAGAAAAAACACTTCCAACTGCTCCGCTTAAAATTGCGGCATTGGACAGTTGCAGCGAACTTGGTAAAAAGGTAAATGATTACATTGTTTCTTTCAGACATGAAGCAACAGAAGAGTACCCTGAATTAGCATCTATCGCAAATTACAACTGCGAAAACTATTTAGCAAAAATCTCTTGTCCACGTTTTGGTTCAGGGGAAGCAAAAGGTATGCTTCGTGAATCTATCCGTGGTACAGACCTTTTTATTATGGTAGACGTATGTAACCACAGCCTCACATATTCTGTAAATGGGTATGAAAATCATATGTCACCAGACGATCATTACCAAGATTTAAAGCGTATCATTTCTGCTGCTACTGGTAAAGCTCGTCGTATTAACGTTATCATGCCTTTCTTATATGAAAGCCGTCAGCACAAACGTACAAAAAGAGAATCTCTTGACTGTGCTCTCGCTTTAGAAGAATTAACAGCAATGGGTGTTCAAAACATCATTACTTTTGATGCACATGATCCACGTGTTCAGAATGCGATTCCTTTAAAAGGATTTGACAACTTTATGCCAACTTATCAATTTATGAAAGCTCTCTTAAGATCAGAGCCTGATTTAAAAGTGGATAAAGAACATTTAATGATCATCAGCCCTGATGAAGGAGCTATGCACCGTGCTGTTTATTTATCAAACGTACTCGGTGTGGATATGGGTATGTTCTACAAACGCCGTGACTATTCAATCGTTGTGAACGGTAAGAACCCTATTGTTGCACATGAATTCCTTGGAGACAATTTAGAAGGCAAAGATGCTATCATCATCGACGATATGATTGCATCTGGTGAAAGTATGCTGGATGTTGCAAAACAAATCAAAGAACGTGGTGCTAGAAATGTATACGTATTCACAACATTTGGTTTATTTACAGAGGGTCTTGATAAATTTGATGTTTACTATGAACAAGGTTTTATCAAACGTGTTATCACAACAAACTTAACATATCTACCAGAAGAACTTCTTCAAAAACCATACTTCAGCTGCGCAGATATGAGTAAATTTATTGCATTGATCATTGATTCATTAAATCACGATATCTCAGTTAGCACAATCCTGGAGCCAACTGAAAAGATCCATACTTTACTGGAAAAGCACAATGCACAATTTAAATAACCAACAAAAAAGAGTTCGCTTGCGAACTCTTTTTTATTTGAACGAATAATATTTTTCTCCTGATTCCATGTCTATCCCATGGGCCTGCGCCATCTCACTAACAGTAACAAGCTGATAACCTTTCTCCTGTAGTTCCGGTATCATGGCAATAGTCGCATCGATTGTAGACTCATATAAATCATGCATCAATACAATATCTCCATCTTTAACAATGTCCAATGTGTAATCCTTAACCTTTTCGGCATCCTTCGTTTTCCAGTCTAAGGTATCCACATTCCACAATACAAGCGGCTGCTCAACCGTCTTCTTCACCAGGTCATTTGCAGCACCATATGGTGGTCTTACCACTGTGGCACCCTCACCAATCACATCACGTATAGCATCGTTTGTTCCTTCCACCTGTGCTACAATGCCTGCTTTGTTTAATTCTGTCAGCCTTTTATGGTCTGTCGTGTGATTTCCAATCTCACATCCTATCTCTTTCATACGGGCTACCACTTCCGGACGTTTCTTTACATTATTTCCAACCATAAAGAATGTTGCTCTTGCATCATATCTTTCCAATGCATCTAAAAGCTTTTCTGTATACTTACTTGGTCCGTCATCAAACGTGAGCGCAATCATTGGAAGCGTTGGATTGATATCATTCTTTTCTTCGTCAAACTTACCATCTTTGCCAAAGTAGTAGATTTTTCCCCAGATTTCCTGTTCTCCAGAAACTTTGTTTCCCTCTTCATCAAAATAGTATGTATCCTCTCCCAGACGAATGAATCGACTTGAAACATAAGTACCGTCCCTTAGCACGAACTTATCCCCATCCCATTCACCAAGTTGATTCTTTACCATTAATGTCCCTGATTCCAATTTCACTTGAATTATTTTCTTCCAGTCAACTGAAATCTTCTGTTCGAATCCTCCTGTCAAAACTACCTTAATCTCATAATCTCCTTCTTTCGCATCTGCCGCATCGAACTTACACGCAATCTTGTAACCCTCGCCAGCATTGATCATATCCAGAAAATCCTGAACCGTATAGCCTTCCTTTGCATCCAACACAATCTTCTTTGTTGCATTATCCGCACTTGCTTTCACTTCAAATTCTGGCAATGCCTCATCCGGATAGATCGAAGCGTCTTCCACTTTGATCAATATGATCGGTAGTCTCTCTTTTTGAAACCAGTATATTCCCAAAAATAAAAGCAGGACTGTCGTTATGAACAGTCCCGCTGCTATCATTCTCTTACGTTTTAAATTGCGTCTCCTGTTGCTAAACATCTTGTATCTTCCCTCATTCATCTTTTGTGCATTTTATTATAAGGGAATCACATAAATTATGCAATCACTCGAACTCTTAAAACTTCTTTAATTTTGTTAAGCTTTTCTACAATTTCATCACAAATTTGATTTTCAATATCAATCATAGTATAAGCATATTCTTTTTTACTCTTATTTGTCATATCAGAAATATTGATACCTGCATCCGCAAGAATTGTTGTAAACTGCCCAATCATATTAGGTACATTACGGTGCATAATAGTAATTCTTGTATTATCTCCACGGAATCCCATATCACAGTTTGGATAGTTTACAGAGTTACGAATATTTCCATTTTCTAAGAACTCAATTACTTCTTTCACGGCCATTTTTGCACAGTTGTCTTCTGATTCTGCTGTTGAAGCCCCAAGATGTGGAATTACGATTGTATTTTTTACGCCTGCAACTTGTGGATTTGGGAAGTCTGTTACATACTTTTTCACTTTACCTGAAAGTAATGCGTCGATCATATCTTCTTCATTTACAAGAACGTCTCTCGCAAAGTTGAGAACCACAACACCGTCTTTCATAAGGTTGATTGAATTTTTGTCAATCATACCCTTTGTCGATGGTGTTGCTGGAACATGGATTGTAATGTAATCACACTCACGATATAACTCATCCACTGTCTTTGCATGATGTACATGTCTTGATAATTTCCATGCAGCATCTACTGAAAGATATGGATCATATCCATATACATCCATTCCTAAATGATAAGCTGTGTTTGCCACAAGTACACCAATTGCTCCAAGCCCAATTACGCCAAGTTTTTTACCTTCTAATTCGCATCCTGCAAATGCTTTTTTAGCCTTTTCTGCAGCTTTAGCAACATCACCATCTTCTTCGTGTTCCTGTACCCAGTTGATGCCGCCGATAATATCACGAGATGCCATAAGCATACCTGCGATTACAAGCTCTTTTACACCATTTGCATTGGCACCTGGTGTATTAAATACTACGATACCTTCTTCAGCGCAACGTTCTAATGGGATATTATTCACCCCAGCACCGGCTCTGGCAATTACTTTTAAGTCTTTGTCAAATTGCAGTTCATGCATTGCAGCACTTCTTACAAGTATTGCATCTACATTTTCCATTTTATCTATTGCCACATATTCATCAGAAAACTGTGTTAATCCGATGTCTGCAATTGGATTTAAACAATGATATTTAAACATTTTACAGATTCTCCTCTTCAAATTTCTTCATGAAAGCAACCAGTGCTTCTACACCTTCTTTTGGCATTGCATTATAAATACTTGCTCTCATACCACCAACACTTCTGTGTCCTTTTAGGTTTTCAAGTCCTGCAGCTTTTGCCTCTTTAACAAATTTTGCATCTAACTCATCGCTGCCAGTTACAAATGGAACATTCATAAGTGAACGGTCTTTCTTTTCAACTGTACCTTTGAAAAGTTTACTTTGGTCTAAGAAATCATAAAGAATCTTTGCTTTTTCTTCATTCTTTTCTTTCATTACTTCAAGACCGCCCATAGCTTTTAACCATTTGAATACTTTTCCACAGATGTAGATACCGTATGCAGGTGGTGTGTTATATAAAGATTTTGCATCTGAGTGTGTTTTGTATTTTAACATGGTTGGTGTAAATTCTAATACATCGTCTGTAATCAAGTCTTCACGAATAATTACGATTACCATACCTGCTGGTCCGATGTTCTTTTGAACACCACCGTAAATAATGCCATATTTGCTCACATCTACTGGTTCTGATAAGAAACAAGACGAAACATCTGATACTAAGATCTTGCCCTTCGTATTTGGTAATTCTTTGAATTTTGTGCCATAAATTGTATTGTTTTCACAAATATATACATAGTCAGCATCTTCTGAAATTGGCAAATCAGAACAATCTGGAATATAAGAAAATGTTTTATCCTCTGAAGAAGCTATTTTGTTTGCTTTTCCATATTTTGCTGCTTCTTGATATGCTTTCTTTGCCCATTGTCCTGTTACTATAAAGTCTGCTACTTTATTTTTCATCAGGTTCATTGGAATCATGGCAAATTGTTGTGATGCACCACCTTGTAAAAATAATACTTTGTAGTTATCAGGAATGTTCATAAGCTCACGAAGATCAGCCTCTGCCTCATTGATAATTTCCTCAAATGCTTTGGAACGGTGGCTCATTTCCATAACGGACATCCCAGTCCCCTTATAATCAAGCATTTCTTCTGCTGCTGATTTTAATACACATTCTGGTAATACTGCTGGTCCTGCTGAAAAATTGTACACTCTGCTCATAACCATTTCCTCCATTCATTTTATATATTGTTTTTATTTTTTTCTAAATCTTCTTCACTGAAAGCTTCACTGATTGCAGCTCCTGGAGCAACCATTGGCCATACTTTGTCATCACTGTCAATCTGACACTCAATTACAACTGGTCTTCCGAGTGTTAAAGCTTCGCTAAATGCATTTTTAAATTCTTCCTGGGTAGTTGCTTTCATTCCAACTGCTCCCATTGCTTCTGCCAATTTCACAAAATCAACGGCATCGTTTAATACAGTTGCCGAATAACGTTGTCCATAGAACAGTGTCTGCCATTGACGAACCATACCAAGCACATGGTTATTGATTACGACCTGGATAATTGGAATGTTGTATCTTGCTGCTGTTGCAATTTCATTCATATTCATACGGAAACAACCATCACCAGCAATGTTTACAACTGTCTTTTCTGGAACACCCATCTTGGCGCCAAGAGATGCTCCAAGACCATAACCCATTGTTCCAAGACCACCAGATGTTAAGAGTGTTCTTGGTTTTGTATATTTGTAGAACTGTGCGGCCCACATTTGATGTTGGCCTACTTCTGTTGAGATTACCGCCTCTCCGTTTGTTTGTCTGTAGATTTCTTCCACTACAAATGGTCCTGTAAGCACATCTGGATGATATGTAAGTGGGTATTTTTCTTTGTATTCTGCTATTTGTGCTTTCCAATCTGAGTGATCTTGTTGTTCTAATCTTTCATTTAATAAAATCAAAACATCATTTACATCACCATGGATGCTTGCATGTGTCATGATATTTTTATCAATCTCTGCCGGATCAATATCAATCTGAAGAATCTTCGCATTACTTGCAAATTTACTCGCATTACCTGTAACACGATCGCTGAATCTTGCTCCGATTACTACAAGTAAATCGCATTTACTTACACCAAAGTTAGATGTCTTTGTGCCATGCATACCAAGCATACCTGTGTAAAGATCATCTGTCCCTGGGAATGCACCTTTTCCCATTAGAGAATCAGTCACTGGTGCATCTATCTTATGCGCAAATTCCTTTAATGATTCACTTGCCCCCGATAAAACTGCACCGCCTCCAACAAAAATATATGGTTTTTTGGAAGCTTTAATCATCTCAACTGCTGTTTCCACATCAGTTAAATTCACTTCTGGTTTTGCAATTGTATTTATATCGATTTTTGCTTTTGTGTATTCCGCTTTATTTGCTGTAACATCCTTTGGAATATCGATGAGAACCGGACCTGGACGACCTGTTCTTGCAATTGTAAATGCGCTTCGGATGGTATCAGCCAGATTATTCACATCTTTTACAATATAGTTATGTTTTGTAATTGGCATTGTAATACCAGCAATGTCAATTTCCTGAAAACTGTCTTTTCCTAATAAAGAAACGCCTACGTTACATGTTATAGCAACAACTGGAATAGAATCCATGTACGCTGTTGCAATTCCCGTTACAAGGTTTGTTGCTCCTGGACCACTTGTTGCAAAGCAGACACCAACTTTCCCTGTTGCTCTGGCATAACCATCTGCCGCATGCGATGCACCTTGCTCGTGCGATGTGAGAATATGTGTAATTTCATCGCTGTGTTTATATAAAGCATCATAAACATTTAAAATTGCTCCGCCCGGATACCCAAATACGGTATCCACGCCTTGCTCTTTTAAACACTCAATCACAATTTCTGCTCCTGTTAATTGCATGTATATAAGTCTCCTTCTAATTCTGAGATTTTATTTAAAGTGTTTATCTTGGAATTTCTAATACAGCACCACGGTTTCCTGATGTAACCATAGATGCATATCTTGCCAGATATCCTGTTGTTACTTTTGGCTGTCTTGGAACCCAGTTTGCTTTTCTTTCGGCTAAAACTTCATCAGATACTGCGAGTTCGATTTTATTATCTGGGATATTAATTTTGATAATATCGCCTTCTTCTACCAATGCAATAGGACCACCTACTGCTGCTTCTGGAGAAATGTGTCCAATAGAAGCACCTCTTGATGCGCCACTGAAACGTCCGTCAGTGATAAGTGCAACACTAGCTCCAAGTCCCATACCCGCGATTGCAGATGTAGGATTCAACATCTCTCTCATACCTGGACCGCCTTTTGGTCCTTCATAACGAATAACTACTACGTCACCTGCTACAATCTTACCGCCTTTGATTGCTGCGATTGCATCTTCTTCACAATCAAACACTCTGGCTGGACCTTCATGTACCATCATCTCTTCTACGACAGCAGAACGTTTTACAACACCGCCATATGGTGCAAGATTACCTGTCAGTACTGCAAGACCGCCTGTTTCACTATATGGATTTTCAATTGGTCTGATAACTTCTGGATCTCTGTTTACACAATTTGCAATGTTTTCCCCAACTGTTTTTCCAGTTACCGTCATGCAGTCTGTATATAATAAACCTTTTTTGTTTAATTCATTCATAACAGCGTAAACGCCGCCTGCTTCATTCAAATCTTCCATGTATGTAGGGCCTGCTGGTGCTAAATGACAAAGGTTTGGTGTCTTAGCACTGATTTCGTTTGCATATGTAATATCAAAATCCATACCGATTTCATGTGCGATTGCTGGAAGGTGAAGCATAGAGTTTGTAGAACATCCAAGTGCCATATCAACTGTAAGAGCATTGATGATCGCTTTTTCTGTCATGATGTCTCTTGGTCTGATATTCTTTTCCCATAATTCCATAACTTTCATACCTGCATGTTTTGCAAGACGGATTCTTTCTGAATATACTGCTGGAATTGTGCCATTTCCGCCAAGTCCCATACCAAGTACTTCTGTTAAGCAGTTCATACTGTTTGCTGTATACATCCCAGAACATGAACCACATGTTGGACAAACCTTTTCTTCGAATTCTCTTACATCGTCTTCAGACATGGTTCCCGCTGCATAAGACCCAACAGCTTCAAACATACTTGATAAACTTCTCTTGCATCCCTTTACTTTTCCGGCTAACATCGGGCCACCACTTACAAAAACAGTTGGAACGTTAATTCTGGCTGCTGCCATAAGTAAACCTGGAACATTCTTGTCACAGTTTGGAATCATAACAAGTGCATCAAATTGATGAGCCATCGCCATTGCTTCTGTAGAATCTGCAATCAAATCTCTTGTTACTAAAGAGTATTTCATACCAACGTGTCCCATCGCGATACCATCGCATACTGCGATAGCTGGGAACATGATCGGTGTTCCACCTGCCATAGCTACACCCATTTTTACAGCATCACAAATCTTATCTAAGTTCATGTGACCTGGTACGATTTCATTGTAAGAGCACACAATACCAACGAGTGGTCTTTGACGTTCTTCTTCTGTGTAACCTAACGCATTAAATAACGAACGGTGAGGAGCTTGCTGCATCCCCTTTGTTACTGTATCACTTCTCATAAATTTCTTCCTCTCTATCTTTTCTTTCTATAAATAACGGTAATTGTATTAGCAAATTTTAGCACTGATCAAATCGCCAATCTTGGCTGTACCCACTTGCACTTTTCCTTCTGACATAATGTCGATTGTACGATAGCCTTCTTTCAGAACCTGACTGACAGCATTTTCAATTGCATCTGCTTCTTTATCTAAATCAAATGAGAAACGAAGCATCATCGCTGCTGAAAGGATAGTTGCAATCGGATTGGCAATTCCTTTACCTGCAATATCTGGTGCAGAACCACCGCTTGGTTCATACAAGCCAAACTTTGTATCATTCAAACTTGCAGATGCCAACATACCGATAGAACCCGTCACCATACTTGCTTCATCTGAAAGAATATCTCCAAACATATTTTCTGTCAAAATTACGTCGAACTGTTTTGGATTTTTTACCAACTGCATTGCACAATTGTCAACTAGCATATGTTCTAAAGTTACTTCCGGATAGTCCTTTGCAACTTCTTCTACTACTTTTCTCCAGAGTCTTGAAGAATCAAGTACATTAGCTTTATCTACACTGATTACTTTTTTTCTTCTCTTCATTGCAATATCAAAGGCACGAATTGCGATTCTTCTGATTTCATTTTCATTATATGTAAGTTCATCACAAGCGGTCATTACACCGTCTACTTCTTCCGTTTTTCTATTTCCAAAGTACAAACCGCCTGTAAGTTCTCTCATAATCATCATATCGAAACCACCTTCTGTGATTTCTTCTTTTAATGGACACGCACCTTTTAATTCATCATATAAAACGGCTGGTCTTAAATTTGCAAACAAATTGAGTGATTTACGGATTTTTAAAAGTCCTGCTTCTGGTCTCTTACTAGGTTCCAATTTGTACCAAGGCGATACTTTTGCATCCCCTCCAATGGATCCCATCAAAATTGCATCGCAAGCTTTTGCATCTGCAATTGTTTCATCTGTAAGCGGAACTCCATGAACATCAATAGATGCTCCTCCCATCAAAAGTTCTTTATACAAAAATGTATGGCCATAAACTTGTCCAACTTTATCCAATACTTTGACTGCTTCTGTCACGATTTCTGGACCAATTCCATCGCCTCTGATAACTCCTACTCTCAATTCCATAGAAAATCCCTACCTTCTATAAAGTCTATAGAGTCAATAATAACTCATTTTCATTCTCGTTTCAACCCTTTAATTGGGGAAAGTGAAACTTTTTAGAGTGCGCTCTGTTTTCTTATTATTATTAATAAAGCTGACTAATCAATAGATAGCCTGTAAGACAAAAAAAGAAGAAGGGATTTCCTTCTTCTTAAAACTCTTATTCAGCATCTGCTTTTTCAACTTGTGTAATTGCAGCTTTTTGCATTGGAATACGACAGTTTTTATTGTTACCAAATTCAACGATTACATCATCTTCAGAAATATCAATGATTACACCGTAAAATCCGCTTGTTGTAAGAACTGTATCTCCGACTTGCATTTCAGATAACATTAATTGAAGTCTTTTTTGTTCTTTTCTCTGTGGACGTATCATTAAGAAAAAGAATACACCAAGAATCACTAAATAAAGAACGATTGTTCCTAACATTTCCATATCTAACTCCTCCTACTATTTTAAAACACTATGAACATCATACACAATAAACCAAAATTCATCAAGTTTTTTGTGTTATTTCCCTGAAATTTTTGCCAGCTTTTCTTCTTTATACTCTTTGTATCTGCCTTGCTCAATTGCTTCTCTGATTTCTTCCATCATGGTATTATAAAAATAGAGATTATGGAGCACACAAAGGCGCATTCCTAACATTTCTTTCGCTTTCAACAAATGACGAATATATGCTCTGCTATATGTGCGACACGCAGGACACTGGCATCCCTCTTCAATCGGTCTTTCATCCAATTCATACTTCGCATTGAAAAGATTCAGCTTTCCATGGTTTGTGTAAACATGTCCATGTCTGCCATTTCTGCTTGGATAAACACAGTCAAAGAAATCCACTCCACGATCAACTGCTTCCAATATATTCGCTGGTGTACCAACTCCCATTAAATACGTTGGTTTTTCTACAGGAAGATGAGGTACAACTGCATCCAATATGCGATACATGTCCTCGTGTGATTCACCAACAGCCAATCCGCCAACCGCATATCCATCCAAATCCATCTTAGCGATTTCTTTTGCATGTGCAATACGGATGTCTTCATAAATACCACCTTGATTGATTCCAAATAACATTTGATTTTTGTTAATTGTATCTGGCAATGAATTGAGTCTTGCCATCTCGTCCTTGCATCTTGCAAGCCATCTTGTTGTACGGGCAACTGAGTTTTCGATATATTTTCTATCTGCCACGCTAGAAGGACATTCATCGAATGCCATCGCGATTGTAGAACCCAGATTTGACTGAATCTGCATACTTTCTTCTGGTCCCATGAAAATCTTACGGCCATCGATATGGGAGTTAAAATAGACTCCCTCTTCTTTAATCTTACGAAGTCCCGCAAGTGAAAATACCTGGAATCCACCAGAATCAGTCAAAATTGGCTTATCCCAAACCATAAATTTGTGAAGACCACCTAACTTCTTAACTACTTCATCTCCCGGTCTTACGTGTAGATGATAAGTATTTGATAATTGCACTTGCGTCTTAATCCCCTGCAAATCTTCTGTTGAAACTGCTCCTTTAATTGCAGCAATTGTTCCTACATTCATAAAGACAGGTGTCTGAATCACACCATGTACTGTATGAAATTCTCCTCGCTTTGCGAGCCCATCTCTTTTTATCAGTTTATACATAGTTACCTCTTTCTTAATAATGTATTACAACAGGACATCCTACCGATACCATGCCATAAAATGTCGCAACTGCACTAAGCGGCATATTGATACAACCATGTGAACCATATCCTTCTTTATATAATTGTCCACCAAATGCTGGCTGCCATGTTGCATCATGGAATCCAATTCCGCTCCATGTTACACGGAGCCAATAATCAACTGGTGTCTCATATTCAGGCTTTCCTGTCTCTGGTACAATATTACCTACTAATGTTTTGTTACGTTTTTTTTCTAAAATCTGATAAACACCTGCTGGTGTACTTGTACTCGGTTTTCCTGTAACAACATCTGTTTCAAATGCTACACTTCCATTTGAAATATACCACATATGCTGCGTCGACAAATCCACTTCAATATAAGTAGTTCCCCATGAATTTTGCCCTTCTGGTGTTGCTTCCTGTGCGATTACAGGTTTTCTGGTTACTACTTTTCCTTCTTTAATCTCACCGATCAGCTGTTCACATTCTGCTGCACTTCCTACGATTCTTCCTTTTGCGGAGCTGGCAATATTTGCCACTTTACCTGTTGGAGTTGTAATATACTGTGCACGAGGTTTTGTATTATACTTATTCCCCAAAGAATCTGTAAATGCTCGAACAGCACTTTCATCAATGACAAGATTCATATCCTTGTCAGCGGAAATCCACTCATGAATCTGTGTCTTATCTACTGTTACTACAATCGAATCCAAACTATATGTGATTTTTGCTTCCAGGCATTTATTCAATGCATCTTTTACAGCTAAAACTTCTTCTGATTCCTTTGTATATGTTGGAAGGACATAACATCCTGATTCTTCGAGATTGATTTTTTCTTCCATCTTTCCGATACTATCGATAATTAGCTGCTTTAATTTTTCCTGATCAATTGTCGTACCATAAGTTTCTTCCTGAATCACAAATTGCTCCTCTGAATATACTAAAGCAGCCGAAACAGGCGCTTCCTGGTTCTCCTCTTTTAAGCACTCCAGATTTGTGACTGCATCATTTAATTTTGTCTCATCATAAATAAAATCAATGCTTGCAGCTATTTTGTTTTCTTTAAAGAATGACACTGGCCACGCAAATGAATTCTGCTTTTCAAATGCAGCTTTAATCTCGCCCGCTCCACTATATTGTATACCAATATCGATTCCTTTAATCTGCTCTGTCACGTTATTTTTCTCTTCTAATGACAGCACATAAGCTTCTACCTTATCCTGCATAATGTTTTCAACATCTGCAACAGTCTTACCTGCGCAGTCTGCACCATTTACAGTTGTGCCTGGTAAAAAGCGTTCAGAATAGTACATGGCAACTCCAAAATAAATCACTAAAACAACTGCCATAATCGCCCCCACAATAATCGCAGCTTTTTTATTTATTTTGAATGTTTTTTGAGGTTTATTTTCTTCGCTCCAAGTCACTATTTCTATATCATTTGTTTTTTCATCATTTATCATCTTCACGTACTCCCTCTCAAATACTTTAACCGCATTTTATTATAATACGAAGCCACCTAAAAGTACAGTAAATAATTATTGAAATCCCATAATCTAAACAGTAAAATAAAATGAAACTATAATTCAAGCGAGGTCAAAATGAAACGTATTTTTTCTTACAATATTCCTGATAATTTCGAGGGCGAAACGCTGCTCTCTTTCCTGAAATACAAGCAATATTCCAGTCAGATAATCGCACATTTAAAGCGAACTGAGAATGGTATCTTACTTAATGGTATCTGGGGACGCGTCCGCGATATATTACACACTGGTGATGTACTCACAATTACACTGGTTGAATCGGATTCTTCAGAAAATATTGTTCCTACGCCGCTTCCACTTCAGATTGTATATGAAGATGAAGATCTGATGGTTATAAACAAATCCGCCAATACACCAATTCATCCTTCACAAGGAAACTATGATAACACTTTGGCAAATGCAGTAGCTTATTACTTTCTCCAAAAAAACGAAGCTTTTACATATCGTTGTATCAATCGACTGGATCGCGACACAACAGGTCTTTTGATTCTCGCCAAACATATGTACAGTGCTTCGCTCTTATCAAACATGGTGCAGAACCGAGAAATACATCGTGAATACCTTGCCATTGCTACTGGTTTTGTAGAAGACGAAGGTATGATAGACACACCGATTGGCCGTGTAGACGGTTCTACCATTGAGCGTCAGGTTGATTTTGAACATGGAGATCCTGCAAAAACCTATTTCAAGCGAATTGCTTATAAAGATGGATATTCTCTTGTTTCTTTAAAACTTGCAACTGGCCGCACGCATCAGATACGTGTTCATATGAAATATATTGGTCATCCGCTTCCAGGCGATTTTTTGTATAACCCTGACTATTCTATGATCCATCGTCAGGCTCTACATTCACATCGTCTTAAATTTAAACATCCAATCACAGGTGAACTTATGGAATTTACAGCTCCATTGCCTGAGGATATGAATATCTTTCTCTAAAAATACAAAGGCGATAACAAAGTAATCTCACTTTGTTATCGCACCTTACATAACTTTTCCCAAACAAACTCTCTATTCTTTTATATCTGGAAACATCCTCCACCAACAAATTCACGTAATAACGAGTTTGTTGGAATCGTCTCGCTGCCAACTCCTACAAAATAGTCCAGGAATTTCAGCAAACGTTTCGCTTCCACATATTCTTCACAATCTTTTTCAATCCCAAAAAGTACCGGTTCCGCATATAATTTCAAAACAGCCAGTTCGTAGATCAAAGCCGAATTAAACATTACATCCGCTTCCTCTTGATATGGGAAAATATTTTCTTCTTCCCCACGTCGTACCGATGGCCACATTGCTATTGTCTGCTTTGCACTGGTTCCTCTTGTTCTCGCATCACGAACCATGCGTCGAATGAGACGCCCGTCTGTCGTTGGAATTCGATTATGCTCATCTACATTTAATTGAGTCAAAGCGCTAATATAGATTTTGAATTTATTTTCTTTTGCAAGTTTGTATGTCAAAGCATCATTTAAGCAATGAATACCTTCTATTACAAGTACATCGTGTTCTCCAAGCTGTTTTTTGTCGCCACGATATTCTCTTTTTCCTGTTTTAAAATTGAACACTGGCATTTCTACTTCTTTTCCATCCAGAAGATCTGTCAAGTCCTGATTCAATTGTTCCAAATCAATAGCTCCCAGACACTCAAAATTGTAATTTCCATCTTTATCCTTCGGTGTTTTTTCTCGCTCCACAAAATAGTTATCCACCGCAATTGGATGTGGTACCAATCCATTCGCACGCAGTTGAATCGATAAACGATGTGAAAATGTAGTCTTTCCTGATGACGAAGGACCCGCTATCAAGATAAATTTCACACTTGGACGTTCCACGATCATCTGTGCGATTTCTGCGATTTTCTTTTCCTGAAGCGCTTCCTGCACAAGAATTGTTTCTTGAATATTTCCTTTTGTAATCTCTTCGTTCAAATCTGCAACCGTTTCAATCCCGAGCATATCTCCCCATTTTGTTGATTCATTCAAGACATGGAATAATTTTTGATGTGGTTTAAATGGCGGCACAACGGTTGGAGCATCTACCTCAGGCATCTGAATCACAAAGCCTTCCCCATAAAGGAACAAATCAAAATACGCAAGATAAGAAGCATCCGGAACCATGTATCCATAATAATAATCCTCGAATTCGTTCATGCTGTAAATATTCACTTTTGAAACTCGGCGATATCCAAATAATTTTTCTTTGTCATGCATACCATGCTTGCGGAATAACTTAATTGCTTCATCCGTGTGTATGGTCCGCTTTTTAATTGGCATTGCTTCCGCTACCATTTCCAGCATTCTTGCCTTCACCGCATCCAAAAAAGTCTGATCTACAGTCACTCCACCAGAAACAGTGCAATAATATCCCTTGCTCACGGAAAAGTCGATACGCACTTTACATTTCTCATTATGCTCACATACGTCATGAATCGCTTTTACAAGCATCAGACACATGCTTCGTTTGTAAGTCTTATTACCAACAGCATCCCCTGTGGTAATAAATTTCAGAGTGCAGTCCCTTTTCAGTTCTTTTCGTAGTTCAAATAATTTGTATCCTTCACAGCCAAGAACAATCTGATGCTCATAATTTTTCTGAAAATCTTTTGCAATCGTTTCAAAACTAGTGCCTTTTTCATATTCACGAACTTCTCCGTCCACCTGTATACGATATTTCACTTTATCTTCCATACTATTTTCATTCTGTTTCATATTGCCACCCCTTTTACCACTAAATCACTTGAAACGGATGATGAATCTCTGCTCTTTCTACAGTTACCTCCTTCAGATGTTTCTCAAGGTACGAAGCCATATCTTCAATAAAAATATATTCAAGACCATAATGTCCTGCATCAATTACAACAAGTCCGTGTGCTACTGCATCAATCCCTGTATGATGATCTATATCTCCTGAGATCAAAACATCTGCTTTTTTTTGAATAGCCATGTCAATCATTTTACTTCCCGATCCTGGTACAAGTGCCACACGATCTACAATTGCATCTCTGTCTCCAAACAATTTCACAGACTCCAGTTTAAACCTCTGTTTTACCAGTTCACAGCATTCCATTGCTGTCATACCATTTTCTAAATTACCGATCCTTCCGATTCCTTTATTGTTTTCTGTATCTGTTATCTCAAATACTTCCGCATTACATAATCCAAGAATCTTTTCAGACAGTTCCGCCATACCAAGTACATCATAATTGGTATGCATTGCATAATAGGAAATATCGTGTTGTAATAATTTTACAACACGACTCCCGATAAAATGCTCATCTGTTATTCTCTTTAATGGTGAGAAAATAAGAGGATGATGTGTCACTATCATATCAGCCCCGGACTCAATTGCTTTACTAAGCACTTCATCAGTCACTTCAAGCGCCACAAAAATCCTTTTCACCTCTTTTTCTGTACGACCAACTAACAATCCTACATTATCCCATCCCATAGCAGCATGCTTTGGATATGTATTTTCGATAACCTCTATTATCTCTTTACAAAGCATATGAATTCCTCTCTACGAATAGACGTTATACATAATAGTTCAGAGCATCTTTTGCACATGTAATCTCCTTCTTCAATTCCTGAATTCGATTTTCAATATGTGCTCCACATTCTTGCTCCAAATTCTTTAAAATAGTTTCCTTATTTTTGATTTCTTTTTCCAAAAACATCTTTAATATTGGATGCTGTTTCTTCAAAAGCTGCTTTCCATATCGCAGTTCCGAAAGACTATATTCCATAGATTTACCATTGACTACTTTCATCATCGGATAATATTTTCCATCTTCAAGCACCATGTCTTCTGCAATGATATGATAATTGTTTTCCACCAGATACTGTCTCACTTTTTCAAGTTCCGACTGTGGCTGTAATACAAAGACTTTCAAATTTCGGAAAATCGCTTCTCCTTCCATCAGAATCTTAACAGCCAGCGCTCCACCCATTCCGGCTACGATTACACCTTGGCATTCTCCTATCGCCAACGCTTTCACGCCATCCGATTGTCTTGCTTCAATCTTGTCCGTCAATCCATGTGCTGCAATATGTTCCTTTGCACGAAGCAAAGGTCCTTCATTAATGTCCATTGCAAATGCTTTGGGATTCTTTCCGGATTCAAGCAAGTGAATCGGAATATATCCGTGATCCGTTCCCACGTCTGCTACTATAATGCCTTCATCCATCATATTTGCGACCGCCTGTAATCTTTTCGATAATTCCATAATTCACCCTAATCTAAGTAGTCTCTTAATTTACGGCTTCTGCTTGGATGGCGAAGCTTGCGAAGTGCTTTGGCTTCAATCTGACGAATTCTTTCTCGAGTTACATCAAATTCTTTTCCTACTTCTTCTAATGTTCTGGCACGACCATCATTCATTCCAAAACGAAGGCGTAATACTTTTTGTTCTCTTTCAGTTAATGTTGAAAGAACTTCATCTAATTGTTCTTTTAACAGCGTCTGTGCAGCTGCTTCCGCTGGCACTGGAACATTGTCATCCTGAATGAAATCACCCAAATGACTATCTTCTTCTTCCCCGATTGGTGTTTCAAGTGAAACTGGTTCTTGAGAAATCTTTAAAATTTCACGAACTCTTTCTACTGGCATGTCCAATTCTTCCGCAATTTCTTCCGGACTTGGTTCACGTCCTAATTCTTGCAGTAATTGTCTTGAAACACGAATTAACTTGTTAATTGTTTCAACCATATGCACTGGTATACGAATTGTTCTTGCCTGATCCGCGATCGCACGTGTGATTGCTTGACGAATCCACCATGTTGCATAAGTACTAAATTTAAATCCTTTTTGGTAGTCAAATTTTTCTACAGCTTTGATAAGACCAAGGTTTCCTTCCTGAATCAAGTCAAGGAATAACATCCCACGTCCTACATATCTTTTTGCGATACTTACTACCAGACGAAGGTTTGCCTCAGCAAGTCTTTTCTTTGCTTCTTCATCACCTTCAGACATGCGTCTGGCAAGTTCCACTTCCTCATCTGCGCTTAACAGTGGTACTTTTCCGATTTCTTTCAAATACATACGTACAGGGTCTTCAATACTAATACCATCTGGAACAGATAAATCAATTTTTTCCACGTCCACATCATCTTCATCTGATAAAATGATTTCAACGTCATCTACTGTATCATCAACATCCCCGGTAATACGAAGTACATCCACATTTTGCGATTCCAGATACTCGTAAATTTTTTCCATTTGTTCTTCTTCCAGCGACATATCTGAGAAAGCATCATTGATTTCCTGGATTTCAAGTGTATTTTTTTTCTTTTTACCTAGTGCAACCAGATTTTTCAATCTTTCCTCAAATTTTACTGCTTGTTCTTCCATTTTGTGTCCATCCTCTCATAACTTGTTTATATTTTATCCTGAATATATCGAAATAATCCCTAATCAATTGAAATATGCAATTTCTGCAGATCCTGCAATGATTTTTTTGCTTCCATTAGTCTTTGAAGTCCAGCAATATCTGTCGGTGCAAGCATCTTTGTGGCATGATCCACACTATGATTTTTCACACGAATAATCGTCTCTTTCAAAGCCTTTTCTTCTTCTTCTTTTGTCTGAAGCTTCTGAATCTTTGTATGGAATAAGGATGCCACTTCTCGATGTTCCTCCTCATCCGTAAAATGATTCATTACTTTTGCAGGGTTCAATTCTCCCGATTCATACTGTTCAAACAAAAGCTGTGCTACCGTCTGATACAGTTCTTTTGTAAAATCGTTCGGTGTAATATATTTCTTAATCTGAGCAAACACACGCTCATTTTCAATCAGCCAAGTCAGAAGAATCTTCTGTGACTGAAGATTTCCATCTTCTTTACCTCGATTCTTATCCACTGTCTGTCTTGGCTTCTCCGCCGGCTTTGCTAATCCAGTCTTTATTGCGACCTTTGCAACCAGCTTACGCAGGTTGTCATAACCAACTTTATATTTCTCCGCAACAGCTTCAATATAATTGTTGCGCTCTATCTCTTCTTCAAATTCTCCCAGTCTTCTTGCTGCTTCATTGAAAAAGGCAGTCTTTCCCTCTGGAGAATTCATGTCATACTCTCTTTCTAAAACTTCCAGCGAAAACATAAAACCATTTCTGGCCTTTTGAATTCGTTCTTCGAAAGCTTCCGGTCCAAGATTTTTAATAAATTCATCCGGATCCTTATATGGTTCCATACGGATAATCTTTGCTGAAATTCCTGCTTCCCTTAAAATCGGTATAGCTCTAAGCGCCGCCTTCGTTCCTGCCTCGTCACTGTCATAGGTCAGGTAAACTTCATTTACATATCGTTTTATCAAGGATGCATGTCCCGTTGTAAGCGCTGTTCCAAGTGATGCAACAGCATTGGTAAATCCAGCCTGATGAAGTGCTATCACATCCATGTATCCTTCACAAATAAGGAAATAGCTCTTTCTGGATGTTCTCGCCCGATTCAGTCCATACAAATTACGGCTTTTATCAAATACTTCCGTCTCCGGTGAATTCAAATATTTTGGTTTTGCATCTCCCATTACTCGTCCGCCAAATCCAATGACTCTGTTATTTACATCCATAATTGGAAACATTACACGGTTCCAGAATTTGTCATACACACCATTCTTTTCATCCATACTTATCAGCCCTGCTTTGGCAAGAATCGAATCCTTATACCCCTTCATCTTTAAGTATTTGTACAAATCATTGCTGTATTTGTTCGAATATCCCAAACCAAATGCTGTAATTGTCTCTTCCGAGAGACCTCGTTTTGTTAAGTATGTATGCGCGGTTTTTCCCTGCTCTGCTTTCAATTGTGCATAGAAATATTTTGCTGCCAGTTTATTGACTTCCAATAAAGTAGATCTCAAATCCGCCTTTTCCTTCGCCTCTTTTGAATATTCCATCTCAGGCAAATCTACTCCGGCACGTTCTGCAAGCATTTTAAGTGCCTCTACAAAACTATAATTTTCATATTCCATAATAAAAGTGAAAACATTACCTCCTGCACCACACCCAAAGCAATAATACATCTGCTTCGAACGGCTCACAGAAAATGATGGCGACTTTTCATTATGAAATGGGCATAAACCGAAATAGGAACTACCTTTTTTCTGTAATTTCACATAACCTGAAATTACATCCACTATATCATTTTTTAGTCTTATTTCTTCAACCAACTCTTCCGAAAAGTACATAGTTTCCTCCCTTTCATCTAGAATACCTGCTTAGATTATATTCGACAAAACTTATTGCTTTCCTTTTCCAGTTTTAAATTTTCCACGATTCTGGAATAAAAATTTCCTGGAATTTTTTAACTGCATAGTTGTCTGTCATTCCTGCTATATAATCACAGATGATCTGCTCTTTTGAATCCCCGTTCATCACACTAAGGCGAACAAATTCTTCTGGAACCATCTCAATGTTTTCCAGATAATATGTATATAATTTTTTTACCATCTGAACTGCTTTATTCTCTTCCCTTTTCGCAATCGGATTGCGGTAAACATTTTCAAACATGAATTTCCGAAGTCCTTTCATTGCATCTGAAACCTCTTCCGACATCTGTATCTTCGGCTGATCCATGCTATTAATAATCACATCGTGAGTAATTGTATTTAAACGATCTTTTGTAGATTTCCCTAAAATCTTTCTATATTTAGGCGGTAAATCATATTCTGACAAAAGTCCCCCTCGAATCGCATCATCTATATCATGGTTTACATAGGCAATTTTATCTGACAAGCGTACAATCTGCCCCTCTAAAGTCATAGGTTCGCCGGCAGTCTGATGCATCAGTATTCCATCAATTACCTCTCTTGTAAGATTGAGCCCTTTGCCATCTTTCTCAATATATTCAACTACACGTACACTTTGTTCATTGTGCTTAAATCCAAGTGGACAAACTTCGTTCAACGCTCTTTCACCTGCATGCCCAAATGGTGTGTGCCCCAAATCATGTCCCAGACTAATTGCCTCTACTAGATCCTCATTCAATCGAAGTGCTTTTGCGATCGTTCTTGCATTCTGCGATACTTCCAGCGTATGAGTCAGTCTCGTTCGATAATGGTCGCCTTTTGGAAGAAGGAAAACCTGTGTTTTCTGTTTTAACCTTCGAAAAGACTTGCTATGTAATATTCGATCTCTGTCACGCTGGAACACCGGTCTTAAATCACATTCTTCTTCTTTTCTTTTCCTTCCGAGTGAATCTTTACTGTGGGTTGCATACGGACTTAAGTATTCTTTTTCTCTTAACTCTAGCTGTTCTCGAATCGTCATAGATATTCCTCCTATTGCATCCTAGATTTTTCGCACAAAATACAATTTATCATATAATTATACAATAATTCCTAGAGAAATACTACAAATAGCAAAAAGGTATCAAAAATCTTTTCATTCTTGACACCTTTTCTTATGAATGACCCATAGGGGAATCGAACCCCTGATTCCGCCGTGAGAGGGCGACGTCTTGACCGCTTGACCAATGGGCCGTCATCTTTAATTAAAGCAAAAAAGCTGAAAGCTCTTTAACTTTCAACTCTTTTTTCAATGCAGGAGATGGGACTTGAACCCACACAGCAATAACTGCTACAAGATCCTTAGTCTTGCTCGTCTGCCAGTTCCGACACTCCTGCATAACGGATATATCCGCTAAGTCGGGGTGACAGGATTCGAACCTGCGACCTCCTGGTCCCAAACCAGGCGCTCTAGCCAAGCTGAGCCACACCCCGTTAAATTTTTAACTTTCTGTCGAGCACATTTGTAATTATATCCATGCATCCATTATTTGTCAACATTTCATTGGACTATTTTATAACTTTATTGATTTTAACTATAAATCAATGTATTTTTTTTAAAATTTTGTTAAAAACTTTTAGAGATTACCTTTTTAAACACAAAAAAGGGGCTGTAAAAAAACGCCCTTAAAGAGCTGACACCGAATGCGGATGCATTCGGTGTCTCTTTGGTTATATGAATTATTTCATATTCTCTAGTTTTAGGGTACACAAAACAGACCACGTGCCTACGTGATCAATA
>JBGVGF010000027.1:0-19109 GCA_045121495.1 Faecalimonas sp.
AATTCCGTGTGCTTCACACCACTGGTAATCAGAAAGACCACTGGATCGGCATTCCATAATAAGTTTCAGTTGTTCTTCACGACTGACACGTTTTGCTTTCATAATTGCTAGCCTCCAAGGTAGAGTAAAACGCTTGCGTTCTAATCTCGAAATAGAGCAAAACGCTTGCGTTTCCTAGCTACAATTATAAAGTAAAAACGGAGTGGACAAAATCCACCCCGAAACTAAGCACTTACCATGTAATCACAACTTACTACAGTGCAGAACAATTATTATTTGAATGCGAAGAACACTATCCGTTCGATTGCATTTTCTTAGATATTCAAATATTAGGAGAAAAGATGCAAATATAGCAATTGTATTTCTGACAGCCATTGCAGACTATGTGTTTGAGGGCTATGAGGTGAATGCGGTTCGATATTTAATAAAACCACTTCAGCAAAGCAAGTGCCATGAGTTATTGAACATGATTCAAAATTCACTTCAAAAGGAAAAACCTTACATTTTGATAAATAAAACGAAGATACTATGCGAAAACATTTTCTATGTGGAATCGTTCGGTCATTATTGTAGTATTCACACGAATGAAATAGTTGAGTTTAAAGTCGGAATCAGTGAGTTAATGAAACAGTTGCCAGAGTCATTCGTGCAGACACACCGTTCGTACATTGTGAATCTGGAGCATATAGAATCCATTCAAAAAGATAAATGCCTATTGGATACAAAAGAATTGATTCCAATTAGTAGAAGCTCCATAAAAAAGGTGAATGAAGCATTTATGGAGCATATTAAGGGAGGACTCTACTTATGATATGGCTATGTTTATTAATCCTATATACGTTGTGGAGTCAGAGAAAAACAGCTCACTTGAAACGAATGTTTCTGTTATCAATTACGACGTTAGTTTTGGGAATTCCAACAATTTTAGCACTAAAAGATTTATTTGTGTGGATCATCTGCATTTACATAGGAATTCAATTTGCATATTTTGCTTACCAATATCGAATTTCGTGGGTGACACTTTTATTGCAGCTAGGACTACTGATAGTGTTGACTATTATAGGAGAAGAATGGCTTCTTTTGTTATATGGTATTTCGATTCGATATCATGATGATACACTTTTAGATGCATATGAAACGTCGAGTACGCGATACCAGAACAAACTTCTTAAAAATCAAGTAGAAGAAGTGCAGAACATTTATATGACAATGCGTGGTTGGCGACATGATTATCATAATCATTTGCAGTCTTTGAAGGTCAAACTGGATAAGAATCAGATTGAAGAGTCGATTGCATATTTGAATGAGTTGGAAACAGATCTCGATGATATTCAGCAAATTGTAGAGACTGGAAATATTAATGTGGATGCAATATTGAATTCCAAATTGTCATTAGCGGTAGCGCATAACATTGATGTAAATGTAAAGGTTTCTATTCCGCAGCAGTTTCCAATTAGTGATATTGATTGCTGTGTTTTGCTTGGAAACTTAGTCGATAATGCCATTGAGTCCTGTGAAAAGGTGGAAGATAAGAAATATATACGCTTATATATTGGACTTTATAAAAAACAGTTATATATTAGTATCACAAATGCAACAAACGAACTTGTCCGTAAATTTGATGATGAATATATTACAACCAAGCGTGGAAATCACGGTCATGGGCTGAAACGAATTAATAAAGTGGTTGAAAAGTATAATGGCTTTATTAATCGAAAGAATGAGCCGGGAGTATTTGTGACGGAAATTATGATTCCTATGAGCTAATTGAACCAAACGTGCACGAAAAATGACCATTCGTGTACGTTTTTTCTATCGAAAAAGAAGATTTGCTATAGTTTAGATGTAAAAAATAGCAGAGGTGAGAAAATGAAAAAGTATTCGACATGGAGTCATTATCGTTATTTATACAGTAAATTATGGCGATATGATTCGAAATCATTTTTATTAAGCATTTTAGAATGCATTTTAAGAGCAGCAAAACCATTTATAGCGGTGGTTCTTCCTGCATTTATCGTGGGATTATTAGAGCAAGGTGTAGAGGTAAAGGCGCTAGTTTTTTCCTGTCTAGGAGCATTCCTTGTGTCTGGTATTTTGCTTGGAGTTACAGAGTGTTTAGTACAACCAAATTGGACGGGGTATATATTTGCGCGTTTAGAGAAGTTCTGGACAGCAATTTTATATAAATGTATTGACATGGATTATGTTCTTTTTGAAAAAGAAGAAGTGCAAAAGGATATTAATAATGCGTGTAATGCAATTAGTTCTAACCGAGATGGTGTGGAAGGATTTTATCATCAAAACGTAAATTTATTTTCGAGCATTTTAGGTATTACAATCTACAGTTTGCTTTTGATGGAAATTCATCCACTGCTGATTCTCTTTCTGTTAGGATTATCGATGATACAGTATTTTTTTCATCAAATTGCAGAAAGATACGAAGAAAAGAATCGTGATGAACAGTCAAGACGTTATATGCATCAACAGTATTTGTTTAAACAATCTGCAGATGTGAAAAATGGGAAAGATGTTCGATTATTTCAATTGCAGGATTGGCTTACGTCATTGTTTCTAAAGTACAATAAAGAATATCAAAAACAGTTATCTAAAAATGAAAGATTATTTTACGTATATGATTTTGTGGGATTGGTTTTGAATTTGTTTAGAGATGCACTTTGTTATGGGTATTTGATCTATTTATTAACACAAGGTATGAGTGTCAGTAAGTTTGTACTCTATCTTGGAGTTGTAGGTGGATTTGGGAGCTGGTTTCAGCAGATTAGCACAGCGGTTGCAGAACTTTCACGCTACATGAAGCAGATTAATCATTACCGTGATTTTATGGGTATGAAAAATGTATATTTGCGTGATGAGGGAAAAGAATTAAATCCTCAAAAGGGTATTCCATTTGATATTGTATTTGAGAATGTATCGTTTATGTATCCAGGAACGGAAAAACCTGTATTAGAACACATTTCATTCCATTTGAAAAGAGGAGAGAAGATTGCTCTTGTTGGAGTGAATGGTGCTGGAAAAACAACACTTGTGAAAATGCTTTGTGGTTTTTATAAACCAACGAGTGGACGAATTTTAATTAACGGTGTAGATATCACAGAACTAAATATTGAAAAATATTTTGAGCAAGTTTCCGTTCTGTTTCAAGATGCAATTTTACTCTCTTATACCATTGAAGAAAATATTACTGGGCAACCAAGTGAGCAGATTGATAAGGAAAGACTTTGGAATGTTATTGAAAAAAGTGGTTTGAAAGAAAAGATTGAATCACTCCCAAAGAAAGAAGAAACGTTTATAGGAAAAGATGTGGAGCAAGAAGGTGTTCAACTTTCGGGTGGGCAGATTCAAAAATTATTCTTGGCAAGAGCTTTGTATAAAGAATCGCACTTGCTAATACTGGATGAACCGACGGCAGCGTTAGACGCGATTGCAGAAAGTGAAATGTATGAAAAGTATGCAGAGTTAACATCCGATAAAACTTCGATATTCATTTCCCATCGTCTGTCATCGACTCGTTTTTGCGATTGTATTTTCTTCTTAGAAGATGGAAAAATCAAAGAAATGGGAACGCATGATGAACTGTTACAAAAGGGTGGAAGTTATGCAGAAATGTTCCGTGTGCAAAGTCAATACTATGTGAAGGAGGAAGAGTTATGCCAATAAAAGAAATGTGGACATATATGAAAAAATTCTTCCAAATGGTACGAAGAGATCATCCAAGTATTCTATTTTCAGTAATAATTGGTGGCATTGCAAATGCTACGATTCCATTCGTAGTATTGGTTTATTCGGCGAAAATTCTAGATGCGTTGCTGGAAGCGAATATGAATCTTGCAAAAAAGCAGATTGTGATTCTGTTATTAGCAACTTTTATCATAGGAATAATCGAACGAATTTGTTATCACGCTATGCAGGTTGTTGCCAATACAGCGCACTTCTCGGTGTTAAAACAGACTGCCTATAAAGCCTATGTTGTGGAATTCGAAGAGTTCGAGAAGACAGAAACGATGGATAAAATCCGTAGAACACAGAGTGGTTCTAATGGAAGTGGTGGAGTAGAGACACAGATTAACTTATCTTATGATTTTGTTACAAAAGTGACTGCAGTGATGTTTTCTGTTGTTTATACATTACAATTGTTTTGGAAATGTTTTCACGTACCAGTGTTTCGGATTTATACATTAATCTTAGCCGTTTTGTTTGTGATTTTTATGAAAACCATATCGATTATCCTGAAAAAGGTTGGTGAAGCCGAGGTAAAAGTACAACATGACAATGAACATGGAAATTCGTTATCTTCATATATTTTAAATAGTGCAATGGACATACAAAACGGAAAAGATATTCGTTTATATAAAATGAAGAATTTGATTCAAACGTGGTATCAAAAAATGACATGTGATATCAAAAAGAATTTTACACTTTTTGCTGTTTTTCAAGGGAAAAGTAGTGGGCTGATAGCATTTTTGACACAAATCTTTGCAGGCTGTGTTTATATCTATGTGGGTGCTAGTGCTTTGTCAGGAATCATTAGCATAGGAAATATTCTTTTGTATGCAAGTTGTATTACGAGATTGACGGATGAATTAAGTAATTTAATTCAGGTATATAGTCAGATTGCATATCGATTTGAATATCTGGGATATTTTGAAGAATTTATCAATCAGCTAAACATGCATTATGATGGAACGCTTCCAATTGAAAAGCGCGAAGATTATGAATATGAATTTGAATTCAGAAATGTTTCATTTAAATATCCTGGTACAGACAATTACGTGTTAAAAAATGTGAATTTGAAGTTTGATGTTAACAAACGCTTTGCAGTAGTTGGGCAAAATGGTGCAGGTAAAACAACATTAGTAAAACTTTTATGCCGTTTATACGAACCTACAGAAGGAGAAATTCTTCTGAATGGAATCAATATTGAAAAGTATGATTATGCGGAATATACAAGTATATTTTCTGTAGTATTCCAAGATTTCAAACTTTTTCCACTTCCATTGGACGAGAATATTGCTGGAAGCAGTCAAGTCGATGAAAAATTATGCATGGATGTAGTTGAAAAAGTTGGTTTAAAAGAAACGGTTATGAGTTGGCCAGAAAAACAAAAGACAAGACTCTATAAGAATCTTGGAGATGGAATCAATGTAAGTGGCGGAGAAGCTCAGAAGATTGCAATCGCACGTGCACTTTATAAGGATGCTCCATTTGTGATTATGGATGAACCAACGGCTGCGTTAGATCCAATCGCAGAATCAGAAATCTATGAAAACTTTAATGATATGATTCATGATAAAACCGCGCTATTCATTTCGCATAGAATGAGCTCTTGTAAATTCTGTGATGAGATTGTAGTGTTCGAAAATGGTGAGATTGTGCAGAGGGGTGCACATGAACAGTTGGTGGAGCAAAAAGGACTCTATCAAGAATTGTGGAATGCACAGGCGCAGTATTATGCATAAGAAAAAATATGTAGTTTACTATTAGAGAAGCAGGCAAGATAACACTTGTCTGTTTTTCTATAAGACATTTAGGGAGAAATATTATTACAACAGTGATGTATGAAAAATTTAAAAACAGTATAAGTTTTCAATATGAGGGCCATTCCTTATCTAAATGACATTGTTTTTTTACAGCCCCATTTACTTTCTATTGGGACATTACGATTGAAACTATTAATTTTGTAAAACAACTTTGTAAAGACGAGAAGGATGTTATGATTGGTGGAGTCATGGCATCCATTTTGCCGGATCAGGTAGAAGCTGCAACAGGAATAAGGCCACACGTTGTACATTGAGTGTCCCTAAGCTTGAACCAGAATATAAAGATTTTCCACCAATCATAGAGCAGATACGATACACTAACGAAAAATTTGGCGGAAAGAAAGACTTGTTGACTTCAATCAAGGCATTGATTCTCGTTTGATAACAGATGAAAACATGGAAAATTGTTAATGATGCCAGTACATAGCATTGTTTTTGATGATTATGAGCAAAGTGTGACAGATAAAGAATGCTTAAAAGTTCTGTCTTACTATCGTATCAGACGTGAGGATGCTGAAACAGAAATAAAAAAGAAAAATAGTACAAAGGAGATTCTTAGTATGTGTGATGTAAATGAAAATGTAGTTACAGAGGAAGTTGTTGAAGAAGTAGCAGAAGCTGCAGCACCTGCTGTAGAGATTGAGCCTCTTTTCGATGAGTATGTTGATTTTGATACATTCAGTAAATCTGATTTCCGTGTTGTGAAGGTAAAAGAATGTAGCGCTGTTAAGAAGAGCAAAAAGCTTCTGCATTTTGTTCTTGATGACGGTACCAGTACAGATAGAATCATTCTTTCTGGAATTCATGCCTTCTATGAGCCGGAGGAATTAGTAGGCAAGACACTTGTAGCGATTACAAATCTTCCTCCAAGAAAGATGATGGGCATTGATTCTTGCGGTATGCTTTTATCTGCTGTACATCAGGTGAATGGAGAAGAGAAGCTTAACCTGATTATGGTAAGTGATGAGATCCCTGCAGGTGCAAAGCTGTATTAAGCAGAGGTGATGAAATGAAGGTTTTAGTAATTCCTGATGTTCATCTCAAACCGCAGATGTTTAAACAGGCTGCAGCTCTTATGCATCAGGGAATTGCTGATCGTGCTGTATGTCTGATGGATATCCCTGACGATTGGGATAAGCAATATGATATTGCACTTTATGAAGAGACTTACGATGAAGCTATTCGGTTTGCAAAAGCATTTCCGGACACAGCCTGGTGCTATGGAAATCATGATCTCAGTTATCTGTGGCATTGCCTGGAGAGCGGATATAGCTCCATGGCTTCGTACACCGTACAAAGGAAATTGTTGGATTTGAGAGCAGCGGTTCCTGAAGACAATCCAATTAAGTATGTCCAGAGGATAGATAATGTTCTTTTTTCTCATGGAGGCGTGCTGAATTTCTTTGTAGAGGAGTATGTTCCGCGTGCCAAATATAATGATGTAAATGCTGTGTTGGAGGCAATCAATCAGCTCGGAAGAATAGAAATGTGGAATGATGCATCGCCAATCTGGCTGAGACCGCAGCATTCAAAAATGAGATTATATAAGCCACGTAAGTTACTACAGGTCGTGGGCCATACGCCTATGGATGAAATTACGAGAGAGGGAAATCTGATCAGTACAGATGTGTTCTCAACTTACAGAGACGGTAAACCCATTGGAACAGAAGAATTCTTGTTGCTCGATACAGTGACCTGGGAATACTGTGGAATTAAGATGTAAATCAGAATAATAGAAATAAAATCAAGCGAAGGAATTGATGTAGTGTCAGTCCCTTCGCTTTTTGTGGTTTGCGCGCCATGGCGCGCTCTAATTTATGCCAGGAGCATATTGTCTGATAGATTATGAGAATGTAAAAGATCGATTTAGGAGGGTGCAAATCGATGCTGCAGGTGTGGAAGAAGTTATTGTGGGATTTTTTGGACGAATGATTTGGCGTAATCAAATTGTTGAAAAATTGAGACGATCAATCTAAAATTGACCCAAAATAGAGATGCGTGATATACTGATTCTGGAGATATAGGTATATTAAATGTAAATATTAATAATAACAACAGGTGAGTGAACATGAGTGAGAAAATTTTTATTAGCTATTCACATCAGGATAGTGTATGCGCTCAGGGAATAGCTAGGTTTTTGATGAGACAGAATTATGATGTTTGGATTGATGTTGAGAGAATTGTCAGTGGTCAGAATTGGGCTGGAAATATAAATGACGCACTTAAAATGGCTAATATAGTAATTGCTATTATTTCAAAGAATTCGGTTAGAAGATCTGAGGTTTTGAGGGAAATATCGGAAGCATTAGCCAGAAGTGAGAATGAAGAAAGCTTTCGTTTGATTTTTGTTGTTATAGGAAATGTACATCCTTCATGGTTTGTTAGTGATGATAAAGATACTGTAGATAAGTTGATCAATTACTTGAAAACAGTCCAGTATGTTCAGTTAGATGCAAGAGGAACCATTAATATAGCTTGTATGCAGAATATACTTAGAGCTTTGAATGGGAAAATGGTCTATTCTGACGGAATAGAGTTTAGCAAGAGTGATGATTATATATATGAGGCTGGAATGCCGGAAAAAGTATACGATAATGATGCCGAGAACTGTTTTTACAGAGTGCATTCTAGTGATTTGGCACCATCTACAGCATTTCCATTCGCATTGGATAATCAATGGCTGCCAGACGAGGTTATATCATTGGATTCTGAATTAAGAGACCAGTTTCTTAAACGTGGGTTTGAATCAGAGAAGGTCCAGAAGTATTTGGAAAGCTTTCAATTGAAAAACCTTTATTTATCACTAATGCATACACGACAAATTATCCTTAACAGAGCATCTATTTTAAATAGTCGTAGCCTACAAGGTTTTTATTGTTTCAACAATGACTATAGTGAAAATGAAAAAGAATCATTTTCTGAGTTACTTCAAAATGGAAGTATCATTGTTTTTTTATATGGGGATAATGAACTCACGCCGTATGTTTCGGAACTGCCGAAATATTCAACGATGAGGCATTCAATCGAGGCTTGGAATAATTTGTGTACACGAATTTCAATGTATTGTATTCGGGAGAATTGGGAGACACCTGTAGATAAACATAGGCAAGAGTTTGTAAAACAGTGTACTACACTGGCTTTTAATACTGAAATAAATGAAATGTTGGCGGAATGTTTTGGCTTTGATACAGTTACAAAGAAAGAGTTTTTTACGATATTAAAAGAAATAGAGATGACAGTTTTTCTTCAGACACATATTATTGGTACTGGTCATCGGTCCAAAGTTGAAGGATATAGTCGTTCTTCGTTTTACAAAAGTTTTGTGGTAGTTGAAAAGAGCGCAGAACATCCGGATCCGGTGTTAAACTGTGTTTTCGATATCAATAAGCCATTTCATGAAGAATTGAAAAAAATCATTGATGTTTATTACAACTCTATATTTACGAACTATTTTAGCTGTGCGGCGTTAATCCCTAGTAATATACGTCCTGAAGATACATTTATTCATCAGCTATATCTAAAGCATGGTATGAAAGAAGTTGGACCGGATGAGCTTGAGTATGCATTTTCTGAGTTTTTCAAGAATGAAAATATTCTGCAGAAAATAAAAGAAATAGGTGAAAATTTTTATGTTGATAATTGGAACCTTGAAAGAATTGTTGAGTATAGAAAGGGACTTCATTGGCGCGAGTATATTGAGCTTATGGAGTATATTACAAATAGATCTACATATTGGGAAGTTGATTTTAGCGATATTGAGAAGTTGACAGAGCTATTTGTTATCAGTGTTAAAGAATGTAGATGTGTTCAGACTAATAACAAACAGAATGCCACATTTAAACCAGCATATACATTTAGAATCTGTATCGGTAGTAAAGTGTTGGATGTTATCTGCAGTGAAAACGTAAGAAAACTGAAAACTTATCCTGGTATATTTTTTGCGAAAAACCAAAATAGCATGTCAATACAATTTATGATTGGAGATTCTACTTCTCAAAAAAATCGAATATCAGATTCTATTTTTCCACCTTTAAAGATTTTTGACGGTAAGACCAATTATATGGGTGGAAATGCTTATTTTGAAGAGATAAGTAACTTTCTGACAGACCAATGTGATTTTATGTGGATTTATTAGGAAGAGGATGGATATGATAGAAAATTATGGTTATAATCTCAGGTTTTGTGAGGAAAAACTGATTCCGCTGATAAGAAGAATAGCGGCCAGATATATGGGAGTTCCGTTTCAAATTGAAAAGAAAGGTCATGGGAATTTTGTGACCTCAGTAGATAGGGAAATGGAAAATGAATTAAAGATACAACTGCATCGTTTAATTCCTGATGCGGGATTTATTGCGGAAGAAAGCGGTAAAGCTTTAAAAGCAAGATTAAATTGGGTGATTGACCCAATAGATGGCACAACAAATTTTATTTATGGATTACCATATGCTGTTTCTGTGGCTTTAATTGTTCAAGAAATAAGACAGGTTGTTATTGGTGTTGTTTATAATCCGAAAACGAATACTCTGTATTATGCCTGTAATGGACAGGGGAGTTACGTCGTTAACAATGGTGTTACAAAGCGACTTAGGGTTGGGGACTTTTCTGACGAAGAAGGAGTGGCCGTATTTGGAATGCCATATAACAGAGAGAAAACGGATAAAATTTTAAATGCCGCCA
The DNA here is from genome assembly GCA_045121495.1 of Faecalimonas sp. GTDB lineage: Bacteria > Bacillota > Clostridia > Lachnospirales > Lachnospiraceae > Faecalimonas. The sequence goes on from JBGVGF010000027.1 coordinate 10,236, forward strand.
AAAGAGTATATAAATTTTCATCAGATTTAAAACGTATTGGACCTTCTTCTCTTGATATATGTATGGTCGCTGAAGGAAAGGCAAAATTATATTTCGAACTTGATCTTAATATTTGGGATATTTGCGCTGGTATTCTTATACTAACAGAAGCGGGTGGAGATTTCATACAAGAAGATGATTTGTTTCTTTTTGGGACACGCAAAGTGTTTGCATTGTATAAAGGTGAAGTAAAATGTTAGTAAGTTATAAAAAACTCTGGAAGTTACTCATAGATAGAGACATGATGAAAAAGGATTTACGGGAAAAAGCAGGTCTCACTACGAATGTTATAGCAAAATTGGGTAAAAATGAGAACGTATCCACAGAAGTTCTCTGCAAAATTTGTGATGCTCTAAGCTGTGAAATCGATGACATTATTGAGTTCATTTCTGACTCAGAGGCGGAGTCCAGTGATTATACAGGAGAGGAGCGATAGATATGGCGGATACACGTTATGATACCTTTATTAGTTATAGACGTGAATGCGTCATGATTGGAAATCAAAATACTTAGCGAAACTTTATAATACGGGATATTATAGAATGAAGTAGAAAACAGGAAGTTCTATCCCGACGATGAAGACACTGGATAAATAAAACATTGAATTTACAGGCTTTCCAAGCGTTTTGGAGAGCCTTATTTTTATCCAAATTTACCACCTTCTGAACAACGATCGCAACTCCGATTATTCCATATTCTTGCGTTTCAACAGCCTTGATAATGTACTGTTAATATTTTAAAATTGAATGTATACAGTAATCATTATCATAACATTTTTGATTATGTTTTATTATAAAAAGAACATAGACAAAAACTTGAAAACACGAATGATATAATAATGACGCAGAAAAGTCAGAAACCGAGGTGTATTTATGAAATACAAAAATGCAGGTGAAATAATTCCTTCCGAATTGATTGAAGAAATTCAAAAATACATTCAAGGAGAATTTGTTTATATCCCCAAAAAGGATAAGCAAGTTTGCAAAGCCGATACGGAATATAAAATCGAACTTGCAAAGCGAAATGCAAGGATTTACACGATGCACCTTGAAGGAATCTGTAACGAGCGATTAGCTAAAAACTTTAGTTTAGCTCAATCCAGTATAAGAAGAATAATTATCGAGCAAAGGAAAAGTTATGAGGTTATGGTTGATAAAATTAAAACCCTGTTGCCAAACTGGGATTTACAAAATGTAAGCATGAAGCAAATATACAGCACTACTTGGCAGATTGGCGAGGACTATGTACTGAAATTATATAATGAGCCCGAGTCCCTTAGGCAAAATGTTTTGATAAACCAACATTTGAACAAAATGGGGGTCCCTGTCGGCGAGATTCTTCCAACAAATAAAGGAAGGCTTTATATTGAAGATGAAGGTAAGTATTTCTTCATTTCCCGAAAGCTTCAGGGTAGTAACATTGTGAATCTCAAATTCGGCAATAATACAGCCGAAATAGTGGGTGAAATTATCGCTAATCTGCATATTGCTTTTAAAAGTCTCGAAAGAAAAATAGAACTTGGGGAGAAAAGCTTGCTGTGTGAGATGAATGGCTGGGTTAAAGAGAGCTTCGAAAAGTGTGGTTGGCAATACATAAGTTGCAATGATTATAATGAAATTATCAAAAATCTTGAACAGTATTACAGTAAACTTCCCGTTCAGCTTATCCACAAAGATGTGCATTTTGGCAACTTTCTGTTCGACAAGGGGAATTTCAGCGGTTATATAGATTTTGATTTAAGTCAGAAAAATATAAGAATTTTTGATTTGTGCTACTTTCTTTTGTCAGTTTTATCCGAGAAAGAAAAGTTTGAAATAACAGATGAAAAGTGGTTTGATTTTGCTAAAAATGTTTTCGCAGGTTATAACAGAACACTTGAGCTTACAGCCGAAGAAAAACAATCCGCAGTATTTGTTATGGAGTGTATAGAGCTTTTGTTTCTTGCGTATTACGAGGGGCAGGAGGATTTTGCTTCAGCAAAAAGCTCGTATAATATTTTAAAATTTATTAACGGAAACGAAAAGAAAATTGCAAATATAATAAGATAACACATAGCGAACAGGATTGTGATGCTCGTTTTAATATGTCTCAAGGAGGATGACGAATGTTAAAAATAACAGACACTTATAATTTAAGGGATATTTATGATTTTCAGTTAAGCTTTCAGACACCGTACTTTTTTAAGGTGGATTTTGAAACTTGGAAGAAGTCTTTTGAGGATGACATCGACGGTGAGGGCAGAGTTTTATTTAAGGAGCTTAATGCAAAAGCAGTTTATGATAATGATGAGCTTTTAGGTTTTGTCCAATATGGTAAAACTGCATTTGGCTTTGATGGTAACGGCGAGATTTCAAGTGAAGTTTCATACCCTGTTATCCGCAATCTGTATTTGATAAAAGAAAGAACTGAAGCAGGTAAGCTGCTGTTAAATGAAACTATGCAAAGTTTAAAAGCAGAAGAACGAGTATATGCGTTCTTTCATTACTTTGGTATGAGCTGTTTTGCACGCCATGGCAAGCTTTTTGAAAACTACGCTCATATCGAGGCTTTGCTCAAAGAAAACGGTTTTGTAATTGAGCACGAAAATGTGTATTATTCATCTGTTATCAATGGTGGCGAAAACTCAGAGGTGGTAATTACCGCTAATGATTTAACAAAAGGCAATCAACAGTATATTGACTTTAAAATAGAAGATAATCAGGTTGGCGGGTGCGAGGTGCATTATCTTAGTGAAAGCACAGCGTACCTCCGTTGGATATATGTCAATGGCGACATAGCAGGCAGAGGTATTGGTACAAAATGTATGAATGCGTTAAAGCGTTCTCTTTATGCAAAAGGTATTACTCGATTTGACACCGACACAGCACTTGATAATCTTGTGGCTCAGCACTACTATGAGAAAAACAACTTTATCCGTGAAGGCATCACAAAAAGCTATTACTTGAATTTTGCAGTGCGATTATAAGGATGCACATGAAGGGGCGTAGCAAGATGGATAAGTCACTAAAAGACGTGTTTTCCAGATTTACTTGAATTTGCCTTCGTTTAATAGTATAATTTCCCTGTTAAAACATTTTCCATAAAAAGAATTTATTAGTAATGAGGAGGAATCTGATATGATTACCTGGAAAAATTTGGATACACTTGCTTCATACCAAGAACTTTTAAGTGTTAAAAAAGTAAATCTTGTTGAAGCAATGTCTGGAGAAAATGGTGCAGAACGTGTTAAAAATTATAGCGTTCCAATGGCAGAAGGTCTTGCTTTTAATTATGGAGCAAAAGCAGTAGATGATAATGTATTGGCTGTTCTTGCTAAATTGGCAGAAGAAGCTCAGCTTACAGAAAAGTTTGCAGCTCTTTATAATGGTGAAGTGATCAATACAGGTGAAAAACGTCTTGTACTTCATCAGCTTACTCGTGGACAGTTAGGCGAAGATGTTATCGCAGATGGCGTTAACAAACGTGAATTCTATGTAAATGAACAAAAGAAAATCGCTGAATTTGCAAATAAAGTACATGCTGGAGAAATCACAAATGCAGCAGGCGAAAAATTTACTACAGTTGTACAGATCGGTATTGGCGGAAGCGACTTAGGTCCTCGTGCAATGTACTTAGCACTTGAAAACTGGGCTAAAGTAAACAACACATTAAAAATGAAAGCACAATTCATCAGCAACGTTGACCCTGATGATGCAGCTGGTGTTTTAAGCAATATCGACGTAGCACATTCTATCTTCGTACTTGTTTCAAAATCAGGTACAACTCTTGAAACATTGACAAACGAATCATTTGTAAAAGATGCTTTAGCAAAAGCTGGTTTAGATGCTTCTAAACACATGATCGCTGTTACAAGCGAAACATCTCCATTAGCTAAGAGTGCAGATTATCTTGCAGCATTCTTTATGGATGATTATATTGGAGGACGTTTCTCTTCTACATCAGGTGTAGGTGGAGCAGTATTATCACTTGCATTCGGACCAGAAGTATTCGCAAGATTCTTAGATGGTGCAGCAGCAGAAGACAAACTTGCTACAAATACAGATTTATTACAAAACCCAGCAATGCTTGATGCATTAATCGGTGTATATGAACGTAACGTACTTGGATATGGCGCAACAGCAGTTCTTCCATATTCACAAGCACTTAGCCGTTTCCCAGCACATTTACAACAAGCTGATATGGAATCAAACGGTAAATCTGTAAACCGTTTTGGAGAACCTGTAAACTATGTAACAGGTCCAATTATCTACGGTGAACCAGGAACAAATGGACAACATTCATTCTATCAATTGCTTCATCAGGGAACAGACATCGTTCCATTGCAATTCGTTGGTTTCAAAAACAGCCAAATGGGCAGCGATGTTGTAATCCAAGGAAGTACAAGCCAACAAAAACTTTGTGCAAACGTTGCAGCTCAGATCGTAGCTTTTGCATGTGGTAAAGACGATACAGATCTCAATAAGAAATTCGAAGGCGGACGTCCATCAAGTATCATTATTGGAGATCAATTAACTCCAGAATCACTTGGAGCACTTTTATCACACTTCGAAAACAAGATTATGTTCCAGGGATTCACATGGAATGTAAACAGCTTTGACCAGGAAGGTGTACAACTTGGTAAAGTATTAGCTAAGAAAGTACTTGCTCATGAAACAGACGGAGCACTTAAAGTATATAGTGATTTATTAAATATCTAATAACAAAAGATACATATGGCACTCTCACATACACGTGAGGGTGCTTTTTTATTTTACAGGAAATTCGTCTCTGCGAGCCTATTTTCTAAAGTGTAAAAATGGATAAAAAATGGATAAAATATTGATTGGATGGTTTTGAAATGATAAAATAAAGATAGATAATGGATAGAAAGTGTGTGGTTTGAATGACGATCGAGGAAATGCGAGAGCAAAAGAAGAAATTGGGGTATTCTTATGAGAAGATAGCGGAACTTTCCGGGCTTCCGGTGGGAACCGTACAAAAAGTACTATCGGGTATTACCAAAGCACCAAGATATGAGACGATAAAGGCACTTGAAGCAGTTTTTAAGCCTTCCTATTCTCTAGCGAGCAAAAAAAAGTGGATAGATGATGTATTAATTCAAGAAGAGAAAATGCCGTATCAGCCTCAAAAGCGTCAGGGCGAGTATACGCTGGAAGATTATCTGAAGCTTCCAGAGGAACAGAGAGTAGAGCTCATTGACGGCGTGATTTATGATATGGCAGCGCCTACGGATAAGCATCAGATTATTGGCGACGAAATTCAGTCAAGATTTCGTGACCATATCCGTAAGAAAAAAGGAAAATGTATTTCGATAACAGCACCTTTGGATGTACAGCTGGATTGTGATGATAAAACAGTTGTTCAGCCGGATGTGGTTGTCGTATGTGATCGAAACAAGTTTAAGAATGGAAGAGTATATGGTGCTCCCGATTTGGTGGTTGAAGTATTATCTCCGGCAACTCGGAAAAAAGATGCGTTTCTCAAAATGGGAAAATACATGAATGCAGGTGTGAAAGAATACTGGATTGTAGATCCTTTAAAAAAGAGAGTATATGTATATGAATTTGAAAAGGATGAGTTTCCTGTGATGTACACGTTTGAGCATAAAGTGCCTGTTGGAATCTTTCAGAATGAGTGTGAAGTGGATTTTGCCGAAATCTATGAGTATATGGGCTTTTTATATGAATAGCGAGTTACCAGATGATTATTTGCGTTTTGGCTTTTAGAAGTTAAAGTATGCAATTGGTAAAAAATGTGATATGATAATGCAGTCTATAAGTTATTATTTTATTTACAAAGGAGTGTAATCATGCCAGTATTTGATTTTAGCAATACACCAGATAATAAGCAAAATTCTATATGTACATATACAACATTTCATTCCAATGAAAGAACTGCAAGCCCTGAAAAACCGATTTTAATGTTAGACAATAGAGAACGAAAATGGAGTCATCATTCTTGTGGTATTTTTACAAACCCAATTAAGAGGACAACTTTTGAATTCAAAGAACAAGAGGGAACCTTTAGTGCAGACATTCTGCAGATTGATTCGCGTTTTGTTTATCTTTTGAAATGGCTTGGAAAGAATCATATTAATGTACGTCTTTCCGGAGAGAACCGCGAGGACGGCTATGCTGTCTACAAAATCCGTGAGATCGCATTTGGAGGAGGCGGAAAACTTTCTGCGGAAGATGGTTTCCTTCAGTTTATGATTGAACGCCTATTTGCAAGCGATGCGCCTTTGAATGATCTGGAGGAAGATGAGGATCTGGACGAGACAGGGGACGATATGAAGCTTACCAGTTTGCAGAGTATTTCGGATTTCATGACCTGTGCTGGTAAAACTTTACCTGACAATATCAGATTGTGGGCAAGGAGAAATCTTGCGGTTGCCCACTCTCATGAGGTGACCCCGGAAGAACGCCGCCATGCACAGCGTGCACTTTCTATTATGATGAATATTCAATGGAAGAACAATTATTTTGAGTCCATTGATCCAAAGGAGGCACGTAGGATTCTGGATGAAGAACTGTATGGTATGGAACGTGTGAAACAACGTATCATCGAAACGATCATCCAGATCAACAGAACACATACGCTTCCAGCGTATGGACTTCTTCTGGTTGGACCGGCAGGAACTGGTAAATCGCAGATCGCGTATGCGGTTGCCCGTATCTTAAAACTGCCATGGACGACTCTGGATATGAGCTCGATCAATGACCCAGAACAATTGACAGGAAGTTCCCGCATTTATTCCAATGCAAAACCAGGTATTATTATGGAAGCATTTTCTATGGCTGGGGAATCAAATCTTGTTTTCATCATCAATGAGCTTGATAAGGCTGCATCTGGAAAGGGGAATGGCAATCCGGCAGATGTGCTTTTGACGCTTCTTGACAATCTGGGATTCACCGACAACTATATGGAATGTATGATTCCAACCAGCGGGGTTTACCCGATTGCGACTGCGAATGACAAGGATCAGATCAGTGCACCTTTGATGTCGCGTTTTGCAGTGATAGAGATTCCAGGTTATACGGCAGAAGAAAAGAAGATTATCTTTTCAAAATTTGCTTTGCCTAAAGTATTAAAACGCATGGGCCTGAATGAAAATGAATGTATTATAACGGAGGAAGGTCTTGATGCGATTGTAGAGCACTATGCAAATACCAGTGGTATTCGTGATTTAGAACAGGCTGCTGAACATTTGGCAGCAAATGCCTTGTATCAGATTGAAGTAGATCACGTTTCGCAGGTTGTGTTCAGTTCCGAGATGGTTCGAGATTTACTTGTATAGGATAGTTAAAAAAATATAATGATAATTAAAACCCATGCCTTGGTGAATAATAAGGCATGGGTTTTGTTATGTGTGCCAAGCATGGCACTAATCTAGCTGGTGCAAGTCCAGTCACAGGTATTTACCGCCAAGTGTAGCAAATGACAAGTCGGTATCAGTAATGGTATGGATGAAGGAAGTGGTGTAGCAAAGTTCTTGAGCCTACGAACAGAAACTTGATAAGGCGATTAGGTGGGTAAGATTGCATATCAAATCGAAGCCCTAATGGTAAACGTAAACCGAAGTTGTAAATCAAGAGGTTGTGGAACGAAAGATTAGTGTCTTACCTTGGGAGACCCTACCCACATATCGTAAGATATGGTCGAAAAAGGTTTAGGGAGGGAGTCAGATGATGTCATAGTAGGGGTAAAAAAACCGAAGGACTGAAACGATTTATAGTATGAATCGTTATTGAGAAAATCGTACATTAGCCAGAAATCAGGTGGATAAGAAGAGTAGGAACGTAACCGAGGGATATTATCTATACCTAGAGGGGTGTTGTGTATGAATTTTGCAGTAAACAGAGGAGTAACAACAATGGAATTAATTGAAGTGATTACGTCAAAAGAAAATCTGAACAGAGCCTATAAAAAGGTGGTTGAAAATAAAGGTGCAAGTGGAATAGATGAGATGACAGTAGCTGAACTTGGAACTTATATAAGAGAAAATAAGGACAGTATTGTTAATTCGTTGAGAAACAGAACCTATATACCAAAGCCAGTACGAAGAGTATATATACCGAAAAGCAATGGCAAAAAGAGACCGCTTGGAATACCAACGGTACTGGATAGAACAATTCAACAAGCTATAGCCCAACCAATATCAGAAATATATGAAGAAGTATTCAGTGAATACAGCTATGGTTTTAGACCAGGCAGAAGCTGTCACGATGCAATAAAACAGGCATTAGAATACTTAAATGATGGATGTGAATGGGTGATAGATATTGATATAGAGCAATTCTTTGATAAGGTAAATCATGATAAATTAGTACAGATACTTAGAGAGCAAGTCAATGACAGTACCACATTAAATCTGATACGTAAATATTTGCGTGCAGGGGTAATGGAAAACGGACTGGAAAAAGCAACGAAAGCGGGTGTACCACAAGGAGGACCGTTATCAGTCATACTATCCAATGTTTATCTTGATAAGTTAGATAAAGAACTGGAACAAAGAGAACTTCGGTTTACAAGATATGCCGATGATGTGCTGATATTTATAAAAAGTGAAATGGCGGCAAACAGAGTGATGAAATCCATAACAGAATGGTTGGAAAGAAAACTATTTTTAAAAGTAAACGCAACAAAGACAAAAATTGTAAGACCAACAAGAAGTAAATATCTTGGATTTACATTCTTGAAGAATGGCGGAAAATGGAAAGTAAAACCAACCAATGAAAAGAAAAAGGCACTGAAAACAAAGCTGACAGAATACTTAAAACGGAATAAAGCTATAGCAAGACCGTTAGCAGTAACAGTGAAACGAGTAAATGAGAT
>JBGVGF010000028.1:0-114626 GCA_045121495.1 Faecalimonas sp.
CAACGTATTCGCCTGAGAAACGGTGAGGACGGCGTTCTAATGTTTCAAGAGAGATGGATTCCGATGGAGAACACCTATTTTCATTCGTTCCGTATTCAGGAAAAATGTGATTTATATTTTAAAACTTAAAGAAGGCAACAAATTACTTACTCAAACTAACTCTGATCATTGCGTATAATAAAACCCTGGCAGCGCAGCTCTACGGAGAATTCAAGGAGTTCTTCCCGGAGAATGCAGTGGATTATTTTGTGTCCTAGTATGGCTTTGACCGATTTTGGGTGCTGAAACGTCCATTTTATCCATATTTTCCGTATAATTCGGACGTAAAAATACGGTTTGGACGGAATAACACGAAAATAATACGGGGAGTGTGTTTTGAAGGAGATTAGTGATGAAACTTACAAAGCATCAAGAGTAAATAGTAGATAAGATTGTTGATGGGAAAGTTTATGATATTACAACTTATCTAAAAGAATTTGATAAAGCTCACAAGCAAAAGTATGATATAGAGGAAATCAGAAAAGTATTTGAAAATCTTGAAAAGGATAAACGTTATTCATTTACCGAAAAAGATTCATATTATTATACATTGGTTCACGATGAAAGTGGAAAAATAAGGAGTAGATATAGAGTGACTGAATCACTCACGTATTTATTCAGGGACTATCCGTTAGAAGAACCAGTAAAAGCTAAACTGAAAGAATCGGTACATAAGTAAGCTCAGCAAATAACCATGCCTTATTCTACTAAGAAAACGATAGAAAACGGCATGACCTTAAAACCTCCCATTGGCAGGTTTAGTATAAAGGCAACGCACAAAGGAGTACCATCCGTGTCAATGTCTAGGCGTTTCGGGATACTTTCTGGTCTGCCGCGGTTAGAATTCAGGTCAATGAAGGGTGCAATGTTCCATTTTTTGCATAGTTCAAAGGAAGCATTTTAAAAAGTTATTGAAAGACTAGAGCCATTCATTGACGAAGTTCTTCCAGAGGAGGATGCGATAGACCTTTGTGATGTGGATTGCATGGATTTGGTGGCTTCAGAACTGATTGAATAAATTATGAAATTTTGTGTGGAACATATAGAGGGACTTGTGCCCTCTATATTTTTTATGCTAATTGTGGTATACTATTACCGTATGACCTGATGAATCGTCCGATTTTTTACACGAAAGAGTTAGGAAATTACACGAATAAATTTTGAAATTACACGAATTTGTGGTTGCTAGTAATCATAGCAAAATCGAGAAAACAAGCCATGCACACCTCGATTTCGCTTACGCTGCATCTCGGTGAGGGCTTGCGCCCTATATATCTTCGTTTGAATTTGCCCTTTTGTGAGTAAGCTCCTAACGGGCAATTCAACTCATCTGTGCATGGCTTTAAGGAGGTCAAATCATGGATTTAATACAAGGACATTCGCAATCCGCTGCGCCACTTGCTCATAAAGCCAAGTCCGAAAACGGACATAGCTTTATCTTACACTCCGAATATAAACCAACTGGTGACCAGCCACAAGCGATTGAAGCTCTTGTAAAAGGGTTCAAAGAAGGCAATCAATGCCAGACTTTATTAGGAGTTACGGGATCTGGTAAGACTTTTACCATGGCAAACGTCATTGAACAGTTAAATAAACCAACACTCATAATCGCTCACAACAAAACCCTTGCTGCACAGCTTTATGGAGAATTCAAGGAGTTCTTCCCAGAGAATGCGGTGGAATATTTTGTGTCCTATTACGATTATTATCAGCCGGAAGCCTATGTGCCGTCGTCTGATACCTATATTGCGAAGGACTCTTCTATGAATGAAGAGATTGATAAGCTGCGCCATTCAGCGACGGCTGCATTATCGGAACGTCGTGATGTGATTATTGTTGCCAGTGTGTCATGTATTTATGGTCTGGGTTCGCCAATCGATTATAAAGAGATGGTAATTTCTCTTCGTCCTGGTATGATAAAGGACCGTGACGATGTAATTAAAAAATTAATAGAGATTCAGTATGACCGTAACGAGATGGATTTTAAACGCGGTACATTCCGTGTAAGAGGAGATGTGCTTGAGATTTTTCCTGCTGTGTCAGAAGACTACGCGGTCCGTGTGGAATTTTTCGGAGATGAAGTGGATCGTATTACAGAGATTGATGTGCTGACAGGTGAGATTAAGAATGCTCTCAATCATGTTGCGATTTTCCCAGCTTCACATTATGTTGTTTCAGCAGAAAGTATGAATCGGGCGACACAGGCAATTGAAGAAGAATTGGAAGAGCGTGTGAGGTATTTCAAAGGGGAAGACAAGCTTTTAGAAGCCCAGAGAATTGCGGAGCGAACCAATTTTGATATTGAGATGATGCGTGAGACAGGCTTTTGTTCTGGAATTGAAAACTATTCTCGCCATTTAACAGGATTAAAACCTGGAGAACCTCCGCATACTTTAATTGATTATTTTCCAGATGATTTTATTATTATGATTGATGAATCGCATATGACAATTCCGCAGATTGGAGCAATGTATTCTGGAGATCAGTCGAGAAAATCAACCTTGGTTGACTATGGATTTCGTTTGCCATCTGCAAAAGACAATCGTCCGCTTAATTTCGAGGAATTTGAAGGGAAAGTTGATCAGATGCTGTTTGTATCTGCTACGCCTGGAAAGTATGAAGAAAACAATGAACTTTTGCGAGTAGAGCAGATTATCAGACCGACAGGTCTACTTGATCCGGTGGTGGAAGTGCGTCCAATCGAGGGTCAGATCGATGATTTGATTGGAGAAGTAAATAAAGAGATTAAAAAGAAGAATAAAATCTTGATTACGACGCTTACGAAACGTATGGCAGAAGACTTGACGGATTATATGAGAGAGCTTGGTATCCGCGTGAAATATTTGCATTCAGATATTGATACATTAGAAAGAACAGAGATTATACGAGATATGCGTTTGGATGTGTTTGATGTTTTAGTGGGAATCAATCTTTTAAGAGAAGGACTCGACATTCCGGAAATCACACTGATTGCAATCTTGGATGCAGATAAGGAAGGATTCTTACGTTCTGAGACTTCATTGATTCAGACAATCGGACGTGCAGCCAGAAACGTAGATGGACACGTTATTATGTATGCTGATATGATTACGGATTCTATGAGACGTGCGATAGATGAGACTGAACGAAGACGTGCAATTCAGATGAAATACAATGAAGAACATGGTATAACTCCGCAGACAATTAAGAAGGCAGTACGTGATTTGATCAGTATTTCGAAGAAAGTTGCGGCGGAAGAACTCCGTATGGCAAAAGATCCGGAATCCATGAGCAAAGAAGAATTGGAAAAACTGATCAAGGATGTTTCAAAGCAGATGCGAAAGGCAGCGGCAGAACTGAATTTCGAAGCAGCAGCAGAGCTGCGTGATAAGATGATTGAATTGAAACAGATGTATCAGGAACTAGAATAAAAGGCTAAAATAGGAGCTGATAGAATATGAAACAATATATTAAAATCCGTGGTGCGAATGAGCACAATTTGAAAAACATTGATATAGACATTCCGCGTAATGAACTGGTAGTGCTTACGGGACTTAGTGGTTCAGGAAAGTCCTCACTTGCATTTGATACGATTTACGCAGAGGGGCAGAGAAGATATATGGAATCATTGTCTTCTTATGCAAGACAGTTTCTTGGACAGATGGAAAAACCGAACGTAGAAAGCATTGAAGGGCTTTCTCCCGCAATTTCCATTGATCAGAAATCAACCAATCGTAACCCACGTTCTACAGTTGGAACAGTCACAGAAGTATATGATTACATGCGTTTGTTATATGCAAGAATCGGGATTCCTCACTGTCCTAAATGTGGTAAAGAGATTAAGAAGCAGACGGTAGACGAGATGGTGGATCAGATTTTAGAACTGCCGGAGGGAACGAGAATCCAACTTTTGGCACCTGTAGTAAGAGGGCGAAAAGGAAGACACGAGAAGTTGTTTGAGCGAGCAAAGAAAAGTGGATATGTGCGTGTACGTGTGGACGGCAATTTATACGAATTGTCAGAAGAGATTATGTTGGATAAAAACATCAAACATAGCATTGAGATTATTGTAGACAGACTTGTGGTAAAGCCGGGAATCGAGAAGAGATTGACGGATTCTATTGAAAATGTTCTTGCTTTAGCGGAAGGTCTTATGATCGTAGATGTGATTGGTGGAGAGCCGATTAACTTCAGTCAGAGTTTTTCTTGTCCAGATTGTGGTATTAGTAGCGAAGAGATTGAACCGAGAAGTTTTTCGTTCAACAATCCATTTGGAGCGTGTCCTGTTTGTTTTGGGTTGGGGTACAAGATGGAGTTTGATGTGGATCTCATGATTCCAGATCAAAGTCTTAGTATTGATGAGGGTGCCATCGTTGTGATGGGATGGCAGTCTTGCACGGATCCAAAAAGCTTTACAAGAGCAATTTTAAACGCGCTTAGTAAAGAATATAATTTCTCGCTTAGTACTCCGTTTCAAGACTATCCTCAGGAGATTAAGGATATCTTGATCTATGGAACCAACGGAAAGAGCGTAAAGGTACATTATACTGGGCAACGAGGTGTAGGTGTATATGATATTGCATTTGAAGGATTAATAAGAAGTGTAGAGCGACGTTATCGAGAAACCTCATCCGAAATATCAAAAGCAGAATTTGAAACATTTATGCGAATTACGCCATGTCATGAGTGCGGGGGACAACGTTTGAAGAAAAGTTCTCTGGCGGTAACAGTTGGAGAAAAGAACATTGCTGAAGTGACAGAGATGTCAATCGTAGAGCTGCAAAAGTTTCTGGATGAACTAGAACTTACGAAGACACAGGAATTGATTGGTGCGCAGATTTTAAAAGAGATTAAAGCCAGAATCGGGTTTCTGATTTCTGTAGGATTAGATTATTTAACATTAGCGCGAGCTACAGCAAGTTTGTCTGGCGGAGAAGCGCAGCGTATACGTTTGGCAACACAGATTGGCTCAGGGCTTGTCGGAGTTGCATATATTCTGGATGAACCAAGTATTGGTCTGCATCAGAGAGACAATGATAAGCTGCTCAATACCTTAAAACATTTACGTGATCTGGGAAATACTTTGATTGTGGTAGAGCATGATGAGGATACTATGAAAGAAGCAGACTTTGTGGTAGATATTGGACCAGGTGCGGGAGAACATGGCGGAGAGATTGTAGCAGCCGGAACTGCAGAAGAGATTATGCAAAATGAAAATTCAATTACAGGGGCATATCTCAGTGGGCGTATGAGAATTCCGGTTCCAGAAGTGAGAAAACAGCCGACTGGCTGGCTGACAGTAAAAGGTGCGGCAGAAAACAATCTGAAAAATATAGATGTAGATTTTCCGCTTGGAGTTATGACCTGTGTTACAGGGGTTTCTGGGTCTGGAAAAAGTTCACTTGTAAATGAAATAGTTTACAAAAGTCTCGCCAAGAAACTGAATCGAGCAAGAACAATTCCAGGAAAACATAAATCAATTGAAGGTGTAGAACAGTTGGATAAGATTATCAATATTGATCAGTCACCAATTGGAAGAACACCTCGTTCAAATCCGGCAACTTATACAGGGGTGTTTGATTTGATTCGTGATCTTTTTGCTGCAACTCCGGATGCAAAAGCGAGAGGCTACAAAAAGGGGAGATTCAGCTTTAATATCAAAGGTGGACGTTGTGAGGCGTGTGCAGGAGATGGGATTTTGAAGATTGAGATGCATTTCTTACCAGATGTATATGTACCATGCGAAGTGTGCGGTGGAAAGAGATATAATCGTGAAACTTTGGAAGTGAAATACAAAGGAAAAAGCATTTATGACGTATTAAACATGACGGTGGAGGAAGCTCTTACATTCTTCGAAAACGTACCAAGTATTCGAAGAAAAATAGAAACTTTATATGATGTTGGGTTATCATATATTCGCTTGGGACAGCCGTCAACGACTCTTTCAGGCGGAGAAGCACAGAGAATTAAGCTTGCGACGGAACTTAGCAGAAGAAGTACTGGAAAGACAATTTATATTCTTGATGAGCCGACAACGGGGCTGCATTTTGCGGATGTGCATAAATTGACAGAGATACTCAGAAGATTAGCTGATGATGGTAATACTGTGATTGTAATTGAACATAATCTTGATGTGATAAAGACCGCAGATTATATCATTGATATCGGACCAGAAGGCGGAGATCGAGGCGGTACCGTTGTTGCAAAAGGAACACCGGAAGAAATTGCACAGAATCCAAATTCCTATACTGGATATTATATCAATGAAATCCTTAAGAAATGCTAAAAAATAGAAAAAAGGACTTTCCATTTACTAGAAATTCAATTATAATGTTATGGATAATGGATGAAACTAAAGATAATAGATAGATCATAACGTTTAAAGCGTCAATTTGAATTTGAAAGGAGAAGTCAGATGTCAGTGACAGATATCGGAATTGATTTAGGAACCGCGAGTGTCCTTGTATATGTAAAAGGAAAAGGTGTTGTTTTAAAAGAACCTTCAGTAGTTGCCTTTGATAGAGATACAAACGCAATTAAGGCGATTGGAGAAGAAGCAAGATTGATGCTTGGAAGAACACCAGGAAATATTATTGCTGTTAGACCACTTAGAAAAGGGGTTATTTCAGATTACACAGTTACAGAAAAGATGATTAAATATTTCGTTCAAAAAGCAGTTGGAACAAGAATTTTTAAAAAGCCTCGTATCAGTGTATGCGTACCTAGTGGTGTTACTGAAGTTGAAAAGAAAGCTGTAGAAGAAGCAACTTATGCAGCAGGCGCAAGAGAAGTACATTTAATCGAAGAACCAGTAGCGGCAGCTATCGGTGCAGGTATTGATATTGCAAAAGCATGTGGTAATATGATCGTAGATATCGGTGGTGGTACTTCAGATATTGCAGTTATTTCTCTTGGTGGAACAGTAGTCAATACATCAATTAAAATTGCTGGCGATGATTTCGACGAAGCAATTGTTCGCTATATGCGTAAGAAACATAATCTTCTTATTGGAGAACGTACAGCAGAAGATATCAAGATTAAGATTGGTACAACATATCCATTAGTTGAAGAAGAGACTATGGAAGTACGTGGACGCAATCTTGTTACAGGGCTGCCTAAGACAGTAACTGTTACATCTTCAGAGACAGAAGAAGCTTTAAAAGAAACGACAAGTCAGATTGTAGAAGCTGTAATCAGTGTACTTGAAAGAACTCCACCGGAATTATCAGCAGATATCTTAGACAGAGGAATCGTGCTTACAGGTGGTGGTGCACTTCTTCGTGGATTAGAAGAACTGATTGAAGAAAAGACTGGAATCAATACTATGACAGCGGATGATCCTATGAAAGTAGTTGCAATTGGTACAGGTCAATTCGTTGAATTTATGAGTAAATAAGATTTTTGGATTATTTGGCTATATAAAAGAATAAGATACAGCACAAGAGATTGCGCTAATGCGCAATCTCTTTTTACTTTACAGAAAGGAATCGCTGTGCGCAGCATAGGAGTGTTAGTGTGGAAAGAATTAAAGGATATGTAGATCGTATTGTTTTTCGTAATGAAGATAATGGTTATACAGTATTTCAACTGACAAATGAAAACGGAGAACTGACATGTGTTGGAACATTTCCTTATATTAATGAAGGAGAATTGCTGGAAGTATCAGGGGAGTATACAACGCATGCAGTCTATGGTTCTCAATTTGCGGTATCAGAGCATGAAATAAAAGAACCGGAAGATTTGATGTCGATTGAAAGATACTTGGGATCAGGAGCGATTCGAGGTCTTGGTGCGGCACTTGCAGGAAGAATTGTAAGGAAATTCAAAGAAGACACATTTCGTATCATTGAAGAAGAGCCAGAACGACTTGCAGAAGTCAAAGGTATCAGTGAACGTAAAGCGAGGGAGATAGCGGAGCAAGTGGAAGAAAAGAAAGATATGCGAAAAGCGATGATTTATCTTCAAAAGTTTGGCATTTCACTGGCACTTGCAGTAAAAATATATGAACATTATGGAAGCAGTGTATATAGAGTCATGGAGGAAAATCCTTATCAGATCGCAGATCACGTACCAGGTGTTGGATTTAAGACCGCAGATGAGATCGCAACAAGAATTGGAATTCATTCAGATTCCGATTTTAGAATACGCAGCGGAATTTTTTACGTATTATTGCAGGCTGTGACGGATGGAAATATCTATTTGCCTCAAGATGAGTTGCTGAGAAAAACAATGCTGCTTCTTGAAGTGGAGATTCAGAGTATCACCAGTTATCTGATGGATTTATCTATGGAAAAGAAAGTAGTCATAAAAGAGACGGAAGGACAGATCCGAGTATACCCTTCACAGTATTACTATATGGAATTGAATACGGCACGCATGTTGATGGATTTGAATGTGCATTATGAAGTGGCTGACGTTATAATGGAAAAACGATTAAGAGAAATCGAAAAAAATGTTGAGCTTGAATTGGATGATATGCAGAGAAGCGCGGTGAAAGCTGCAATAAATCATGGTGTCCTTGTATTGACAGGGGGACCTGGGACTGGAAAAACAACAACAATCAATGCGATGATACATTTTTTTGAGAGCGAAGGGATGGACATATTGCTTGCTGCACCGACGGGACGCGCAGCAAAAAGAATGTCAGAGGCAACTGGATGTGAAGCAAAAACAATACATCGTTTGTTGGAGTTGGCTTACAGACCAGATAGTAACGATAAAGGACTTCAAGAAGGCGGTATGCAATACGGGCGAAATGCTGAAAATCCATTGGAAGCAGATGTAATTATCATTGATGAGATGTCCATGGTAGATCTGACATTGATGCATGTACTGCTTAAAGCAATCACGGTTGGAACAAGATTGATCTTAGTAGGTGACAAAGATCAGCTCCCTTCAGTTGGACCGGGAAGTGTCCTTAAAGATTTGATCGAATCTGAAAGATTTCCGGTTATAAAGTTGTCTAAGATTTTTCGTCAGGCGGAGCAAAGTGATATTGTTGTAAATGCACATAAGATTAATCGTGGAGAAGAAGTAATTCTGGATAACAAAAGCCTAGATTTTTTCTTCTTAAAGCGTCAGGATGCAAATACGATTATCAGTATAGTATTGACTTTAATTCAAAAAAAATTACCGAAATATGTTGAGGCGGACATGTTTGATATTCAGGTACTGACACCTATGAGGAAAGGACTTTTAGGAGTAGAACGATTGAATACGATTCTACAACAGTATTTGAACCCGCCAGATAAGAAGAAGGTCGAAAAGGAGCATGGGAATAGATTGTTTCGAGTAGGAGACAAAGTCATGCAGATTAAAAATAATTATCAGCTCGAGTGGGAGATTGCAACAAAATACGGACTGGTGATAGATAGTGGTGTGGGTGTCTTTAATGGTGATATTGGGAGAATAGTTGAGATTAACACATACGCAGAAAAGATGAAAGTTGAATTTGAAGAGAAGAAGATGGTGGAATATTCTTTTGATTTATTGGATGAATTAGAATTGGCATATGCAATTACAATCCACAAGTCACAGGGAAGCGAATATCCGGCGGTTGTAATTCCGCTATTGCAGGGACCGCGCCAACTTTATCATCGAAATCTGATATATACAGCAGTAACAAGAGCCAAACGATGTGTAACGATTGTTGGAAGTGACATGACCTTTCAGGATATGATAAGAAATGCAAATGAGCAAAACAGATATACAAGTCTGGCAGAGAGAATACAGGAAATGCGATAAAAGAGTCCAGATATCAGAGTGAAATATTGGAATAAAATATTAGAATTATTTTACCCAAATAGGTGTTGTTTTTGTGGAGAAATCAGTGAGAAAGAAGTCTGTGCGTCTTGCATCAAAAAGATCGTTTATATACAAGAACCAAGATGCAAGAAATGTGGAAGACCTGTTCGATATGAAGAACAGGAGTATTGCTATGAATGTCAGAAGAGACGATTTTATTATGAGCAGGGAAAAGCAATCTGGCTTCATAAAGATCCGGTAAGCCATTCCATTTACCAGTTCAAATATCATAATAGAAGAATATACGGAAAATTCTATGCGAAAGAGTTATACCGTTTATTTCGAAATGATTTGGAACGATGGAAAATAGATGTCATAATTCCTATTCCATTGCATAATAAACGTAGAAGAATTCGTGGCTTTAATCAAGCCGAAGTAGTTGCAGATCATTTGGGAAAAATGGCAGGAATTCCAGTAGAAGCTAAAAAGATCAAAAGAGTAAAAGCCACAAATCCTCAAAAGGAATTAAATGATAAAGAACGTAGAAAAAATTTGAAAAAAGCATTTGTGGTAGAAGAAGGATGGAAAATCCCGAAGAATGTACTGATCATTGATGATATTTATACGACTGGAAGTACAGTCGATGCCGTTGCTGAGATACTAAAGAAAAAAGGTGACTGTAATGTATGGTTTTTGACCATAAGTATTGGACAAGGTTTCTAAAAGTATGATATACTTATATATAATGTTTAATAGCGAAACTATGCGATGAGGTGATACATATGTTAAACGAAAAACGTGTAAAGCACATGGTGAAACTTGCTTCTTATGAGACGAACAATGGAACGGAAGATATGAAAATCAGCTCATATTTCAGAGGCGATTACATCAGTTTCAACGTTTTGTGCTCATTGATATGGGCTACGATAGGATTTGTTACAATTGTCGGTTTATTGGGAATTGCATATATGGATCTGATTTTAGAAGAATTGACGATACAGGGAGCAATCTATCTAATTCTGGCATTTATTGTTTTGTATATTCTTTTGATGATAGTATATGGAATCATTGCATATTGTTTTTACAAGAAAAAGCATCTTTCAGCAAGAAATAAAATCAAGAAATTCGGAAGAGGATTGGAAGCCTTGGAAAAGATGTATGAAAAGGAGAAAGAATAATGGAAAAAGTCTACGAAATAAAGGAATATATTCTAAACTTCTATGCGAAGTATTCAAGATACGTGGATTGGGGATTGAAGTTTATTCTTGCATTATTGGCTTTTGCATTTGTAAATAATCATGTAGGATTTTTCCCAATGTTATCGAATCCGGCAGTTACATTTGGGTTAGCTATTATTTGTACATTTCTACCTGTAATTATGACTGTGGTTGTTGCTGCGGTACTTGTTTTGATTCAAATCTTTACATTGGCACCAGGTGCAGCAGTAGTATCGGGATTAGTTTTAATTTTTATGTTTGCAGTATATTTCAGGTTTGTGCCAGGAAAGGCAGTTATTTTACTGTTAACTCCGCTGGCATTTTCGATGCAGATACCAATGGTTGTTCCCATTATTTCAGGATTGATTGGTGGTCCGTTATGCGTGGTTCCGATTGCGTTTGGAGCGATTGTGTATTATATGATTTCATATGTGAAAGCATATGCAACTGTTATTGAGACAGTTGCAGAGGCTGGAGCAATTTCACAAATTATAAGTTTTACTCAGCAATTGTTTTCAAATAAAGAGATGTGGCTTACCATAGTATCTTTTACGGTTGTGTTATTTATTGTGTATAATATAAAAAGACTGGCAGTAGATCATGCATGGGAGATTGCAATCGTAGCTGGTGTACTTGCAAATATTATATTTGTGGCATTTGGATGCGTAATGATGGATATTACGATTTCTTATGTAAGCCTGGTAGTTGGAAGTATAATTGCAGCACTGATTGCTCTTGTTATTGAGTTATTTGTATTTTCAGTCGATTATTCAAGAACAGAATACTTACAGTTTGAAGATGATGAATACTACTATTATGTAAAAGCAATTCCAAAGGTATCCATGACTGTACGTGAGAAGACGGTAAAGAAGATTAATGTAAGACAAAATACAGAAGAACCTTCAGAACCAGATGTGACAGAGATGAAAAAAGAAGATGAAAAAAAAGATTCGGATGAAATTCGTCGTAAAAAAATGGAAGAGGAAGAATCTGAAATTCAGAAAATTATTGAAGAAGAATTGAAAAACTAAAGTTATAGAATTATGAAATAAGAAATATGCGGGATGGAGGTGACAGAATGGGACAGAGTATCAGAAATTTTATTAATGCGTATCTGGGTGAGTGGTATTTGCCTAGTATACAATTTACGGATATTATTGAAATTATCATCATTGCATATTTAGTATATCAGTTGATGGTATGGATTAAGAATACAAAAGCATGGATGCTTCTTCGAGGAATTTTGGTACTGGGAGTTTTCATTCTGATTGCAGCAATCTTCAAAATGAATACAATTCTGTGGCTGGCACAGAACTCGATCAGTGTTTTAGCAACAGCTGCTATTGTTGTATTTCAGCCAGAACTTCGAAGAGCCTTGGAAAGACTTGGTCAGAGAGATTTTTGGAATTCGTTTATGCCATTTGAGAGAACGACACCTACAGGCAGATTTAATGAGAAGACAATTGATGCAATTGTTACTGCCTGTTATGAAATGGGAAAGGTAAAGACAGGTGCTTTGATCGTTGTAGAACGAGATATTATGCTTACTGAATATCAGAATACGGGGATTGCATTAGATTGTATTGTGTCAAGTCAGGTATTGATTAATATTTTTGAACATAATACACCACTGCATGATGGTGCGGTTATTATTAGAGGAAATCGTATTGTTGCTGCAACCTGTTATTTGCCACTATCAGACAATATGAGATTAAGTAAGGAATTGGGCACACGTCATCGTGCAGCAGTAGGAATGAGCGAAGTGAGTGATGCTCTTGTTATTTCAGTATCAGAAGAAACTGGAAGGGTATCGTTTGCAATTGGTGGACATCTGACACGTGCAGTACCGAAAGAACAGTTGCGAGAAAAACTTGTTCAGTTCCAGAACAAACCAGATGATACTAAAAAGTTCACACTTAAGAAAGGAAAGCATAAAGATGAAAGAAAGATGGAAGAATAATCTGGGTCTGAAGATTATGGCTGTCCTCTTTGCTGTATTCTTATGGTGGACAGTCGTTAATATTGATGACCCGGTACAAACGAAGAATTATCAGGTGGAAGTACTTGTGAAAAATCCACAGGTGGTAACAGAGGCTGGTAAGAGTTATCAAATTGATGAAAATCTAAAGACGATAAAAGTTACTGTAAAAGCAAGAAGAAAAGTATTGGGTGAAATCAAAGCAAGCAATATTACAGCAACAGCAGATTTGCTTGAAATGGAATCTGTTTCTGGTATTGTTCCTATTCGCGTGGAAATTAAAGGGTTTGAATATGTTGAAGCAACAGCGAGTCCTAGAAATATTCAGATTATAACAGAAGATACGCAAAAGAAAACATTCCCGATTCAGGTGACCACAATGGGCAGTGTTTTAGATGGCTATATCTTAGATAAAGAGAATACAGTGGCAAGCCCACAGGTGATTGATATTAGTGGACCAAAATCTTCTTTATTAAGAATTGCCAGAGTTGTTGCGAAGGTAGATGTCTCAGAGCTTTCACAAGATTCCCAACTGAAAGCCGAACTGATATATTATGATTCAGCAGATAACATTATTGACAAGAGTTTGTTGTCAAGCAATTGTGATAAAAATGGTGTTATGGTTGATGTCAAACTATTAAAAACAAAGGAAGTAGAATTGAGATTTGATACATCTCAGATCGAACCGGCAAAGGGGTATGTGTTCAAGGGATTAGAGATAGAACCTCAGAAAATCACAATTGCCGGCACGGTAGATAAACTTTCCGCTGTTTCGAGTATTACAGTAGGCGGTGAGGCATTGAAGAGGAGTAATATTTCTTCTAATGATAATGAAACGATTAATATAGAAGAATATTTACCAGAAGGAATTCAATTGGCGGATGAAGATGCAGGTACGGTTGCAGTTCGTATTCTAATAGAAGAAGCAGGAACAAAGACCATTCTTTTGCCGGTGCGTTCTATCAAGGTCAACGGAACTCCAGAAGGTTTTGATGTGACATATGGACCGGAACAAGAAGTTGAATTAAAATTCAGTGCGCCAACTGAAATTCTGGAAATTTTAACCAGTGAAAAAATCATTGCAATGATTGATTTGACTGAATTTAAAGAAGAAGGTACCTATGATGTACCAGTGCAGATAATTGATGCACCGGAACAATGTGAATATGTTGGTAGTGCAACAGTACAAATTACATTTACAAAGCAAGAAATCAATAGTGAGGAGGTGCGCTAATGGTATCACAAAAAATTGTGATTAAAAATCCTACAGGATTACATTTGAGACCAGCAGGACTGTTTTGTAAGACAGCAGTGCAGTATAAAAGCAGAATTACATTTCGTTTTAGGAATACAACAGCAAATGCAAAAAGCGTTTTAAGTGTATTGGGCGCATGTATAAAAAAAGGCGACGAAATTGAACTGATATGCGAAGGTGATGATGAAATAGAAGCTTTGGCAGAAATGGTTAGAATTATTGAAGACGGATTAGGAGAGTGACAGACATGCTGAATTATCAGAAATATAAAAGAGTTCCGGTTATGGATTATCCGGAAAGAGAGTGGCCAAATAAGCAGATTCAAAAAGCGCCATTATGGTGTAGTGTGGATTTGCGTGATGGGAACCAGGCTCTGATTGAACCTATGGTAGTGGAAGAAAAAATTGAAATGTTTAACCTTTTGGTAAAACTGGGATTCAAAGAAATTGAAGTTGGATTTCCTTCTGCATCGCAAATAGAGTTCGATTTTCTTCGTGAACTGGTAGAACGCAATCTAATTCCAGATGATGTAAGTATTCAGGTGCTTGTGCAGTGTAGAGAACATTTGATTAAAAGAACATTTGAGGCACTTGAAGGTGTGAAGAAAGCAATTGTCCATATTTATAATTCGACTTCAACACTTCAGAGAGATGTTGTGTTCCATAAAAGCAGGGAAGAAATCAAACAAATTGCAATCGATGGAACAAAGATGGTAAAAGAGTTCGTCAAAGATTTCCCGGGAGATATAGTTTTAGAATATTCTCCAGAGAGTTTTACCGGTACAGAACTTGATTATGCATTAGAGGTGTGTACAGCCGTTCAGGATACTTGGGGTCCAACAAAAGAAAACCCAATTATTTTCAACCTTCCTGCAACTGTTGAGATGACAACACCTAATGTTTATGCAGATCAGATTGAGTGGATGCATAAGCATTTCAAAAATAGAGAAGCAATTATCTTAAGTATTCATCCACACAATGACAGAGGTACAGGTGTAGCGGCAACAGAACTTGCATTACTTGCAGGGGCTGATCGTGTAGAAGGTACATTGTTTGGTAACGGTGAGCGTACAGGCAATCTTGATATTTTAACAGTTGCATATAATATGTTTTCTCAGGGAATCAACCCGGAACTAGATCTTACAAATATCGTAGAGATTCAGGAAGTATATGAAAGATGTTGTAAGATGGAGGTTCCTATGCGTCATCCATATGCAGGTAAATTGGTATTTACAGCATTTTCAGGTTCGCATCAAGATGCAATCAATAAAGGTGTTCAGGCGATGAAAGAACGTCATCAGGATTGGTGGGAAGTTCCATATCTCCCAATTGATCCATCGGATGTTGGACGTGAATATGAACCAATCGTAAGAATCAACAGTCAGTCAGGTAAAGGCGGCGTAGCATTCGTTATGGACAGTGAATTCGGATTTAAACTTCCAAAAGCAATGCATAAAGAATTTGCGGATGTGATTCAGGCAATTGCTGAAAAACAAGGTGAGGTAGCACCATCTACGATTATGGAAGCATTCGAAGAACAATATTTGAATTCAAATACACCTTACGGATTCCAGAAAGCAAAAGCAGAGGATCATGGATACCGTGATACAAAAGTTGAACTTAAATTTACATATAAAGGTGAAGTGTTTAATGTAGCAGCAGTTGGAAATGGTCCATTGAACGCGGTGAAGATTGCTATCGAGGATACAACTGGAGCTGATGTAAGTATTGTGGATTATACACAACATTCATTAGGCGAAGGCTCAAAAGCGAGAGCAGCAGCTTATATCTGTATGCGAGACGAAAAAACAGGAAAGACGACGTTTGGTGTAGGTGTAAGTTCGAATATTACAAGAGCAGGTATTAGAGCAGTGTTTAGCGCACTGAATAGATTGGCAAGATAAACTATAGTTAAGGAGGGGAGACTATGGCGAAGGCAGCATTAGTTATTATGGCAGCCGGAATTGGAAGTCGCTTTGGCGGAGGAATAAAACAATTGGAACCAGTGGGACCAAGTGGCGAGATCATCATGGATTATTCGATTTATGATGCGATGGAAGCGGGGTTTGATAAAGTAGTATTTGTCATCCGAAAAGATTTGGAAAAAGATTTTAAAGAAGTAATCGGCCATCGTATTGAAAAAGTGGTAGAAGTAGAATATGCTTTTCAAGAAAAAGATGATATTCCTGAACCATACCATACACTTTATGCAGACCGCAAAAAACCTTGGGGAACAGGACAAGCGATTTTAGCTTGCAAGGAAGTCGTGAAAGAACCGTTTTTAGTTATCAATGCTGATGATTATTATGGAAAAGAAGCTTATGAGAAAGCCTTTCAATATCTGACAAGTGAGCAAATTGAAAGCGATAAACTTCAGATAAGTATGGTTGGATTTGTTCTTGGAAATACACTTAGCGATAATGGCGGCGTAACCAGAGGCATATGCAAGGTTGATGAAAATCAGAAGCTTGTTGATATTGTTGAAACAAAAAATATTGTGAAATCAAATCAAGGTATAGTAATTCAAAGTGAAACAGGAGAAACAGTTGTAGATGCAAAGTCTCCAGTTTCTATGAATATGTGGGGATTAAAACCAGAATTTCTTGAAGTTCTAGAAAAAGGTTTTCTTGAATTTTTGCAACAGAATGAATTTGAGCATCAAAAAACAGAGTATTTGTTGCCAACAATAATCGGTGGACTTCTTAAAGAAGATAAAGTTGAAGTGACGGTTCTGCAATCGCAAGATAAGTGGTTCGGAGTTACCTATCGTGAAGATAAAGAGAAAGTCGTAGAGTCGGTAAGAACGTTGATTGATGCTGGAGCTTATCCAGGGAAGCTTTTTGAATAAGATTTATACTAAAAATGGAAGAATTTGTTCTTCCATTTTTGCTGTGATAGTGATTCTAATTTAGTGTTGTTTTTTTTTGTTATTTGATGTATAAGTATAGTTGGAAGCGTTTGAAAGGAGCAAAAATTATGTTCAAAAGTTTACGATATGTTCTTAGTGAAAATTTTTCAAACATGTATAGAATATATTCAATCTCAAAATACGAACTGTTGGCGGACATGAGAGATTCAAAACTTGGATTATTTTGGAATTTTGCAAACCCGATTATTCAGGTACTAACGTATTGGTTGGTGTTTGGTGTTATTATGCCCGGACGATCAGAGCAGGATGGAATACCATATATTTGTTGGTTGTTAGGAGGAATTGTAGTATGGTTTTTTATTTCTCCGTGTATTACGAATGGATGTAATGCAATCTATTCAAAAAGAGACATTATTACAAAAATGAAGTTTCCAGTAAGTATTCTTCCGGCGACTGTAATTATGAAAGAACTTTTTAATCATTTATGTTTGATGTTAATAGTAGTAGTAACATTTGTATTGTTTGGATTTTATCCAAATATACATTGGCTGGGGCTTATATATTATTTGTTTTGCTCAGTTATATTTTCAATTGCATTGTCTTTAACAACTTCTGTGTTTAATATGCTTGCACGTGACACAAGAAAGTTAATTCTTGCATGCATGCGTCTTTTATTGTATCTGACCCCGGTTTTATGGAGTCCAACAAAGCTTAACCATCATCCAACATTAAAGTTGTTGATGAATTTCAATCCAATTGATTATATCGTGCAAGGTTATAGAGATTGCTTTTTCTTCCATGAAGGCATTGCTAGTTTTGGAATTCAGATTGCGACTTTTTGGGGTGTTACTTTAATTTTGTTTGTGATTGGTAGTTATATGATTTATAAATTCAAACACAAATTTATGGATTTGTTATAGGAGTTTAAGGATGGAACAACAATATGCAATTGAATTCAAACATGTATCAAAAATATATAGTTTGAAAGCAAAAAATAAAAAATACAAGGTAAATAAACGTTTCTATGCTTTAAAAGACATTAATTTTAAAATACCTAAAGGCGAGGTTGTTGGTGTTTTAGGAACAAATGGTTCTGGAAAATCTACTATGTCAGTTATTTTAGCTGGAATTAGTGCTATTGATGAAGGAGAAATGATTGTAAATGGAGAGCAGGCGTTAATTGCAATTAACACTGGACTCAACAATCAATTAACTGGAATGGAAAATATTGAATTAAAAGGTGCTATGCTTGGTTTGAAGAAAAAGCGAATAGAAGAAATTAAGCAGGGCGTTATTGATTTTGCTGAAATAGGCGACTTTTTATATCAACCAGTTAAAAAATACTCGAGTGGTATGAAATCAAGATTGGGCTTTTCCATCAATTTATGTTTAAATCCGGATATTTTAATTATTGATGAAGCACTTTCTGTCGGAGATAAAGGGTTTGCTCAAAAATGTATTAATAAGATGAATGAATTGAAAGATCAGGGGAAGACAATTATTTTTGTTTCGCATTCATTGCCACAAGTTAGAAGTTTTTGCCAGAAAGCAATCTGGATTGAAGGTGGAATGCTAAAAGAATATGGAGATATTGACGAAGTATGCGATCATTATAGCGAGTATGTGGATCAATATAATAGTCTTTCGGAATCTGAGAAAAAGAAAGAACGAGAAATGAAATTCGAAAAACGAGTAATTGACGGAAAAACGTCTCTGTTTGATAGAATTTTCAACTAAAACGAATGAGCAGGAATGAATTATGATAGGAATTTTAATGATTATTTTCATAGCAATACTCTGTTCTATAAAAATTCAATGGAAGAGTATTGATGAAGAATATTTGTCAAAAGCATATACGCTGCCAATAAAAGGAATTTTTATAATTATTGTTTTTTTAAGTCATATCCGAACTTATACCGTATATGATTCCAAAGGAGATATATTTACGATTGGTATCTTGAATTATTTGGGGCAATTAATGGTAGCGTTATTTTTGTTTTACTCAGGATATGGCATATACGAAGCGATTAAAAGAAAGGGAAATTCATATATCGAATTGTTATTAAAAAATCGTTTTGGAAAAACGTTTTTTGATTTTGGACTTGCCATTATTTTATTTTTGGTAGTAAATGCATGTTTGGGACAATTTTATCCTGTATCTAGGATCTTATTATCCTTTATAGGATGGTCTAGTGTCGGAAATAGTGCATGGTATATGTTTGCAATCTTTACACTGTATATCTTATCTTATATATGTTTTAATATTTTAAAAAATGTTAGA
Organism: Faecalimonas sp.; assembly: GCA_045121495.1. Classification (GTDB taxonomy): domain Bacteria; phylum Bacillota; class Clostridia; order Lachnospirales; family Lachnospiraceae; genus Faecalimonas. Next base: position 19,362 of record JBGVGF010000028.1, read on the forward strand.
CATGGCAGATTTCTAGCAATTTGTTTATTATCCGCATGCTCATTGGGATATGTATATATTTTTTCAATAATCAAAGACAATTATTGGAGTAGTACCTATTTGTGTTTTGTGGCTGGAATGTGGTATTCATTCTTCAAAGAATATATAGATAAAGTACTGAAGGCGAATATTCTTTTATATTATATTGTTACGATTTTTGTTATAATTTGTTACAATTATCTGTTTAATATTAGATATAGAAGACTTTTAATGTTTAATCTTGTTGCAATTTTATTCTGCCTTGTATTTGTCTTTTTATCAATGAAACTTTCTATACACAGTAAATTTTTATCGTGGATGGGAGAACACTTGTTTTGGGTGTATATACTGCAACGTATACCGATGTTAGTACTTCAACATTTTGGTTTTGCAGCGGAACATCCATATATATACTTATATATATGTTTCGGAGCAACTATTTTGTTGGCGCATTATGTGAATATTTTTGCCGGAAAATTGAAAAAAAAGGTGTGGGGTACATAAAAATTTGAATGATGAGAAGTTATAGAATAAAATAAAAATGCTATCAATGATGGAGGGTAATTATGATTTATGCAGAAATTTTAGCGGGTGGAAAAGGGTCAAGAATGGGAAATACAGAGATGCCGAAACAATTTCTAATGTTAGGCAACAAGCCGATTTTCATTCATACAATTGAACAATTCATCCTGAATAGAAGAATTGAAAAAGTATTAATTTGTTGTCCAGAGCAATGGATGGCATATACAAAAGATACTATTAAGAAGTATATTGCTGACGTTAGCAAAATTGTTGTCATAAAAGGTGGAGCAACACGTAACGAGACGATTCTTAACGGATGTCATTATATTGAAGAAAAGTATGGAATTCAAGATGAAGATATTATTTTAACGCATGATGCGGTACGACCATTTTTAAATCAAAGAATTATTGATGATAATATTAATGGTGCATTAAAATATGGAGCAACAGATACAGTTGTTGAAGCATTTGATACAATTGTTCATTCTATTGATGGTAAGATTATTACAGATATCCCTGTGCGTAGTGAAATGTATCAGGGACAGACTCCTCAAGCATTTAACATCAAGTTGTTAATGAAGTTTTTTGCATCATTAACGGAAGAAGAAAAGAATATTTTAACAGACGCATGTAAAGCACTTGTATTAAAAGGCATCGATGTGCATCTCGTGCGCGGCGAAGTATATAATATGAAGATAACAACACAATATGATTTGAAAGTTGCAAATGGATTAGTAGAGGGTAGTAAATAATGATTAATCAAACATATAGATTGATAGCACCAAAGCAAATAAGAACTGATTTTGTTGATTTTAAGATTAATGATGATTGTGTGGTAGTGCGTCCAACGTATTTATCAATCTGCGCTGCAGATCAAAGATATTATACGGGAAGTCGTGGACGAGTTGTAATGAAGCAAAAATTGCCAATGGCATTGATTCATGAAGCAGTTGGAGAAGTAATTTATGATCCCACAGGAGAATTCGCAATTGGTACGAATGTAGTAATGGTACCCAACACACCACTGGAAAAAGACGAGGTTGTTAAAGAAAATTATTTGCGTTCTAGCAAATTTAGAGCTAGTGGATTTGACGGATTTATGCAAAGTGTCGTTTGTATGAGACGAGATTTGATAATTCCATTTAAAGTTGAACCAAGAGTAGCTTCATTACTTGAGTTGACGAGCGTTGCCATGAATGCTATAGAAAATTTTGAAAATCATTCACACAAAAGAAGAGATACAATTGGAATTTGGGGAAATGGTAATGTTGGATTTGTAACGGCATTGGCAATGAAAAAATTATATCCAGAAAGTAAAATCTATGTATTTGGAATTGGGGAGCATAAGATGGCATATTTTTCGTTTGTTGATGATACATTTTATGTTAATGATATTCCAGAGGGATTACAAGTTGATCATGCATTTGAATGCGTAGGTGGCAGAGCGAGCGAAACGGCTATAAATCAAATTATCGACTATATAAAACCACAGGGATCGATTACACTTATGGGAGTAAGTGAAAAGAATGTTGAAATTAATACACGAATGGTTCTGGAAAAAGGGTTAACCTTGTTAGGGAATAGTAGAAGTAATTATGATGATTTTAAGAAAGCAGTGGATTTAATGGAAACATATCCAGAAGTATGCGAGTATTTGTCAACAATTATTTCAGAAGAAATTGAGGTAAAATCAATTGATGATATGCATAGAGCATTTGAAAATGATTTGAATAATGATTTTAAGACTATCATGAAGTGGGAAATTTAGACAAGATTAATTCTTGTCTAAATTGTGTTTTAGAAGGAGAATGTATGAATAATTTTAAGTATGACGTAACAGTAGTTATTCCAGTGTATAATACACAGCAATTTATCGAAGAATGTGTATTGTCTATTCGAAATCAAACTTTAAACAGTGCTAGAATTGAGATTTTATTAATTAATGATGGATCAATTGATAAAAGTGGTGAGATTTGTGAAAGATTAAGTAAACAGTTTAAAGAAGTAAGATATATTTGCAAAGAAAATTCGGGGGTTTCTGATACAAGAAATAATGGAATAAAGCAAGCACAAGGAAAATACATTATGCTATTGGATTCTGATGATTATTTGAGTGAAGAAACAATAGAAAACTTAGTGACTTTTTTTGATGCACATTATGATGAGGTGGATTTAGTTACATATCCAATTTACTGGGACCGTAATGGAAAAAAATCATTACATGGAAGATATAGTGGGAGTAAATATGATAAAGGGACTGCAGTTTATGATTTGGAGGAATACCCATATTTAAATCAATCGACGGTGAATATTATTTTTAAAAATGAATTTGAAGAAAATCTCTTGTATGATATATCTATGAAATTGTCAGAAGATCAAAACTTTAATACTTGTATGTTGATGCGCAAGAAAAAAATAGGTTTTGTACGAGAAGCAGTTTATTATTATAGAAGATATGGTGGAGGAGTATCACAGACTAGAAATAATCCATATTATTGCTTTAATGATATTATGTCATACAATGAAGGTCTATTGACGCGATTTGTTATTAATGGAAAGATTCCACAATATGTTCAGACGTTGGTTATAAACACGCTTGCTTGGCGTATAAAAAGTGATCAATTATTACCATATCATTTCGAAGAAAAAGAATTTGAAAAAGCAAAAGAAAGAATTGCAAATATTTTAAAAAAAATTGATGATGAGGTAATTATAAAATATGCAGATTGTGATGAATATATTAAATTATATTTCTTGAAGACAAAAGGAACTCAACTGAAATATGAAATTGGCAAAGAAAGTTTTAGTATTTGGACGAATAATGGAGTAGAATTTTGTACTGATGCAAAGGTCAAAATATACTTATATAAGAACAGAATACATAAAAATACGATTACAATGTTTGCATCTTTCGTATCTCCATTATTAGAATTATGTCCAATTCAAGAGTATTGTATCGAAGGCAAATTAAAAGACGGAACAAAATTTGGCGGGAATTTTGATATAAAGGTATCAAACATACCGTTTAGAAATTCAAAAATGAAAACTGCAGCGGAATATCCGTTTACGTATAGTTTTGATGCCGAAGAAGTTAAGTCGTTTTCGTTTTATGTGTTAGTAGAGGGTAAGAAGCTTATCGTGGATCCTGTATATATAAAATACTCAGGCTTTATTGAAAAGTTTAAGCGTAAAGCAATTCCATTAGAAAAGTATTGGTTAACGAACTGTGATAATAGTTTCTATGTTTCGAGAGGCAATGTATTCAAGGAATTATCGAAAGAAATAGGCAGTATGACCCGTTATCCTAAAAAACGATTACTTGGCATTTTGCTATATCGATATTTAGCTAAGAAAAATAAAAAAGAAATATGGTTATACTATGACTCACCAGGAGTGATAGACAATGGATATTATCAATTTATCCATGATTTTGATAAAAATGATGGAATTGAAAGATATTATGTAGTTGATGGTGACACTGCATTTTTAGATGATAAGTTGACGGTAGAACAAAAGAAGTATCTAGTAAGACATAAAAGTAAGCAGCATAAAACTCTTTTTTTACAATCAAAAAAGATTTTTGTGTCATTCAGTTCATTTTCAATTTATTCTCCATTTGGTAATTTGTCATGGTATATGGATTTGTTACAATACCAATTGGTCTATCTACAACATGGTATTTTACATGCTTCTCTTCAAACTATGTATGGAAAAGAATATACGGAGATAGATAAATTTATTATTTCATCTGAATTTGAAAGAAATAACTTGATTACGAATTATGATTATTCGCCGGAAGATTTGATTATGTCAGGCATGCCTAGAATGGGCAAGAAAGAAGAAGTTGTCCAAGTAAAGAACAAAATTTTATTTGCGCCTTCTTGGCGACAGTATCTGATTGGGCAGTTAGTGGATAATAAAAGAATATTGCTGGATAAACAATTTTTAGAATCGGATTATTTTAAAGAAATCAATATGTTCTTACATTCTAAGGAACTGCAAAATCTCCTTGAAGAGAATGATTTAGAACTCGATTTCAAGCTGCATCCAATTTTTAAGGAGTACAAAAAACATTTTGAAGTGGAAAATGTTCCACGAGTTGATATTAATTTTGATAAAACAATTTTAGGGGAATACAAAATTTTTATTACAGACTTTTCATCTTATCAATTCGATTATGTAAAATTGATTCGACCTGTAGTATATTTCTTACCAGATCCGGTCGAAATGCGAGCTGGTATTCATTCATATAGAGCACTTGATTTAAAATATAAGGATGCATTTGGGGAATTATGCTTAACTAGCGAGAAGTTAATTGAAGAGTTAAAAGCTATTATTCAAAATGACTTTATTGTTAAAGAGCCATTTAAAGAAAGAATGGAAACTTTCTTTAGTGTAGCTGAAGATCCTTGTGAGATGATTTACCAGGAAATGATTAAAAATTAAGAGGAAAATATATGGAATTTTTACGAAGAGTGAAAGGTGCCATTGTGCACAGAGTACAATATTTGGTTAGTTTACTTGCAACATTAATTTTGCCAATGAAAAGCAATAAAGTATGTTTTCTTTCGGATGTCCGAACTGTCATGGGTGGAAATTTAAAATGCGTTTATGATTATTTGGAAGATAAAGAATATGAGCGTGTAATTGAATTCAAGGCTGACAGACGTATTCACCGATCGGTAAAACAAAAATTTCAGATGATATATAATTTGGTGACTTCACATTATATTATTTTGGATGATTTTTCGAATGCCATAACAAATTTGAAAGTAAGAAAAGGTCAAGAGATTGTTCAATTATGGCATGGACCAGGAGCATTTAAAAAATTTGGATGGTCAAGAGCTAATAATGGTGAAAATATAAAAAAAATTCATCCAGGCTATAAAAAATACACAAAGGCAATTGTAAGTGGATCAGGTGTTACTTGGTGTTATGCAGAAGCGTTCTCAATTAGTGAAGATAAAGTGCGTGCGACCGGATTCCCTAGAACAGATGAATTTTTTGATCAGAACTATATGAAACAAACAAGAGAAAGAATTTATAAAGAACATCCAGAATTGATAGATAAAAAGATTATTCTTTTTGCGCCAACATATCGTGGTACAAAGGTAAAGGATGCTTCGTATGATTTTTCGAAATTAGATTGGAAGAAGATGTATGAAGTTCTTCATCAAGAATATGTTTTTGTTATAAAGTGGCATCCAGCTTTGTTTAATAACTTGCAGATGCACGTAGTTGAAGGTCCGGATTTAAGTGAATATAAGGATTTTTATTTAGATTATTCGCAATATCGTGATATCAATGAATTGCTATTAGTCTGTGACTGCTTGATTACAGATTATTCTTCCGTGATTTTTGATTATGTTTTACTTAATAAACCGATTATATATTTTACATACGATCTTCAAGAATATACAAGTTATGGTGGTCGTGGATTATACTTTGACTTTGGTGAATATGTTTATGGTTCTGTAGCGAATGATCAAAAAGAACTAATAGAAGCAATTTCAAGGGATGATCTTATGTTGGATAAAAGAAAGCAGTTCTATGACAAATTTATGGGAGAATGTGATGGACATGCTACAGAAAAGAGTTGTAAATGGATTTTTGGAGAATAATTAAATTGAAAAGTTTAATAAAAATGCTACTGCAGGTAGCAAGACGTTTAGATTATATAATTATTTATTTGTTTTGTAGGATTATTTATCCGGTGGATTGTAGAAAAATTCTATTTCTTTCTGATTCACGAGAAGATATAAGTGGGAATTTTTCTTATATTTATAATGAAGTGAAAGAAAAATATTTTGTTCAAACCTTTTTAGGACAGAAGAAAAGAAAAGAGAGTTCAAAGATAGAATTTTGCAAAGCAATGGCAACGGCACATTACATACTAGTGGATGATTTTTATCCGATTGTTTATCCAATTCCATTGAGAAAGGAAACGCAACTAATTCAAGTATGGCATGCGGTTGGAGCATTTAAAACAGTTGGTTTTGCAAGAAGACAGAATAAAGATTATTTTTCAATTACGCACCGAAATTACACAGCGGCAATCGTAAGTTCACCAGAGATTAGGAAAGATTACGCGAGAGCTTTTAGAATGAAGGAGAGTCAGATATATAGTGTAGGCATTCCGCGTACAGATATATTTTTTGACGAGAACTATAAAGAGATAAAAAGTAAGGAATTATATGAAAAATATCCTCAATTAGCAGGGAAAAAGGTTATTTTGTTTGCACCGACCTTTCGCGGTAATAATCTTAAGCAAGCATATTATGATTTTGACAAAATTGACTTCGAAAAGTTTAGAGAAAATCTATCAAAAGATTTTATTTGCATTATTAAAATACATCCGTTTGTAAAAAACAAAATTGAACAGTCGTTAAACAAAACGTTCTATCTAGATTTGTCGGAAGAAAGAGAAATAAATGATCTACTTTTTATTACGGATGTTTTAGTAACAGATTACTCATCTGTTATTTTTGAAGCGTCTCTTCTTAAAATAAGAACAGTTTTTTTTGCTTATGATTTAGAAGATTACGAAAAATCCAGAGACTTTTTTTATCCATATTCCAAGTATACATTTGGGCCGGTGGTGAAAACACAATCAGAATTAGAGGATGCGATTATGAATTCTGAAATAGATCAAAAGAAACTGTATGAATTTCAAAAGTATTTTATGAAGAGTTGTGATGGTAATTCTACAAAACGATTTATCAATACTTTTCTTGGAGGATGATCGAATCATGGAACTGATTATTAAATTTGGAACATGGTGTTTAAATATTCTTTTTGCATTCGTGAAAATATTGCCTGTGCAAAAAAAAATCACTTATATATCTAGACAAACAAATACAACTCCGTTGGATTTTCAATTGGTTATAAAAAATATACAAGAAAAGAATAGCAGTTACAAACATGTTGTATTGGCCAAAATGTTACCCCAAAATCTAACAGGTAAAATTGGTTATTGCTTTCATATACTGATTCAAATGTATCACATAGCAACATCAAAAGCAGTAATTTTAGATTCGTATTGTATTCCGATAAGCCTACTTAGACAAAGAAAATCACTTATTGTAATTCAAATGTGGCATGCATTAGGTTCATTGAAAAAGTTTGGATATAGTATTTTAGATCAGCAAGAAGGTTCTTCTTCGCGAATAGCTGAACTAATGAAAATGCATAAAAATTATACATATGTATTGGCTAGTAGTGAATTTGCCGCACTTCATTTTGCAGAAGCATTTCGAGTAGAGCAAGATAAGATAAAAATATTTCCATTACCAAAGACAGATTTATTATTGAATATAGAATTAAAAGAGAGAACAATTGCAAAAATATATAAAGAGTATCCGCAGCTAAAAAATCAGAAAAAAAGAGTAATAGTATATGCACCTACATTCAGAAAGAGCGAAGACGAAATTCAAGTATTAGAAAAAGCGATTTTCAATTTAGTAAACGAAATTGATTTTGAAAAGTATGAACTCGTTATAAAAACTCATTTTTTAACTAAGATTAGTGTATGTGATGGAAGAGTTATTTTTGATAAAAAGTTTACATCGTCAGAATTTTTTTATATCGCAGATGTAATTGTTACGGATTATTCAGCGGTTATATTTGAAGCTTTAATGTTAGATAAACCAATTTATTTTTATGCGTTTGATTATGATAAATATATGCAAACACGATCATTTTATGTGGATTATATGAAGGAAATGCCGGGCATGATAGAGAAAGATGCTTCTGAACTTATAAAAACTATAGAAAATTCAAAAATAGACTTAGAAAGAAGGCAAAACTTTCGCAAAAAAATGATAGCAGGATGTAAAAAAACATATACAGATGATTTTGTGGATTTTTTGTTAGAGCACTTGCAAAGTTAAGAGGTTGATACTATATTGATTTTAGAGATGCAATCGTGTATAATACTTTGATGATTTATAACAAATGAGGAAGCAGAATGAAAAAAAATAATAATCGAATAAAAAAATATCTAGTAAAAAATGCATACAAATTTATATCATTAGTTATTGCTTTTACGTCAGCTTCATGGCTTTGGTATATTAATATTAGTCCGTATTGGGATGAGGATTATACAGGGTATATGACTCTTCTTTTAGTTGGAGTACTTTTTTGTATAGTTTATTGGTTTTTTGCAAAAATGTATCAAGCACAGAAAATCGGTATTTATCGGTTGACTGAATTAACTTATTCGCAATTGTTATCTTTCGCAATTGCTGATGGAGTTTTATTTCTGGAGTCAGCTATTTGGTTCCATGGCATTGAACGACTGAGAATTTGGACTTACTTGATTGGATTTGTAGTGCAGATGTTATCAATTGTATTGGTAATATTTGTTTTGAATCGTCTGCATGCAAGGTATGATGAACCTAGAAAAATAGCAATTCTTTATGGAAATAATGGTTACCGTTCTTTGATAAAAAAAATCAAAGCTAAAAAGAGACGTTACAAAATTACTGCTTGTATTTCAGATGAATCTGATTTAGAAGAAATGAAAGAGCAAATAAAAGAATGTGAAAGTCTGTATTTATATGATGTGAGGGAAGAGATAAAAAAAGAATTAATTTATTTTTGTGATAAGACAGGAATAGATATATATTTGACTTTAACTATAGATAATTTAATGACCATGGGATTTGAAGTTTCACATACATTTGATACTCCTTTTATTCGTACGAGACGAAATGAGGTACATTGGTATTATCCATTTTTAAAAAGAATATTTGATATAATATGTTCAAGTATTGCATTGATTATTTTATCGCCATTGTTTTTGGTTGTTGCATTAGCAATAAAATTGTACGATGGGGGTCCTGTATTTTTCTTACAGAAGAGAATTACAGAAGGACATAAAGAATTTATGATTTATAAATTCAGAAGTATGATTGTAGATGCTGAAAAAAATGGAATGCGTAGAGCAACCACAAATGATGATCGTATTACACCGATAGGAAAAGTAATTCGTGCAACTAGAATAGATGAGTTGCCGCAGTTGATTAATATTATTAAAGGCGATATGTCAATAGTAGGACCGAGACCTGAACGCATCGAATTAGATGAAGCGTATACAAAAAAAATACCGGAGTTTGCTAACAGATTAAAAGTGCGAGCTGGATTAACAGGATACGCACAGGTTTTTGGAAAATACAATACAACACCTGAAGATAAATTGAAATTGGATTTACTTTATATTAATCAGCGTTCTGTCTTATTGGATTTAAAACTGATTTTGTATACGATTAAAATTATGTTTGTTCCTGAAAGCACAGAAGGGTTTGAGGAAGATGAAACAACTTTAGATGATATATAGTCGAGAGATACGTCATAGAGGTATAGAGGAGCTTCGAAATGAACAGAAGGAGAAAAAAGAATAGAAAAAACATAGTAGAATGGTTTAAAGAATTGAGTATACCAAAGAAAATATTGCTTTGTGTAGGAATTATATTCTTGTTAATTTTATTAATAATCATATTTTATCTTTCACATTTATTCAGCAAATTAAATACAGAAGAAATCCCAGAAGAAGATTTATTCATCAACGAAGAAGTGGAAGATATGATGAATGAATCGGATTTTGGTGATGGATACACGAATTTTGTGTTGTTTGGTGGTGATTCTCGTACTGGAGAAGTTGATAAAGACCTTAATACAGATGTAATTATGATTGTAAGCTTAAATAATACTACAAAAGAGATAAAACTGGTTTCTGTATATAGAGATACACTTCTTGATGTAACAACAGGCTATTTGCAAAAATGTAATAGTGCATATAGCGGAGGAGGACCAACACGTGCAATCAATATGCTGAATATGAATCTTGATATGAATATTAAGAAGTATGTCACGGTAGATTTTGGAGCGGTTGCAGAAGTGATAGATATGCTTGGAGGAATTGATGTTGAAGTTTCGGAAAATGAAATGAATGCAATGAACAAGTATATTAAAGAAACAGCAAGAGTTGCTGGAAAAAAAGCGGTTCTGATTAAAGAACCAGGTTATCAACATTTAGATGGTGTGCAGGCAACTACATATGCTCGTATTCGAAAAGGTGTTGGTGATGATTATCAAAGAACAGAGAGACAGCGTTTGGTAATCAAGCTGGTTGCTGAAAAAGTTCTGAAATCCGATTGGGGTACAATTAATAAAATTATCAATAAAGTACTCCCGACAATTTCAACGAATCTTACATCAAGCGAGATTCTATTATATGCTAAGAATTTTGCTTTTTATGAAATAGGAGACTCTTCTGGGTTCCCATTTGAAAAAGGAAGTAAGACGATTCCGGGAAAAGGAAGTTGTGTTTATGCGATTTCACTTGCGGAAAATGTGTCTGAGTTACACAAATTTTTATTTGGAACAGAAGCTTATGAGCCATCCAGCACAGTAAATGAGATTAGTAATAAAGTTGACAGCCTAGTAAATAGCAGTAGCAGTTGGCAAGGATATTCGAATGATTATGAAGATGAGCCGGATGATGAACCAACTTACCAGGAACCAGATACGCCGACAGACCCAGGGACAACGGACCCAGGGACAACAGACCCAGGAACGACAGATCCGGGAGCGACAGACCCAGGAACAACAGACCCAGGGGCAACGGACCCAGGGACAACAGACCCAGGAACGACAGATCCGGGAGCGACGGACCCAGGGACAACGGACCCAGGGACAACAGACCCAGGAACGGCAGGTTCAGGAACAACAGGTGAAGGAACCGCTAATACTGGTGAAATCGTAGAATAATATAAGAAATTTCAGATACGGAATAGAGAGTTTGTAAACTCTTTATTCCGTTTTCCTTGTCAATGGGAAAACATTTTGTTACAATCAGTTAATGGGTAGTGTCAAATAATTAAATAAAAGGGGAGATTGTATGGCGGTAAAAAGAAAGCGCTTAAAGGATGCAAAAGCAGAAAAGGCAGAAAAAAAGCGGCGCGCAAGAAGAAGGAAAAGGGTACTGGTATTGTTACTGGAGATTCTGATTTTGATCTTTTTGCTTGGAATTGGTTACATATTGCAAAAGTATGGAAAAATCAGTTCGGACATTTTTGATGCTGGTAATATTTTTGTAAACGAGGGAGTTAATCAAGAGGGATATACAACAGTTGCCTTGTTTGGAGGAGACTCAAGAGAAGGTGAACTGGAAGCGGGAACGCATGCAGATACAATTATGGTTGTATCGATAGATGATAAAACGAAAGAAATAAAAGTAGTTTCAGTATATAGAGATACACCACTACGACAGAAAGATGGAGAGATACTGAAAGCGAATAGCGCATATTTTATGGGCGGTCCAGAAGAAGCTATCAATATGTTGAATCGAAACTTGGATTTGGATATACAGGATTATGTCACAGTTGATTTCAAGGCTTTGGCTGATGTGATAGATTTACTTGGTGGCATTGAAATAGACTTGACAGAAGCTGAAGCTGAGGAATTGAATCGTTATATTCATGAGACTGCTGTCGTGGCAGAAAAAGAGGCAGTTTATGTATCAGAAGGACTACAGACACTCGATGGTGTACAGGCAGTTACCTATGCCCGTATTAGAAAGAATGTAGGAGGAGACTATGCAAGAACTGAGAGACAACAGCTTGTCATTCGGAAGGTTGTGGATAAGATAAAACAGGTGGATCTTGTTACCCTTAATGATATAATTGATAAAGTTTTTTCACAGGTATCAACAAGTTTCAAGCTCGATGAGATTATTAAATTGGCATCTGGAGTTACGCAATATAATATTGCCGGTACTGGAGGATTTCCATTTGAAAAAACGGATGGCGCAATTGAAGGTATAGGAAGTGTTGTTGTTCCACTTGGAATGATTGAAAACGTGGAGGAACTTCATGCGTTTTTGTATCCAGAGGAGGAATATACTGTTTCACAGACCGTAAGGGATATTGCAGCGGACATTGAGTCTCTGTCAGGATATACAAGGGATGATTATGTGGAACCGTAGGATTTGGCCAATAATGGTGAATAGTGACAGGGGAAATACCTAGACATTTCTTGGAAAATAATGTAAAATAAGCATATATATGCAATTGTGTACAGAAGAAACACAGATATAGAAAAGCAGAAATATAAATAAAGGGGAGAAAAATAATATGCGTAATTTGATGAAAAAACTGTCAATTTTTTTATTGGCATTATGTCTTGTTGTACCATGTTTCACAATGATGACATATGCAGCAAGTGGAGAAATCATGTTTACAGATCCAACTACTAAGGTTGGCGAGACTGTAGAGGTTCGAGGGGTGCTGGAAGCGGAAGATGCAATTGAAGACAGAACCATTGTGATGTCATATGATACAAGTATGTTGAAATTCAAAGAAGGTGCTAGTGTTCAGGAAACGGCAGACGGTCAGCTTACATATGAAGTTACAGGGGTAGAAGATGGTTCAAGAGTAGAGTTTCTGATGTACTTTGATGTATTAAAGGAAGGCAACACTAAAATCGAAGTTGAGTCTTATAATGCATGGACAGCTTCTGATGAGCAGATTGATGATTGTAATGTGGGATATTCAACAATTACAATCGAAGAAGGAGAAGTTCCTGCTGATCAACCGACAGATGATCCTGTAGATACACCTGATTCTGATTCCACTGTAGAAGTTAATGGTAAGTCATATACTTTTGTGAGTGATTTTCCAGAGTCAGATATTCCAGAAGGATTTGAAAAAACAACAATGGAATACAACGGAAGTCAATATAATGTGGTTACAAGTGGATCTTATGGTATTTCATTAGGATATTTGGTAGATGCAGACAATATCGGCAGATTTTTCTTATATGTAGAAGACAACGCAACTTTCGCTCCATATGCGGAGATTGCAATTTCTGATGCAACATCCATTATTTTATTAAGTGATGTATCAGGGATTAAGCTGCCAGATACATATGCAGTGACAACAGTTACTGTAAATGGACAAGAATTTCCAGCATGGCAAAACACAGAGAGCTCAGAATTATGTATTTTATATGCAATTAACACTAGAGGAATCGAATCATTATATCAATATGATACAGTTGAAAATACATATCAGAAATTCGAAGCACCAGAAGTTGTTTCAGATGAAGTTGATGATTCTTTGATTGGGAAAATGAGTGCCGCATTACAAAATCATTTAGATATTGTGATTCTTGCAACAGGAATCGGATTTATCTTCTTTGTTGTTTTAGTAATCGTTCTTGCAGTAAAACTTTACAATCGCAATGCGGAACTTGATGAAATTTATGATGAGTATGGGATTGATCTGGAAGACGGAGAACAAGAAGATGTAAAGGCTGCAAAGAAAAATAACAATCGTAAAGCAATCGAAGAAGAAGATGAAGAAGAGTTCGTTCGTATTGATACAGAGGTGGAAGACGATATTACATTGAATGAAGAAGATGATGTGGAGGAAATGATCCCAGAGAAGAAAGAAATCATTGATGAAGTTGAAGACGAAGATGATTTTACAAATGATTTAACAACTATTTTGAAAGAGAAAAAAGTAACATCAAAAGAAGAATATGAAGAAGAGGATGACGATACGTTTTTTGATGATGATGTAGATGAGTCTAATTTTGAAATTGATTTTATTGATTTAGATGACTAATATTTTAGGAGATGCGATGATATGATCCCTGTCAAGTAGACAGGTTAAATATCATTGCATCTCCTTTATTTTTAAAAATTTTCAAAATTCAAACACATTTTTATCACAATTGGCTGATAGACTACAATCATACAAGAAAAGAAAGGAGTCCTATATATGGATAACGAAAATAAATACAATGCATATCAATATGAAGAGAACAAGGAAGAGCTAGTAGAAGTGAATTTTACAATGCGTGATCCTGATCCGGAACCAGAGCCTGAAATTGAACAAAAAATAGAAGACACGGAAAATGCAGTATATGACGAGCAATACACATATGAAAATATGACACCAGAGCAGAATATTCAGAAAGAGGAAAAGAAAAAACGGGACAGGAAACCAAGGAAGTCACGAAAATGGTTTACATGTATTGCAATGGCAGTCGTTTTTGGACTTGTCGCAGGTGTTGTTTTTCAAGTGAGCAATCGTTTGATCAATGGAGTATTAGGTGAACCGGAGACAAATAAAGTTGTTAACACAACACCAATTTCTACAACATCTGATGTAAAGGTGCTTTCAGATGTTTCGGAAGTAGCCAAAAACGTTATGCCTTCAGTTGTTTCCATTACAAGTTTGACAGTCCAAGAGGTACAAAGTTATTTCTTTGGAGGAGGATATACACAAGAATATGAAAGCAGTGGTTCTGGTATTATTATCGGTCAAAATGATAATGAACTTCTGATCGTGACAAATAATCACGTAGTAGAAGGAAGCAGTGCTCTTACTGTGACATTTGCAGATGATACAAGTCTGGAAGCACAGATTAAAGGAACGGATGCAGATAGCGACCTGGCTATTGTTGCAGTTCCACTTTCTACAATAAAAGATACAACGATGGATTCGATCAAGATTGCAAACCTTGGAGATTCGGATGCATTGGTAGTAGGGGAACCAACAATTGCAATTGGAAATGCACTTGGTTATGGTCAATCAGTTACAAATGGCATTGTAAGTGCTTTAGATAGAACAATTGAGGGATTTGACACCAAATTGATTCAAACAAATGCAGCAATTAACCCTGGAAATAGTGGAGGAGCGCTTTTAAATGCGGCAGGAGAAGTGATTGGAATCAATACTGTAAAAGTAAATGCGGACGCAGTAGAAGGCATGGGCTATGCAATTCCAATCTCTGACGTAGAAGAGATTCTGAGTGAGCTGATGAGCAAGGAAACTCGAACAAAAGTGGATGAAAAGGAGCAAGGAACAATCGGGATTCAAGGCGTAAGTGTTGATGAAAATGCATCACAAATGTATGGAATGCCTGAAGGAGTTCAGGTTCGAGAAATAATCAAAGGCGGAGCCGCAGAAAAGGCAGAGATCCCAAAAGGATGTATTATTACAGAATTTGACGGAACAAGTATTGGAAGTATGGACGACTTACTGGGTGTGTTAGAATACTATAAAGCAGGTGAAACAGTGGAAATCACGGTGGAAATCTACAACTCTAACGGAGAATATGTGGAAAAATCATATGAACTTACACTAGGTGAACAGTCAGACTTAAATTAATATCTATAAGAAAGACTAATAGAGGAAGAAGAGAAAATTCTTCCTCTTTTTTGTGAAATGTGATATGCTAACCTATATTCGTAAAATAGGAGGTACAAAAAATGTACACATTTGATGAAATCAAGGTGGCTGATTTAGAAGTTGCAGAAGCCATTGAAAGTGAAATGGCGAGACAAAATTCACACATTGAACTGATTGCTTCAGAAAACTGGGTAAGCAAAGCTGTTATGGCAGCAATGGGAAGCCCACTTACAAATAAATATGCAGAGGGTTATCCTGGAAGACGTTATTATGGTGGCTGCGATTGTGTAGACGTAGTAGAAAATCTTGCGAGAGAACGTGCAAAAGAATTATTTGGATGTGATTATGCGAATGTGCAGCCACATTCAGGAGCGCAAGCAAATATGGCGGTATTTTTCGCTATGTTAAATCCAGGAGATAAAGTATTAGGTATGAATCTTGATCACGGCGGACATTTGTCACACGGTTCACCGGTTAATATGTCTGGTAAATATTTTGATGTTTCCTTCTATGGAGTAAATGATCAAGGTGTTATCGATTATGAAGAAGTGCGCAAAATTGCCGTTGAAGTAAAACCTAAATTGATCGTTGCAGGCGCAAGTGCATACTGCAGAGTGATTGATTTTAAAAAATTCAGAGAAATCGCTGATGAAGTTGGAGCTTATTTAATGGTGGACATTGCACATATCGCAGGTCTTGTAGCAGCAGGGCTTCACCCATCACCAATTCCATATGCAGACGTCGTTACTACAACAACACATAAGACACTTCGCGGACCACGTGGTGGTATGATTCTTTGTAATCAAGAAGCAGCAGATAAGTTTAATTTTAACAAAGCAATTTTCCCAGGTATCCAAGGTGGTCCTTTGATGCATGTGATCGCAGCAAAAGCAGTAGCTCTTAAAGAAGCGCTTCAACCAGAATTCAAAGAATATCAAGAACAGATCGTAAAAAATGCAAAAGCATTATGCGAAGGTCTTATGAAACGAGGCGTAAAAATCGTTTCTGGAGGTACAGACAATCATTTAATGCTGGTTGACTTAAGTGAAACTGAATTAAGCGGCAAAGAATTGGAAAAACGTTTGGACCGTGCACACATTACATGTAATAAGAACACAATTCCAAATGATCCACGTTCCCCATTCGTGACAAGTGGTGTTCGTCTTGGTACACCAGCCGTTACAACAAGAGGAATGGTTGAAGAAGATATGGATAAGATTGCAGAAGCAATTGCACTCGTAATTGAAAGTGAAGACAATGTAGAAAAAGTAAAAGCAATGGTAGCTGAACTTACTGAAAAATATCCACTTATTTAAAGGATAGTTTGTATATTATAATCGAATTTGCCATATAAAAAACAGTTAGGGATTTTAAGAAATCCTTAGAAACCTCAGATTTAGAGAAATAGTTATCTGAATCTGAGGTTTCTTTTTTTAAAAAGTGTTAAGAGTGATAGAGAACAATAATGGTAGGTAAAAAGAAGATATAGGTTGACAATGAATTTCGCAGGGAGTAATATGTAAATATACCCCACGGGGGTATAAAAATCGTGAAAGGAATTACAGATATGATTACAGAAAAATATACGATTACAGGTATGACTTGTGCTGCTTGCAGCAGTGCTGTGGAACGTGTTACACGTAAGCTTGCAGGGGTAGAAGAAAGTAATGTAAATCTTACAACGGGACTCTTGACGATTACATATGACGAAGACAAGCTGACAGCTGCAGATATTATTGCTAAGGTAGACCGTGCAGGTTTTGGTGCGGAACTATATGTTGAGAAGAATAAGGAAGAAAAAGCACAGGCGCACGATGAGATGGAAGCTGAAGTCAAGAAGACAAAGCAGCGATTGATTTCTAATATTATCTTATCAATGCCACTGCTTTATATTTGTCTGGGACATATGCTGCCAATTTCACTGCCATTACCATCATTTATGGATATGCATGAGCATCCAATGACATTTGCGGTAATACAGCTTATTTTAACTGTATGTGTATTAATCAATGGAAGAAAGTTCTATATTGTAGGGTTTAAGAGTCTTGCCAAAGGACATCCAAACATGGACTCATTAGTGGCGCTCGGAACAGGAAGTGCATTTATTTATAGTTTGGTTATGACAATATGGATTCCTTCAAACCCGCATTCCGTACATAATTTGTACTATGAGTCAGCTGCGATGGTAGTGACACTGGTTATGGTAGGAAAGTATATGGAAGGAAGAAGTAAAAATAAGACTTCTGAAGCCATTCGAAAACTGATGGAGCTGGCGCCGGATACGGCGATTGTAATCCGAAAAGGTGAGCAGAAAGAAGTACCGGTAGAACAGGTAGTACGTGGCGATTTGATTTTAATAAAACCAGGCAGCAGAATTCCACTGGATGGGACTGTGAAAGAAGGTTCAACAAGCGTTGATGAATCAATGCTTACGGGAGAAAGTATTCCCGTTGAAAAAGAAATTGGTGATGAAGTAATTGGTGGCAGTGTGAATTATCAGGGTGCAATTACTGTTAAGGTAACACACGTCGGTTCGGATACGACTCTTGCTAAAATTGTGAAGATGATGGAGGATGCGCAAGGAAAAAAGGCGCCAATCTCAAAACTAGCGGATACGGTAGCAGGGTACTTCGTGCCAACAGTAATGGCGATTGCAATCATTGCGGCAATTGTCTGGACATTGGCTGGTAAAGACATTACATTTGTACTTACTATTTTTGTTTCTGTTCTTGTAATAGCGTGTCCATGTGCATTAGGATTAGCAACACCGACGGCGATTATGGTAGGAACCGGTCTTGGTGCAAACCATGGTATCTTAATTAAGAGTGGTGAAGCATTAGAAATCAGTCATAAAGTAGATGCTGTAGTTCTGGATAAAACTGGAACGATTACAGAGGGAAAACCTGCTGTAATGAAAGTGGTCAGCCATAGCATGGCAGAGGATGAATTGCTGCGCATAGCAGCCTCTTGTGAGCAAGTTTCGGAACATCCGCTTGGTCAAGCGATTGTAAATGGAGCAAAAGAAAAGGGAATAGAACTTTCAAAGGTAATTGATTTCCAAAGTATCACAGGCCAGGGAATCGAAGCGGCTTTAGATGGTAACACATATTTTATTGGTAACAAGAAACTCTGCGTAAAACAAAATATTGATTATGCTGAGTATGAAGAAGAGGCAGTTTCTATTGCAAACAAGGGACAGACACCAATGTTCGTGGGATGTGATGGAAAAGCAATCGGAATCATTAGCGTTGCGGATACATTAAAAGAGACAAGTGTAGAAGCGATTCGTAAAATAAAAGAGTTAGGTATAGAAGTATATATGCTGACGGGCGATAATCAATTGACGGCTGACTATATTGGAAAAAAAGTTGGTGTGGACTATGTGATCGCAGAAGTACTTCCAAATGATAAAGCATCTGTTGTTGAAAAACTGCAACAAGAAGGAAAATGTGTTATGATGGTTGGAGACGGTATCAACGATGCGCCGGCATTGGTTCAGGCGAACGTAGGGGTTGCAATTGGAAGTGGAAGTGATATCGCACTGGATTCCAGCGATGTTGTTTTGATGAAATCAGACTTAAAGGATGTATATAAAGCGATTAAGTTAAGTAAAGTGACAATTCGCAATATCAAGCAAAATCTGTTCTGGGCATTCTTTTATAATGCATGTGGACTTCCATTGGCAGCTGGCGTACTTTATCCGATTAATCAAATGCTGCTCAGTCCGATTATCGGAGGACTTGCGATGTCGTGCAGTTCAGTATGCGTAGTAAGCAACGCATTAAGATTGCGCAAAACAAAACTCGATTAATGGAGGTATAATATGACAGAGCAGACTTGCGGGTGCCGCATGAAGCATCGTTCCGTAAAAGAAACGAAAGATTTGATTACAAGGCTGAATCGTATCGAGGGACAGATTCGAGGAATCAAGAACATGGTAGAAGAAGAACGCTACTGTGTAGATATTTTAAATCAGGTATCTGCAGTTCAGGCTGCGCTGAATAGTTTCAACAAAGAATTACTTGCAAACCACATTCATTCATGCGTGGTTGAAGATATTCGAGCAGGAAAAGAGGAAGCCGTAGACGAACTGTGTGAAACGATAAAAAAAATAATGAAATAATCAGGAGGAAATTATTATGGCAGTAATTAAAGTAGCAGATATGCACTGTGAAAAGTGTGTGGAAAGAATTTCAAAAATCATGACAGAAGAAGGATTAGATTTTTCTGTAAGTCTTGCTGATAAAACAGTTACAATCAATGGGTGTGAACATTGTGTAAAGACAGCTTTAGAAGCATTAGATGATTTAGGATTCGAAGGCATAGTAGAATAAAATCAGAGGTAAAAGGCACCATAAGGTGCCTTTTACTAGTTGTTACAGTCTCTTTTTGGGGAGGTATCAAATTCTGGATTGAATGCATAGAAGTTTTTGCTATCTAGTTTGTCTTGAACAATTCTTAGGCTTTCGCCGAATCGTTGATAGTGAACGACTTCACGGGCGCGTAAAAAACGAATAGGATCACAAATTTCAGGGTCTTTTACTAAACGCAGAATATTATCATAGGTTGTGCGCGCCTTTTGTTCTGCAGCCAAATCTTCATGGAGGTCTGTGATTGGATCTCCTTTTGATTGGAAGAAAGTAGCAGTGAATGGTGTACCAGATGCGGCCTGTGGCCAGAGAGCAAGGGTATGGTCTACATAATATTTGTCAAAACCAGATTTTTTTAGCTCTTCCATAGAAAGATCTTTGGTTAACTGATAGACAATGGCACAGACAATCTCCATATGGGCAAGTTCCTCAGTACCGATATCTGTCAATATTCCGGTCACTTCTTTATAGGGCATCGTATATCTTTGTGAAAGATAGCGCATTGATGCAGCGAGCTCGCCGTCTGGACCGCCAAATTGACTTATGATTACTTGTGCAAGTTTTGGGTTGGTTTGAGTGATTTTTACAGGATATTGTAAACGTTTTTCATAATTCCACATAAATTAGCATCCTCCTTCCTGCCATGGCCATGGCTCCTGAATCCAATTCCATCTATCTGTACATGATTCCATCGTAGTATCGATGGTAAGCGGGCCGTAGTATTTTGAATATTCACGGAGCGCTTGATTGCGAAGTTTGCTGTATTCGTGAAAATATGCGAGTGCGGTCTGGTCTTCTGGATGAGTATCCAGATACAAATGTGCATCATTCACAGCAAAACTTACTACATTGATCCAGCGCAGTAAGTCTTTTCTACTAGGCTTATTCATCGAAGAACCCCTCCTGTTCCATAGAATGGTAAATTTAAATCCTGAAAAATAGTGCCATTGTAAAAGCCTTTTTCAGCATCATAGATATTCTGCCATTTTTGCCATGGTACATATGCCATGGCGATCGGCATATCAGAGAGTGTATCTTTTTTTATAACACGCTCAATTGGCTGTCGATTATTTGTGTATGTCATATTACTATTTCTATAATTTTGCATACATAAATTTCCCTTTCTTGAATAGATATACTATATTGTATGTGTACAAAGAAAAAAGGTGTAAAAAACAAGTTGTTTTTACAATGCTATGTGGGTATAATGATAACTGTATAATTATGTGAATACGCAAAAACATAGAAACTTAACAACAGGTAAGTCATAAAAGGAGAAAATGTATGTGTGGATTTACAGGCTTTATTGGAAAAGTTGACAATCGAGAACAGGTTTTAGAAAACATGATGAATACAATTGTGCATCGTGGTCCTGATAGTGCGGGATCTTTTGTAGATGAGGATGCAGCTCTTGGATTTCGTCGTCTTAGCATTATTGATATTAGTGCGACAGGAGACCAGCCATTATACAATGAGGATAAAACGAAGGTTTTGACATTTAACGGTGAAATATACAATTATCAAGAACTTCGAGAAGAACTGATAGATGCAGGACATGTCTTTACAACCCATACAGATTCAGAGACGCTTCTTCATGGATATGAAGAGTGGGGAGAAAAACTGGTAGACCGTCTTCGTGGAATGTATGGATTTGTGATTTGGGACAGAGCTCAGAAGAAATTATTTGGAGCAAGAGACATATTTGGAATTAAGCCATTTTATTATGCAAAGATGAATGGTTGTTTTCTATTTGGATCAGAAATCAAATCGTTTGTGGAACATCCTAAATTTGATAAGATATTGAATGAAGATGCGCTAGGAACCTACCTGTCTTTCCAGTTTGTTCCAACGAATGAAACGTTTTTCAAAGGTGTATTTTGTCTGCAGCCTGGACACTATTTTACGTATCAGGATGGAGAATTAGAGATTACAAGGTATTTTGAACCACATTTTTCTGGGGATACGGAGAAGTCATTCGAAGAGATTGTAGATGAAGTAGAAAAGACCATGAAAGAATCAGTTGCTGCTCATAAGATCAGTGATGTGGAAGTTGGTTCTTACTTATCTAGTGGCGTGGATTCTAGTTATATGGCATATCTAGGACAGGTAGACCGTACATTTACGGTAGGATTCGGTGAAGAAAAATACAGTGAAATCCGTGATGCGAAAGAGTTTGCGAAGAGTATCAATATGAAGAACGACAGTAAGATCATCGAACCTGATGAGTATTGGGATTGTCTGTCGGATGCTATGTATTATATGGATGAACCGGTAGCAGATCCCGCAGCAATTGCACTTTATTTTTTGAGCAAGGAAGCTGCTAAGAAAGTGAAAGTAGTACTCTCTGGAGAAGGTTCTGATGAATTATTCGGAGGATATAACATATATTGTGAACCTCTGGAATACATGGGATTTGACAAAATACCTTTTGGTATCAGAAGACTACTTGGAAAATTTGCTGAAAACTGTATGCCACGTTCAATGAAGGGACGAGGATTTTTAATCAGACACGGAAAGACTCTGGAAGAAAGATACATTGGTAATGCCAATATCTTTTCTGAAAAAGAAGCGAATCGATTAATGAAAAAAGGTTGCAGACCAGGCTGTATGAAGGTGACAGCTCCGTTATTCGAGCGAGTAGCAGGGAAGGATCCTGTTACAAAAATGCAGTATTTGGATATACATCTTTGGCTTGTTCACGATATATTAATGAAGGGGGACAAGATGGGAATGGCAAATTCACTCGAAGTACGTGTTCCGTTTTTGGACAAAAAAGTGATGGAACTTGCAGAGACTCTTCCATTAGAATACAAAGTGAATGCACCAAAGACAAAAATTGCCCTTCGAGCAGCAGCGGACAGAGTGATTCGTAGTAAGACAGCTGAAAAGAAAAAACTTGGTTTTCCAATACCAATCCGTGTATGGCTGCGTGAAGAGAAGTATTATAGCCGTGTAAAAGCTATGTTCCAGACAAAAGAAGCACAGCAGTTCTTTGATCTTAAGTATTTGAACCGATTGCTTGAGGAACATAAGGCTGGAAAATACGACAATAGCCGTAAGATATGGACTGTATATATATTCTTGATATGGTATGACCGTTTCTTTGCAAATGGTAAACCGGTTCACCCTTCACTTTGCAAATAGAAAGAAGGATAGGAGTGTTGATGTGGAAGTAAAGAGGCAACAGAAAAATATGCAACAGAAAAAAAAGCATCGAATACAGAAAACTCAATTTGACGAAAGTAAAGTACCAAACAAAATTCAATATTTTGATTATAGCTTGCTGGCAATCGTAATTTTCCTTGTATGTTTTGGGCTTGTAATGTTATATAGTACAAGCTCATACAGTGCACAAGTGAAATTCGGCGACAGTATGTATTTTTTTAAAAGGCAGGCGATTATCAGCGCAGGAAGCGTAGGAGTTATGCTTTTTGTATCAATCATTCATTATCATTGGTATGCAAGATTAGCTAAGTTAGCATACTGGGTATCCTTTGTGTTAATGGCACTGGTTTTGACACCGCTTGGAGTCGAGGCATACGGTGCACGAAGATGGATTCAGTTACCATTTGGCCAGACGATGCAGCCGGCCGAAGTAACAAAGATTGCTGTTATTATGTTTATTCCATTGCTAATATGTAAAGCTGGGAAGCGGATAAAAGACTGGGAAGTGTTTGGGAAAATTTTTCTGTGGGGAGTTGCAGCGGCAGCCGGTGTCTATTTTCTTACAGATAACCTGAGTACGGCTATCATTGTTTTCGGAATGGTCTGTATTATGCTTTTTGTAGTACACCCATTGACTGCTCCTTTTGTTACTCTGGCAGCAGCGGCAAGTGTACTGATTGTAATTGTAGTTAAAATATTGGATGTTTTGATGGATTCCAGTTCCAATTTCCGTATTGGAAGAATCTTAGTATGGCTACATCCGGAGGAATATTCATCAGAAGGTGGTTTTCAGGTACTTCAAGGTTTATATGCAATTGGTTCGGGTGGCTTTTTCGGAAAAGGACTTGGTAACAGTGCACAGAAGATGGTGATTCCGGAAGTACAAAATGATATGATTCTTGCTATTATTTGTGAAGAATTGGGTGTGTTCGGTGCGATTGTGATGCTGACTCTTTTTGGGATGCTGTTATATCGTTTAATGTTTATCGCACAAAATGCACCGGATTTATACGGTTCTTTGATGGTGACCGGTATATTTGCCCATATTGCGATACAAGTGATTCTGAATGTTTGTGTAGTGCTTAATATCATTCCAACTACAGGGATTACGCTTCCTTTTGTAAGTTATGGAGGTACGTCTATTCTATTTTTAATGGTAGAGATGGGAATTGCACTTGGTGTGTCGGGAAGAATTAAAATCGAGGAATCATGATTATTCGGATGATCAAAAAGAAAATGACTCGACAGATTCGAAATATAGTGGTATTATCGTAATAGACTGAATTTGACGGTATATCATATATGACAAATTGAAAAATAGAAGTTGGAGGATGACATAGATGAGCCAGGAAAAAGTTACAAAATACAAAGCGGAAAAAGCAAATCGTAAAGAAACGATGAAAAAGCAAAAAAGAGCAAAGATGCTCAGAAACGGTGTGATCGGTATCGTTTTTGCAGCAGTCATTTTTTGGGTAGGATATTCAGCAGTTGATTATTTTGAATCGAATAAAGCACGTGAATCATATGTTGCAGATTATAGTGCAATTGATGATTATGTAGATGGATTAAGTGCAGAAGAAACTGCAGAGTAATGAACAGAATCAATTACATATAGATAAAGTGGTGGAACCCCCGCCTCGTATTGTAAAAATATGAGGTGGGGATTTTTTTATTTTACAGGAAATTATTTCTTCTAGTATTTACCATCTAAATGGCTGGAAAAATGTAAAAAAGACCTTGAAATCACTTATAAAGTGTTTTACAATATCACTAAGTGGTGATTTGTGGTAGATTAGTGCAAGAAAGTGGGGAATTAAGTGGCAGACCCCATCGGGGAGAAGGTGAATTCATTGTTAACGGGGGAATATATTCATAGTATCGATGCAAAAGGGCGGTTAATTGTCCCTTCAAAGTTTCGTGAAATTCTTGGTGATGATTTTGTCATTACAAAAGGATTAGATGGATGTTTATTCTTATACCCAGTTAATGAATGGAAAATCTTTGAGCAAAAGCTAAGAACCTTACCACTTACTAACAAAAACGCTAGAACATTTACTCGTTTCTTCTTGGGAAGTGCAGTGGATGGCACTCTGGATAAACAAGGAAGAGTGTTGATTTCTTCAGCACTTAGAAGTTTTGCCGGACTGGATAAAGAAGTAGTTCTTGTAGGAGTACTGGAGCGAGTTGAAATCTGGGATAAAGCAAAATGGGATGAAAATAATGCTGTTGTAGAAGAAAATATGGATGATATTGCAAGTCAGATGGAAGAGCTTGGACTCGGAATCTAATAAGTAGATAGAATTCACATCTTGGAGGATGAAATGGTATTTAAGCATAAATCAGTGTTGTTAGAAGAAACTATAAATGGACTTAACATCAAGCCGGACGGTATTTATGTCGATGGAACGCTTGGTGGAGGCGGACATGCTTACGAAGTGTGTAGGCAGCTAAGTAACAAGGGGAGATTTATAGGTATAGATCAGGACGAAGCAGCGATCGAGGCTGCAGGCGTCCGCCTTCGCGACTTCGGGGAGAGAGTCACTATAGTCCGAAGCAACTATTGTGATATGAAGTTGCAGCTTCAAAAATTAGGAATTGACAAAGTAGATGGGATCGTGCTCGATCTGGGCGTATCATCATATCAGTTAGATACGGCAGAGCGAGGATTCTCCTATCGGGTAGATGCTCCTTTGGATATGAGGATGGATAGACGTCAGACAATGACAGCCAAGGACATCGTCAATGACTATAGTGAGATGGATCTTTTTCGTATCATTCGTGATTATGGGGAAGATAAATTCGCGAAAAATATTGCAAAACACATTGTAATGGAACGCGAAAAAGGTCCTATCGAAACTACTGGTCAGTTGATTGAAATTATCAAAAGAGCAATACCAATGAAATTTCAAAAGACAGCAGGACATCCTGCAAAAAGAACATTTCAGGCAATCCGTATAGAACTTAATCGAGAATTAGAAGTATTACGTGACAGCCTGGACGATATGATTGATTTGCTAAATGAAGATGGAAGAATTTGTATCATTACTTTCCATTCTTTAGAAGATAGAATTGTAAAAGGTATTTTTAGAAAAAATGAAAATCCTTGCACATGTCCAAGTCATTTCCCGGTTTGTGTCTGTGGAAATGTATCAAAGGGAAAGGTGGTTACGAAGAAACCAATTCTTCCTGGGGAAGAAGAATTGGAAGAAAATAGTCGCTCAAAGAGCGCTAAACTTCGTATTTTTGAAAGAAGTTAATAGTAAAAAGGGGAGTGAAATGAATGGCGTCATATGTATATGGCAATACAGTTCGCAAAGAGAATACAATGCCTCAAAAGGAGCTGGAAAGAAAGCCTAAGGTAGTAAGCCAGCGTGTTAAGAAAAATCAAAAGAACGCGCTGCATATGAGTAAGGGATATGTCGTATTCCTTACAATTGCGGCAGTAGTTGCATTATTTGCATGTGTGCAATATTTAAAATTACAGGCAGAAGTAACAACACGTTCTAAAAATGTTACTTTATTACAGCAACAATTAGAAGACAAAAAAGAGGCAAACACAACAAAATACAATGCAGTTATGGATTCAATGAATTTGGAAGAAATCCGTGAAAGAGCAATGAATGAACTAGGTATGGTTTATGCAAAAGATGGACAGATTATCAAATATGAGGATCCAACAAGTAACTCCGTTGTACAGTATTCAGATATTCCAGAAAGCGGTATTATTGTAAGTGCGGATATTGTGGAATAAAGCGTAACATGACAAATAAAATATTCTGAAGTAAGGTGAAATGATGTCAAAGAGAAGGCGAAGTAGATGGCAGTTTATAAGACAGAAATTTCCCAAAAGAATGCAAAAAAAGCTAGTAATATTGTTTATCGCAATTGTACTAGCTTTTGTTTTCTTGATAGGAAATATTACTTATATCAACGCAACGAACGGAGAAAAATACACAAAGATTGTATTGAATCAGCAGCAATATAATAGCAGAACGATTATGTTTAAACGTGGAGATATTGTAGACCGTAATGGGAATATATTGGCAACGAGTGAACGTGTGTATAATATTATTCTGGATGTATACGTTATGGCTGGGGATGAGGATCTGGATGAAGAGAAAAAAACAGAGCGTATTAACACAACAAAACTTGCACTTTCTGAGTTTTTCGAAATTGACCCATCGGTAGTAGATGACAAGATTGCAAATAAAATCAACAGTCGATACGAAATTATGAAGAAAAATGTAAGCTATGAAGTGGCGCAGGCATATTTGGAAAAATATGAAGATCTTTCAACAATATGGCTGGAAGAAGGCTACATTCGTTCTTATCCATATAGCACGCTTGCATGTGATGTCATTGGCTTTACGAATTCCGGGAATGTAGGAATGGCAGGGATTGAATCTTATTACAATGATATTTTAAATGGAACGGATGGCAGAGAGTATGGTTATCTGGACTCGGATGCAGCTCTTGAACGAACTGTCAAAGAAGCAATCAATGGACATACAGTTGTATCGACAATTGATCTATCTTTGCAAAGTATTGTAGAAAAGCATGTAATTGCATTTAATGAAGCACATAAAAATGAAGCAAGAGAAGGAGAAGGCAGTAAGAATACTGCTGTTATCGTTGCAAATCCAAATACGGGCGAGATTTTAGCGGAAGTAACATATCCAAACTTTGATTTGAATGATGCAGATGATTTGTCAAAATATTATTCAAAGTCTGAATTGAATGGAATGACAGATGAAGAGATATCAGCAATTTTATTAGAATTATGGAATAATTTCTGTGTTTCATCCCGTTTTGAACCTGGTTCTACAGTGAAGCCTTTTACGGAAGTAGCAGGACTTGAAAATGGTACATTATCCGGTAGTGAGACTTACAATTGTACAGGTTCCTTAAAAATTGCCGGTCAGACGGAAGTAAGCTGTCATGATACAAGTGGACATGGGATTCAGACGCTTAGTGATGGGATTGCAAATTCATGTAACGTTGTTATGATGCATATTGCAGAGGAGCTGGGATATGATGAATTTTTAAGATATCAGGGTATTTTTGGATTTGGACAAAAAACAGGAATTGATTTACCAAATGAAAGTGCTGGTCTTGTACAGGATATTGAAACAATTGGACCGGTCGATCTGGCGACAAACTCATTTGGGCAAAACTTTGAAGTGACGATGACACAGATGATAGCAGCGTATTGTTCGCTGATTAATGGCGGAAACTATTATCAGCCACGTGTCGTTAAACAAATTCAGGATGAAAATGGAAATGTAATCGAAAATTTAGAGCCAGTCTTGGTGAAACGAACTGTTTCAGAAGAAACTTCAGAACTGCTCCGACAATATATGAAACAGACGATGACAGATGGTACAGGAAAGAATGCACAGGTAGAAGGCTATTCAATTGGCGCAAAAACAGGTACAGCTGAAAAGTATCCTCGTGGAAAAGGAACCTATGTACTTTCGTATATGGGATTTGCTCCAGCAGAAGACCCTGAAGTTTTAGTATATGTTGTGATCGACGAGCCAAATGTTGCAGAGCAGGATACAAGTAAATATGTAACTGATCTGGCACGTGAAATTATGGCAGAGATATTCCCTTATCTTGATATAACAAAAGAAGCAGCCACAACAGAATAAAGGAAATGGTAATAACCTCATAAAAGTGTACATAAACTAAAAAAACACTTTTATGAGGTTTTTTATGCAAAACAGAACTTATAACAGAAGGAAGATATTGGTGGTTTTTACAATTGCGCTGCTGGTATTGATTGGTTTAATCGTGAGACTTACATATCTCATGATTTTTGATGCAGAATATTATCAGGAGAAAGCAGAAAGTCTACATGAAAGGGAACGTGAAATAAAGGCTGCGAGAGGTGAAATTATAGATACAAATGGTGTAGTATTGGCAACAAATAAAACGGTCTGTACGATATCTGTAATTCATAATCAGATAACAGATGCAGAGACAGTCATCAAGGTTCTGACACAGGAGCTTGAATTGGATGAAGCAACGGTACGAAAACGAGTAGAAAAGGTTTCTTCTATTGAACGTATTAAGACAAATGTAGATAAAGAAGTAGGAGATAGGATCAGAGCATATGAATTGGATGGTGTAAAGGTAGACGAAGATTACAAGCGCTATTATCCATATGATGAACTGGCTTCAAAAGTCTTAGGTTTTACAGGTGGTGACAATCAGGGTATCATTGGTCTTGAGGTCAAGTACGAATCTTATTTAAAAGGCACAAACGGAACTATCTTAACTACGACTGATGCAAGAGGGATCGAGCTGGAAGGTATCGCAGAGGATAGAATTGAAGCTATCCCTGGAAATACACTTCAAATAAGTCTGGATTACAATATTCAGGCGTATGCACAGCAGGCAGCAGAAAAAGTTATGGAAGAAAAAGAGGCAGACAAGGTGTCTATTCTGATTATGAATCCACAGAATGGAGAAATACTTGCGATGGTGAACGTTCCGGAGTTCAACCTGAACGAACCTTTTTCATTGGAATCAATTGGAATGGATACAGACAGTGTGGATGATGAAAAGCGACAGGAATTATTGAATCAAATGTGGAGAAATAGCTGTATTAATGATACTTACGAACCTGGTTCCACATTTAAAATCATTACGTCAACAGCGTGCCTGGAAGCAGGAACAGTAAATTTGGAAGACAGCTTTTATTGTCCAGGATATAGAATCGTAGAGGACAGGAAAATTCGATGTCACAAAACTGGTGGACATGGATCAGAAACATTTATACAAGGCATTCAGAACTCATGTAATCCGGTATTTATGGATATAGGATTAGAACTTGGTGTTGACCGTTTTTATGAATATTTCGAAAAACTGGGACTGATGAAAAAAACAGGAGTGGATCTTCCGGGAGAAGCAAATACGATTACGCACAAAAAAGAAAATGTAGGACTGGTAGAACTTGCAACAATGACATTTGGACAGTCATTTCAAATTACACCAATTCAATTGGCAACAACTGTGAGTTCTATTATCAACGGCGGAACCAGAGTGCCCCCGCATCTGGGTGTTTGCATATTAAGTGAGGATGGAGAAATGATTCAGAAACTTACATACGAAGAGGAAAAAAACGTGGTATCAGAGGGGACATCAGAAAAAATGCGGCTTGTTCTGGAAAGCGTAGTAACAGAAGGTGGTGGCAAGAATGCTTATATTGAAGGATATCAGATAGGTGGAAAGACGGCAACTTCACAGACACTTCCAAGAAGTGCGAATAAATACATTGCATCCTTTATCGGATTCGCACCTGCGGATGATCCGGAGGTGTTAGCTCTAATTGTAATACATAATCCACAGGGAGTTTATTATGGCGGAACAATTGCTGCACCAGTGATCAAAACAATTTTCGAAAATATCTTGCCATATCTGGGGATTGAAAAGGCAGCCGAATAGTTGTATACTATATAAGGTTAAAAGAAATTAACAAAAGAGATAAAAGAGGTGTATTTATGGAGTATAAAATTATTATGCCAGTATTGATCGCGTTCGCGCTTAGTGTTGTAATGGGACCAATTGTTATTCCAATTCTCAGAAAACTTAAGATGGGTCAGACAGAACGTGAAGAAGGTGTGCAATCACACTTGAAAAAGGCAGGAACACCGACAATGGGCGGGGTTATGATTTTGGGAAGTATTGTACTTACTTCTTTGATTTACTTAAAAGATTATCCAAAGATTATTCCGATTCTTTTTGTGACAGTTGGATTTGGGTTGATTGGATTTTTAGATGACTATTTAAAAGTAGTAATGAAACGTTCAGATGGTTTATATCCAAAGCAAAAGATGGCACTCCAGATTATTGTTACAGCCGTATTTGCATTTTATATGGTAAAGATTTCTGACGTACCTATGACATGGCTGATACCATTTTCTGATGGAAAATATCTTGATTGGGGTATTCTTTCTATTCCACTTATATTTATCGTAGTAATAGGAACAGTAAATGGTGTTAACTTCACAGATGGTTTGGATGGATTGGCTTCAAGTGTAACTGTTTTGGTAGCTACATTCTTTACTGTAGTAGCAATTGGAACACAAAGTGGAATTGAACCAGTTACATGTGCTGTGGTAGGTGCTTTATTAGGATTTTTATTATTTAACGTATATCCTGCAAGTGTATTTATGGGAGATACAGGTTCGCTGGCTCTCGGTGGATTTGTTGCTTCCACAGCTTATATGCTTCAAATGCCATTCTTCATTGTAATTGTAGGTTTGATTTATCTGGTAGAAGTATTATCAGTTATGATTCAGGTTACTTACTTTAAGAAAACAGGCGGAAAGCGTATTTTCAAAATGGCTCCAATCCATCATCATTTTGAACTATGTGGATGGTCCGAAACAAGAGTTGTGGCTGTATTCTCAATTATTACAGCAATCCTTTGCCTGATTGCTTTGATGGCAATGTAATTTGGAGGTAAAAATGAGTAAAAAAGTACTTGTATATGGTTCTGGTATCAGTGGTATCGGAGCATGCAATTTATTAGAAAAAGTCGGTAAAGAAGTTGTTTTATATGATGGTAATGCGTCATTAAACCCTGATGAGATGAAAAAGCATCTTGGAGAAAACACAAACGTACAGATCATTTTAGGAGAATTTCCGGAGGATGTGATGGATTCTTTGGAAATGGTAGTGATGAGTCCTGGAGTACCAACAGATCTTCCAGTTGTAAATAAAATGCGTGACGCAGGGATTCTGATTTCAGGTGAGGTAGAACTTGCATATACATATGGAAAAGGCGATGTACTTGCAATCACGGGAACAAATGGAAAAACAACGACAACAGCACTTCTTGGTGAGATTATGAAGAATTATAAAGAAAGTGTATTTGTCGTAGGGAATATTGGTAATCCTTATACAACAGAAAGTTTAAGGATGACAGAAGACAGCGTAGCCGTAGCAGAAGTAAGCAGTTTTCAATTAGAGACAATCCATGACTTCAGACCATGTGTAAGTGCGATTTTGAATATTACTCCAGACCATTTGAATCGTCACCACACTATGGAGAATTATATTCAGGCAAAAAAAGATATTGCGAAAAATCAGACAGAAGAAGATACATGTGTATTAAATTATGAAGATGAAGTAACAAGAAAATTCGGAGAACAGGTAAAGGCTAAAGTTCTATATTTCAGCAGTCAGCATATATTAGAAAGAGGTATCTATTTAGAAGAAGGCAATATTATTTACAATGACGGAGAACCCGTAAAAATCTGTCATGTGGATGAATTAAAGCTTTTAGGTACACACAATTATGAAAATGTAATGGCAGCAGCAGCTATGGCAGCAGCTTACGGTGTTCCGATGGACATTATTCGCGAAACAGTAAAATCATTTGCAGGAGTTGCACACCGTATTGAATTTGTTTGTGAGAAGAATGGTGTTGCTTATTATAATGACTCAAAAGGAACTAATCCAGATGCTGCAATTAAAGGAATTCAGGCTATGAATCGTCCGACTCTTTTGATAGGTGGAGGCTATGACAAGAATTCAGAATATGAAGAATGGATTGAAGCTTTTAATGGTAAAGTAAGATACCTTGTCCTTTTAGGTCAGACAAAAGAAAAGATTGCAAAGGCAGCCAGAAATCTTGGATTTGTAGACATCATAATGGTGGAATCATTAGAAGAAGCAGTTGCAACTTGTGCAAAATTAGCAGAACCAGGTAATGCAGTCTTACTATCACCTGCATGTGCAAGCTGGGGGATGTTCAAAAATTATGAAGAACGTGGAGATAAGTTTAGAGACTTCGTAAATGCTTTATAAGGAGTGAAAATATATTGACACGGCCAAAGCAGAAGAGAGGATTTGATTATGGTCTTCTTATAGTTGTTCTTATACTGGTGATAATAGGATTAGTTATTCTTTACAGTACAAGTGCTTACAATGGTCAGGTGAAATTCCACGATTCGTTTTATTATTTAAAGAAACAGGCATTTGCTACTTCGCTCGGATTAGCGATTATGTATGCAATGGCAAATATTGATTATCATATATGGCAACGCTTTGCACTACAAGCGTATCTGATTTCAATAGTACTTTCGATAGCAGTTTTGTTAGTCGGTGATGAATATAATGGGTCCAAAAGATGGCTGTCTTTTGGGCCTTTATCATTTCAGCCGTCTGAATTTGCCAAGATAGCAGTAATTTTATTTCTTGCACATATGATCGTAAAAAAAGGTACAAAAATGAAGAAGATGAAAACGCTTTTATATATTATGATTTTGTTACTGCCAATTGTCGGTTTGGTAGGCGCCAGCAATCTAAGCACAG
This sequence comes from Faecalimonas sp., assembly GCA_045121495.1. Lineage (GTDB taxonomy): Bacteria > Bacillota > Clostridia > Lachnospirales > Lachnospiraceae > Faecalimonas. The sequence goes on from JBGVGF010000028.1 coordinate 52,963, forward strand.
CGATTATTATTTTAGGAATAGGAGTCATATTAGTTTTTGTGGCAAGCCCATTGTATGCGCAGTTTATTTGGCTTGGCGTGACTGGTGTAGGATTTCTTGGAATCTTTTTAGCATTGGAAAGTTACCGTCTGGAACGTCTTGCGATTTGGAGAAATCCAGAAAATTATGAAAAAGGTTATCAAACGCTGCAAGGACTTTATGCAATAGGATCTGGTGGTCTGTTTGGGAGAGGACTTGGGAATAGTGTGCAAAAATTGGGCTTTGTTCCAGAAGCACAGAATGATATGATATTTTCAATTGTTTGTGAAGAATGGGGACTTATTGGGGCCTCTTTTTTGATTCTATTGTTCCTGATCCTAATCTGGCGTTTTTTTGTGATTGCAATTAGAGCAAAAGATATGTTTGGTTCACTGATTGCAACCGGAGCCATGGCACATATGATGATCCAGGTGATTTTAAACATCGCCGTTGTGACAAACACGATTCCGAATACAGGAATTACATTACCGTTCATCAGTTATGGAGGCACCTCTGTTTTATTTCTACTATTAGAAATGGGTCTTGTACTAAGCGTATCCAATCTGATAGAATGATACCCAAGGGGAAGAAAGTCAATGCTTTTATGTTTACATAAAAAGGATTGACTTTATGACCCGCAAAACATGAGAATGCAGCCCGAATAGGGTGGGTCTTTGTTCTTCGAGGGGAAGAAAATCAGGGCATCATGCAGGCATGAAAACAGGATAGTTTCATGGAGTTTAGGGGAGGAAAAGTAATGCGAAGCAAAAAGAAGAAAAAGGGGTTTGGCTACTATTTATATGCGGTGGTCGTACTGCTCCTTACAATTACGAATATTACATTGGCGATATTACTCCTGACACATGTTCAGGAAATTGAAGTAAAAGGAGCCAATTATAGTGAGAAGAGTGATATCATTGAATGGTTTCAGGAGGACACATTAACGAGGAACTCATTATACTCTTTTTGGAAGATAAAGTCGGGATCCTATGAGATGCCAATATATTTAGATGACATTCGATTGAGTTTTCGTGCGCCATGGAAGATCCAATTGACTGTGACAGAAAAAGAAATCCTAGCCGGAATGTTATATGGGGATAGCTATTTATATTTTAATAAAGAGGGACTTGTGATGACGACAAGTACAGAACCATTGGAAGGAATTCAGATTATAGAAGGACTTGTGATTGTACATAATTCAGAAGAAGCTGTAGTCAATCAGTTCGATCAATTAAAGATGTTGGATGAAGATATATATATTATTATAGAAAAGATTCTGGCAGCACTGGACGATACAAAGTTGGAGCCTGACAGGATTGTATGGGAAGAAAATAGCATGAATTTTTACTTCAGAGAAATCTGCGTACAACTTGGAAAAACTAATTTTGACGAGAAACTGACGCAGCTATCTCCAATTCTTGAAAAAGAAGAGCTTCAGGGAAAAGCAGGCATTCTTCACATGGAAAATTATAGTGAGACAAGCAATACGATCAGTTTTGAACCAAATCAGGCTGAGACAGGGGAAGATAGCGGAGATCAAAGTTCAGGAGTAGATGAAGCAGGTAAGGAAAATACAGGTGAGGAAAATACAGGTGAGGAAGCTGTAAATGGAACCGACCAAAATGAACCAAATATAGATGATGGAAATGCGAATGAACCTGAAGAGTCTGGTGCAGAAGATGGAAACACAGCTGAGGAGGAACCGGAAAATTCAGACACAGGAGAAGAAGGTTCGGACATGGAAAATCCGGACGATTCAGCTACAGAAGCTGTCGAGTAAAAAAAGAAAAAAATAAGAAAAACCCTATTGATTATTTGCCAAAAAGTCTATATTATATAACTGTATGGCAGAATGCGATATAGTCTAGGGACGTATAACATATATAAGGAAACGAAGGAGGAGAAACTCTTGTTAGAAATTAAAACAAACGAATCAGAAGCAGCAGCAAAAATTATAGTTATTGGTATTGGTGGCGGCGGAAACAACGCTGTAAACCGTATGATTGATGAACAAATTGCAGGTGTTGAATTCATTGCAATTAATACAGATAAACAAGCTTTACAATTATCAAAGGCTCCAACATTAATGCAGATTGGTGACAAGATTACAAAAGGTCTTGGTGCTGGAGCAAAACCAGAAGTTGGTGAAAAAGCAGCAGAAGAAAGTGCAGAAGAGATTGCAGCAGCATTAAAAGGTGCTGATATGGTATTCGTTACTTGTGGTATGGGTGGCGGAACTGGTACAGGTGCAACACCAGTTGTGGCTCGTATTGCAAAAGAACTGGGTGCATTAACAGTTGGTGTAGTTACAAAACCTTTCCGTTTTGAATCTAAGACACGTATGAACAATGCATTAGCTGGTATTGAAAAGTTAAAAGAAAATGTTGATACATTAATCGTAATTCCTAATGATAAATTATTGGAAATCGTTGATAGAAGAACAACTATGCCAGAAGCTCTTAAGAAAGCTGACGCAGTGTTACAACAAGGTATCCAAGGTATCACAGACTTAATCAACGTACCTTCATTAATCAACCTTGACTTTGCAGATATCCAAACAGTTATGATTGACAAAGGTATTGCTCATATCGGTATTGGTTACGGTAAAGGTGATGACAAAGCTCTTGAAGCTGTTAAGCAAGCTGTTGCAAGTCCACTTCTTGAAACAACTATTTCAGGCGCATCACATGTTATTATCAATGTTTCTGGTGATATCACTCTTATGGATGCAAGCGATGCAGCAGAATATGTACAAGATCTTACTGGCGAAGAAGCTAACATCATCTTTGGTGCTATGTACGATGATACTAAGACAGATGAAGTAACAGTTACTGTTATTGCAACAGGCTTACATAATGTAGGAGGTACAGCTTCTAAATTAAAATCAAGATTAGAAGGAACAAAAGTACCACCAATTCAGAATGTAGAAAGATATGAAGCACCAGTCGTACCACAACCAAAGGTACAGGAATTGGATCTCGGATTAACAGGAACACAGACAAAAGCAACTGTACAACCAAAATCAACAGGAACAGTTCCAACTCTGCAGATTCCAAGAACACCACAAAGTTCAGTAAAAGAACAATCAATTAAGATTCCAACATTCTTAAAGAAATAATGAATATTAAGTGAAAAGAGCGAGACGAAAGTCCCGTTCTTTTTTCTTGTAGAAAATGTTAAGGCGTTTAGCACAAATGCTGTCGAATTGTCGAGCAAAACCCCAGAATTCCTCCGCAAACCGACAAACTTCACGTACTCATTTTCCTATAATGAGTCTTGCTTGAGTACCAAATCGATTTAGTAGCGAAAGAGAAAGAAGGTGGAACGTGTACTATGAATTGTATGTAGACGTACTGTTTTTGGTGAATTTTGTGATGGACTTTTTATTGCTTTTGCTCGTGAAAAAAATGCTGAAATGTACTGCCACACATGGAAGGGTTTGTCTGGGTGCTGCACTGGGGTCTTTTTTGACCTGTATCATCGTAATGTTGCCAATACCGTATGTCGTTATAAAATTCATATTGTTCCACATGTTTGTCAATATATTCATGATTCGAGTGGGACTTAAAATCAAACATATAAGAAGTTTTGCAAAAGCATATTTTCTATTGTACATAGGCAGTTTCTTGCTAGGGGGGATTATGCAGGCGTTTAGGCAGTATGTAAGAGAAGGAAGTTTGTTTTTTGCAACGGCAATCGTCGGATACCTTTTCGTTTCAAAGATATGGGATTACATAGGCACGGTAAAAAGAATAGAGCGATATCAATGTGAAGTGGATTTGTATGTAAAAGGAGAAAAATATCATGTAAAAGGAATCATTGATACGGGAAATGGCTTGCGCGATCCCGTTTCTAATCAGCCAGTTAGTATTCTGGAACGTGATATTGCAAAAAAAATTTTGGGAAATGAGAAATTGTCACAGGTACGTTATATTCCATATCATTCTATTGGAAAAAAAGAAGGTGTGTTGCTTGCGTTAAGAATAGAAAAAATGTGTGTTCATGGGGAGGATGAATACTGGATAGAGGAACCATTAATTGGCGTAAGCGAAGAAAAGATATCAGTCGAGGGAGAGTATCAAATGATTTTAAATCCGAATTTATTTTAGGAGGATTTGAAAAATGGTTGTAAAAGTAGCAATGCCATACCAATTGAAATTTAAAATTGTTCCGGGATTTCGTACAATTTTGTTTCCGGAGAAAAAAGATATACACTATATAGGAGGAGCAGATGTACTGCCTGCGCCACTGGAAGCAGAAGAAGAGGAGGACGCAATTTCTAAATTGGAAACAGAATATGCGGAAGAAGCAAAAAAGAAACTGATAGAGCACAATTTACGTCTGGTGGTCTACATTGCTAAGAAATTCGACAACACGGGGGTTGGAGTTGAGGATTTGATTTCCATAGGAACGATTGGACTGATTAAGGCAATTAACACGTTTAATCCAACAAAAAAGATTAAACTTGCGACATATGCCTCAAGATGTATTGAAAATGAAATATTAATGTATTTGAGAAGAAATAATAAGACGAAACTGGAAGTGTCCATTGATGAGCCTTTAAATGTGGACTGGGATGGCAATGAGCTTTTGTTGTCGGATATTTTAGGCACAGACGAAGACACAATATATAAAGATCTTGAAAACGAAGCGGAACACAAATTGCTTGTAAAAGCAATCGGATGTCTATCGAGCAGAGAGCGTCTGATTGTAAGGATGCGATATGGTCTGGGAAGTGAAAATGGAGAGGAAAAGACACAGAAGGAAGTAGCTGATTTATTAGGAATTTCTCAGTCTTACATCTCGCGTTTGGAGAAAAAAATTATGAAGAGACTAAAGCGTGAAATGATCCGATACGAATTGTAAAATAATTCTAAAAGCATACCGAAGCACCCAAGAACGTGTTAAAATGAAAGAAAAAGGGGTTGAGTGTATGAGACTGACATTTATAGGAGCAGCCCACGAAGTGACTGGAAGTTGTCATTTACTGGAGGCAAATGGGAAGAATATTCTGATTGATTGTGGCATGGAGCAAGGACCGGATTTGTATGAAAATCAGGAATTACCAATTGCTGCAGGAGAGATAGATTACATTCTTTTGACACACGCACATATTGACCATTCGGGATTGATTCCTTTGATGGTGAAGAACGGATTTAAAGGAGAGATTATTACAACATTTGCGACCGCAGATTTGTGCAATATTATGCTGCGTGATAGTGCTCATATTCAGGAGTTTGAAGCCGAGTGGCGAAATCGTAAAGCAAGAAGATCGGGTGCACCAATGTATGAGCCTCTATATACGATGCAGGATGCGGTGGATGCGATAGATTTGATTGCGCCTTGTGATTATGGACAGATTATAGAAATTTCACCTGGAATCAGGGTTAGATTTACAGATATTGGACATTTATTAGGTTCTGCAAGTATTGAAGTATGGGTGGATGAATGGGGTGAATCAAGAAAAATTGTTTTTTCAGGAGATGTGGGGAATATTGATCAGCCTATCATCAAGAATCCAAGTATTACACAATCGGCAGATTACATTGTAATCGAATCTACATATGGCAATCGTATCCACAGTGAAGAAAAGCCTGATTATTTGGGAGAATTTACAAGAATCTTACGTGAGACCTTCCAAAAAGGAGGCAATGTAGTGATTCCATCGTTTGCCGTTGGAAGAACACAGGAGATTCTGTATTTTATTCGTGAGATTAAGGAACGCAATCTGCTCCACGAATTCCCTAACTTTGAAGTATATGTGGATAGCCCTCTTGCTATTGAGGCGACGAATGTTTTTACAAAGAATAGAAGAGCTTGTTTTGATGATGAAGCGATGGCGCTGGTGGATAAAGGAATCAATCCATTAGTATTTCCAGGGCTTAAGCTTTCAGTCAGCAGTGATGATTCGAAGATGATTAATTTCGATGAGAAACCAAAAGTAATCGTTTCGGCGTCAGGCATGTGTGAAGCTGGCAGAATCAGACATCATTTAAAACATAATCTTTGGAGAAAAGAGTGTACGGTGCTATTTGTAGGGTATCAGGCAGTAGGTACATTAGGTAGAAAATTGATTGATGGAGCATCTGCCGTGAAGCTGTTTGGTGAAAATATCGAAGTGGCTGCAAGAATAGAGTCACTTAAGGGGATTAGTGGTCATGCCGATATGAATGGTCTTTTGGATTGGCTTCGTGGATTTGAATCAGATGTACAGCATGTTTTTGTAGTTCATGGCGAAGATACTGTGACTGATGATTTTGCGAATACGATTACGGAGACATTTGGATGGAATGCATTTGCACCATATTCTGGTGGAAGTGTAGACCTGGTTGAAAATCAGATTTTATCAGAAGGAATAAAAGTCACTAAGAAGAGCGATGTTAAGCCTGCGCGTGCAAAAGCAACAAATGCATTCAATCGCGTTGTAATGGCGGCAAAACGATTGATGGAAGTTGTTTTGAAGAATGAGGGGCTTGCAAACAAAGATCTTGCGAAGTTTGAAAGTCAAATTCAGAATCTAGCGGACAAATGGGACAGATGATTTGTCAAGGACTAAAAGTTTTTTAATTTCATAACAGGAAAGAATAGGTTCGAGCCATCTTGAGCATCATTTTACTATTACGAAATGTGATAGGAGGATGTCAGGATGGCTCTTAATAAAGTTGAAATTTGTGGAGTAGATACATCGAAACTTCCAATTCTGAAAGAAGAAGAAAAAAAAGAACTATTCAAACGAATTAAGGCAGGAGATGCAGAAGCAAAAGAAGAATATATCAAAGGAAATTTAAGACTAGTACTTAGTGTAATCAGAAGATTTTCAAACAGCAATGAGAATGCAGATGACTTATTTCAAATCGGATGTGTGGGACTTATTAAGGCAATTAACAATTTTAATACAGAGTTGGATGTGAAGTTTTCAACATATGCAGTTCCTATGATAATTGGTGAAATTCGAAGATACATGAGAGATAACAATTCGATTCGTGTCAGCAGGTCGCTTCGTGATACTGCTTATAAAGCGATTTATGCAAAAGAAAGTTATATGAAAAAGAATCTAAAAGAACCAACATTAGAAGAGATTTCAGCCGAAATAGGAATTGATAAAGAAGACATTGTGTTTGCACTGGATGCAATTCAGACGCCAATGAGTCTTCAGGAGCCGGTGTACAATGATGGAGATGATGTTTTGTATGTAATGGACCAAGTGAGCGATAAAAAGAACAGAGAAGAAAACTGGGTGGAAGGTCTGGCATTACAAGCTGCGATGGAAAGACTTGGAGAAAGAGAACGATATATTATCCAGCTACGCTTCTTTGAAGGAAAAACGCAGATCGAGGTGGCGCAGGATATCGACATTTCACAGGCACAGGTAAGCAGGCTGGAGAAGCATGCGCTAAAGGTGATGCGGCAATATCTTTTCTCGTAAATTCGGGAAAGAGTTTCATAAAATCTTATTGAAATTTACATGTCTTCATAATATGATAGATTTATAAATCTAAAGGAGGAAGACGATGTATAAAGCATGCATTTTTGATTTAGACGGTACATTGACAGATACATTAGAATCCTTAACTTATTCGGTGAATGCAACTTTGACAGAGCTGAACCTGCCATGTATCACAAGTGAAGAGTGCAGATCATTTGTGGGCAATGGTGCCAGGTTCCTGATGGAAAGAGCTCTTCAGGCATCGGGAGATGAAAATCTGACTTACATTGAGAAGGCTATGGATGTTTATGGACGTATTTTTAAAGAATACTGTACTTATAAGGTAAAGACTTATGATGGAATCGTAGAGATGTTAGAAGAGTTAAAGCGTTTGGGAGTTAAGATGGCTGTGCTATCCAACAAACCTCATTTACAGACGATAGATGTGGTTTCGACATTTTTTGGGGAAGATACTTTTGTTTATGCGCAGGGACAGATGGAAGGAGTTCCTAGAAAGCCGGATCCTACAGCAGCGCTGATGATTGCAGAAAAGTTGCTGGTGGATAGAGAAGAGTGTGTTTATATTGGAGATTCTGAAGTTGACATGAAGACTGCAAGTGCCGCAGGTATGACAGGTGTTGGTGTCACTTGGGGATTTCGTTCCGAAGCCGTTTTGCTGGAAAGCGGTGCAAATCACACAATAAACCATCCAGAAGAATTATTATCAATCGTGAAGTAAAAAGGAGCAGAGGTAGATTATGTACGAATACGATGAAGAATGTTTGAAAGTATTTTTGAAAAAACAATTACAGTTATTTGATGAGCCAGTTGCAGAGAATCTAGAAGAAGCAGAAGCATTCCTGGAAGATGGTATGGCGGTAGTTGTAGATTCATTGAACGAAGTAAGAGAATATTTTGAAGAAAATGGAGCTGATATTGCAGGAATGTCAGATGATGAGCTAGAGGAAGCTTCAGAAGTATTTGCTTTGCCAGGTGGACAATACTTAATTGTAGAAGGCTAATGATTTATATAAAGAATTATAAGTATTGTAAAAGAGAGGAATAAAAAGCCGGGGTCAGTTTTCGCTGACCTCGGCTTTATTGAGTGCTTCTTTGATTGCGTTTAATATTAGCTGAGAAGTATAGGGATTTTCTTCTGAGAGGGTGATATTTTCCAAAGATTGTGTCTGGCAGATTTGGTCTGCAATGGATTCAATGGCAGGCTGGATTAAAGGATACATAGTTGTCACAGATTCATCTAAATTGCTAAAACGAATCGCATTGATATGAGAACTGTCGACAGATACTTCAACCTCCAGAGTGCTGTTATTGATCGTGAGTGTGGAGGTGTATATTCCAGGAATATACTTCTGAGAGTCGGATGAATGACTTTCTTTTTTAGGTAAGAACATAAATGCTAATAATATAATGAAAAGAATGCCTAATACAATGAAAACAGTTGTATAAATGATTTCTTTCATGTGTAATACGACAATTTTGGTTTTAGAACTCATGAAGGCCTCCTGCGAAAAAATAAATTTGTTTTTAATAATGTATGATAATAGAAGGAAAATTATTCATTGCTTTTGCGTGACAAATGTAAGGCATTCCTGTAAAATAGGAAAGATAGTGAGAAAAGAGGTGGAAAGATGTTTATTATTGTAGGATTAGGAAATCCAACTGACGAGTATAAAGGTACAAGGCACAACGCTGGATTTGATGTCATAGATGCAATTGCTGACAAATATAATATAGCAGTGACAGAGCGTAAGAGTCGTGCTTTTTGTGGTAAAGGTATTATCGAAGGACAAAAAGTAATTTTAGTAAAACCTCAGACATATATGAATCTGAGTGGAGAAAGTGTCAGAGGGATTACAGATTATTATAAAGTAGATACAGAAACAGAGCTCCTGGTCGTTTTTGATGATATCAGTTTAGATATAGGTCAATTACGAATCAGAAAGAAAGGAAGTGCTGGTGGTCATAATGGTATAAAAAATATCATTGCGAACTTGGGTACAAGTGTGTTTCAGCGTATCAAAGTAGGAGTGGGAGAGAAACCAAAAGAATACGATTTGGCAGATTATGTGCTTGGACATTTTTCAAAAGCAGAGAAAGAGCTGATGAAGGAAGGATACCAGCATGCAATTGAAGCAATAGAGATGATTCTTCGTGGAGATATTGATGGCGCGATGAATCAATTTAATAAAAAGAAGCAAGATAATAAAAAAGAAGTGCGCGGGGAGTAATATCATGCAGACTTTTGTAGCACCACTATCAGAATTAGCAGAATTTGGGACTATTCTAAAAAATCGAAGAGAGAAAGCAGGGATGATACAGATTGCAGGCTGTGTTAATTCTCAGAAGACACATTTCATGTATGCGATGAGCGATGGTTTTGAGTATAAAATCATTGCTGTTTCTAGTGATCTGAAAGCAAAACAGATTTATGAAGAATATAAGTTTTTGGATTCAAATGTATACTTATATCCTGCAAAGGATTTGCTGTTTTATCAGGCTGATTTACGTGGCAAATATTTACTGAAACAGCGCATGGAAGTATATCAGGCAATGCTTGAAAATCAGAATATTACGATTATTACAAGTTTTGACGGATTTATGGATGCACTTCCACCACTTCATCTGATGAAAGAGAGAATCGTTTCTCTGCGACCTGGAGAAGTTGTAGATTTTGAAAAACTGAAAAAAGATATGGTGCTGTTAGGGTATGAAAGAGAGGAACAGATTGAGGGACCAGGGCAATTTGCTGTAAGAGGCGGCATTATGGATATTTATCCATTGACAGAGGAGGTACCGATTCGTATTGAATTATGGGGAGATGAGATCGATTCAATTCGTACATTTGATGTAGAAAGTCAGCGTTCCATTGAAAATCTAGAAGAGATTACAATATACCCAGCCAGCGATTTTCCGGAAGAAGAGATGAAACGTATTTCATTTCTGGATTATTTTGATCGTAATAAGACAATTCTCTTTCTGGACGAGCCGGTTCGTTTGATTGAGAAAGGCGATGCTGTCGAAGCCGAGTTTGTGCAGGCGCAGGCGAATCGTATGGAGAGCGGCTATGATGTTTCAGAGGAAGAGATGAAACTATTTTCGTCCAAAGATGTCGCAGATAAGATGAATCAATTTTATTCGATTGGTTTTTCAGCTCTGGAAATGAAATGCAAGGAGTTCAAGACAAGAGAGAGTTTCAATCTGCAGACGAAAGGTGTAAATCCATATAACAATAGTTTTGAAATACTGACAAGGGATCTGAAACGTTTAAAACGAAACGGATATCGTGTGGTACTTCTTTCGGGTTCAAGGACGAGAGCAAGACGTCTTGCAGAAGACTTACGTGATTATGATCTGAGCAGTTTTTATAGTGAAGATATGGAGCGTGAAGTAAAGAACAGCGAGATTATGGTAACTTACGGTCATGTTGCCGAAGGGTATGAGTATCCGATGCTGAAGTTTATGGTAATCTCTGAGACAGATATTTTTGGCAAGACAAAGAAGAAGAAAAAGAGAAAGGCCTATGAAGGTCAAAAAATTCAAAGCTTTTCTGAGTTAAAAGCAGGAGACTATGTGGTTCATGAAAACCATGGCCTTGGTATCTATCAGGGAATCGAAAAGATTGAAGTAGATAAGGTTGCCAAAGATTATATGAAGATTTCTTATGCGGGCGGAGGAAATCTTTATATTCCAGCAACGCAATTGGATCTGATTCAAAAATATGCAAGTGCTGATGCTAAGACTCCAAAGCTGAATCGCCTGGGTGGTCAGGAATGGCATAAGACTAAGACGAGAGTACGCAGTGCAGTCAAAGAGATTGCGAAGGATTTAGTAGAACTGTATGCTGCAAGACAAGAGCAGCAGGGATTTGTGTATGGTCAGGATACAGTCTGGCAGAGAGAGTTTGAAGAGATGTTTCCTTTTGAGGAGACGGATGATCAGCTTCATGCGATTGAAGAGACTAAGAAAGACATGGAAAGCACCAAAATCATGGATCGTCTTATCTGTGGCGACGTAGGCTATGGGAAAACTGAAATTGCAATCCGAGCTGCGTTCAAAGCGGTGCAGGAAAATAAACAGGTTGTGTATCTTTGTCCAACGACGATTCTGGCGCAGCAGCATTACAATACATTTATGCAGCGTATGAAAGACTTTCCGGTCCGTGTGGATTTGATGTGTCGTTTTCGTACAGCCGCGCAGCAAAAGAAGACGGTGGAAGATACAAAGCGTGGTCTGGTGGACATCGTGATTGGTACTCACCGTGTTCTGAGTGATGATCTGCAGTTCAAAGATCTGGGACTTTTGATCATTGATGAAGAACAGCGTTTTGGTGTTCAGCATAAGGAAAAGATAAAAAAACTAAAAGAAAATATCGATGTACTGACTTTGACTGCAACCCCGATTCCAAGAACACTTCATATGAGTCTGATTGGAATTCGCGATATGAGCGTGTTAGAAGAAGCTCCGGTAGACCGTATGCCGATCCAAACATATGTAATGGAATATAACGATGAAATGGTGCGTGAGGCTATCCAGAGGGAATTGTCGCGTGATGGTCAGGTATATTACGTTTATAATAAAGTAAAAGACATTGAAGAGATTGCAGCCAGAATTCAGAAACTGGTTCCAGAAGCGAATGTTTCATATGCGCATGGACAGATGAGTGAGCGTAAATTGGAAAATATCATGCTGGATTTTATCAATGGAGAAATCGATGTCCTGGTATCAACAACAATTATCGAGACAGGACTCGACATTCCAAATGCAAATACCATGATTATCCACGATGCAGATCAGCTTGGGCTTTCCCAGATGTATCAGCTTCGAGGCCGAGTGGGTCGCTCCAATCGAATGGCATATGCATTCTTACTGTATCGCAGAGACAAGCTGCTTCGCGAAGTGGCAGAAAAAAGACTATCAGCGATTCGCGAATTTACAGATTTGGGTTCTGGATTCAAAATTGCCATGCGAGATCTTGAAATCCGAGGAGCCGGTAACCTTCTTGGTGCAGAGCAGCATGGACATATGGAAGCGGTTGGATATGACCTATATTGTAAGATGCTTAATGAGGCTGTGAAACATCTAAAAGGGCAGCTTACAGTGGAGCCTTATACAACTACAGTAGATTTGAATGTAGACGCATTTATACCTGCATTTTATATTCCAAATGAATATCAGAAACTGGATATTTATAAACGAATCGCAAGCATTGAAAATGAAGAAGAAATGGACGATATGCTGGAAGAACTGATTGACCGATTTGGAGATGTACCGAAAAAGGTACAGCAGCTGCTTCGAATTGCATTACTAAAAGCATTGGCACACAGTGCCTATGTAATTGCAGTCGAACAAAAAGGGGAGACGATCAAGTTTGTAATGTATGAACAGGCGAAAGTGGCTGTGAATAAGATTCCAAATCTGATTGAGAAGTATCGAGGAAATTTGAAGTTTACAGTAGATACAAATCCATATTTTACGTATTTGAAGAAAGCAAAAAACAAAAAAGAAAAAGATGAAGACATACTTGAGCTTGTGAAAAGTGTGTTAAATGACATAAAAATGTTGATTGAATAGAAAAAAATCGTTATAATGGATAACTAGGAAATACTAAGGAGGCCAGATATGAAAGGTTTAACAAAAAAAGTTATTGCGCTTATAATTGCAGTTGTAATGGCAATGGCATCACTTGTTGGTTGTTCAAGTGCAAGCATTGATAACAACGAAGTAGTAGCAACAGTAGGTGATACAGAGATTTCATTAGGTGTTGCAAATTTCTATATCAGATATCAACAGTCAGCAATTGAAAGTTACTACATGAGTTACTATGGAGACAGCATGTGGACATTAGAAGTAGATGAAGATTTGACTTATGAAGAAAGTATTAGAGAAAGTTCTTTAGAAGCAATCGCACATTTATGCATCCTAGAAGATCATATGGATGAATACAATGTTTCTTTTACAGATGAAGAGCTTGCAAAGATTGAAGAAACAGCAGATGCGTTTATTGCAGCAAACGAAGAAGATGTAAAGAAAGTTATTTCTGCGGATAAAGAAATCGTGACAGAGGTTTTAAAACTTCTTGCAATCGGTGATAAAATGGAGACAGCGATGACAGCTGACGTTGACACAGTTGTATCAGATGAAGAAGCTGCTCAAAAGAAATTACAATACGTTACATTCTCTAAAACTACAACGGACGAAAGTGGTGCATCAGTTGATTTGACAGAAGATGAACTTGCTGCATTAAAAGCAGAAGCAGAAGATTTCCTTACAAATGCAAAAGCAAACGGAAGTTTAGCTGCATATGCGGAAGAACATGAAAAAACTCCTTCTTCTCTCACATTTGATGAAGAGACAACAACACTTGGCGAAGATATCATGAAAGTTGCAAACGAATTAGGCGAAGGTGAATTTGCAGAAGTGCTTGAAACAGACACTGCTTATTATGTATTACAGCTCACAAGCTTATTCGACGAAGATGCAACAGCTACTGAAAAAGAAAATATCATTGAAGAGCGTAAGAGCGAAAGATATTACGAAATCTATGATGCCTGGGAAGAAGCAACAGAAATCGAATTTAAAGATAATGTTTTGGCAAAGATTGATTTACAAAATGTAGGCGTTACATTAAAGGCGGAAGAAACAACAGAAGAATAAAATGAGAGCCCTTGGTTGTCCAAGGGTTCTTTTTTTGACAGACGATATCAATTTATACATTACAGTAAAATTCTTACAAAAGGGTGACAAATATGAGCAAAATACTAATTGTGGAAGACGATCCATTTTTTAGAAAAAGTGTAAATGAATTTTAAGGAGCTGTGTTTGTGCATAATTGACAAACACAGCTCCTTAATTTTGTGTGGGGTTACACGTTTAACCTTTGAAAAAGCACAGAGCAGAGGCTAAAATGAAGGTATAAAAAACAATGTAGGAACAGTCTGGAAACAGGCGTATAAAAATAGAACGGAGGATATAAGTAATGGAAAGAAAAATCGTATTAAAACAAGATATTCTTGCTGCGCTAAAGAAGGCGGGCGTCGACAGGGGTCAGACAATTATGGTACATACCTCTCTCAGCAGTCTGGGATTTGTCTGCGGTGGAGCACAGACCGTAATTGAAGCGCTATTGGAAAGTGTAGGAGCAGATGGAACAATTATGATGCCGACTCAGTCTTGGAAAAATCTTGATCCAACGACAGGGGTACACTGGGAGGAACCGGAAGAATGGTGGCAAACGATTCGGGATAACTGGCCTGCATATAACAAGGACATTACCCCGACAAATACAATGGGAGCTGTTGCGGAGATGTTTCGCAAGTGGCCAGGAACATTGCGAAGCGATCATCCGGCTCGATCTGTAGCGGCTAACGGGAAAAATGCAGATTACCTTACAAAAGACCATAGCCTTTCTAATATTTTTGGAGAGGGCTCTCCCCTTGGTAAGTTGTATGAATTAGATGGATATGTTCTGTTGATAGGAGTTGGTTATGATAAAAATACATCTTTGCATCTTGCTGATGTAAGAGCAGAATACCCTGGAAAGCATGATAGTATGGAGTACAGCGCAATCATGGAAAATGGTGAAAGAGTGTGGAAAGGCTATAGCACACTATTTGTAGATGGTGAGGATTTTGATGAGATTGGAGAGGCCTTTGAAAAAGAACACTCTGTGCAAAGGGTATCCCTGGGTAATGGGATGATTGCTTTTATGAAGCAGCGTGAGCTTGTGGATTTTGCTGTGAATTGGATCGAACACAATAGAAAATAAGGAATTCGTGCAAAAGAAAACGGCGTGACTCTAGTCACGCCGTCCCTCTTATCTATGCCATAAATGAGCTTACGATTTCGTTTACTAATTTGCCGTCAGCTTTGCCTTTTACTTTTGGCATAAGTTCTTTCATGATACGGCCTTTGTCTTTTCCTGTTGGAGCGTCAATGCCAAGGTCAGCAAGTACGCCGGTAACGATTGTCTTGATTTCGTCTGCATCCATCATCTTTGGAGCAAATTCTTCTAATACTGCAAGACGTTTCTTATAATCTGCGATTAAGTCTTCACGGTCTGCTGGTGTCAACTCTAAAGATTCCTTTGTCTGTTTGATTTCTTTTAAAACAACTTGAACTTCTTCTTCTTCTGTAAGGTCAGCTCTTTTATCGATTGCTTTGTTCTTCATAGCTGCTAATAACATAGAAAGAGTGTCTTTTCTGTCTTTGTCTTTCGCTTTCATAGCGTCTACCATAGCTTTTCTTACTGAATCTGTCATACTCATAATTTAAATACCTCCTAAAATATCTTATATCATTGTTTATCGGTTAATACCCGATGCTACTTCATCAGCCCATTGTTCCAGGCTGTAAGTCTGTCCATCAAATAATTTGAGAATAACTCCAGTTGGAGCTTCATCACCTGCAAAAGCATTGGCTTCGTCTGTATCGACGTGCATTGCGGTTTTAAATTTGGGACTTACACGGACAACTACATCAGCAAAGATGAGACCGCGTTCATAACTTTTGGTAATGACAAATACTTCATCATTGTCTTTTACGCGGGCACGGCTTGCATCAACAGGTGTCATATGTATGTGTCGTTTGGCAACGATAACACCCTTTTCCAGTTCAATCGAACCGTTAGGTCCAATCAACTGGCAGCCGGGAGTGCTGTCCGTGAAACCTGATTGACGGATAACACCCTGTACACCAATCTTACGAGTGTCAGTCATAGATAACTCAATCTGAGTCTCCGGTCTAAATGGTCCAAGAATCGCAACGTTTTCAAATCTTCCTCTTGATCCAACTATTGTCACACGCTCTTTGCAGAGATACTGCCCCGGCTGGCTGAGTTCGTGTACATAGTTTAACTTTGCATCTTCACCAAATAATATTTTAAAATCTGCTTCGCAGATATGAACATGTCTTGCAGATGTCTCAATTGGAAATTTAAGACTCATGTAAATGTATCCCCCTGTCTCGATAATGCGTATATTTTAGCACAATAAAGTGTCAGATTCAATATAAAAATACTTGACAGGCAGCATTTCAATGGACAAATATTAAAAATGAAACTCCTGGTTGCGAAAAGAAGGAAGATTGCGAGTCAAGATTGCTGGATATTTTTTGGAAAACAGTATACAATGGTGATTGAGGTGATGATTTAAGATGGACAGTGTGAAAATAGGACAATATTTATCCGAATTACGAAAATACTATAAAATTACGCAGGATGATTTGGCGAATCATTTATCTGTATCAAGACAAGCAGTGTCAAAATGGGAGACAGGTGCATCAATTCCAACAATAGAAGTACTTTTGAAACTATCAGAACTATATGGAGTTACGATTAATGATATCTTGGAAGGAGATATTTCAAAGATTAAATATCAGAAAGAAATTGTTTTTCCAGGAAAAGGTGATAAGAATAAAAAAATCTTTGTAATAGGATGCGGAAGATGGGGAAGCTTTATTGCATGGTACTTAGACCGTATCGGGCATGAGGTAAGCCTTTATGGAAGAAAGAGTTCTGCAAATATGCAGAAATTCATGGAGACCAGAACGAATGAATATCTGACAATGCCAGAATCAGTTCAACTAACAACAGAGTTTGAAGGCTGCATGGAGGCAGACATTATTGTTATTTCGATTAGCTCACAGACATTGCATCAGGTTGCTGCACAATTGGCTGAGCTTGGAATTAAAGAAAAGACTTTTGTTCTCTGTATGAAGGGGATTGAGATTGAATCTGGAAGACGTCTGAGTCAGATTATGAGTGATACGCTTGACTACAGTAATAAAGTGGCAGTGTGGCTTGGACCAGGTCATGTGCAGGAATTCTGCCGTGGGGTTCCAAACTGTATGGTAATTGACAGTACCGACGAATTAGTAAAAGATGATTTAGTTCGCAGTTTTTCAAGTGATCTGATTCGTTTTTATTATGGAACCGATTTGATTGGAAATGAAATTGGCGGTGCGGCGAAAAACGTAATCGGGATTGCAGCGGGAGTTCTGGATGGACTCGATATGTCTTCGTTAAAAGGTGCTCTGATGGCGAGAGGAACAAGGGAAATTGCCAGACTCATTGTCGCAATGGGAGGCGAAGAAAGTTCAGCCTATGGACTTTGTCATCTGGGTGATTATGAAGCGACATTATTCTCAAAACATAGTCAGAACAGAGCGTTTGGAGAAAGTATTGTCATGAAGACCGGTTACAAAAAACTGGCAGAAGGATATTATACAGTAAAAGCACTTCGCAATCTCGGAAAAAGCTATGGTGTGGAACTTCCAATCTGCGAAGCTGTGTATGATGTATTATATGAAGAAAAAGATGTAAGAGATGAATTTGGAAGATTGTTCCAGAGAAGTCTAAAAAATGAATTTTGATTGAAATAAAAAAGAAAGCTTTGCGCCGATGCGCAGAGCTTTCTTTTATGTAAATTCTAATATTCAGCTAATAAATCTCTGTAGAATTCGTTCATGCCTTCTTCTGTTGGGAATGTTGCAACGTACATTTGGTTACCCATAGCACCTGAAAGTGCATCTGGAATACGTGTTACCATTCTCATGCAGTGACCGTATTTCGCCATGATATCATCGTGTTTCATAACGTAGTTCTTGTAATCGCGAAGACCTGCGAAAGCACAGAATGTTTCTTCACCGATTGCTACTGTAGATCTATCAAATGCGATCATATCAGCCCAGATTTTGTATACGTTTGTGCTGTGACCAAAGTTGATCATATCTGGTGTGAAACCACCACATGGACGCATGTTAACTTCTAATGCAACTACCTGACCTTTCTTGCCGATTGGCTGGTCTTCAAGAAGACGGAAGAATTCGAAGTGAACGAAACGGCTCTTAACACCGAAGCTCTTAACTGTAGCACGACCAGCCTGTCTTGTATCTTCTGGAAGGTCTTTTACGATGTAGTAGATTGAACTCTGTCCTTCGTTTACAACATCCATCAATGAAAATGGTGTAACATTACCTGTTTCAAAGATTGGTTCTCCGTTTGAATCGATGATTGCATCATATGAGTTGATTTCAGCATTGATAAATTCTTCCATGATGTATAATGTATCATCCCATTTTTGTGCAAAGAAGTTACCTAAATCTTCATCGTTTTTAATTTTGAATGTGTGAGAAGCACCAACACCGTTGTCTGGTTTTGCAACGATTGGGTATCCAACTTCTCTTGCGAAAGCAAGACAGTTTTCATAGTTGTCTACTAAGTGGTAGCGTGCAACTGCGATGCCTGCTTTTTGATAAAATTCTTTCATTTTTGATTTGTATTTGATACGTGGCATATCAGAAGCCTGGAATCCACTTGTGATGTGGAATTCTGTACGTAATTGTGCATCTCTTTCTAACCAGTATTCATTGTTTGATTCTAACCAGTCGATGCGACCGTGTTTGAAAATAAAGAAAGCAACTGCGCGATATACTTCATCATAGTTTTCAAGGCTGCTTACTTTGTAATATTCATTAAGGCTGTTCTTCAGGTCTGGATTCAATTCGTCGTAAGGTTGATCGCCAATTCCCAATACATTCATACCGTTATTTTTTAATTCACGGCAGAACATCCAATAGTTAGTAGGGAAGTTTGGTGAGATAAAAATAAAGTTTTTCATGTGACTCTTCCTCTCTTTTTTGGGTCAAATTTTAAAATTGTTTTGGTTGCTTCTATATAAATGGCAGCAAATTCACTGTCAGATATAACATTAGAAAAATTATCTTTGGTCTAAAAGCCATGGAATAAAGTATGGAACTTGTTTGTACCACCAATCCCAGTCGTGGGCACAATCATATCCCCAGTAATCAAACCATACATTGATTCCTTTACCCTTACAAATGGCATCCATCTGTCTTGTTGTGTCTGGAATTTCCCATGCACCTTGTCCTACACAGATCACAGCTTTATTCTGGTTGTATCTTGCGATATATGGATGATCACCAGGCATGTTTGCAAGATAATGAACTGGTGAATTTTCATAAACTTTATTGTTCATGAATGTACCAAATCCATATTCTGCTGTATAGATACCACTAAGTGCGAGCAAACGGTCAAATAAGTCTGGATAGCGGAAGTAGAGGTTTGCTGCGTGTGTTGCACCAAGACTTGCACCAAATACCAGAATACCAGGGTATCCTGTCCAGCCGTTTCTTTCATTTGCCATATTTCTCATAAATGGAACCATTTCCTGAGTGATGTAGTTGATCCATTGTTCGTAACGGTTAATACGCCATTCAGCATTGCCCCATGTGTCAGACCATGTCTCAGCATCGATTGTATCGATAGAAAATACCATAACCTGGCCTGATTCAATCCATGGTGACCAAACGTCAGTCATCTTAAAATTTTCAAAATCATAAAAGTGTCCGTCTTGACAAGGAATAAAAAGTACTGGTCTTCCAGCGTGACCGTAAACCTTACATTCCATATCTCTTCCTAAAGCCGGACTATAAAATTTAAAATATTGTGTTTGCATTATAAAATATAACCCTCCTGTGTATCATTCCTGATAGATAACTAAAATTAACGGTATCCTTCATAAAGAAGAATATCCATGAATATAGGGATTTGTTTCTCCCAACATGCCTCGCAGTGATCGCCGTAAGGAACGATTCTGCTGGTCAAAAAAATGCGCTTCTTTGCAAGAAGAGCAGCGACTTTGTGAAAAAGTCTTTCCATACCACGGTGGTTCTTAAATTCATTAGAGCCATAATCCATGTACAGTCTTGTGTTTGGATGCAGCTTTGTGCTTTTGATTAGGTTTTCAATCTCTGCAGAGTTTGTCCAGATAGAAGGAGAAAGTGCAGCAGCACCTGAAAAATAATCATTATATGCAATGAGTGCATAAAGACTCATAAGCCCACCCATAGAACTCCCGGCTATATATGTGTGGTTGCGATCAGGGAGTGTTCGGAAATGTTCGTCGATTCCCTTTTTAAATACATGAATGAACCAATCCATAGTGTCTTTGCCGTGTCCTTCAATATCGCCGAAATGGCTGTCACAAAAATCGTATGGTGAATATTCGATCAAACGTCCATTTGCAGGATTATGGTTGCATTCTACAGCAGCAATAATCATCTCGGTTTTTGAACGATCCATGAAACGCTTCATACCCCAGCTCTTGCCATAAGTGGCATGAGAGTCATAGAATACGTTGTGTCCGTCGAACATGTATAAGACAGGATAACGTTTGTTTGGATTTTTTTCATACGATTTTGGTAAATAAACATATGCACGTCTTTCTTCAAATCCGTCGTTTGACGGAAAGTTGATTTTCCATTTTACTATCATACTTTGGCATCTCCAATCTGATATTATAATCAAGAATTTCATAAAAATCCTCACATACATACAGAACTACTATAGCATAGTATGCATAAAAAGGCAATATTTCTCTGCGTTAAAGTGATGAAGTGTTATATTTATCTATTATATTACAAATGGAAGGAAAACACAAAGACTTGACTGAAAAAAATAAAACAACTCATAATTTCCAAAAAATGAGTGATACTAATAGCAGGATAAAACCATGTATAAGGAGAAAATAATATGAAAGCAACAGGAATTGTAAGAAGAATAGATGATCTCGGAAGAGTCGTTGTTCCAAAAGAAATCCGCAGAACTCTGCGTATCCGTGAAGGAGATCCACTTGAAATTTTCACAGACAGGCAGGGAGAAATTATCTTAAAAAAATATTCACCAATTGGAGAATTATCCATATTTGCAAAAGAATACGCAGAAAGCCTAGCAACAACGCTTGGATGTACCATTTGCATCACAGACCATGATCAGATTGTTGCAGCAGCTGGCTATGGAAAAAAAGAACTACAGGACAAATTTATCAGCAAACGACTAGGCAGTACCATGGATGGAAGAGAACAGGTTTTGGCAAATGTAGGAGACAAGAAATATGTTCCGATTACTGAAGAAAATATTGAAGATTATTTTAGTCAGGTCATTTGCCCGATTATCTGCGAAGGCGATGTACTTGGGTCAGTAGTGCTGCTTGATAAAAACGATAAAAAGAAAATGGGTGAAATGGAACAAAAGCTGGCACTCTGTGCTGCAAACTTTTTAGGACGTCAAATGGAGCAATAGGACATAAAACTCCTTTTCGAATCATAGATTGTGATAGAAAAGGAGGGAAGAGCATGAGGGAAACGATTGCAAAAGGCAGCCAGATTGTTTCTATTATAAAGGCGCTTCTGGCATCTTATATTGTTACTGGCATTTTACTTTTTGTTTTGACGTTTTTGTTATACAAATTTGATTGGGACGAGCAAAAAGTGACAGCAGGAATCATCGTTATATATGTGTTATCTACATTTGTTGGTGGTTTCATACTTGGCAAACTAAAGAGAGTAAGGAAGTTTTTGTGGGGATTGATTATGGGTGTGCTGTACTTTGTTTTATTATTTTTGATTTCTTTTGGAGTCTACCGAAGCTTTGATGGAAATGGAACAAATGTCATCACTACTTTATTATTATGTGCCGGTGGAGGAATGCTTGGCGGAATGCTTGCATAAAAGACTTTAAAAAATGGTTTTAGTGTGCTATAATCCAAAATAAGTTTTAGGTGAGTATAAATTCGGGATATAAATAAAAATAATGTAAGGGGACGGAGAAGCGATCAGGCTTTTTCCGTCCTTTTTTGGGAGTAAATATGGAAAAATGGTTTGTAATGCGAAAAGGTGCAGCCTTTCAAGAAATTGCAGAAAAATTTAAAATACATCCAGTGTTGGCTCGTTTGATCCGAAACAGGGATGTAGTAGGTGATGAGAATATCCAAATGTATCTTCATGGTACAATTGCAGATTTGTATGATGGGATGCTTATGAAAGATATGGACAAGGCTGTTGATATTCTTTTGGAAAAGATTCGTGAAGAGAGAAAGATCAGGGTAATTGGAGATTACGATATTGACGGAATCAATGCTACATACATTTTATTAGAAGGAATACGTGCGCTTGGAGGAATAGTAGATAGTGATATCCCAGATCGCATGAAGGATGGTTATGGGCTGAACAAAACCCTAATCGATCGTGCATTTGATGAAGAAGTGGATACGATTATTACCTGTGATAATGGGATTGCTGCCAAAAATGAAATTGCATATGGAAAACGTCTTGGAATGACTATTGTTGTAACAGACCATCACGAGGTACCTTATGAAGAAAATGAAGAGGAAAAGAGATATGTTCTTCCGCCTGCAGATGCAGTGATTGATCCGAAGAGAGAAGATTGTGAGTATCCATTTAAAGGGCTATGTGGTGCAGCGGTGGCTTACAAATTGGTGGAAGCGCTATTTAATGCAGCAGGGAAAGATATAGAAGATGTGGATTACCTAATGGAAAATGTCGCAATTGCTACAGTAGGAGATGTGATGGATCTTGTAGATGAAAATCGTATTTTCGTAAAGCAGGGGCTTGAGATGCTTAAAAGAACCCGTAATCTAGGATTAAAAGCATTGATTGAGTGCACAGGGGTAGATGTGAATCATCTTTCCGCATACCATATCGGATTCGTGATTGGACCTTGCCTGAATGCAAGTGGGCGTTTAGATACAGCAAAGCGTGCTCTAGAACTTCTTTGTGCGAGAACCAAAAAAGAAGCAGACATTCTGGCTGGAGACTTGAAAGCTCTGAATGATAACCGTAAGGACATGACGGCAATCGCAGTGGAAGAAGCAATTGAGATGATTGAAGAGTCACGGCTGAAAGAAGATAAGGTTCTGGTAGTATATCTTCCGGAATGTCATGAAAGCCTGGCAGGGATTGTGGCTGGCAGAATTCGAGAACGTTATTATAAACCGACTTTTATTCTGACAAAAGCAGAAGAAGGAGTCAAAGGGTCAGGGCGTTCCATTGAGACTTATCATATGTTTGAAGAACTCAATAAATGTAAACACTTATTAACAAAGTTCGGCGGCCATAAGCTGGCAGCAGGGTTGTCCTTGGAGGAAGAGAACATAGAGATTTTCCGAAATACTTTAAATGAAAAAAACAGTTTAACCCAGGATGATCTGACTCCAAAGGTTTCCATAGATATGCAAATGCCACTACGATATGTAAATGAATCTTTGATTCGTGAACTGAACCTTTTGGAACCATTTGGTAAAGGAAATACAAAACCGGTATTTGTGGAAAAAAATATTGAAATTCTAAATGCTACAATATTAGGGAAGAACCGAAATGTACTGAAAATGCAGGTGAAAGATGAACAGGGTGCTGTGTTGGAAGCAATGTATTTTGGAGATATTGAAACGTTTTTAGAGTACCTAAAAATGAAATACGGAGATATGCTGGTAAAACGTATGCTTCAAGGATATCGAAGCGGAATGCAGCTTGCATTCACTTATTATCCTTCCATTAGTGAGTATATGGGCAGAAAAACAGTACAAATTGTTATACAGAATTATCAATAATTCAAATTGAAAAATAAAATAAAAAATGATATACTAGAATATCACTTAGAATTAGGAGAGATAAGTATGATAAAACCAATTGAGGAATATGTAAGAAGCATAGTAGATTTTCCGGAACCAGGGATTATTTTCAGAGATGTAACTAGTATTTTGGAAGATGCAGACGGATTACATCTTGCAATTGACTTGATGCAGGAAAAGTTAAAAGGATTGGATTTTGATATCGTAGTTGGACCAGAATCGAGAGGATTTATTTTCGGTGTACCAATTGCATACAATCTGCACAAATCTTTTGTTCCGGTTCGTAAAAAAGGAAAATTGCCATGTGAAACAATTTCAATGGAATATGATTTGGAATATGGCAGTGCAATTATTGAAATGCACAAGGATTCGATTAAACCTGGACAGAGAGTGGTTATTATAGATGATTTGATGGCAACAGGCGGCACAATTGAAGCAATTATTAAAATGGTTGAATCATTAGGCGGTGTTGTTGTAAAAACAGTTTTCTTAATGGAATTACAAGGATTAGAAGGAAGAAAGAAATTAGAAGGATACGATGTAGACACAGTGATTGCATATCCGGGTAAATAGACACATAGAGGGGGCAAAACAATGGCTTATGAGAGTAGTTTAGAAAAACCGTATACAGGACTTGAAATCGTAGATGGTCATGCGGTGATGAATCCTGAAGATTATCAGGATCCTAAAAAACTGTATAAGATGTTAATCATGCGCGTTCGTAAGTACCATCCTTCTGCCGATATCTCTATGATTGAGAAAGCATTTGATATTGCTTATCACGCACACGAAGGACAATTCCGCAAGTCAGGAGAAGCCTATATTATTCATCCGCTATGGGTAGGAATTATCCTCGCGGAGCTTGAATTGGATAAGGAAACAATTGTGGCAGGTATTTTACATGATGTTGTAGAAGATACTGTTATGACAGAAGAAGAGATTACCGATATATTTGGTGCAGAAGTTGCACTTTTGGTAGATGGGGTTACGAAATTAGGACAGTTGTCCTATTCGGCAGATAAATTGGAAGTACAGGCAGAAAATCTTAGAAAGATGTTTTTGGCGATGGCAAAAGATATCCGTGTTATTTTGATCAAGCTTGCTGACCGTCTTCATAATATGAGAACGCTTGAATTCATGCGTCCAGAGAAGCAGGTTGAAAAAGCGAGAGAGACATTGGATATTTATGCACCGATAGCAGGGCGTCTTGGTATTTCTAAGATTAAGACAGAGCTTGATGACCTTGCTTTGAAATATACACAGCCGGGAGTGTTCTTTGATCTGGTTCGTCAGATCAATGATAGAAAGACAGAACGTGAAGAGTTTGTTTCACATATCGTGAAAGAAGTATCAGAACACATGGAGCATGCCAACATTAAAGCAGAGATCAAGGGCAGAGTGAAGCATTTCTTCAGTATTTATAAGAAGATGGTAAATCAAGACAAAACAGTGGATCAGATTTATGATTTGTTCGCTGTGCGTATTATTGTAGATTCTGTGAGAGACTGTTATGCAGCACTTGGTGTTATCCATGAAATGTATACACCGGTTCCAGGGCGTTTCAAAGACTATATTGCGATGCCAAAGCCAAATATGTACCAGTCACTTCATACAACACTTATGAGTTCCGTGGGACAGCCGTTTGAGATTCAGATTCGTACTGCAGAGATGCATAAAACTGCTGAATATGGTATCGCAGCTCACTGGAAATATAAAGAGACAGGTGACAGCAAGAAGAGTGTGGCTGACCAGGCGGAAGAAAAATTGACCTGGCTGCGACAGATTCTGGAATGGCAGCAGGATACAGACAACCGTGAATTCTTAAGCCTCTTAAAAGGTGGTCTTGATTTATTTGCGGAAGATGTATATTGTTTTACTCCGAACGGGGATGTAAAGAGCCTTCCAAATGGTTCAACACCAGTCGATTTTGCTTACGCCATTCATAGTGCGGTCGGTAACAAGATGGTTGGTGCCCGTGTGAACGGTAAATTAGTAAACATTGATTATAAGATTCAGAATGGTGACCGTATTGAGATTTTAACATCGCAGAACTCAAGAGGACCAAGCCGTGACTGGCTTAATATCGTTAAGAGTACACAGGCTAGAAACAAGATTAATCAATGGTTCAAAAAAGAATTAAAAGAAGAGAATATTATCCGTGGAAAAGAAATGTTGCTTGCATATTGTAAGGCGAAATCATTGGTACTGAGTGATCTGACAAAGCCTAAATATGTACAGATAGTTCAGACAAAATATGGTTTTCGAGATTGGGATGCGGTGCTTGCAAGCGTTGGTCATGGTGGATTGAAAGAAGGTCAGGTTGTCAATAGACTTGCGGAAGAGTATGCGAAAGACCATAAAGAAGTCCTTACGGACGAGAAGATTATTGAACGTGTGAACGAGGCGACAAAGAACAGAGCGCACGTTGCAAGGTCAAAGAGCGGTATCGTTGTGAAAGGAATCGATGATATGGCAGTTCGTTTTTCAAGATGCTGTAATCCGGTTCCGGGAGACGAGATTGTTGGATTCGTTACACGCGGTCGAGGAATGTCGATCCATAGAACCGACTGTGTCAATATTATCAATCTTTCAGAGGCAGAACGTATTCGTTTGATTGATGCAGAATGGGAAGCAAGCCTTACTGAGGAACGTGGACAATATCAGGCAGGTATTAAGTTGTTTGCACATAACCGTCAGGGATTATTGATGGAAGTGTCAAAAGTATTTACAGAATTTAAGATTGATATTAATTCGCTCAACACACATATCAGTAAACAAGGTGTAGCAACTATGGAACTTGGATTTGTCGTTACAGGACGCGAACAATTAAAACGCATAGTTGAAAAGCTTCACCAGATTCAAAGTGTAATCGATATTGAGCGTACGGCAGGCTAATGAATATATAGTAATCAAAGGGGAAAATAAAATGAAAATCGAAAGATTTGTGTTGGGATCGCTCGCAACAAACAGTTATTTGATCGTAAATGAAGAAACAAAAGAAGTGATTATTGTTGATCCGGCAACATGTCCAGACTATTTGATCAGTCATGTGAAGTCGAATGATTATGTGCCAAAAGCAATTTTTCTGACACATGGACATTTTGATCATGTGATGGGGATTGATGGTTGGGTGAAAGCTTTCCATATTCCTGTATATCTTCATGAAGATGAAAAAGAAATACTTGCGGACCCAAGACAAAATCTATCATACATGTTTGGAACACAGTACGCTTATGATGATGTCAGATGTCTGAAAGACGGAGAGATACTTGAAATAGCAGGTTTCCGATTCAAAGTCATTCATACACCGGGACATACGAGCGGAGGGTGTTGTTATTATGAGGAAGCAGAAGAAGTACTGATCAGCGGTGACACATTGTTTGCACAAAGTGTTGGAAGAAGTGATTTTCCAACCGGAGATGGACAGACACTTGTTAACTCGATCAAAGAAAGACTATTCTGTCTGCCAGATAGTGTTATGGTGTATCCAGGACACAATAATCTTACATGTATTGGTGATGAGAAAGTTTATAATCCATTTGTACGATAGATTTATTGAAAGATGTTTGATGCGGGACGTAGTATATTGCTACGTCCCAAATTGAGTTTTAGGAAAAGGTGTAAAATGATTCAGATTGTAGTTAATAATGAAATGTATGCGTACGATATGTACCATATTATCAAAGCATTCTGTCCGGATGAGATATATGAGCAGGTTGTCGATGCAGAGTCAGATTTGGCGGTTCAGATTACAATTCAAAAGGAAAAATTGGAGATATTTGAAATAGCAGATTGCGAAGTGGAAGTAATCGAAGAACGTAAGCTGAAAAAACGCTATGTCAATCTAAAACTTTATGATTGGTTATGCAATGCCATGCAAAGAGAACTTGCGTGGGGGATTCTTACAGGGGTTCGTCCTACAAAGCTTATGATGACATTGCTTGAATCGGGTATGTCAGATGAAGAAGTGATTCAGTGGATGAAGAGGAATTACCGAGTGACAGATAAAAAAGCAGAAATCGGATTGGAAGTTGCGAAGAAGGAAAAATCACTGTTGGAGCAGTTGGATTATAAAGATGGTTATAGTTTATACATTGGGATTCCGTTTTGTCCGACTATTTGCTCGTATTGTTCCTTTTCTTCTTATCCAATCGGTTTGTGGAAAAAGAAAGTGGATGAGTACCTTGAGGCAGTTTGCAAAGAGCTGACATTTATCAGTGAAGTGTCAAAAGAAAAGAAGTTAAATACAGTTTATATCGGTGGAGGTACGCCAACGACGCTGGAAGCAGATCAGCTTGACAGACTGCTCACTCATTTAGAAACCCATTTTTCTTTTGCAGATTTAAAAGAGATTACCGTTGAGGCAGGAAGACCTGACAGTATCACAAGAGAAAAGTTAGAGGTGCTTAGAGCACATAATATAGGAAGGATTTCCATTAATCCACAGACCATGCAGCAGAAGACACTGAATGCAATTGGGCGCTGGCATACAGTAGAAGACATTGAGCGCGTCTATGCTATGGCAAGAGAACTTGGATTTGATAATATTAATATGGATCTGATTGCAGGGCTACCAGGAGAAACAGTAGAAGATATGAAAGATACCCTGGAAAAGATAAAGAAATTGGCTCCAGACAGTCTCACAGTACATGCACTTGCAATGAAACGAGCTTCTCGCATGACCCGTGAACATGATCCAAAGAAGCACAGTCTGGCTGAAAATGCACAGACACTTTCTAGGATGATAGAACTGGCGGAGGAGTATGCAAGGAGCATGGATTTAGCCCCATATTATCTCTATAGACAAAAAAATATCGCGGGGAATTTTGAAAATGTTGGCTATGCAAAGGTTGACAAAGCGGGAATATACAATATACTAATTATGGAGGAAAAACAATCGATTGTCGCAGTAGGAGCAGGTGCTTCTACCAAGATTGTGCTTCCAGAAGAGAAAGCATTTATTGATCCGAAGACGGGAAATAAGAAGAATATTGCCCGTACGGAGAATGTAAAAGATGTAGAACAATACATCGACAGAATAGATGAAATGATAAAACGAAAAGGAGAATGGTTATGGCATTAAAGAAAAAGCCGGTTACAGGTATGAAGGACATGCTCCCAAAAGAAATGGAAATCAGAGACTATGTCATTCAGATGATCAAAGATACTTACAAAACCTACGGATTTACATCTATGGAGACTCCTTGTGTGGAACATATCGAGAACCTTTGCAGCAAGCAGGGCGGCGATAATGAAAAGTTAATTTTCAAGATTTTAAAACGTGGAGAAAAATTAAAAATAGACACGGCACAGACAGAGAGTGATCTGGTAGACGGAGGTCTTCGTTATGACCTTACAGTACCACTTGCAAGATACTATGCAAACCACGCAAACGAACTTCCTTCTCCATTCAAAGCAATGCAGATTGGAAATGTATGGAGAGCAGACCGTCCACAGAGAGGACGTTTCCGTCAGTTCGTACAATGTGATATAGACATTCTTGGCGAACCAAGTAACCTTGCAGAAATCGAACTCATTCTTGCAACAACAGCAATGCTTGGTAAATTAGGATTCAACAATTTCACAGTTTGTATCAATGACAGAAATATCTTAAAAGCAATGGCCGCATACAGCGGATTCCGCGCAGAAGATTACGATGAAGTATTCATCATCTTAGACAAGATGGATAAGATTGGTGCAGAAGGTGTCGCAAAAGAGTTAAACGAACTTGGTGGATATACACAAGAAAATATTGACACATATCTTGGATTATTTGATCAGATCAGCGGCGATATTGAAGGTATCCGTTTCTGTAAAGAAAAATTAGCAGGATTCTTAGATGAAAAGATTGCTGACGGTATGGAGATGATCATTTCTAGTGTAGAAGCAGCAAAAGAGACAGAATTCAAGGTGGAATTTGATCCAACACTTGTAAGAGGACAATCTTATTATACAGGAACGATTTTTGAAATTCGCATGGATGAATTCGGTGGCTCTGTAGCAGGCGGTGGCCGTTATGATAAGATGATTGGAAAGTTCACAGGACAGGATACACCGGCATGTGGTTTCTCAATCGGATTTGAACGTATTGCGATGCTTCTTCTTGAAAACGGTTACGAGCCAGGCAATAAAAAAGAAAAGAAAGCATATTTACTGGAAAAGAATCTTCCAAAAGAAGGTATCTTAAAAGTACTTGAGATGGCAAAAGCAGACCGCGAAGCTGGAAAACAGGTTCTTATCGTAAATATGAAGAAAAACAAAAAATTCCAGAAAGATCAGTTAATCGAAGATGGATATACAGATATTAAGGAATGTTATAAAGACAGTATTTAACAATATTTAAGAAAGAGGAAAATACAATGGCAGAATCAATGAAAGGCTTAAAAAGAAGCCACAGATGTGCAGAACTTAGCAGTGCAAACATTGGTGAAACAGTCACAGTCATGGGCTGGGTGCAAAAGAACCGTAACAAAGGCGGTATCGTGTTTGTAGATTTACGTGACCGTTCAGGAATCTTACAGTTGATTTTTGAAAATGGCAGCGTAAGCGAAGAAGATTTTGAAAAAGCAGGAAGACTCAGAAGCGAATTCGTAATCGCAGCAGTTGGTACAGTAGAAGCTCGTTCCGGTGCAGTAAACGAAAATCTCACAACTGGGGATATCGAAATCCGTGTAAAAGAACTTCGTGTGTTATCAGAATCTGAAACACCACCATTCCCAATTGAAGAAAACAGCAAGACAAAAGAAGAATTAAGATTAAAATATCGTTACTTAGATTTAAGAAGACCTGACTTACAGAGAAACTTAATGATGAGAAGTAAGGCAGCAACACTCACTCGTCAATTCTTAGCTGACGAAGGATTCTTAGAAATCGAAACACCTATTTTAGTAGGAAGTACACCAGAAGGCGCAAGAGACTACTTAGTACCAAGCCGTGTACATCAAGGATGTTTCTACGCGTTACCACAATCACCACAATTATTCAAGCAATTATTAATGTGCTCTGGTTATGATCGTTACTTCCAAATCGCAAAATGTTTCCGTGATGAAGACTTACGTGCAGACCGTCAGCCAGAATTCACACAGATCGATATGGAATTATCATTTGTAGATGTGGATGATGTAATCGATGTAAACGAAAGATTGCTTGCAAAATTATTCAAAGAAATCTTAGATGTAGAAGTACCACTTCCAATCCAAAGAATGACATGGCAGGAAGCAATGGACCGTTTCGGTTCAGACAAACCAGATATCCGTTTCGGCATGGAATTAGTAGACGTTTCTGAAACAGTAAAAGACTGCGAATTCGTTGTATTTAAAGGTGCACTGGAAAACGGCGGAAGCGTTCGCGGTATCAATGCAAAAGGACAAGGCGCTATGCCACGTAAGAAGATTGACAAACTTGTTGATTTCGCAAAAGATTTTGGCGCTAAAGGTCTTGCATATGTTGCAATTCAGGCAGATGGCAGCATCAAATCTTCTTTCGCAAAATTCATGACAGAAGATCAGATGGCAGCTCTTATTAAAGCAATGGATGGAGAAAACGGCGACTTATTATTATTTGCAGCAGACAAGAACAAAGTAGTTTGGGATGTACTTGGCAACTTACGTCTTGAAATCGCCCGTCAATTAGAGATCTTAGACAAAGGCGATTACAAATTTGTATGGGTAACAGAATTCCCATTATTAGATTGGAACGATGAACAGAACCGTTATCAGGCTATGCACCATCCATTCACAATGCCAATGGAAGAAGACTTACACTTGATCGACACAGATCCAGGCAAAGTACGTGCAAAAGCATACGATATTGTATTAAATGGTACAGAACTTGGCGGTGGCAGTGTCAGAATCTTTAATAACGAAATTCAAAGCAAGATGTTCGAAGTACTTGGATTCACAAAAGAACAGGCACAAGAACAATTCGGCTTCTTATTGAATGCATTCAAATACGGTGTTCCGCCACACGCAGGACTTGCATACGGTTTGGACCGTCTCGTCATGCTTATGGCAAAAGAAGACAGTATCCGTGACGTAATCGCATTCCCTAAAGTAAAAGACGCTTCATGTCTCATGACAGAAGCTCCAACAAGGGTAGAACAAAAACAATTGGATGAATTAGCAATTGCGATTGTAGAAAATACAGAAGAATAAGAGAAAGATGAAAAAGGCGGGAATCAAAGGATTCTCGCTTTTTTGAGTACTTGACAAATTCATCTTCTCAAAAGGTGGGTTTACGAAAGGACTATATGATATTGCAGAGAAAGCAAATGTAAGATTAGTTGGCATAGAAGATATGTATAAAAATGAATGATTAAAAATGAAGAAAACGCATCGGAACTGAGTGAAAGACTCAGATTCTGATGCGTTTTTTGTTGGATTACTCTTTTACTTGTTGGGTTTGGAATGCAGTTCTTTGAAATATTGCACTAACTCATATAACATTTGGATTTCTCGATCATGGAGCATGGAGACATCGAGAGTAATATTGTTAGAAAGTCCAAGTAAATAATCTGTAGATACTTTAAAGAGTTGGGAAAGTTCAACAATATAAGTTGTTGACGGAGTGGAGATTCCCATTTCCCATGCATTCACGCTGCTGCGAGTAATATTCAATTTTTGTGCCAGATCAGATTGTGTCATATTATTTGAAATACGTAATTGTTTAATGCGGTCAGCTACCATAATATAAATCTCCTTTTCTAGTTATAGTATGGTAATCATGGCGATGTTTCATTATCATAATGATGTTTAAAATTGACAAAAGGAAAACAGAATGATATATTGAAAATGTCAAAAAACACTAAATAAAAATGCAGTTGAAAACAGGTTGGAAAAAATAAATTTTACAACATCAAAACAATATTAGTATGGAGAAAGAAACGGAGTTATATGAAACGTATTTCAATAAAGAAAAAAAGACAGACTGGTTATTACACATAAAATAGAAAAGAATGAACAAATTAGCCCTATGGAGTTGGATATTATTAATAAAGGGGGAATTCCGGCTTTATTGCCGATATAACTTCGTAGGCAAGTATTCGTTTTGAGTTGTTTGTGCAGATTGTTCTACAGATTGTCGAGACACTTCAATCTTGCGAAGCTCATGGAATTAGGTGTGCTAATTTGGAATTAAATAGCGATTTAATTTTTTATGATTATGGTAATCGTAAGGTTCGTTTGGTTTAATTGAGCTAGATAAAGCTGAAATAGTATTCATATTGCACCTCGTGCTATTCGTATGTTTTTGATGAATCTTAAAAAATTGAGAATATTCCGCCTAAAAAAGATATGAATCAAAAGCCTGCGTGGATGTCTGTACTTCCTTCGTTAACAATGGTATTACCATGATTTTAGGTTTTTTGTTGATGGGAAACGGTATGTACACGGGGATTATAATATCAGCTGGACAGGTTGTAGTGGGGTTTATATGGACAACAATTAATCATCATTATAGTAGAAAAAATTCAAATACAGCATGAAATGTTACGATTGGATAAATACGGAGAATATCTTGTACAGTGCGTGGACAGAATTCGTGAGAAGTTTGAGTATAATCTTGCTGTCAGATTACAGTTGTATCCATCAGCAAATCAAGTGAATGTAATAGCGCCTAAACGGGAATTCTCTTTAGTTGAAGAACTTTGATGTTGAAAGAACAGCATATATGTAAGTTTTTATATGAGTCAGAACATGGTGCGATTGGGATTTCTACGGTTTTGATGGCTGTGAAAAATACGGATTTACCTAGTGCATGTCAGGTAGTTATATCAGATGATAAAGAATTTGTGGGCATATATGGTGTAGCTGAATATGACAAGTCACAAATGTTGCGTATTTAACCCAGGCAGGTAGATGTTATCTGCAAGTTGGTAATGATGAAATTTTCGAACTATTTCGCCCCGGATGGAGTGGTGCAGTTTATGATATTGATGGTGAAAGCAGTCAAAATGGAGTCGTATTAATCGATCTTCAAGGGCGTAAAGCTGTTGTAGGTAATCGTGAAAAAATAGAAGGAAAATGCAAGCAGTAAAGAACAGGGTGAAAGAAATTGTTCTATGTGTTCAAAAGACAAGAAGCGAAGCACTTGCAGAAGAAAGTCAGAATGAACTTGTATATAGAAGTATCGAATTACTCAACAAAGATGAAGAACGTTATCCGGTTAGTACATTTAACATGAAGAGGATAGAAGATGTTTTGCATCTATGACCGAAGCATATATATGTTCCAGAACAGATTGCAGAATTTCTTATTGAACAATTCAGTATTATTGGAATAATGCAGATAAAGCGTATGTCGGATGGTAGTAATGTGACATATGATTATTTAGGAGTTCCATATCCAGAGGGATATATAGGTAAGGAAACGGGACTTTTGTTTAATCATGATAAAATTCAAGAAGTCATTTTTAAAGGATATTCAAATGAAGACAGAGAGATCTTTGTTACATTAATACAAAAGGTAATGGATAAAATAGATGATAAATAGTTATTTTAGTGTTAAATATAATAATTTGTAACTATATGGGGAGGTACTATGGACTGGGCGGTAGTTTCGCATGCGGGGACGAGAGAAGTCAATGAAGATAGCGCAGGAGCAGTAGAAACTCAAAATATACAGTGTTTCGTTGTAGCGGATGGATTAGGGGGTCATGGTAAAGGTGACATTGCTTCAACGTTGGCAGTTGAAGCATTCAAAAAGATTTTTCATGAAAGTCAGGAGTCGATAGAAGAAACGATGAGAAGTGCTTTCGGACAGGCACAGAAAGAAATTCTGGATGAACAAATCAGAACAAATCTTAAAATGCAAATGAAGACAACACTGGTTTCACTTGCGATTACAGAGGATAGTCTGATTTGGGGGCATATTGGTGATACTCGACTCTATGCATTTTCACATAATAGGGTTAAAACAAGAACATTAGATCACAGTGTACCACAGATGCTGGTATTGGCAAAAGAAATAAAAGAGAAAGAAATAAGAAATCACCCGGATCGAAATAAACTGCTCCGGGTTTTGGGCGTGTCTGGCGAAGTGCCAAGATTTGAACTATCAGCAATAAAAAAAAGAAGAAAATTTCAGGCATTTTTATTATGTACAGATGGTTTTTGGGAAATGATTTTGGAAAAAGAAATGCAACAATGCCTAAGAAAATCAAAAACAGCTCAAGAGTGGCTGGAAAAAATGGAAGAAATAATACGTCAACGTGGTGAGGGAAAAGAAATGGATAATTTCTCCGCAATTGGTGTATTTCTTTGAGGAAATGACATGGATAATATTTCAGTAGAAAAGTACGGAATTGATTTGCCTTATGAAGTGCAGGTACGGACAGATATCGGCGGACGTGAGGAACAACAAGATAATGCTTATGTTTACTCAGATGCTGTTGCTACATTTGCAATTGTGTGTGATGGTATGGGAGGCACTGAACATGGAGCTTTAGCCAGTAAAATGACAGTAGAATCTATACGAAATTTATGGAAAGAATTTGTAATACAACATTTTCAAGGAAATATTGTGAAGTTCTTTTTAGAAGCAATGACGGAAGTGGATAATCAAGTGTTTCATGAATTCGGAAAATCCAGGGGAGGAACAACCGTGGTTGCTGTTGTGATAATAAGAGAAAAGTTATACTGGTTTTCAGCAGGAGATAGTCGACTTTATATTTTGCGTAATGGAGAATTGGTTCAGGCAACTAGAGATCATAACTATTTTTTACAACTGAATGAGCAGTTTAAGAATGGTGAAATCACTCAGAATCAGTTTCAACAAGAAGCAGCGAGAGGTGAAGCACTTATAAGTTATATAGGTGTAGGTGGTTTGTCAGTATATGATTTGACAACAGTTCCTTTAGATTTGATGGAAGGAGATATATTACTTTTGACAACGGATGGGTTGTATAAAGCAATTCCAAAAGAGTTAATTCAACATATTTTAATAAAAGAAGATTCTTTATCTGTGAAAGCAGATAATTTAATGAGGCAAATAACAGTGCTTAAGAATTCGGTTGCATTGGATAATACGACTTATGCGCTGATAAAAATCAATAAACGAGGTGTTCCGAATGAATAAAGTAAAATGTATGAATGGTCATTACTTTGATTTAGACAGATTTGGTTGTTGTCCTATTTGCGGAGAGGGTGTAGGAGTACAAGCAGAGGAAAGAAAATCAAAAAATGCTGTATCATCAATTCGTAAAAGTAAGCTTGAAGTTATAGATAAAACAGAAATTCTTAATGAAGAGAAAAATGAAAATATAATACCAGCGACTGGAAAAGCTGCAGGTATTAAATGGAAAATTTGGCAAAAAGGACAGGAATCTGTTGAGCAAATAGATGTGAAAAAAAATGAAGAAAGTCAGTTAGAATTGCAAGAAAGTACTGTTGTACAAGAAGCGCAAAAAGAGAAAACATTGCCGAAAGAAGATACTAGTATCAATCAAAATGAGAGAATACAAAAAAAATATGAGGCAACTTTAAATATAGATAAGCCAAACTCTCCTTCGGATGAACAGACTGTAGATAATTCATTGGCTCAGGCGGTGGCTGCTACTGGACATGGAATGTTTTCTGCGTTACCTAATACAGTGGCATTTTATGATTTTACAGAGGCAGAACCACCTGTGGGATGGTTGATATGTATTAAAGGAAACTATCAAGGTCAGGCGTTTGTTTGTAAAACAGGTAAGAATAGAATTGGCAGAAATCCAAATTGTGATATCAACATGGAAAATGAAGTATCTATAACCAGAGAGCCACACGCAATCATTATTTATGAACCAAAACAGAAAGTTTTCTATTTGCAAAATGGTACAGGAGATGGGTTAGCGTATCTGAATGATGAATTGCTATTTTCGCATGAACAGCTTCATGCTTATGATAAGATTCAGATAGGAAACGCAGAGTTTGTGTTTCTTCCACTTTGTGGAGAAAATTTTACGTGGGACGATTATATCAACTAAGGGGAGTAGAAAATATGCGAATCAGATGTAGTAACTGTTTCTATGAATATGATGAAAAGTTAGGTTTGTGTCCAAATTGTGGATATGTAGAAGGCGAAGACTTTGCCGAAGCATATTGTCTAAGACCGGGGACAAGGCTTACAGATCGTTATATTATTGGAGAAACATTGGGATTAGGCGGTTTCGGTATTACATATAAAGCATGGGATGTCCAATTGGAGACTATTTTAGCAATTAAGGAGTATTTTCCAAGTGGATTAGTGAATCGTACAACTGGAGACCCGACTGTCTTTTTAGTTGCAAATAAGCGCGCTAAAGAGTTTGATCATGGAAAACAACGATTTTTGGATGAAGCTAGAAATATGGCGAAATTTAGTAGTCATCACAATATTGTAAATGTCTTTAATTATTTTGAGGCAAACAATACAGCATATATTGTAATGGAATATTTAGATGGAATGACTTTGAGTCAAGCAATGCAAGTAGAGAATGGGCCATTGCCGGTTGAGCGATGCATATCTATCGCTATCGATATTTGCGATGCATTGGAATCAATACATAAAGAAGATATTTTGCATCGAGACGTCAGTCCAGATAATATTATGTTGTGTAAAGATGGAACGGTGAAGCTTTTTGATTTTGGTGCTGCTCGTTTTTCAATGGATACAACGATAGAAAGTAAAATAACAGTGATAGTAAAACCAGGATTTGCACCGCCAGAGCAATACGATAAGATAAATAAGCAAGATGCAAGAACAGATTTGTATGCATTGGGGGCGACATTATACTATGCATTGACTGGAATAAAGCCAGAAGAATCGACGAATCGAAAAATACAGGATACCCTTTTGGAGCCTCAAATTTTAGTGCCTGAAATTCCGAAATATGTGAGCAATGCAATTATGCGTGCTATGGCGGTTGAAGCGCAGTTTCGTTTTGAAAATGCAGAAGAGTTCCGCAAGGTTTTTCAACAAAAAATCGAAGTAACTAGCATTGCTGCAGAAAAAAAGAAGAGGCATTATCGCAGAATGGCAGGTATTGGAGTAGCACTGTTGATGATTATTGTATCATTGGTGAAATTCGGAATGAGTTGGAAACAGAAAGAAGTTCCAGATGGCAGTATATGCTTATGGTATATGACAACAGGAGATGAAACGAAGGATAAAGTGACTATGGATTCTTGGAAAGCGGTGGCAGATATGTTTATGCAAGAATATGAAAATGTATCTGTTACTACAGTAGGAGTACCTCAAGATGAGTATGTTGAAAAGGTGGCTGAGGCACAAAAGAATGGAACTTTGCCGGAAATTTTTGAATCTACAGTGATTCCATCTTCCCTGCTTCATGAAGTACAATCACTTTCTGGCTTATTAACTGATTCAAAAGAGACTTATTTTGAAGGTTTAGGTGAGCAAGAAGCAAAGTATCCGACAGGTTTAATTCTTCCTGCAATTTATGTAAACACCTCTATAGGAACAGTGTGGGAAACTAATGATTTTGTGCAAATGGTATCTGAGTGCCAAGATTTTGGGAGTACACTTGTTGTTAGTCAAGATGCGGTAGAATTATATGAAATAGCGTATGACACCGATTTGTCAGAATATGTTAACGAAGAGGCACTAGATTGTTTTATAAATGGAAAATGTCTCATGTATTTGGGAACTACAGCAGATTACCTTGAAATGCAGAACCTAATGCGAAATGGAAAAGGAAGATATACAGTTTTATTGCCAGAGACAAATGAAGCAGTATATTCTTATGGATGCTTGTGGAGTTGTAGTGATATGGATAAAGATACTACCAAAATTGCATTTGCATTATTGGAGTACTTGAATACCAATTTAGCACAGGATTATCTTAATATTCAAAATTTTGCACAGAGTAAATGTATTCCGGTAACGGAAACAGGTGTTAAAGAATATGTAGAAATAAATGAAGATTTGCAAGGTATTAGCGAGTATCTAAAATTACCATATGCTGAATAAGGAGGATTAATTAAAAATGAAAACGAGATGTTTAGGATGTATGGAGGAATATGATAATTCCTATGGTCTTTGTCCTAACTGCGGTTATGAGCCGGATACAGATGTGGACAGTCCAATTCATATGCAGCCGGGTGTGTTGTTACATGGGCGATATATGATTGGTAAAGTGTTAGGTTTCGGAGGATTTGGTGTTACATATATAGGCTGGGATTTTACACTTCAGCAGAAAGTTGCCATTAAAGAATATCTTCCTAGTGAGTTTGCCACACGAATGATCGGTCAGACGCAAGTATCTGTTTTTGGTGGTAATAAGGAAGAACAGTTTGGAGATGGTATGGGACAGTTTGTGGAAGAAGCCAAGCGTCTGGCGCAATTCCAAAACGAAGATGGAATTGTCCGTATTTATGATAGTTTTGCAGAAAACAATACGGCTTATATTGCGATGGAATATTTGGAAGGGGAAACATTGACTGCCTATCTAGAACACAATGGAAAGATTCCTGTCGAGGACGCTATTGAAATGTTAACGCCTGTCTTAAAATCTCTAGAAGTTGTTCATAAGGCAGGAATTATTCATAGAGATATTGCGCCGGATAATATTTTTTTGACAAAAGACGGTCGAGTTAAACTAATCGATTTTGGAGCAGCTCGTTATGCGACTACTTCACATAGTCGAAGTCTGACCGTTATTGTTAAGCCTGGATACTCTCCGGAAGAACAGTATCGCAGTCGAGGAGATCAAGGACCACATACAGATGTGTATGCGATCAGTGCTGTTCTTTACAAAATGATTACAGGTGTTGTTTTGCCAGATTCGATGGAGCGTAGAGCGTGTTTTGAGAAGAATGGGAAGGACATTGTAGAACCTATATCAAAGTATTGCAATATTAGCAAGAATCACGAAAATGCAATTATGAATGCCTTAAATGTGCGAGTTGAAGATAGAACTCCAACTGCTGCAAAGTTTTTAGAAGAATTGACTACACAAAAGTCAGTGAAACGTATTTGGGGGAAAATTAAAGCCATTGATTTAATGCGTTGGCCACTGTGGGCGAAAATTGTTATTCCGATGGCAGCTGCAATTATTATTGCTTTGTTGATATTATTGTCTACTGGTGTAATTGGACCACACAGTGATATGAAGAAAGACATTTTGTTGAGCGAGAATCAAGCAAGAGTTCCGAGTATTGTCAATTATTCGGTTGACGTAGCTCAGAATAGATTGGATGAGCAAGGATTGAAATGTCAGATTGTAGGTGCAGAGTATTCAGATGTGATTCCTGCTGATATAGTATTATATCAGAGCCTTGCAGCAGGACAGGTTGTAGAAAAAAAATCTGTTGTCGATGTATATATTAGTATTGATAAAGGTGGTACTGGAGTGGAAGCTGGCGTTATGCCTTATGTGGTTTATAAGACGGAGTCAGATGCAGTAGCACTGTTGGAATCCATGGGACTGACAGTAAATATCGAAAAGGCTTACAGCGAAATTGTAGCGGAAGGGCTGATTGTATCTCAAAGTCTGGAATACGGAACGGATATTCGTGATGGTGGTAATGTAACTTTGGGAGTAAGCAAAGGCGAGGATGACAACAAACAGGAAGCTTCTAGTGAGGTTGTGGTTTTGTCAAGAGAAAGTTATGATTTGTATGTGGGTGATGTAGTAGACATTCAGACAGAAGGTGGCAACGGAGAATATAGTTATCAAAGCAGTGATGAAAATGTTGCCATTATCAATCGCAAAGGGGAATTAACTGCTGTTGGTATTGGAACAGCGAAAATTACCGTGAATAGTGGTAAGGCAAAAAAAGCTACATGTGTGATTACGGTGAAAGATTATGAGATGATGGTAACTCCAAACAAATTAACAATATTTGTAGATGGTTTCACAACTTTAGGGGTTTCTGGCATTCCTAATAATGAGGAAATTAAATGGAGTAGTGAGAACAATAAAATTGCTAGTGTGAATCAAAATGGTAAAGTTACTGGTGTGGATATTGGTAATACAACAATTACTGCCACATGGATGCACGGTGAAAAAACATATACCGCCAGAGCAGAGGTTGAGGTGAAAGCACAGGGTATTACATTGAGTGTTTACAAAATTAGTTCATTCTATGTAGGTGAGACCCGTACAATCAAGGCAAATACTTCTTCTGAAAGTCAAACAGTTATATGGAAGAGTAGTAATGAAAAAGTTGCAAAAGTCAATTCCAATGGTGTTGTAACAGCAGTACGAGGTGGAACGGCAACTATAACAGCTAGTGTGGGATCTTATTCTGAAAGTTGTAGTGTGACGGTCATTCAGCCAGCTGTAAGTATAACAAAAAGTAACGTTTCATTGTATGTAGGAGGCAGCGTTTCTGTATCAGCCTCGGTTACTCCAGGAGGCGCAACTGTATCTTGGAGCAGCGATAATAGTGATATTGCTAAGGTAAGTAATGGAAAAATTTCTGCTGTAAGCGCAGGTACGACAACAATCCGTGTAAAAATGACTTATGAAGGAAAGACATATGAAGATTCGTGTAAAGTAACAGTGGCAAAACCAAATGTCAAATTATCTGCAAGTAGTCTTTCGCTAACACCTGGTGAAAGTAAGACATTAAAAGCAACAACTTCACCTGAGGGTAGAACAGTTACATGGAATAGTAGTAATACAAGTGTAGCAACAGTAAGTAATGGAAATGTAAAGGCTGTAGCATCAGGTACAGCACAGATTACAGCACAGATTACCTATAATGGAAAAACATATAAGGCTACATGTAATGTAACGGTTGAAAAGCCGTCCATTTCTGTCACTTCCAGTGCAAGTACTATCGAGTATTCGGAACGTGATAAGGGAAGCTGTACTCTGACAGCAAAAGTAAATCCTGATGGGGGAAGTGTGAAGTGGTCTATCAGTGATTCTAGCATTGCAACGATAACGGGAAATGGTACAAAAGCTACGGTAACTGCAAAGTCAGCAGGTTCGGCTACGATTACAGCGACTTATACGGTTAATGGAACAACATTGAAAGATACATGTACGGTTAAAGTTCAAAAAGCAGCATCTACACTCGACATATATAATTTTTCATATCCAGAGAGTGGAACAGTTAACTCATTTAAGGTTTCTGGAAGTATAAGTTCTAATTATTCCTTGGTAAGGATGGAATGTAAAGGAAAAGCGAAATCAAATGCGCTTGGCATTAGTGTTAGTGATACTGCAGATCCATACTATTTTGCTGATGGTGTGTATACTGCTGAGGCACCTGTACTTACTGATTATTTTATGAATCAATATAAAAAATTGTATGAAATATATGAAGACGCAGCAGATTTACTTGGCGCAGATGATTCTGTGACAATGACACTTACTTGTACCCTATATGACTCATCTGGATATAGTGACAGCCGTACATTGACTTACATTATCCATGGAGAGTAAATATTTATGAATGCATAGTAAATAAAAGAAAATGTTTTGTATGAACTATGTGGTGAATCAATAAAAACAAGGATCTCATTGGATTTAGATATGAATATATTAAAATTAGAGGAGAAATCAGATGATTGCATTTAATTACAATGAAGCCATAAAGCAAGCCAATGAACTTGAGCAGATTAGTGAAGAATTACAAAACCTGATTGAACGAACACTAAAAAATTGGCAATCGGAGTTGGAATGTACCTGGAAAGGTGATAGTGCTCAAATATATTTACAAAAACTGAGAAATTATATAAAGACATTAATTAAACAGCAAAAATAACTTCAGGTGTTGCTGCTACAGTTCGAATAGCAGCGAAGAACATTAAAGCAGAAGAAGAT
This sequence comes from Faecalimonas sp., assembly GCA_045121495.1. Classification (GTDB taxonomy): domain Bacteria; phylum Bacillota; class Clostridia; order Lachnospirales; family Lachnospiraceae; genus Faecalimonas. The sequence continues at coordinate 95,626 of JBGVGF010000028.1, forward strand.
GCAGCAGGTCAGATGGTCAAGACAGTGAGGACATGATGAAAAGAAAGAGAAATCACTTTTTTCCAATTTGTGTAGTTATTTTTATTAATATTATTCATAAGGGGGATGTGTTGGAATGAAGCATCCGGAACAAAAAATCGAGCAACAATTTAGCAATGATACAGACATATTTCTTGCTCATATGGAAGAAAAGTATGGTGTCTTACGATGACTACTTTGGTATTATCATTCGAGATAAATACCAAAAACGTGTGCAAAATATCTGTAATGAAACCGTGGATGAATCGAAAGCGTATATTCACAAATATTCAGTATCCTATTTTGATAATTCCTTAACTGCTCAAAATACAATCGACGATGCTATCTCTATGGGAGAATCAATGCCGTTAAATACATTCTCTTTGAAGTTGAAACGGGAGAAAAACAAAAATTTGTAGATATTAGTAATCAAATTTGTGATGAACTGTTTCAAAATAAATTTCCGGGAATAGTCATGTTCTTCGGGCTTGCGGAAGGTGAGTTGGATAATATCACGACGGAAAATTTTCTTACTTATATCCCTAATATGGTAAAACCAGATGGGAAAATTTGCATGATGATGACTAGTCATACGTTTACTATGGAGTAAGGAGGTTTTTGAATGGCAAATTTGAATGAAAAGCAGTTGCTACTATTAGATACTTTAATATATTTGGATAACACCATCGTGCAGGGGCATCAATAAAGGATGTTATAGAAAATATTGATGTTGATAAGCTTAATCTTAATGATAGCTTGACAAAAGGAGAATTTGAAACGCTAATCGAAGAAATTTCTAAAGATCAAGAGTTAATGGATTTGAAAGTTTCTCACTATGAGGATGGAGAAATTCGAGCTGCTTGTTTTGTTAATCCGGAAACAGTTACAGCTTTGATTGTATATCGTGGCACATGAAGTGCCTATGTGGCATGGGATGATAATTGCCAGGGAGGATATCTGGCTGATACAGATATGCAGGAACAGGTATTGGCATTAACACAGGAATGTACACAAGATTATGATAATATTACTTAACAGGTCATTCCAAGGTTGGAAATATGGCTAATATGTTACGGTCTTGATGCGAGATGAGATTGAATGTTGTGTCTCTTTTGAAGGACAAAGTTTTAGCGATGAGTTTTTGAAAAAATATGATAATGAAATTGAAGCAAATAAGCATAAAATAAGAAGTGTATGTGCACAAACGACTATGTTAATATTCTTTTAAATTCGATTGCGGGTGTGATATTGGGTAGTATATTTTCTGGGGATAAAAGTATCGAAATAATTGTAGAAGAATTTCTCGAAAATTGGGGAGAATTTATAGATACGTATACTTCAAATTGGATCAGAGGAAATAAAAACAATAGTTGTAATGTCAATGTAGATACAGAAGCTTTGCGAAAAGGTAGCATCGACATGAATAGCACAGCGTTAAAGTTAGAAGCTTTAGAGTCTGAAATTTAAAAACTTAAAAAAAGATGGCAACTAATATAATCGATGGGATTGCCATTGGCGTTCCTCTTCAGGAAGTAATATAGAGATTGGATACGGAAAGTTTGAAACTAGAAAAATTGGCGATGGTACTTTGCAACAGTGCGGATTATTATGATTCAGCAGAAGCAACTGCAAAATGATTATTTATAGAAATCGAACTAATAGAGGGGAATAATTCAAATACATCCAAGGAAACATCTGAAACCAATGGTAATGTAAAAATGAATCGACTAAAACCAATACAACATCAAAACAAGAAGAAGGCTCCATCCTTGATTTTCTCAAAATTGAAATTGAACCAGTTGGTAGTACAATGTATGTCCGGGGTGGGGCTGGAACGAAGAAGATACCGCCACTGGTATTGAAGCAGTTACAATAGACGTCAGCCCTAGATAGGCAGAGTATGCTTCCTATGATTATAATGATACGACATATCAAATTCATGAAGGACTGGATTGTTTGTAGGAATGTGTGAAGATGGAAGTGTTATATTGCTTCATTTATGTCCGCCAGGTGTCATTTTCTGTGGAACAAATTTATCAAATGGCAATAAGAGTCAGGCTGTCATATTTGCTGAACAGATTATGAGTACATATTATCCAAGCGGGTATGCCAAATATCCGGATTGTGCAAGACCATATTGATATTTAAGAAATTCTTCTACGATGAGATGAAATCGAGAAATGTTAAACGACAATGAGAATTTGAGTAGTATGACTGCAAACGAGATTGTTAATTTGTTATATTAGAAAACTCGAAGAAAGGCGATCTTACAGAAACTGGGTGAGGTGGTCTTTTTTTGTTCTTACATATTTAAAGATTCTACTTGCAAAAGTACATTACGCAATGTCAGTCCGTAATATGATTTATGATTCATTAAGTTATGCAGAGCAGATACAAAAAAGTAGTAAGCGAATAATTTTTGACCGTATTTACAAGATAGAAGATAGTTTTTTTACTACAAATTTCTATCAACAAAAACACCCTGACAATTCAAATATGATTGAGTTATTTTTTATTTTCTGCGGAACGCAGTGAATTTCAGCTCTGACGGATTCGTTCCACGGAGCTAACTGCTCTAGTTCCTCATCTGTCATATTGATATATGGCAGCCTTTCAAATAGATAGGTCAGATATTGATAGACATTTACTCCATTTGCTTTAGCTATTTCTATCATTGTGCATGTTATGGCACTGGCATGAGTACCAGCAGGTGTGTCTGCGAACAGCCAATTCTTCCTGTTATGTGCTCAAGTGGTCCACTTAATCTTACTTGTATAGCATAAACCACTTTTCATGAGCACATAATTTTTTATCATAGTGAGTTCAAAAAATTGATGATATCTGTAGATGGCTTATATTTATAAGAATCATTACCTGCAGTTCCCGCTTTTTCCATAGCTTTACGCTTGAGTTCCATGTCAGCGATCATATATTTATGTGTAGTTTCAATACTTGAATGCCCTAACCATATGGCTATTTACAAGGAAACCTAAAATAGGATTCAAAAAAGCTGTTTCTATTATTCTTTCATTTGGGTGCAAAAGTACTCCAAATGAATTATTAGACTATTTCCAATGTTCACAAGATAGCCCGTCTGTCCCTGCGTTTGTTCAATGCAGAAATAAGATTATACCTGAAGCTTTTAGTTTTCTGCTTTATGAGTTTAACTCTCGTTGTAATAGCTCGACTTTATATAAAGGTTTCAGGCTTTTAGCAGTAGATGGTTCCAATCTTCAAATAGCTACTAATCCAGAGCATAAAGATTCCTATTTTCCGAATACAGACGATAGAAAATCTTATAACCTTATTCATCTGAATGCTATGTATGACTTACTATCTCGTACTTATATAGATGCTATAGCAGAGGGACAACAGATCGCTAATGAACAAAGAGCATTAAATCGTATGGTTGACCGTACCAATATCCCATCAGCCATTGTTCTTGCAGACCGTGGATATGAATCTTATAACTGTTTTGCGTATATTCAGGAAAAAGGATGGAAATACCTATTTAGAATAAAAGATGGTGCAGGTGGCATAGTAAGTGGTTTGGTTCTGCCTGATACAGATGAATTTGATGTATATTTTGATATGCATCTTACCAAAAAACAAACAAATGAGATGAAAGAATTACTCAAAAATAGAAATCAATTCCTGGCGAACCTTATTTTCTGCCATTCAGGGTTGTCAGATTTAAGCTTATGGATAATACTGTTGAAACAATCCTTACAAATCTGGATAGTGAAGAATTAAAGCGATTATATGCAATGCGCTGGGGGAGCGAGACTTCCTTACGAAAGCTTAAATACACTATTAGACTTTTACATTTTCATGCAAAAAAAGGTGGAGTTCATTCATCAGGAAATTTTTGCTCGAATGATCATGTATAACTTTACTGAACTAATCGTTTCACATGTTATTACAGAAAATAAAAATAGAAAATATGCTTACCAGGCCAATTTTTCTATCGCTGTACATATCTGTCGGCAATATTTCTGTGAGAATGTGTCTCCACCTGCTGTTGAAACTTTGATCGCGAGACTAATTTTATCCATTCGACCTGGTAGAAATTTGCCACGCAATCTGTCACCTAGAAAAGCGACTAATTTCTTATAGAGTAGCATAAAATTTACGAATTGAATACGTTTTTTTGACAGGTAATACACCTGTCTTTTTGTCATGTTCAGACATAAAAAGAGACCAGCTCATTTATATGAAATAATGTAGTTTTTATTTGTGGTAATTCCCTCTAATGTCTTAGCTTAGTGACATTGAGAAAACTGTCGTGTTTTTTTATTGTTGAGATAAGCTTTTAAGTTCCTAAGGATGATATCTAAAAAATCAAAAAGATGTTAAAAATTGACAAAAGAGAATCATGGTGTTATAGTGAAATTATAAAAAAAATATAAAATTGCTTAAAATCTTCATGTATTTTTATATGTATGATTTTAAAATCTGAAAAGAAATTTTTATGAATGAATAGAATGCGAGGGAAAAAATGAGGATTAAGTTAGCTATACTTGAAAAGGAACAAAAATATCTGGAAAGAATTGTAAATACCTTTAACTTAAAATACGCAGATAAGTTTGAAATATATTCTTTTACAGATGCAGAGATAGCAATGAATCATTTATACACAGCAAAAATTGATGTGTTTATTGCGGAGGAATCATTTGAAATTGATATCGAACAAATTCCGGTGAAATGTGGATTTGCTTATCTAGTTAATACTGCAGGTATGAATGTAAAAGATGAACAAATTGCAATTTTCAGATTCCAGAAGGTGGAGTTGATATATAAACAGATTTTAAATATTTATGCAGAAAAAGGTGAAGGAGTATTAGGCGATTATGTTGGTGAAGGAAAAACAAAAGTAATATCTTTCGTGTCTGCAAGTGGCGGTGTGGGAAGCTCCACAATTGCAGCAGCGGCGGCAATACACTTCTCTCTTCAAAGAAAAAGAACGCTGTATCTCAATCTCGAAAAATTTGGATCGACAGAGTTTTTTTTTGAATCGCAAGGATTAGCAGATATGAGTGATGTGATTTATGCAATAAAAAGTAAGAAAAGTAATTTAGGATTAAAGTTAGAAAGCTGTGTAAAACAGGATAAAACAGGTGTTTATTTTTACTCGCAACCGAAAATCGCATTAGATATGCTGGAATTTAAAAAAGATGAAGTGATGCATCTGATATCAGAAGTAAGACAAAGTGCTAATTATGATTATATAGTTTTGGATATGGATTTCTCAATAGAACAAGAGATGCTGGATATCTACCGTCAGAGTAATGAAATTATTTGGGTTGGCGATGGAACAGAAATATCGAATACAAAAATTTATCGTGCATTTGTAGCATTAAATATTATAGAAGAAAAATCAGAAATTCCAATAACAAGCAGGATAGGTCTTATGTATAACAAGTTTAGTAATAAATCATGTAAGGTGATTGAAATGGAGGGGTTAAGAAGCATTGGTGGAATTCCAAGATTCGAGAATGCAAATAATGGACAAGTTTTAATGAAGTTAGCATACCTGGAAATATTTGATAAATTGATGTAGGTGGTGAAAAGATGGAGTTTGAGCAAGAACAGATGTTGGTTGCGGAATTAAAGAAATATGTTGTAGAAACATTGCCTTTGAGCAGTATGAAAGACGAGGAGCTAGAAGAAAAGGTGGAAGAGATTGTGTTCAGTAGAATGGAAGGGCAATATTTTCCAATTAAACAGAAAGCTTCAATTGTGCAACAAGTATACAGTTCAATTCGTGGATTTGGACTTTTAGATTCGATTCTTAATGATGAAACAATTACGGAAGTTATGATTAATGGTCCGGATCATGTGTTTATCGAGCAGAATGGTCGATTGTTCAAATTAGACATGCAATTTGAAAGTCAAAAAAAATTAGAAGATATTATTCAGCGTATTGTGGGACTTGCAGGAAGAGAAGTAAATCAGGCAAATCCAATTTGTGACACAAGACTTCCAGATGGATCGCGTGTAAATGTGGTGCTTCCACCGATTGCACTTTGCGGACCAACGATTACAATACGTAAGTTTTCGAAAACACCTATGACAATTGAGAGATTGATTCAATATGGTTCTATCACAAGAGAAATTGCAGACAAGTTGGAACTGCTTGTAAAGGCAAAATATAATATTTTTATTAGTGGCGGTACAGGTTCAGGAAAGACAACTTTTTTGAATGCACTCTCTAACTACATACCCAAGGATGAGCGTGTAATCACTATAGAAGATTCGGCGGAACTCCAGATTGCAGGTTTAGAGAACCTGGTAAGTTTGGAAACCAGAAATGCAAATGCATCAGGAGTAGGTCAGATTACAATTCGTGACCTGATTAAATCATCACTCCGTATGCGACCAGAAAGAATTGTTGTTGGAGAGGTTCGTGGGGGAGAAGCGCTTGATATGCTACAGGCAATGAATACCGGACACGATGGTTCGCTTTCGACGGGGCATGCTAACTCAACAGAAGATATGCTGAGTCGTCTAGAAACTATGGTTTTGCAAGGGGCTACAGGGCTTCCGCTAGAGGCAATTCGTCAGCAAATTGCCTCAGCTGTTGATATTATTATACATCTTTCTCGTTTACGCGATAAATCAAGAAAAACGATGGAGATTACGGAAGTGGTTGGTTATGAGAATGGAAAGATTGTTTTGAATCCATTGTATGTGTTTGAAGAAGATGAAAAAAGTACATTGGAAAAAGTTTCTGGAAGGTTGAGACGCACAGAGAATAAGTTACAGAATAATCTTAAACTTCAGTTGGCAGGTATTAGAACAGAGATTTAGGAGGAAATATGGCTTTGTTTCAGAAGAAAAAGAAAAAAGTAACGCCACAATATTTGCCGTCAGAAATCAATACAAAAATGATGAATTATTGTGTGTATGAAATGAAATTCACCGAGAAACTTGTGTATTTTATACTGGCGTTAATTGTAGGTGGTGTGGTTGGACTGATTTTTTATGCCAATTTGTTTATGGTAGATGGGGAGCCGACTATGGCTACATATATCAGTAATCTGGTGGTTTTTCTAGGAATCGGTTATGTTACGGCTTCAAAGTTTTTGCCAATGAGAGAAGCTCAATTGCGAGAAAAAAGACAAAATGTTTTGAAAATGCAATTTCGTGAAATGCTTGCAGCGCTAGCAACAGCTTTTTCAGCGGGAGAGAATTTGTTGGGAGCTTTTCAAAGTGCATATAGTGAAGTGACAGGTCAGTTCGGAGAAGACAGTTATATAGCAGTAGAATTGAGAGAAATTCTCGTTGGAATGAACAGTAACATTACGATTGATCGACTTTTGAACAATTTTGCAAAAAGAAGCGGATTAGATGATATAGAAAGTTTTGCGAACATTATTACGATTTGTTATCAAAAAGGCGGGAATATGAAGTCTGTTGTTCGTAACACATATGATTTGATTGGAGATAAGATTACGATTAATGAAGAAATTAAGACGAAACTAACTTCAAATAAGATGCAGCAGAATTTTATGAGTGTTATTCCGATTGTATTAATTGCATATATGAGATTTTCCAGCAGTTCATTTGCAAAAAGTTTTGCGTCGTTTTCGGGAGTAATAGTAATGACGATTGCGGCAGGTATTTTTATCGGTTCTTATATATATGGAAAAAAGATAACAGATATAAAGGGGTGATGAGATGCTTTCTATAGTATGTTTAGCAATTGGCACAGTTGGTGTGCTGCTTTTTATATTTATGCAACGAAAGGGAAGTAAATATGAACGTGCGATGGAAAATTTGGAGGAAGATAAATTTCAGTTGAAAGATTTATATTCAGTTGGATTTGCATGGCAGGAAGTTATCCCTGCATTGAGTCATAATGGTTTTTTGGCAAATAAAATTCGTACAGATGTTGTACTCTTTTACGGAGAAAAATATTCAAACTTCTATACAAGAGTGATTCTTGCTAAGGCATATACATATGCTCATTTGATTTTTTGTTTCTTTGGTCTTATTTCAGGAATGGTGGCAGGTTTAAGTTCAGGCTTGTTGATTTTGATAGGAATTATTTTGGCGATAGCAATTGCATGGAATGTACTGAATGAGCCGAAAACCAATGTAAAGAATCGAGCGGATAATTATCTGGTAGAATTTCCAAATGTTGTTACAAAACTTGCTCTAATGATTGATTCAGGAATGATTCTGCGGGAAGCATGGTTTAATGTGACTAAATCAACAAATGGAGAATTGAGAACAGCAATGGATCAAGCATGTGAATTGATGAAAAATGGGCATTCCGATTTGGATGCGATTTATTTCTTCGGGCAATACTCGGGTGCGAAAGAAATTAAAAAATTTGCCAGTAGCATTGGACAAGGAATCAGCAAAGGAAGTGCGGAATTATCATCGCTTTTGATTCAGCAGTCGTCGGAATTGTGGGAGATTAAACGACAACGTATGCTGCAAAAAGGAGAAGAGGCAGCAACAAAATTAGTTATTCCAACAACAATGATGTTTGTTGGAATCATACTCGTCATCTTGGTCAGTGCAATGAGTGGGATGAGTTTATAATAGTGAATTTAAAACGTTTACGTTTTAAAGATAAAAATAAAAGCATGAGGAGGAAAATTATGAGTTACGTATTAATGAATGTAGCAAAGGTTCAAGTACAGAATTGGGCAAATCGTTTTTTTAGGGATGAATCAGGTGATACGAATTTTATCTCGATCTTGATTGTATTAGGAATTGTTATTGTATTGGTAGTATTTTTTCAAAGTCAATTAGAAACTATTATTAATACTGTAAAAAGTGAGGTAAGTAATTTTAAAGAATTTTCAATCTCAGACTAGAAAAATCAGCCAGAGTTATATGTTAGCTCTGGCTAGACCAATAATTGATGGAGAGGTTTTATGCAAATAGGAAATTTATGCTTGTGGGCGGTAATTGAAGGTATTGCTGTTAAGCAAATATTTTCAAAAAACAGATTATTTCAAAAAGAAGAAGCAAAGAAAAGGTTTACTAAAAATAAAGAGAAAATTTGTTTAGGAATATTCGTATTGGTTGCAATGCTTTCTGGTTGGATTGTAGGAGGTAGCGTGCAATCAATACTTGATTGTATAAAGTTATTGACAGTGTTTGTTGTTTTTTCGATGGCGGCGTTAACAGATATAGAATCGTATATCATACCAAATAGTTTAGTACTGGCAATAGTCGGGGTAAGGTCCGTGTTGGTGCTGGCAGAGTTTTTTGGGGCGAAGGATAATTGTGCCTATCAGATTAAAGTAAGTTTGGTTGGAGGGATTTTAAGCCTGGTCATTTTTTTGATTATATCTATTATTACCAAAGGCGGATTTGGTATGGGAGATGTCAAGTTGTTAGCGGCACAAGGATTTATGATGGGACTTTATAGTGTGGTGAATACGTTTTTATATGCGCTTGTTTGTTGTAGTATCATTGCACTTGTTTTAGTGGCTGCAAATAAAAAAAAACTAAAAGATAAAATGCCGTTTGCTCCATTTATATTTGTAGGGTATGTGGTTAGTTTGATGATAGGCAGTTAGTGAGGTTGAGTATGAAATATAAAGTGTTGATTCCAGCAGTGTTACTGCTATTTGTGATATTGGGTTGGTACTCATTGATGAATGATGTAGTTTCTCAAAAAGTTACTTATAGTGATTTAGTAGAACAGGGTGATATAAACTTTGAAAAAGAATTGTATCAGCAAGCATTTGGTTATTATGAACAGGCATTGGCAATAGAGGCTTCAGAAGAAATTGAAGATAAAATTTTAGATGCATATAGAGCCTTCTATCAAGAGCAGGAATCTTCTGATTCGCAAAAATTGTATTTGTCAGCATTAGAGCAGGCTTGCATACAATTTCCAAATCAAATCAGATACTGGGAAGAGACGATTACACAAAATATTCTTGCAGAAAAATACGAAAATGCAATGAAGCTTTGTAAAGAAGCCGAGAGTAAATCTATGCAAAGCGATGTATTGAAAGAATTAAAGCAACAGGTTACATATTCGTTTAAGTTGAATGGTTACTCATGTAACGAATATAAAAATGCTGTAAATAATTACTTCTTTCTAAAAATAGGAACTAAGTATGCATATATGACTAGCGATGCAGAAGATTATAATACATATGGAGAAGTATATGCAGGACCGATTGGTACAGGAAATGTTTATATGAGTAAGAGTACAACTGGAAATATTCGATTTATTGATTTAGATGGAATTATCCGCGGAAAAGTAAAAATTGATGTAACAGATTTTGGAATGTACAGCGAAGGTTTCTGTTCGACGAAATATCAGGATGCGTATTGTTTTATTAATTTGGATGGGAATATTTTAATTGATGGATTGCAATACGCCGGATGTTTCCAAAATGGAAAAGCAGTCATTCAAAACAGTGAAGGAAAATGGGCATTGATTGACACCAGTGGTAAAGTTTGCTCTGAATATTTTGAAGAAATTAAAGTAGATGATGTGGGCAGATATTTGTTTGGAGAAAGTATTATTGCAAAACAAGATGGTAAATTTCAAATTTATAATGACTCACTTAAGAAAACGACTACTAATTTTTCGGCAGAGGATGTTGACATTCCTGTTGAATCTGGATGGTTGGCTTTTTGTAAGGATGGAAAATGGGGATATGTAGATGAAGCAGGTAAAATCCAGATTGAGCCACAGTATGAAAAGGCAAAAAGTATGTCACATGGTTTGGCTGCTGTTGCAGAAGGTGATAAATGGGGATTTATCAATAACGACAATCAGTTGGTTGTTCCATATCAGTTCTATGATGCGGGGTATATATCAGAACATGGTGTATGTTTTGTAAGCGATCGACTCGATGTATATCAAACATTAGTATTTAATTTTGCAAAAGAATTTATCCAATAAAAAGAGAAGGGATAAGATGGAAAAAAGACAGTTTACAAAAATAAAAAAGGAAGACGGAGAAATCATGCTGGAGTCTATTTTGGTAATGATTCCAACATTGTTTGTTTTGATTTTTTTACTATCGCTAGGATTTTTGTTATATCAAAAATGGAATATACAATATGTGGCAGACGATATTGCAAGTAAAATAGCAACCAGTTTTGAGTATTTAGATGAAGATGTACCAACAACTGTAGTTTCTCTAGAAGATGCACAAGAAGTGTTATTGTACAAATATTTGTTTAATCTAGATGATTATGAGGAACTAAATAATACAAAAGCAAATAATTATGGATCTCATCTTTTACAACTTACAGGATACGGAAATGGTGTTGGAGGGGAGACGATTCAGCTTACAGTAGAAGAAGATAGTCTGGCTCGAAGACACATACGTGTGGTAATTACTGGCACATATAGAATTCCTTTTGCAGAGGGGCTTGAAGTATTCGGAATGGATGGAACTAGAACGTTTACAGCTGTGAGCTATGCAGAATGTATTGATATGACAGATTATATGAACACAGTTGTGTTTGGAGATCAGGTTGGAGAAATTTTATTTGGAAACAGTAAGTCGTTGAAAATGATAAATACATGGATTGGTGTATTCAAAAAGATTTTTGACTAAATAGGTGATGGGATGAGAAGAATATTTAGATGGTGGAAGAGAGAGAAAGGACATAAATATATAAACGGTGGAAAAGGGGTTATCTCTATACTGCTTGTAGTAGTAATGTTGCCGTTTGCATATTTTGCAGATTGGATGGTAGAAGGTGCAAGATATCATTCGTCAGTTTCATTGTTAGATGAGGCAATTGATAGTTCGAATTTATCTGTAATGTCAAATTATGATGAGTATTTATTTAATCGTTTTGGTCTATCAGCGTTAAGTAATGAGATAGACATTTCAGAAGAATTTAATACATATTTAAAGGCAAATACTGCATCATTAAGTTCATGGAATATAAGTAATGCTTCAGCATCAGGAATGTATGCGTTGTCAGATAATGAAATATTATTAAAACAAGTAGCAGAATTTAGTCAGTATGGGGCAGCAACGTCTTTGGTTGTGGATTTAGCATTAGGTGATTTGATTTCCATGTTGGAAAAAATGACTCAAATGACAGATATATTTGATATTATTACTGGAATGGGCAAAACGACAGATGCATGTCTGACATTAGCAGAAAGTCTAGAAGAGTTAAGAACATTAACAAATACGTTTATGACAGATAAAAACAAATATATAGAGAAATATAGTGCGTTTGAAAGTGCTTATAATCAATTGGTAAATGCGATAAATGACAAAAATAAAAAAAGCGCGAAAGTTCGAGGAATCGAGAAAGAAATCAGTGAGTCCGAAGAAGTATCAAAAATTAATACACTTATTAATCAAACGAAAACTGAGCTTGAAGCATTAGAAGAGAAGAAAGAAAATGAAGAAATAAGTGAAGAAGAATATGAGACTCAAAAAAAGAAGAAAGAAGAAAAATTAGAAGAATATGAAAAGCAACTAGAAGAAGCAATAGAGGGAGATAAAGCGTTACAAAAAGAGTTAGAGACAGCTAAATCAGAGCTGGAGACTGCAAGCAATTCTGTTGAAACAGCTAAATCAAATTTGTCAACATCCAAAACAGAATATATTCAATCGATTGAAGTTTTGATTTCAGATATGGAAGAATATCAGGGAGTAGCCGATGGTGTGATAGAGAGTTTAGAGTCATGTACTTCATCTATAATTGATTTAGGGGTAAAAATACAATCCACTGCGGAGAAAGAAAATCAAGAGATGCAGGATTTGAAAAAAGAAAAAGAAAAAATACAAGAAAAAATAAATAGTGAAACAGATAAAGAAAAAAAAGCAGAGTATGAGAAATCTAAAGTAGAAATTGATAAGCAAATTGCAGATATAAATGCAAGTAATACTAATATAAAAGTGGCAGGAGAAACTGTAAAAGATGAGGTTTCTGCGATGACAGAAAATGTTCAAGACGCTATGGATGAATATAATAAGGAAGATATCGCGAAATATATCAATGACCTGACTAAGGTTAAAGAAAGAGTAGAACAACTGAAAATTGCAGAAATTGCAGGAAATAGCACACTCAATAAAACGTTATACTATGTTGAAATTGATAGTGGATTCATGGCAGAAGGAACTATTACAGGATTAATAAATGCATTAGAAAATAGATTGAAAGGAAATGGTTTTTGGGATCTTGTGGATATGCTTAGTGTAGCTTTGCAATCTCTTTTTACTACAGAACTATTTTTCGATTCAAGATTAACTGCGTATATTAAAGAAGATTCAAGCTATGTTGCGAGTGAAATAGACGCTATTCTACAAGATATTTCTACATTAATATCACTTTTAGAAGGAGTAAAGAATAGTATTCTTCCATGGATAACGATATTGTCAAAGTTAGATCAAATTGTTAAAACATTGATAAGTTTAGTTGAGCATGTGGGAACTTATTTGAGTGGAATCATAACAAGAGCAGTAGTGGCTGTTCAGGAACTCATTTCAGAACAGTGCGGTGAAAAGATATTGCTCAGTGAGTATATTGTCAAAACTTTATCGGATAGAAGTGACGCTGATGAAAATGGCAAAATTTCTTCAGGGAAAAATATATTAACAGGATTTTCATTTTCAAAAGTAAAGTTTGCAGATCATGGGCATAATGAGGTTCCGTTTATTGGTGATATACAAGCACTTCGAAATTTGTTTACAAATATTCAGCAAGGTGGAAATGATATTATGTTCAGCGGTGCTGAAGTTGAATATATTCTTACCGGAAGTAGATCAGAAATTATAAATCAAGCTTCAGTATTTTTTCAAATATATTTCGCGAGATTTTTTATTGATTTTGTACAGATATTATTGAATAAAGAAGTGCAATCTATAGCGACAGCCGCAGGAAGTTCTACTCTTGGAATTGGTGCATTTGTTGTCTATATAGCATATGCTTTTTTAGAGCCATTAATAGACACTATCTTAATTGTAAATGGTGAAGAAATATCTTTGTTTAATAAGGTAGTGTATTTTACACCGACGGGGTGTACAGTATTACTTCCTCGTTTGACTAAACTAGGTATTAAAAGCGAATATAAAGATAAATTTACTTCAAAGGTTGAAAGTTTATTAAAGCAAGAAAAAATAAGTGGATGTCTTAACGAGGATGATAAAGGAGTAAAATGGCAATACAGTGACTATCTGTTTGCATTAATGCTAGTTTTTGTTGATAACGATACGTGCATGGAACGTTTTAGGAATATTGTCAATCTTGAGGCAAAAGCTTATTACGGACAAGAAAAGTTTGATATAAATAAAACGTATACATATGTTAAAGGAGAAGTAAGTGGAGAGTTTGAACCGGTTTTACCTTTGGGAGGTATTATTGGAAATGATTTATTTAAGCAACAGAGAAGTCGAATGAGAGGGTATTAGGCATGAGTAGATTAAAAAGGAAAACAGAAGGAGTAATTGCAGTTGAAGCATGCTTGTGCTTAACGCTATTTATGTTTTTTGTCTTGTTTTTATATAGTTTTTTTTTGATTTATGAAGCTCAGAGTAAAATACAGCATACACTTTTGCAAGCGGCTCAGAGTATGTCTTTAGATTCATTAGCAATTGAAAAGTTAGGAAGCGGAAGTTCCTCGTTATATGAAGTGGCAGAAGTGATTGGATTTAATGCCTCAAATAAAAATCCTGAATTTGTAGAAACTACTGCTTGGTATGAATATAACAATGCAGCAGTGGCAGATGTTGGAGAAGACAGATTTATAGCCTATTTAGCAGAGGGAGATAGGGAGTTTGCGGATCAGATATTAAAGAGCTATAACATAAAGAATGGCTTATCGGGACTGGATTTTTCTTCGAGTAAACAGGATGATAAAGGAAATATCGTGCTTACAGTCAATTATACAGTCGAATATTTTTTTGATTTCAAAGCGTTTGGAATGGATCCTTTAGAACTGACTAACTCTGTGACTTCACGCAAATGGGAATGGAAATAGGAGGGTGTATGACATTTGAACAAATTTTTAAATATGCATTATTTTCTGCATTTGGTGTATATGTTCTGATGAGTATTATTTTTTTAAAAATAAAGAAGCATAAAGCTAGAAGATTAGAGATTGCACAGCAAAAAGGCTGGATGGTTTTGGCACATACCGTAAAATCTAAAACGATAAATAGAGCGACGGGAAAAGATTATGATGTGAATCGAGAATGGCTATCCTATGTTTCCGTTTATGAATATGAAATAGAAGGAAAGAGAAAGACAGTGAAGTTAGAATCAGCAGAGAGTTTGCCATATGAAAAAGCAATTTATTATGATGCAGAACATAAAAATGAAATACTAAATATCAATACAAAAAATCCAATTAAAGTAATTTTGTTAATGACAGCGATAATATTTGTTGGAGTTATTTTAATACTTAGAAATATTTTTGGAGTTTAGGAGAGATTAGCTATGGTTAATTATTCATTTACAGTCGAAAATCATGGAATGCACAGTTTTTTGGTATATTGCGTTAAACCAGATGATCATTTGGATTCAACTAGTTTAGGAATGCTTACAAATAATAAGATTCCGGGACTGGCTGCGACCTTATATACACAGATGGATACAACGAAGTATATAAAATATAACATATCAGGAAAAGTACCTGTGAAACAGTTTTTAGCCAGAAAAACTAATAAAAGGCGCTTGACCACAATGTTTTCTGGTATTGTTAATGCAATGATGTCAACGGAAGAATATATGTTGGACATGGATTCTATTTTATTAGATGTGGATTATATTTTTACAGACGCATCTACATATGAAACAGTTGTGATTTGTCTGCCAATCAATAATCTACAAAAGAATCAAGTGGACTTAAGAGACTTTTTTAAGGGTATTATGATGAATGTACAATATGATTCCACAGAAGATTTTTCATATTTTGCTAAAATTGTGAATTATCTAAATAGTACACCAGTATTCTCTTTGGAAGTGTTTCATGCATTGCTTTCTGAAATTAAAAATGAAGTAAAAATTAATAAAACAGAAGTAAAACGAGAACAAGAAAATTATGGGTCATATATTAATAAGATATCAGATGAGCAAGAGGTTAATGGTCCAAAAAGAAATATAAACAAATTTATATCTAGTCCATTTTCACAGTCTGTTGAAGTGGAAGAGGAGAAAGCAGAGTTAGCGGACGAGAAGCAAATAAGTTTATTTTATTTGTTGCAGCATTACAATAAAGAAAATGCTGCGTTGTATAAAGCACAGACAGCAGCAAGGAAAAAAGCTAAAAAAACTGATAAAGCAAAAGATAAGAAAAAAGAAACGACGAAGAAGGACAAGAATACAGATGAGTTTAATATGGATTTAGATTTTGCGATTCCAGGTCAAGTTTCTTCATATGAAATGATTTCTCCATTGCAACAACCAGTATCTGTTCAAACTAAAAAGCAACCTAAATTAGAAGTAGTGCAGCAAAAAGAAATAACTCCGCGAGCAGTAAGTAGAGAAATGGATTTTGGTTCAACTGTAATTTTAGATGATGACAATGATGATACACTTTATATTGAACAGGAAGAAACATTGATTAGACCTTATCTGATACGCCAAAAGACAGGTGATAGAATAGACATCGATAGAGCCATGTTTCGTATTGGAAGAAGCAAAAATGAAACAGATTATCAGATTAGTGATAATCAAGCAATAGGACGTAAACATGCTTACATTGAGTATCTCAATAACGAATATTTTATTGTAGATATGAAATCTAAAAATTATACATTTGTGAATGGTATGAAGATTCAGGAGAACATAGAAGTGAAATTGTCACATGGTGATATTGTACGACTTGCAAATGAAGAATTCCAGTTTTTTATAAGCGAGTAATTTAGAAGCCAAAAGGACAGGTAATAATTATGGATTTTATTATTTCGGCCAACACAGATATTGGTTTAAAAAAAAAGGTGAATCAGGATAGTTTATCCGTAAAAGTAATGAACACAGAACAAGGCAGGATGGCTTTTGCCATTCTCTGTGACGGTATGGGTGGATTATCAGAGGGTGAAACAGCAAGTGCTTCGGTGATTCGGGCATTTGATCAATGGATATATGAGGAACTTCCAAAGTTATGTGTTACACCATTGCAGGATAAAATAATAAAAGAGCAATGGGAACGAATTGTTATACAACAAAATCAGTCATTAATGGCATATGGCAAAAGTCATGATATCAGATTGGGAACAACAGTTGTAGCATTACTTTTGACGCAGACCAGATATTATATTTTAAATGTAGGAGACTCAAGAGCTTATGAGTTGTCTGATGATATTAGGAAAATCACCCGAGATCATTCCTTTGTGGCAAGAGAGGTTGCACTTGGAAATATGACAGAGGAGCAGGCGAATAATGATTCGAGAAAACATGTTTTGTGGCAATGTGTAGGAGCCTCAAAGCATGTTAAACCAGATTTGTATTTTGGGGACGTTCAAAAAAATACGATTTATTTATTGTGCAGTGATGGATTTTGGCATGAAATTACGGCACAGGAAATATATGAATATCTGAAACCGGATAAGAATTTAAATGAAGGGGATCTTGATCAACACGCAATCAGAGCGATTGAAATAAATAAAGAACGTAATGAGAAAGACAATATTTCAGTTGTGATGGTTAAGACGTTATAGAAGTGCATAAATGAGACTTGTGATAAATTGTATACAAGGGGATAAATACATGAAATATAGCAAGATTAATTTATGGGGAATATTCTTGATTGTTTTGATTTTTCTATTTACGGGATGTGAAAAACAAAAGAAACAAATCATAGAAACAATAGAAATTCAGGTAAACAATGAAACGATACCGCATAATGATATTGAAATAAAAGTAAAACATCAGGTGGAAAATGATTTGCAGACAGAATCTGTTGTGGGTGAGGAAATTGATATTGATTCGAATAAGGTATTATCTGATGGAACAGATGAACAAGCAGAATTAGATAAGAATAAAAAAAGTATAGAAGAGAGTATATCATCAAAACAAGGAGAACGCTCCATCCTTGATTTTCTCAAAATTGCAATTAAGCCAGTTGGTAGTACAATGTATGTCTGGGGTGGCGGCTGGAACGAAGAAGATACCGCCGCTGGCATTGAAGCAGTTACAATAGGCGTCAGCCCTAGATGGGCAGAGTTTGCTTCCGCGCAGGATGCCTCCTATGATTATAACGATACGACATATCAAATTCACGATGGACTGGATTGTTCCGGTTATGTGGGATGGGCTGTCTATAATGTATTAGAGACTCAGAATGGGCAAGAAGGATATGTGTTATCATCTTCGAAAATGGCAAGTAATTATGCGAATCGAGGTCTGGGCACATATATTTCTGCCGGAAATATAGATCGATGGCAGGCGGGAGATATTATGAGTATGAGTGGACATGCCTGGATTGTTGTAGGAATGTGTGAAGATGGAAGTGTTTTATTGCTTCATTCAAGTCCACCAGGTGTCATTTTCTGTGGAACAAATTTATCAAATGGCAATAAGAGTCAGGCTGTCATACGTGCTGAGGAGATTATGAGTACATATTATCCAAGCTGGTATGCCAAATATCCGGATTGTGCAAGACCATATTGGTATTTAACAAATTCTTCTGCGATGAGATGGAATCGAGAAACGTTAAACGACAATGAAAATTTGAGCAGTATGACTGCAAACGAGATTGTTAATTTGTTATATTAGAAAACTTGAAGAAAGGCGACCTTACAGAAACTGGGTAAGGTGGTCTTTTTTCTGTTTTTACATATTTATAGATTTATTCAATGTAAGCGATGAATTACCTACCGTTCCAATTTTTCGTGATTGTGTAGGATAATCTAAATACATGAAGTATATATCCCCAGATTTGTAACCGCTCAATAGCGAGTACCTTGAAAAATTAAGAGCTGCCTTGCGGCAGCCCTGGTTATCAGTTCTTTCGAATCCCGTCCGGCAGATTTGATGACCACGGTAACAGATCATCCAGAAAGGACCGGTCGGTATCATCC
>JBGVGF010000029.1:0-7560 GCA_045121495.1 Faecalimonas sp.
GATTATATTGAATCGTTGATAGAAGATGATGAGCAATATTACATTATGCTTGATGAAGTGCAGATGTTGCAGGAGTTTGAAGAGGTTTTAAATTCACTGCTTCATATCAGAAATGCGGATATATATGTAACAGGAAGCAACTCTAAGTTCTTGTCCAAAGATGTAATTACTGAATTTAGAGGAAGAGGCGATGAAATTCACATTTATCCATTAACTTTTAAGGAGTTTATGGAAGCTTATGATGGTGATATTTACCGTGGATGGGCAGAGTATGTTGTATATGGTGGTCTTCCTCTTACAGTAACAATGAAGACGGAAGAACAGAAAATTAACTATCTGACAAATCTCTTCAAAGAAACTTATCTGAAGGATATTATTGAAAGACACCATATTGAAAAAACACAGGAGTTAGAAGATTTGGTTAACATCTTAGCTTCTGCTATTGGTTCGTTGACCAATCCGCCGAAAATTGAAGCTACCTTTAAAAGTGCGATTCAGTCAACAATCAGCCTAAATACAATCAGACAGTATATCGAACATTTGGAAGATGCGTTTATCATCAATAAAGCCAATCGTTATAATGTAAAAGGCAGAAAATACATCGGCACACCGTTGAAATATTATTTTGAAGATGTGGGACTTAGAAATGCAAGATTAGGATTTAGACAGATTGAAGAAACACATCTGATGGAGAACATTATTTACAATGAATTACGAAGCAGGGGATATACTGTAGATGTTGGAGTTGTAGAAAAGCGTGGAACAGATGAAAATGGTAAAGAGTACAAGAAACAGTTGGAAATTGATTTTGTAGCCAATCTTGGCAGTAAACGTTATTATATTCAGTCAGCTTTCAGTATGCCGACAGAAGAAAAACGTATTCAGGAAAAAGCTTCTCTTGTAAATGTAAATGATTCTTTTAAAAAGATTATCGTTGTGAAAGATGTTGTAAATGTTACAAGAGATGAAGATGGAATTACTACGATGAGTATTTACGACTTTTTATTAAAGGAAAATAGCTTGGAGTTGTAAGAACTTCCTAATAGATTTGATACGCACAATACAGAAGGCGGAAGTTGCAGTGAGAAGATATCCATTATATGTAACAATAGACACTAATATTTTTGATGCCACTGGGTATGATTTGGGAGACGATGGTACATTAGGACATTTGTATTCTTATGTTCAAAGTGGAAAGATTAAAATCGTACTAAGTAATATTGTGATAAGGGAAGCTCAAAAACATATAAAAGAAAAAGCATATGAAATCGCAACATTATCCAAAAAATTGTTTACACTTTTCCACAGAAAAGGCTGTAGAAGTAGCAGTTTTTTCAATCGTTCAAAATCTATGGAGCTTAAAGGAATACGTTCCCGAATCAGAGAAGTATACAAAGAAATTAGAGAAAAGCTATACCAGCCAAACTTTCAGGATTTAACTGTCGTGGACTTTTTTGATTTGGCTCAAGGATGTAAAACATACGACGAATTTATTGAAAAGATGGGTCATGTACCTGAAAGCAGATTGCAATACTTCGGTCTTGCAATCTGCGGAGCAAAGAAGAAAGTGAATAAACTCACGGGCAGTATGCCGCTTCTACGATGACACGCAAAAGCAGAACCATATCAAGGTTCTGCTTTTGGTGATTTAAGGGACGAAGCTAACGCTTCTAAAGTATTGATAGTTTTATTTTTGGAAAATAATTATTCTATTATAGGAAGGATTCCTTCTACTCGCGCAAAGTATTCGGCTGCTTCAAAGACATCGGTCTGTTTTACGCTGGTTGCTTCCATAAGTCCCTGATGGTAAAGCTCCGATAGAGTAGAACTCATGCCATGGTAGCGAAGACCGCCTGCATGGTTAGCAGAAGGGATAAAGTCACTGCCAAGAGTATACATCTTTGCAAGTGGGCATACCATTCCCGTGTCGCAAAAGTCGTAGGCATATACACCTCTGGTAAAACTAGGGCAGGATGCCGGTTCAACGGCTATGATACGGTAATCTGCTTCTCCACGGAGTTTTTCTCCCATAAATGGTGCAATAAGACCACCCAGATTAGACCCTCCGCTGGCACATCCAATGATGATATCTGGCTTAATATTGAATTTATCGAGTGCAGTTTTAGTTTCCAAACCAATCACAGATTGATGAAGAAGCACCTGGTTGAGAACGCTGCCCAGCACATAGCGGTAGCCATCGCTTGTTACAGCTTTTTCCAGAGCTTCGGAGATTGCACAGCCGAGGCTTCCGGTAGTTCCCGGATGCTTTGCAAGAATCTTTCTTCCAACTTCTGTTTCCATGGAAGAAGATGGTGTTACCGATGCTCCGTATGTGCGCATGACTTCACGTCGAAAAGGTTTTTGCTCATAAGAGCATTTTATCATATATACTTTACAGTCAAGGTCAAAGTAGGAACAAGCCATGGAAAGGGCAGTACCCCATTGACCGGCTCCGGTTTCTGTTTCATATCGGCACGCAGATTATACCATGCCTTTGACATCTCGGATCATTCAGAGAGATTTTGTATGGGATGTTCTCGTTTTTCATAGTCATTACCTCCAGATAAAAATAAATGTTGTTTATGTGTCTTTGATTAGCTCTGTTACTTCGCGCCATCATTCGACGCCATCGTTTGGTTAATAACATTATATTCGCCTCCCCGTAATACAGGAAAACTCCATTGTTTTTTATTCTGAGCCAGGGACTTTGATAACAAAAAACGTCCTTGACAGAATATAGCTATCTGTCAAGGACGAATCACGTACAAATATAAAGAGTACGACACTATCCGCGGTGCCACCTTGATTCATAGGAATGCTCCTATGCACTTAGCAGGATACCAACATATCCTCGGCAACTGACGTATGCCACACGTTGCAGAATACTGGGTGTCAATAGGCGGTTTCAAAAAAATCAAAACATTTTTATGGAGGGACGTTGAGAGAGCGCTTAAAAAGAGAATACAGAATTGTATATGATAAACGAATATATTGAAATGATGAAGGATTTAATCGTAAGTAAGCCGGGGAAAGTGTTATGAAATCTAGAAATTTCTTTTTGTTTACAAGGCTAGCCTTTCAGTGATTTGTGGTTGCCCATTTAGAAAAGGAATTAAAAATTTGATGGGCAAACAGCTAAAGATGATAGTTACCACGGATGAAATAATCTGCGTAGAAATTTAAAATGTTTTCAATAAATGCATGTAATTTGTTTTTCATAAGACGTTGTCTCCTTTCTTGTTTTCTTGAGCCGAGTATACCGCATAAAAATAGGAATTACTTGCCGAAATAGATAAAGAAGTAGACAAATCTTGCACTTTTGCCGTCTGCATATGAAAATTCATATAATATATTGGACAAATTATTTAAAATTTGTTGGCATATTATGAAAACAGGAGTGAAGGAATATCAATAGAATGGAGACAAACCGTACATGTCTCACCACATTTGCATGAAGCGATAGAAATCGTTTATGTAACAGAGGGGAACCTTCATTGCTGCCAGCGTATCATTCCGAACTGCAAAAATACAGTCCGGTCTATCCGATCATAAAAAAGAAACAGCTTCACGCAGATATCGTGAATGCGTTGAAATCACTGATTCACATGGAAGAACGCAGTTCGATGCTGGTTCAGGTATATATTCAGATGATGCTTGCTAAATTAAGAAAACAAAACGGCTGGTCTAAGGAAGATTTGTCAGCCAGATTAAGAGTATCCAAACTAAATTCCATCAGAATGGGAATTTACTTTTTCATTTCAGAAATTGGAAAAAACTTCTTTGAGTTGGATTTATTCTTGAACATACTGTTGCATATACAGCATATCCATTACAAGAATCTTCTGATTCTGAATATCAATTATCCCCTGTTCTTTTAAACTGTGTAGGATGCGGTTAACGCTGTTTCTGGTAGAAATACCACAGAATCCCGCAATATCTTCATTTGTAACAGGAAAATCTATCAGCCAACCATTTTTATGTTCTTTCCCAAATTGATGAACTAAAGTATAGAGGAATGCGCAGACGGCACCGGTTCTTCCATTCATGCTCATTAGTTGTTGCCGTTGGATGGCTTCGGCCAGATTTAAGCGATAGTATTCCTTGACGTAATCTTGGAGTTGCCTATCATTATTTATATAATTCCAGAATTCAACTCTGGGGATTAAATAAAATGTAGCTTCTTCTGTTTCGACACGAACATTGAATGGAGCTGAGGTATAGCTACTGATCTCATCTCGAAGCAGAGAAATAATGTTAGGTCCTTTCAGATAAGCAATGTTAAATTCTCGTCCATCCTTGAGAATAATACTGGTTTTAACGACTCCTTCTTTGAGAATATAGGTATACTGTTGCTCCAGCCCGCAATATGTCAGGTAAGCATGGCGTTTACGGGTAATGGTGGGAATATTTCTTTGACTTAAAAAGGATAAAAGATAGCTGTTATTCATCAAACTCCTCCTGTTTTCTGTTTCTATGCTTATACTTATAAAGCAAAACACAAAAAACGTCAACAAATGTTACTATCAAATGTGGTTTTTGTATGTATTGAAATATGCTATATTCTGTCAAAAATGAAAGGAGATATAAATTATGTTTAAAATGGAAGTACCTTATGACAAAAGAACAATGCAAATAAGTCTGGAAGATAGGAATTTAGCTGGAGTACTTGTAGGGAGACAAAGTGATTATGTTAGTGACAAAAGTCAAAAAGAGATTGTGGAGGAATCTTTGGATCATGTCATTGGTTCACAGACATTAGAGGAACTTGCAAAAGGCAAGAAGGACATTGTAATTATCAGCTCTGATCATACTCGTCCGGTTCCATCAAAAATTATTACGCCAATCCTTCTTCGAAGAATTAGGAGTGTGTCACCAGATGCAAGAATCAGAATTCTTGTTGCCACAGGATTTCACCGTCCAAGTACCAAAGAAGAGCTAATTGATAAATACGGAAAAGAAATCGTTGAAAATGAAGAAATTGTCATGCATATTGCGAAAGATGAAAATTCCATGAAAAAAATCGGAACTTTGCCAAGTGGAGGTGCATGCATTATCAATAAGATTGCGGCAGATGCTGACCTTCTTATTGCTGAAGGATTTATTGAAGCACATTTTTTTGCAGGATTTTCTGGAGGTAGAAAGTCTGTTCTTCCAGGAATTGCTTCTTATAAAACAATTATGGCGAATCACAGCGGAGAGTTCATCAATGATAAGAACTCACGTACAGGAAATCTAAAGTTTAACCTGGTTCATGAGGATATGGTTTATGCAGCACGCAAAGCTGGACTTGCCTTTATCGTTAACGTAGTTTTAAACGGGGAACATAAGATTATCGGTTCTTTTGCAGGAGATATGGAGAAAGCGCATGAGAAAGGTTGCGATTTTGTGCGTTCTCTGGCATGCGTTAAGAGAGTAGACTGTGACATTGCAATTTCCACAAATGGCGGATATCCTTTGGATCAGAATATTTATCAAGCCGTTAAGGGAATGACTGCTGCAGAAGCAACGCTTCCGGAAGACGGTGTAATCATCATGGTTGCGGGCTGCCGTGACGGTCATGGAGGACAGGATTTCTATGATAATATTGCAAATGTAAAAGAACCGGGCGAATTTCTGGAAAAAGCAATTCATACACCAAGACTAGAGACAGCTCCGGAACAGTGGACCAGCCAGATTCTTGCCAGAATTTTGGTGCATCATAAAGTGATTCTTGTTTCTGATCTTGTAGATCCTAAGCTTGTTTTTGGGTTGCATATGGAACTGACATCAACAGTGGATGAAGCTTTGAAAAAAGCATTTGCTTTTAAGGGAAAGGATGCAAAGGTCGCTGTCATTCCAGACGGGTTGGGTGTTGTAGTAGAAGAACAATAAGAGAAAATACATGAAAGGATATTTAAGAGATGATACATAATATAATGTCAGAGTTCTTAGGAACTGCCCTGATGATTGTTTTTGGTGTTGGAGTTCATTGTGACGAAGTATTGAATAAAACAAAATATAGAGGAAGCGGACATTTATTTGCGATTACTACATGGGGATTCGGGATTACCATCGTGTTGATGGTATTTGGAGGAGTCTGCATCAATCCTGCAATGGCTTTCGCACAGGCAATTCTTGGCATGATTCCGTGGAACTGTTTTATACCTTATTGTGTGGCAGAATTTCTTGGAGGATTATGCGGAGCATGCATTGTTTATGTAATGTATGCAGATCATTTTAAAGCGAGTGAAAACGTTGTTGATTCGGTGGCAATTCGAAATATATTTTCTACGAACCCAAATATCCGAAATCTTTCGAGAAATTTCTTTGTGGAAGCATTTGATACTTTTGTCTTTTTGTCATCAGTTCTTGGTATTGCAAAATATTCTGAAAAAATGCTTCCTATCGGAGTGGGAATTTTGGTATGGGCAGTAGGTATGGGCCTGGGAGGCCCTACAGGCTTTGCCATGAATCCAGCCCGAGATTTAGGTCCGCGTCTGGCATATACATTATTGCCAATTAAAAATAAGACGGATAATGATTGGCAATACGGATTACTTGTTCCGGGGATTGCGCCTTTTGTAGGGGCTGTATGTGCGGCATTATTTGTAAGAGGGTTTCTTGGAATTTAATATATAATTTCTGATTCAAGATCCCTGTGTAAGTTTAGTTAAACAATTTAAAAAGATACTATATGGTAATGGAAAATGATAGATGAAAGGAGAAAGCCAAATGCATAAAACAACAAAAAAACTTACTTTATCAGCCATGTTTATAGCGGTTGGTATGGTTCTGCCTTTTTTGACAGGACAAATTCAGCAAATTGGAAATATGTTGCTTCCGATGCATCTTCCAGTTATTCTGTGCGGCTTGATATGCGGATGGCAGTACGGAGCATTAGTCGGTTTTATTCTTCCGTTTCTGCGTTCGGTTACATTCGGGATGCCGCCTTTGTTCCCTACAGCCATTGCGATGGCATTTGAATTGGCTACTTACGGATTGGTTATAGGATTTATCTATGGACGTTCTCACTGGCAATGTTTGATTTCTCTATATAGATCGCTGATTGCGGCTATGATCGCAGGGCGAATTGTTTGGGGCATTGTCCAGATTGTATTGCTTGGACTAATTGGAAAATCTTTTACATGGCAGATGTTTATAGCAGGGGTCTTGTTAAACGCCGTTCCTGGAATTGTTGTGCAGTTGACATTAATTCCTACTATTATGGTAGCATTGAATCGTACGGGTTTGGTAATTTTTCAGAGAAAACAGCCGTTAGAAAATTTGGCTGTTCGGTAAATAAAAATGCTGATAAAAGATATTGCACAATTACTTCTAACCGAAATAAAACAGCGAAGCACGTTGGTGCTCGCCATTGACGGCAGATGTGCTGCAGGTAAGACCACCCTTGCAGCACGCCTTGCCGAACTGTGTGATTGTAACGTCATTCATATGGATCATTTTTTCCTGTGCTCGAAACAGAATACAATGGAACGTTTACAACAGGCAGGAGGAAATATGGATTATGTGCGATTTTGTGAAGAGATTTTGATTCCATTACATGAAGGACGGAAATTTTCT
>JBGVGF010000030.1:0-208634 GCA_045121495.1 Faecalimonas sp.
AAAGAATTTACAACTCCTCCTCCCGTGCTTTGTAGTATAGCTTCTAAAGTCTATTTTACAAAAAGGGAAGGCAGTTGAAAATCTTTAATGACTATTTGTGCCGCCAACTGAAAGGCGGCGGAATGGAGATTAATATGAAATTATTTCAACAATTTCCAGAAGTACAAAAATATGAAAAACCAGAAGAATTTGTTCAGGCGTTTGGCATCGGAGAAGGTGACTTTATTCTGGCAAGTAAAACAATTTATGATAAATATTTTACAGATATGAATCTTGCTGCAGAGGTGCGTTTTAAAGGGATGTACGGAAACGGCGAACCTACAGATGCGATGGTAGATGCACTCCTTGCAGATTTTCGTAAGACAGATTGTAGCCGAATCATTGCAATTGGAGGCGGAGCAGTGATCGATATGGCAAAGATCCTGACGTTGGATGGAAATGCGAAGGCGGCTGACTATTATCAGAGAAAAGTACCATTAAAGCGAGTGCGTTCTTTGATCGCGGTGCCTACAACGTGCGGGGCAGGATCCGAATCATCGAATATTTCCATTGCAGAGATTTTGGAGATGGGAACCAAGTTTGGTCTTGCAGATAATACGATATATCCAGATTATGCGGTGCTGATTCCGACACTTTTGACGGAACTTCCATATGATTTCTTTGCAACGAGTGCAATTGACGCTTTTATTCACGCAATTGAGTCTTATGTGTCGCCAAAGGCAAATCTTTATACAAGAATGTTCAGCGAAAAGGCGATGGAAATGATTCTCAGAGGCTTTGGTATGATTGCAGAAAATGGTCCGGAAGCACGTTTTGCGTTGCTGGATGATTTTTTAGTTGCAAGTGATCTTGCAGGAATTGCATTTGGAAATGCAGGAACGGGTGCGGTACATGCTATGTCTTATCCCCTTAGCGGTGCTTATCATGTGACACATGGGGAGGCCAATTATCAGTTCCTGACAGAGGTATTTAAACATTATCAGGCAGGCAATCCAGAAGGTGAGATAAGAGTTCTGAATGCATTTCTTGCAAATGTATTGGAGTGTGAACCAGAAGTTGTCTATGAAAAAATTGAGGAACTTCTTGGTAAGATCATCAGTAAAAAGCCACTGCGTGAATATGGCATGAAACAAGAAGAGATTCGAGGGTTTGCAGAAAATGTCGAAAAAACGCAGCAGAGACTGATGAATCAGGCGTATATAAAATTCACGGTAGAAGAAATGACCGAGATATATCGGGCTTTGTATTAAGAGGATAGAAAGGAGTCAATAACATGACTGAATGGAATCAGATTTTAAAGGAAATTCCAATTACTGAGATAGGAGATGTGAAAATCGGAAATGCTGAAGATAGAGAGCATGCAACAGGATGTACTGTTATCATCTGTGAAAAGGGAGCTCCGGCTGGTGTAGATGTGCGCGGAGGAGGACCAGCTTCTCGTGAATCAGAGCTCTTAAATCCATCTGCAAACTGTCAGGAGGTACATGCGGTGCTTCTTAGTGGAGGAAGCGCCTTCGGTCTGGATGCTGCAGGCGGTGTTATGGAATATCTTGCAGAAAAAGGAATCGGATTTGCCGTAGGGGATATCCGAGTACCGTTGGTTTTACAATCCTGCATTTTTGACCTTGCGTTTGTATCTGATAAAGTAAAACCAGATAAAGCGATGGCTAGAAAAGCATGTGAGGCAGCGGAAGTAAACACACCAACAGAAGGAAATGTAGGGGCAGGATGCGGAGCAACTGTTGGAAAACTTTGTGGACCAGACTATGCGATGAATTCAGGACTTGGCATGTACGCAGTGCAGCTCGGGGATCTAAAAGTCGGGGCAATTGTTTCTGTAAATGCGTGCGGTGATGTATATGATGAGACTACAAATCAGATTCTTGCTGGAACACTTGCACCAGATAAAAAACATTTTGCGGATACAGAAAAGACACTATATCAGATGTATATGCAGATGAGTGCAGCGGCAAAGGCTGAGGCTGCAAAGGGACAGAATGGGGTGACGAATACAACAATCGGATGCATCCTTACGAATGCAAAGTTTGACAAAGCAAAACTAAATAAGATTGCAGCATTGGCTCAAAATGGTTATGCAAGGTCGATTCGCCCAGTTCATACGATGATGGATGGGGACACAATCTATGCGCTTTCCGTTGGCGATCTGGAAGTGGATATCAATATTGTAGGTACGTTGGCTTCACGAGTAATGGCACAGGCTGTAAAAAACGCGGTACTGCATACAGAAGGATTCCATGGATTGCCTGCGGCAGCAGATATGAAGAAGTGGATATCGAATTAGGAAAATACAATTGACAACAACTGCCATTTTTGATAATATTTATCGGTAAGTAAAAATCCCATGAGGGAGTAGCAAGCGTATTTCATACGTAACAAGTCAACATACTGGCTGAATGGCCTGGCTTGTTTTAAATTGCGAGACTCATGTATAACTGGAAAGCTATACATGGAGTCTGTCTTTTTCGTGATATATACCAAGTATAGTTTTGCGCTGTACTTGGTTTTTTGTTTATCATATTTTATAATTTTGGAGGATAAAATAATGACTTGGAGTTTTCGATTTGTCTTTAACAGTATTATGTTAGGCGTGGGACTTGCTATGGATGCCTTTTCAGTATCACTTGCAAATGGATTGCATGAACCCAAAATGAAGAAGAATAAGATGTGCGGAGTGGCAGGCGTATTTGCAGTATTTCAGGCACTGATGCCAATGATTGGCTGGATTTGTGTTCATACAATCGTGCAACATTTTAAAGCATTTGAAAAATTTATTCCTTGGATCGCATTAATCTTACTTGGATTTATTGGCGGGAAGATGTTGATTGAAGGAATCAAAGGAGAAGATGAGGAAGCAGAAGGGGCGGAAGTTGGATTTGTCGGTCTTATGGTACAGGGAGTGGCAACTTCAATTGATGCTCTTTCAGTAGGGTTTACAATTGCTGAATATGGCTTTGTGATGGCTTTCGTCTGTTCAATCATTATTGCAATTGTGACATTCTTTATCTGTATGTTTGGTTTGGCGTTAGGAAAGAAATTCGGTATGAAGTTCTCTAATAAAGCTACGATTTTGGGTGGTGTGATTCTGATATTTATTGGAATCGAAATCTTCATTAATGGAGTGTTTTTATAAAAGGAAAAGAGAGCGTTATGAGAAATTATATATTAATAGTGGAAGATGATAATGAAATTAACCATATGCTTCGTGAACTTCTTCAAAACCAGAAATTTGTGACAGAATCGGCATTTTCAGGGACGGAAGCATTATTGTATCTAAAAAACGAAATGCCCACGGCAGTGATTTTAGATTTGATGCTTCCGGGAATGAACGGAGAACAGCTGCTTGAGGAGATAAAGAAAATAAATCCTGAGATATCAGTGATTGTCGCATCTGCAAAGGACGATGTGAGTACAAGAATCAAGCTTCTGAAAGCAGGAGCCGATGATTTTATTGTAAAGCCATTTGACACAGATGAGCTTTTGGCGAGATTGGAAGCCGTACTTCGACGAAATGGTGGCAGGAAAAACTTAAACAATTCAAAACAACTCACATATAAGGATATTGTAATGGAGCCGGAATATTTTAAAATTACGGTTTTAGGCCAGGAGGTTTCCCTGACCAGACGAGAATATTTGATTTTGAAATTGCTGATTACAAATCCAGGAAAAGTATTTACAAAAAATAATATTTATGAATCTGTTTGGAACGAAGAATATCTTGGAGAAGATAATGCGGTAAATGTACATATCAGTAATATCAGACAGAAGCTTGCCAAGGTAAATCCAAAAGAAAGCTATATCCAGACCGTGTGGGGAATTGGATTTAAAATGGAATAAAATAAAAAACTTTAAGAATTCTTTATACTTTTCCTAATGTTTCTAAAAAATAGCCTGTTAAGATAACTACATCAGCGAAAGACAGAAAGGAAAAGAGAAAGATGGAATATGTACTTAAAACTGAAAACCTTACAAAGATATATGGCAAAAACAAGGTTGTAAATGCAGTAAATATGCATGTAAGAAAAGGAGACATTTACGGTTTTATCGGAAAAAATGGTGCCGGTAAAACTACATTCATGAGAATGGTATCGGGGCTTGCAGCTCCAACAGATGGCAGTATGGAATTATTTGGAAGTACTGAGATCGAGAAGCAGAGAAAACGAATCGGGATTCTAATTGAAGATATTGGGATGTATCCGAATATGACGGCAAGTGAGAATATGGAAATCGTCAGACGAAACTTTGGAATTACGGATAAACATGTTGTAAGTGAAATGTTAGAATTCGTAGGGCTTGGAAATGTTGGAAATAAAAAAGTAAAAAACTTTTCCATGGGGATGAAGCAAAGACTGGGGATAGCGATTTCTCTTGTCAGAAATCCAGATTTCCTGATTTTAGATGAACCAATCAATGGTCTTGATCCTTCCGGAATTAAAGAAATCCGAGATTTACTTTTAAAACTGAATAAAGAAAAACAGATTACAATTTTAATTTCCAGCCATATTTTGGGAGAATTATCCAAATTGGCAACACGATATGGAATTATTCAAAATGGTGTCTTGATTGAAGAATTTGATGCAGAAGCGTTGGCAGAAAGATGTAAAAGATGCCAGAAGGTTCGTGTAGATGACGTTGTGCTCGCATCTCATATTTTGGAAGAAGAGCTTTCTATTACAAACTATGATGTATTGCAAAACAAGGAGATGCGCATTTTTGAGAAACTGGATGAAGCAGCAGCCATCAATCGAGCATTGATTAACGGCGGGGTAGAACTGCAGGAAAGTTACCTGGCAGGGCAGGATCTGGAAGCCTATTTTATGGACTTATTAGATACCCCACAAGGAAGAATGTAGAATATCGGAGGAAATAAAAATGTTTAATTTACTGAGTGCAGAATTTTATAAATGGAAAAAAAGCAAAAGTTTTAAAGTATCTTGTATTGTCGCAGTTGCAGTGATTATGTTTATCTATTTTTCATTTGAAATGGCTGAACAGATTCAAAATGGACAGATCGAGAATGGAACCGGAGGCGTAACTGTTACGGGAGATGTGACTCAGATTCAAATTCTGGATGTGGTAAGTGAAGTTACTTCTGGCGGAACCAATCATATGTTTATAGGCGTTTTTATCTGTATCTGGGTAGTAAGTGAATTTAGCCATGGCGCAATAAAAAATGTTGCAGGAAAGGGATATTCGCGAAAAAAAGTATTTTTGTCAAAGTATATCTCTTCGATTATAAGTGCGAGTGTCATGAATATCCTTATACTTGGATCAATGGCAATTGTTGGGGCAGTTACTTTGGGAACAGAAGGAATTGATGTGAACTTTTTCAAAGACTTTTTCAGTTATGTGGGGATGCAGACAATGTTTAATATTGCTCTTACAAGTATTTTTGTGATGATCTGTGAGTTTATAAGAAATACAGCATTTGGCATTTCTGCTAACTTAGGAATCATAACGTTTTCCACATTGATTACAGGCGGATTGAACCTGCTTTTCCAGAGATTTGATTTAGATATAAAAGCGTCAACATACTGGGTTTTAGATTTGGTTGCAGAATGCCCAATGGGAGCGATGGATATGGATTTCATAGGAAGAGCAATTTCTGTAACGGTGATGTGGACGGCACTTTCTCTGGTAATTGGAATGGTACATTTTGAAAAGGCAGATATTAAGTAAAAAGATAGTACAGGAGAGTATGGTGTAGGGAATGATTTATGGAATTATGATTATTTTAATAGTTATCATAGGTGTCTTGGGGATGCGCCTATGGTTGTATAGAAGTCAGATTCATCATATAAAAGAAGAGCTTTCCATGTTAGGCAAAGAGGATACCAATTATAGGTTATCCTCTTATTGTCGTGTAGGGAAAACGGAAGAGTTGATAGAGCTATTAAATAAAATTCTTCAGGAGTACAGAGAAGAGCTTCGTGCATTAAGAAAAGACAATCGTTTATACAAAGAGAGTATTACGAGCATTTCCCATGATATTCGTACACCACTTACAAGTGCAAAAGGATATACGCAGATGATTGCTGGGGGTAGTATTTCTGAGGAAAGGAAGCAGATTTATATCAAAAAAGTGGAAAAGCGTATTGATGATGTGACAGAGATGTTAAATCAACTGTTTGAATATACGCGCGTAGAAGCAGGTGAACTGGAATTTTCGCCAGAGAAAATTAATTTAAATAATGTTTTTGCAGAAACGTTATCCATGTTTTATGATGATTTTGTGGAAAAAGACTGTGAACCTGTAATCGAGATTGAAGAAAAACCATGCTACCTATATGCTGACAAACGTGCAATAATAAGGATTATAGAAAATCTCATTAAAAATGCACTGGTACATGGGAATGGTGATTATAGATTTTGTTTAAAGAAAGAACAGGAGCAGGTGATACTTTCTGTATCAAACAAAACATTCAGTATAGAGGAAAAAGATCTGGAGCATATTTTTGAAAGATTCTATACGACAGATCAATCTCGTACACGTAAGACAACGGGTCTCGGTCTTGCAATTGTAAAACGATTTACAAATCAGATGGGCGGAGAAGCAAGAGCGTATTTAGAACGAGATATTTTTACAATTGAAATAAAGTTTAAATAGTGGCATTTGGTGTCACGAATATGGCAAGTCGCGTCTGAGTGGCTTGCCTTTTTTTTGAAAAATGTTAAATTA
The DNA here is from genome assembly GCA_045121495.1 of Faecalimonas sp. Lineage (GTDB taxonomy): Bacteria > Bacillota > Clostridia > Lachnospirales > Lachnospiraceae > Faecalimonas. Next base: position 6,698 of record JBGVGF010000030.1, read on the forward strand.
CAAGAGAAGGAAGGAGTGATACTTTGAAAATTTCAATTCAGATAGAACCGATGCAAAAAGATACAGAGATTGCAATCACCTGTAATCAGCTGACGCCGGAGATCGAAAAGATGATAGCAACTCTTCGCATTTTAAATCAGCAGATGCTGGTAACGAAAGGTGACGAGGTGATCCTTCTGGATGTAGCGAAAATTATATATGTAGAGGCGGTAGAGCGTTTGGAACCATTTGCAATGATTGGTATGAACTTTTTGATTGCAGTGATACTGTTTGTGCTGGCATACAAAAGAAGTGGTTTAGAATAAAAATGACGAAAAATACTTTTCTTATTTATAAATTAGGAATATAGTGATAACAAGCTGATATTAAAAGGAAATAAGAGAGGTAGGAAAGATGGCAAAAGAAAAGAAGGGATTGAATATAAGCGCAAAGTCGTTTCTTACAGCGATTTTAGTAATATTTGTATTGATGATACTGACATATGGGCTGACGTTTATTGTACCTGGCGGAGGAATTCCATTCTGGAAATGGATTTTATCGCCAATACTGGTACTTGGTTCGGAGGATAATGTATCGCTTATAGCTGTGCTTATATTTTTACTCGTGATAGGCGGCGTATTTAACTGCCTGGATAAATGTGGTCTGATGAAATATATGCTGGACAAAATAAGATTCCGATTTGGAAAAGAGCGATACAAGCTGTTAGCAATTGTATCGCTTTTCTTTATGGCAATGGGATCATTCGTAGGTTCTTTCGAAGAAAGTGTTCCGCTCGTGCCAATCGTTGTAGCACTTTCAATCCGACTTGGATGGGATTCTCTTGTGGGAGTCGGCATGAGTCTTCTGTCCATTGGCTGTGGATTTGCAGCAGGAATCTGTAACCCATTCACAGTTGGAGTTGCACAGGAGCTGGCAGGGCTTCCCATGTTTTCTGGAATGTGGTTTCGAGGCGTTTCTTTTGTCTTTGTATATATCCTGCTTCTGGGATTTTTATATCATTATGCCAAACGCATTGAGAAACCAGTGAATGCGGCTGCTATGGAAGATGGCTTTCAAAAGGATGACAAAATGGAGCGCGCCCTCAAATGGTTTGCGGGCATGATGTGTGTAGGGATTTTGGCAGTATTAAGTTCCGTATTTATTACAGTTCTTCAGGATTATACGATGATCATCGTGGCAGTGACATTTCTGACATCTGGGATTACTGCAAGTATTCTGTCAGGAAGAGGGGACAATATCAAAATGACATTCTTGCACGGGGTACTTAGTGTGCTTCCGGCGGTGCTTATGATTTTGATGGCGAATTCCATCAAATACATATTAGTAGAAGGAAATATTTTGGATACTATTCTAAAAATGATGATTGATACAGCCCAGACACTTCCTAGATGGGGAGTAATTTTATTCATCTACCTGATCGTGCTGGTAATGAATTTCTTCATTGCGTCAGGTTCGGCAAAAGCATTTTTACTGATTCTGCTGATTGTGCCGGTTGCGCAGGCCTTTGGAATCTCTGCGCAGCTTTGCATCGTGGCATATGCATTTGGCGATGGATTTTCCAATATTTTTTACCCGACAAATCCAGTTCTCTTGATCGCACTTGGAGTAGCAGATGTGGATTATGGCAAATGGGTAAAATGGAGCTGGAAATTCCAGGTGATGAATCTTATTTTGACCAGCGGCTTGCTGCTGTTTGGATTGGCAATTGGATATTAATTAAGTAACAAAGGAGAATAAGATGGTTCTGTTTCTAACAAGCAGTCCTTGCGACGAAGCACCGGAAGGATTAAACCTTCCATTTATACTCAAAGAAGAAAATGATTTTCTAAAAAACATCAAGCAATACTTTAGGAGAGGTACAAAATGTCTGATGATCTGTGCTGATCCCTGGGCATATGAATTTAATGACCGTATCAGACAGGAATATTGGGAAGTATTTGCTTATCATGAGATGCAGTTTGAAGAAATGTATATGTGTGATGAACGAAACGAAAACAAGATTGACGAAATGCTAACCGAAAGCAATATGATCATTCTGGTAGGAGGACACGTGCCTACCCAAAATGCTTTCTTCAAAAGAATTGGTCTTCCAGAAAAGATAAAAAGTTTTAGCGGTGTTGTAATGGGAATTAGTGCCGGTTCCATGAATGCTGCAAAGATGGTATATTCTCTTCCTGAAAATCCGGGAGAGTCTATAGATCCTGAATATGATAGATTTCCCACTGGGCTTGGGCTTACGGATATGAATATGTGTCCGCACTATCAAATGGTGAAAGACTGGGTTTTGGATGGGAGAAGACTCTTTGAAGAGATTGCATTTGAGGACAGCGTTGGAAGAAAATTCTATGCATTTGTCGATGGCAGCTATGCGGTGGAGGAAAATGGAAAGAAAATATTATATGGTGAAATATATGAGATAAAAAATGGAACAATGAGAAAGATTTGTAGAAATGGCGAGAGGATAAGTCTTTAAAATATAAAAATAGTGTTGACATATCTACGGAGTTATGTTACTGTAACTGTAGTTAGTAAAGACTAACTAATGCTTATTGTACAAATGATCAAATGAAATGCACTTTGTGCACAGCCTGCGCAGAGTGCAAAAAATTTGAGATGCGGTTAGAAGCAACTAACTAACATACGTATGTAGTAACAAGTAATAGGGGGGATAGCGATGCTGGAGAGAATGATTGTAGACTATTCCATTAGAGGATGTACTGGGCTTCATAGAGCATGGAGGAAAGAACTGTAAACATTGTGGCGTTTGGAAAGTTTATAGTAATGAATGTGAAACTCGTCAATTGTTTGCAAAATTCCGAAAGTGTACGGAAGTGTATTCAAGAGTTTTTATGGAGGGAAGAACGATTACACAGATGACAGTCGCGGCATAAAGGTATTGGCATAAATCAGCCGCGATACATAAGAACAAAACGGCAAAAATGGGAATAATAGATTAAAAATAAGAAAGGATTTGATAATTATGAGCAAAATCGCAGTAGTTTATTGGAGTGGGACAGGAAATACAGAAGCAATGGCAAACGCTGTTGCAGATGGAGCAAAGGCAGCAGGAGCAGAAGTTACAATGCTTACTGCTTCAGAATTTTCAGCAGATCAGGTAGATGCATTTGATGCAATCGCATTTGGATGCCCTGCAATGGGAGCAGAAGTGTTAGAAGAATCAGAATTTGATCCAATGTTCACAGATTGTGAAGCAAAACTTGCAGGAAAGAAAGTAGGGATTTTCGGTTCATATGGCTGGGGCGATGGTGAATGGATGCGCGACTGGGAAGACAGATGCAAAGCTGGAAACATGGAACTTGTTTCAGAAGGCGTGATGTGCAACGATGCTCCAGATGCAGAAGGAGTGGAAAACTGTGAAGCACTCGGAAAAGCACTCGTTTCATAAAATCAGAGTTAAGTGTTTATTTGCACTTCAAGTATGTAGGGCTACAGATTTCACAAGGAATCTGTAGCCCGTTTTAATTGAAAAAAATTTCGGCAGGTCTCTATAGATATGTTTGGAGCTTTTCTCGCAAGGTATCTTCGAGAGAAATAAGTCGGTTACAAATATCTTTCACTTCTTGGTTGGCATTTGGGTACTGATTTAGATATTTATTTAAGGATTTCACGCCCATATCGCAGCCTTCTGTCATAAGGTCTGCAATCACGGTATCGTCGTCATTCATAATGAGTTTTGAATTTGTTTTCACCCAGGACATGAGTGTAGCCATTGTGCCAGGATCTTTTTCCTGACTGCCAAGCTGATCTAATAACGAATGGATTTCTTTCAGAAGTTTCTTATGATGATCTTTGGATTCAATTAAAAGCTGACGAAGTTTGGCATTTTCTACATTATCGATTACGTCATCAATAGAAATAATAGCCATCTTTGTGCCAGAATCACATTCTTTCAGTAAATGAATAGAGTCTCTATTTTCCATGACAAATTCTCCTTTACAATTTTAAACATAGTATGCGAATGCAAAACCGTTTTTATTCATATACTGATAGTAGTTTTTTAGGTCTGGAGGATGTATATGAAAGGAAATCGTTTGCTGCTGTTGCAATGTATTTTAGTGCCGCTTTTGGCAGGAATCGTTGCTGCGCTCATCACAAAAGATGGAATGGAAACTTATGGAATGCTGGTAAAACCAGAGCTTGCTCCGCCATCCATCGTGTTCCCAATCGTGTGGACAGTGCTCTACATATTAATGGGAATTTCATCTTATCTCATAATTACAAGTAACGCAGGAAAAGCAAAAACAGAAAAAGCGCTCATGCTATACTGGTATCAGTTGGCAGTCAATTTTCTATGGCCCACTTTTTTCTTTAATTTTGAGTGGTACTTGTTCTCATTCGTATGGATTCTAATATTATGGATACTTGTTCTGCTGATGATACTTACATTTTGGAAAATTGACAAAAGAGCTGCGATTATAAACATCCCGTATTTGCTCTGGTTAACATTTGCTGCTTACTTGAATTTGGCAATATGGTGGTTAAATTAGAAAAATAAAAAAATTTTTTCTGTTCGGAGTATATAATATAAATATGATAGAAACAAAGGAGAAATAGAGATGTTTGACAGTCATGTACATTATGATCATGAAAGTTTTCATAACGATAGAAACGAATTGTTAGAAAAAATGCACGAAACCGGATTGAATTATTGCTTAAATGCAGCTATCGGATTTGACACAAATGAAAAGATGATGGGAGTTTTTGAAAAATACCCATGGATTTACTACGCAATTGGGATTCATCCTAATACAGTTGAGATAAATGAAGAAAAGGATGAACAATACAAGGAAAAGCTTTTTATGTGGGCTCAAAATAATAAAGTGAAGGCGATTGGGGAGACCGGACTGGATTATTTTCGTCTGGAGCAGTCTGGTGAAAATGCTCTTTTGATAGACATTGAAAAAAGGAGGAAGCGACAAAAGAAATGGTTTCGTATTTCTTTAGAGATTGCAAAAGAGTCAGGACTGCCAGTTGTACTTCATGTTAGAGGTGATGCACATAAAGATGCCCTTCAAATATTGGATGCATGTAGGTATGATGGCATGCGCGGCGTCATACACTGTTTTAACGGAAGCTATGATGTGGCAAATGCGTATGTAGAAAGAGGATTTAAGATTGGAATCGGTGGAATGATCACACGAGAAGGTATGGAGGAAACGAGGGAAGCAGTAAGAAAGATTCCATTGAAAGAAATATTGCTTGAAACGGACAGTCCATTCGTAAGACCGGTGGGTATGGAAGGCAAAAGAAACACATCGGAAAGTCTGAAAGTGATCTGCGAGACGGTTGCAAAGATAAAAGGAGTCAGCGAGAAAGACGTGGAAGATGTGACGGAAGAAAATGCAAAAAGAATGTTCGAAATCTCTGCTCAAGAATTATTCACAAAGAAGACTTAATAGAAACTTCGTAATAAGAAATAAATGATAAAACACAAGGAGTAAAAAATCATGAACCACGATATATCCACCCTCTTCCATATCCATACTTACCGCTGTGGTCACGCATCACCGGAACCGGATGTTGCCTATATAGAAAAGGCAATTTCCCTTGGTGCAAATCGGATTGTATTCACAGACCATTGTCCATTTCCGGGAAATCTGTTGCCTTGGCGTATGGACTATGAGATTTTGCCAGAATACATATCCACATTAAAACAATTGAGAGAAGAGTACAAAGATAAAATAGAGATTCTGATTGGTCTTGAAGCAGAGTATTTTCCAAGCTATCATTGGTATTACAAGGAGCTTTTGGATAGTGGCAATTTGGATTTGCTGATTCTGGGGCAGCATATCTACGAGCATGAGGATGGAAGTTTTGGGCATACTGATGTGAACAAAAAAGCAGAACTTTTAGGTTTTGCGAAAGCTACAATTCAAGGCATAAAATCAGGGTTTTTCAAAGTTGTTGCTCATCCGGATCGGTTTATGGATCGTGTTGGGCAGTGGGACGATGAAGCAGAGAAAATGGCACAAAGAATCGTCAGAGCGGCAGAAGAAACCGGTATTATTTTGGAACATAATATTTCTTCAATGAAAAGTGGTTATCTGTATCGACCAGAGTTTTGGGAGAATGTTCCGGATAGTCTTCCGACAATCTATGGACTTGATGCGCATTCTACGGAGGCAATGGAAGAACTTTATCAAATGTATCAAAGAATTTTATAAAAGAATCACTGAGCATATTGAAATTGCAATCAACTTGTAGTTCATATGCAAAGTGATTCTTTTTTGCTATAGTAGGTCTCACGATTTAATAAACGTACATTGAAAATTGAATATGGTAGTCAGTAACTCAGTAACACAGTGAATGATTTACATGGAGGAAATGAATATGTCAGCAAGAATTTATGAAATTGCAGGAGCATTGCACAAGGGAACAAAACAGATTTTGACAGATTTGCAGGAGATGAATGTAGAGGTTCGAAAAATCAGCAGTCTGGTTTCAGAGCGAGATATGCTTAAGGTTGCGGAGAAATATGGAAGAAAAGAATTTGTGTTTCCATTGATTTCAAGCGAGTATATTTTTGAATTGGCAAAAAGCTGGAGCCAGGAAGAGATTTTAAGATTACTTTCTGATATCAAATGGTCGGAAGGATTCTTGAGCGAAAAGGATGTAAAGCGACTTTTGGCTGTAAAAGCAAATGTACCGGATTACATAGAAGAAGTTTTGTGTGCAGAAGCAAAGTATAAAAATCCAAAAGCTGTCTGCTCGTTGTATTTAGTTGGAAATAGCAGGAAAGCAATTATGATTCCGGAAGAGAAGAGAGAATTTCACATGTTTTTGATTCCAAAAACGAAAAAGGATGCATCGCCATGCTGTATTTGTTTTGGAGATAATAAGATTCTTTATACATCAATCAATGTGGATTCATGTATGGTATTGATTTGGGCGGACGGAAAATATGTTTATCGTCCGGCAAGATTTACGAAAATGCAGAATACATATTTTATTGAGATTGATAAGATGTTAAAAGAGTTGGAAATAGAGGTACCTTTATATCAGGGAGTGAACTTGAATGAGAAAGGTATCTGGGCAACATCGATGTGGCTGCAGCCTGGAAAAAGTGGATTTGCTATGCAGGAGAAGAGAAAATGTAGCGTAAAGATTGATAAAAATAAACTTGTCATCTGCGATGGGGCGATTGATGAGATTGCATGGATTACAGAGAATGAGAGTTCGACAATCAAAGGAAGCCTTGGAGTAAGACAAGCGGTAGATCTGTTTTTAGAAAATCAAGGGAACCTTTGTCATTCGAATTTCCAGAAAGAAAAACAACATCTCAAAGAAACTATAAAGGTCGAAAAGATTTTTGCAGAGGATCTTCCGAAAGACAATGACGAAGGCAAAATGGAACTAGTGGCGGAGGCTTATGTAAGATTGAAGCTTTTGATACATGCTGGACTTTTACAAGAAGTGTCGGAGACATTTGCGAAAGATAGAAAGTTATATATGAGTCAAGGGAATGGCGGATGTAAGCAGCTGCAGGATCGACTTATTGAGAAACATATCAGAAATTTTGAGATAGAGCATAAAGCGGTAGCTTATTATTGCACTCTTACAAAAGAGGAAAAAGGGATGGTCATAAATATTTTTTATGTTGCAGATCGTCCTAAAAAGTGGGCAAAAGAAAGGGAGGATATTCAGAAAAAACGAGTGACAGTGTACCGAGAGAATCTTTCCAATAGAGCTCTGTCAAAAGAGGAAAGGGTCGAATTTTATTTGAGAAACGGAGGCATGGTTTGTAGCTAATTTACAAACCATGCGAAATTCTTAGTTACAAAACATTTTGGATTTGTTATACTATATTCAGAATTGCTGAAAAGAGGACTTACACATGAAAAAAGGAATGACAAGACGTGAATTAGAAGTGACAGATCAGAAGGAGATTATCCGCATTCTTGATAAATGCAAAGTGCTGCATCTTGGTCTCGTAGACGGAGATGAGCCTTATGTAGTTGCCATGAATTATGGATATACGATGGAGGAAGATAACCTGACACTTTATCTTCATGCCGCAACAGCCGGACACAAGCTTGATTTGATCAAAGCGAATCCAAAAGTATTTTTCGAGATGGATTGTGATGTGATTCCATTCGAAGGAAAGGTTGCATGCCAGTACGGAACTTCATATTCGTCGATTATGGGAAGAGGGCGTGCCGAGATTATAGAGGATGCAGAGGAGAAAAAGCAGATTATGTCTGTTTTTATGAAATCACAGACAGGTCAGGACTTCACATTCCAGGATAAGCTGGTTTCCATTGTAAGTGTGATAAAAATTCAGGTTTCGGAATACACGGCGAAGAGCCGTCCATTACCATTTGTATAGGATGGAATGAGCGAAGTACAATGAAAGAGGGAGCAACCATGATTATTAGTGAACGTATTTTTGGAATGTTAAAAGAGAGAGGAATGTCACAGAAAGAATTCTCGATTCATACAGGTATTTCTCAAAGTACGATTAGTGATTGGAAAACAAAAAAGACAAATCCTGCATCAGATAAGATTATGGTGATTTGTGATGTTCTGGAGATTTCTCCATATGAATTGCTGACAGAGACAGAAGGCGGCGGAGCGAAAAAAGCAGAATATGTGATTGTTGATAAAGCCTCGCAGGACTATGTGTTATTAGAGACATACCGCAATATGCCAGAAGAAGAAAAAGATAAATTAGTGGCATATGCCAAAGCCATGATTGAAAAGTAAATAGAAGATTGGGATGTAAAAAGGAACTCAACCACATTTGATGTGATGGGTTCCTTTTTTTATAAAAATGGAAGTACATTGATTGACAATATCGAGTGTCGATATTACAATGAAAGTAGAAATATCGATACTCGATATTGAAAGGAGGATGACGCATGAAGAAGACGATTTACAGAAGTTTTGATTATACAGAATGTGATGATTTTGCTGTATTCCTGAATCATATGGCAATGCAAGGCTGGCATTTTAAAGAGTGGAAATTAGGACTTGTCTTTGAAAAAGGAAAGCCGCAGGAAACAGAATATTCAGTGGAAGTAATTCCAGAGAACAAAAAAGATCAAGATAAAACAACCACTAGATTACTTCAAGATGAAAAGGAATTTGCGGAATATTGTGCATTTGCAGGGTGGCTTCTTCTTGCTAAGAAAGACAATATCTACATTTTTAAGAAGCTCAAAGAAGATGCAGTTCCTGTTCTGGAAGCAGAGGAACGCCTGAAAAACATTGTCAAAGTGGAAAGAAAAGAACGGACAATATGGACAGTTTTTTTTGGACTTTTGTTTCTTATGCGCATGTATTTTTTTTGGAATAATCCGGAAGTATGGCTGTTTCAGAAGGGAATGTTTTGGTCAACCATTATTTTGTTAATGGGGTGTGTGTTTGATATATCATATCTGATCAGCATGTTTATTTGGAAACAGAATAAGATAAAGAAACTGGAAAATGGCAAAGAGATATATTTTGGGAAGAAGGAGAATCTATTTCTCATAACAAGTAAAACACAGCTCCTTGGGAAAGGTGTGTGTGAGATACTGATTACATTGATTTTTCTGTATCACAGACAATACCAAGCAGCTGTGACAATTCCTTTACTGTTTGGAGTTGACCTGACAATGCGTATATTGGAAGAAATTTCGAAAGTCAGATTCCAATGGAAAAGAGAAGATAAAAGATATGAATGTTACAGAGCATTTCGGTGTGCTTTGGTATTTCTTCTGATTCAGATTTTGGATGTATCTCTGATTTCCCCGATGGATATGCAGGAGGAGAGAGTACTTATGAAAGAGGAGTGCCCACTGGTACGGGAAGACTATATGGAAGTAGAGGGCGAATTTGAAAAAGCTGGATATTTGCAGGTAAGCAGCAGAGCGGGAACGATAAAAAGATATGATATTACTTATCAGGATGTGAAGTCGAGCATATATCCTAGAAATGGCTCAGACATACTCTCTTATATGATATATGAAAGTGAGAATGACTGGGTGTTAGATTGTGTATATAACTATCTTGAAAAACATCTGTATGGGGAGCCACAGGATCAGACAGAAGCTTGGGGAGCAGAAGAAGCAGCCAGTGGTGAAAATTATCTTTATATTGTAAAATATCAGGATAAAGTAGTACGATTTGGAGACACGGCAGATTTGACGCAGGAAGAAATTCAAATCATTCGTGACAGATTGGATTTGAGGTAGGTGAATATATGGCAAGAGAACAATTACAAACGCTGACAGAACCGATGTATTATATTCTGATGGCGCTTCTTCAGGAATGTTGTGGTGTGGATATTATGGAGAAAGTGAAAGAATTGTCTCATGGGAGAGTGACAGTCGGTCCCGGTACATTGTATGCAATGTTGGCAAGATTTGAAGAGGGAGGGCTCATAAGACGTGTACCATCGGATGGGTGTCGGAAGAGTTATATTATAACGGATGAGGGAAGAAAAATTCTGCAAAAAGAATATGACAGATTGAAAACAATGGTAGAAGATGGTAGTCCTTTTCTGTTATAATATATTTATCAGAAAAGTTTTGCGGGACGGAGGTATATTATTATGCAAAATTGTGGATATTGTTAAGGTGGAGAGTTATTAGCAAAATTCGGAATTAAAATCTGTGACCTTGAAGTAAGTCAGTTGATTCTTTTTAAAGAACAAAGTCACCCGGGACGTGTAATAGTTGCATACAAAGATCACGTAAGTGAGATTGTGAATATCAGTGAAGAAGAAAGAAACAAATTCTTTGCAGACGTTGACAAAGCAGCAAAGGCACTTCATAAAGCATTTAACCCTGTAAAAGTGAACTATGGCGCATATGGAGATACAGGATGTCACTTACATTTTCATTTAGTACCAAAATACAGAGACGAATTTGAATGGGGCGGCGTATTTGCGATGAATCCTGACAGAGTATATCTGACAGAGGAAGAATATGCTGAAATGATCGAAAAAATCAAAGCAAACTTATAATGAATCAAACAAAAGATAGGGCAGCATGTATATGCTGTCCTATTGTTAAATAAATAAGGGGGAAGATTATGAATCCAGTATATGAAAAATTGATGAAATGTTATGAAAGCGTAAGGGCAAAGATTGATTTCAAACCAGAGATTGCACTGGTACTTGGTTCTGGACTTGGAGACTATGCGGAAAGCATCCAGATTGCAGCTACTTTGGACTATCAGGAGATAGAGGGATTTCCAGTATCTACTGTTCCAGGGCATAAAGGCCGCTTTATCTTTGGATATGTAAAAGGAGTACCAGTAGTATGTATGCAGGGGCGTGTGCATTATTATGAAGGATATCCTATGACAGATGTTGTGTTGCCAACACGTCTGATGAAATTGATGGGTGCAAAAGTGTTGTTTTTAACAAATGCGGCGGGTGGAATTAATTATGATTTTTTCGCTGGCGATTTTATGATGATCACAGATCATATTATGAATTTTGTGCCATCTCCGCTGATCGGACCAAATATTGATGAGCTTGGAACAAGATTTCCTGACATGAGTGAGATTTATAAAAAAGATCTGCAGCAGATTATCCGTGATTCTGCGAATGCGCTTAGGATCAAATTGCAGGAAGGGGTATATATTCAGCTAACAGGACCAAACTTTGAGACACCGCAGGAAGTAAAGATGTGTAGAATTCTGGGAGCAGATGCAGCCGGTATGAGTACAGCAGCAGAAGCAGTTGCAGCAAATCATATGGGAATGAAAGTGTGTGGAATCTCATGTATTTCAAATCTTGCCTGCGGCATGATGGACCAGCCGCTTAGCCATGAAGAAGTGCAGGAAACAGCAGACCGTGTATCCGGGCAGTTTAAAGAATTGGTAACAGAGGCGATTGTGAATATATACAAAGCGATGTAAGGAAGAGATTATGAATATTCGTATTTATCATGCAAGAATTTTAACGATGGAAGAGGATATGCCCCTTTTTGAAGGAGAGGTCCATATTAGGGGCAATCGAATCTCGTACGTCGGACCAGAATTAAAAAAAGATAATCCGATTCTGGTAAATACATTATGGGATCGGGTAATTGATGCAAAGAAAAATGTAATCATGCCAGGGTTTAAGAATGCCCACACACACTCGGCTATGACTTTCTTGCGCTCTTATGCAGATGATCTGCCTCTCCTGGATTGGCTGAATAAGCAGGTTTTTCCGATGGAGGCTAAAATAACTGCCGAAGATATCTATCATCTGTCGAAATTGGCGATTCTGGAATATCTGACCAGTGGGATTACTGCCAATCTGGATATGTATCTTGCGCCTGATACGATGGCGCAGGCTTCTATGGACTGCGGTTTTCGTACCGTCATCTGTGGTGCGCTGAATGATTTTGTACAGTCGCCGGAAGAGATGGAAGTATGGTATCAGAAATATGCGGCAAAAGACGAATTGGTCAGATTTGAACTTGGTTTTCATGCAGAATATACATCTTCTCTGGATAAGTTAGAAAGAATAGCAGATATGTCGCGCAAATTTCAGGCGCCTGTATATATGCACAGTTCAGAAAGTGCATCGGAAGTAGAGGGATGTATAGAAAGGTATGGTATGACACCGACAGCTCTGTTTGAAAAATTGGGAATGTTAGAATATGGAGGTGCGCATTTCCACTGTATTCATATGACAGAGGAAGACCTGGATATCTTAAAAAAGAAAAATATTTATGTGGTAACGAATCCATCTTCGAATATGAAGCTTGCAAGTGGAATTCCGCGGATTCAGGATATGTTGGATAAGGGGATTCCTGTTGCAATCGGCACAGACGGGCCTGCTAGCAACAATTGTCTTGATATGTTTCGCGAAATGTTTCTGGTAACGGGATTAGCAAAATTAAAGACGCAAGATGCGGCAGCAGTGGGTGCAGACAAGGTACTTCGCATGGCAACGGTAGAGGGTGCTCACGCTATGGGACTTATTGGGGCAGACGTTTTAGCAGAAGGAAAATTGGCAGATCTGATAATGATTGATCTGAACCAGCCAAATATGCAGCCACTGCACAATATTCCCAAGAATATCGTATACAGCGGCAGCAAGCAGAATGTTAAGATGACAATGATAAACGGAAAGATTCTTTATGAAGATGGGAACTTTTACATTGGTACGCCGGCAGAAGAGATCTATGCCAAAGCAAATGAAATTGTATCTCGCATCATTCATCCCTAGGCACGCTTATTCATAAGATAGAAGTAGTAAGATTGCCATGCAAATGCGACGGCATCTTCGCTATATTTTTCACTTCCTTTTTTGGAGCATTCACAGCAATGGTCATAGAACCCTAAATCCGTCGACAATTTTTGAATGCAGGATATGAATTCGGCCGTAGTTTCTGCATACTGAACATAGTCGAATAAGATATTATCGTAAATATCCAGTTTACGTACTAGAACCGGAATCTGACAGCTCATTGCTTCCAGAACTGTCATTGGGAACAGCTCTTCATAAGAAGGAAGCAGCATGAGATTACATGCATTATATAGAAGATTCATTTTGTCGTGGTCAATCAGACCAAGGAAGGTCACATTCTTTGGTGGATTGGCCACGATTTCTTTTATCTGAGAATAATCCTGAGAGATTTTTCCAAAGGAGAAGTCACCTGCCCATACGAAATGGAAATCTGGCATATTTTTTGCGATTTCAATAAAGTCCATTACACCTTTACGTTTCTGGAGTTGACCTGCGCAAAGTACGATAAAAGCATTTTGGGGAAGATGAAACTGCTCTCTTGCTTTTGCTTTTTCAAACCAACTCATTGGATAAAAATGTTTAGAAGAAACTACATTTGGAATATAGGTCACTTTGCTTCTTGGAATATGATATTTTTCTTCCAACAAATCAATAAAGTATGGATTCACAGTCACAAGACTGTCCATTCGCCGGTAGAAAAAGAGTACATATTTGTAATAAAGCCATTGAATTGGCTTTGGAAGCCGAATACTGTTTTCCAGAGTTTCGGGAACAAAGTGTACATAACCTACGTTGTGTGTGTCATTTTTTCTGCCATGAAAGACAGAAAACAAAAATTCCGGATTGATGGTGTGATAATGGTTGATATCACAAACTTCACATCCTTGTTCTACCACTTTAAAATTTTTCTTTAAATAATTTTTGACAAGCGAAACCTGTTCATCGTGAGCACTTAAAACTCCGTGCCCTTTAGTCATATCCGCTTTGGAATACATGCGAATCGTGTACATTTTTCGTTCACTCCTCTCTCTATGATCACATCTTTGTATAGTTGTATTGCACGGTGTGCAAACATTTCTTTGCTGAAATAGTATGCAGTCTGATACGCATTGGAAGAGAGTAATCTCAGATGCTCTCTGGATTGAAAAATCTTTGAAAAGCTGTCAAAGAAATCAAGGTCAGATTCAAATGCGTAACCATTTTTACCAGGCGTCAAAACAGAATTCAGACAGATATCCTGCAGGCATAAGAGTGGAAGACCGCATGCCATCGCTTCTATGTAGGTTAGGCCTTGCGTTTCGCTTTGTGAGGCAGAGACAAATACATCACCAATTCGGTAATACATTCCTACTTCTTCAGGCTTTACCATACCGGTAAAATGTACAACGTCTTTCAGATGCAGATGGTGCACCATACTTTCCAGACGTTCACGGTCGGGTCCGTCTCCGACAATTACAAGGTGTGCATTCTGGCTTCGCATCTTGGAATCTGCCATTTGATGAATAAAGAAATCGATATTCTTTTCACGAGCAACTCGTCCCAGTGTCAAAAGAACCGGAACATTTTCTGGAATCCCAAGTTGTTTTCGAAGCATATCTGGTTTTATGGAATTTGTTTTTTCCTGGAATCTGTCCAGAGAAAGGCCTGTTGGAATAATGCTCATCGGTGTTTTGACGCCATAGCCAGCCAGAATATCTGCAGTTTTCAGGGTAGGTGCGATCACAGCATCTGTGCGTTTGCAGATGAATTTAGAGCCCATTGCAACAATCTTTCGTCCGAGTTTCGGACTCGGGCAAAAATAATGTGTGTAATATTCATACAGGGTATGATAAGTATGAACAATTGGAATGTTTAATATGCGTGAAAGACGTCTGGCAAAAATAAATGTAAAAAATTCACATTGAGAGTGAATAATATCAGGCTTCCATTCGACAATCTCATCCAGTAAATCGTTATGGAAAGAGAGTGCTGCACGTGCATCGGGATATATTTTAATAGGAACGGAACCGATATAATATACATTTTCATTTTTATGGGACTGGTGTGTCTGGGATAATGTGAGAATCCGTACATCATTGCCACTCTCAGTCAGTGCAGAATATAAAGTTTTGACAGAAATTGCGACACCGTTAATCATTGCATCATATGCATCTGTTGTAATTAGTATTTTCATTGAGAATCCCCCTCGTATATTATTGGATAAAATATTTCATTGCTTCTGTTAAAAGTGTGGATAATCCAACGCTGTACATAAAAATAGAGCATGGTTTGCAAAGTGCTATAATTGTTACGAATTTTTGAAAAGTCATTTTTGTGAGTCCGGCCAGCATGCACAGAAAATCATCGGGAGCAACCGGCAAAAAAATAGCAATGGCAAATAACTTGTCAAAATGTTCACCTTTATCAAGCCATCCAACATATTTGTCGTAAAGTTTAGGCGAAGAAAGCCGTACTAAAAGTGGCTTTCCATATTTCCGGATCAATAAGAAATTGATACAGGAGCCAATTCCAATACTGATGTAGTTGTAGACAAAACCCCAGAATGGTCCGAAGCAAAGGACGCCTGCTACGCAGGTGAGTCCTCCTGGAATGATTGGAAAAACAACCTGTGAAATCTGAATGACCATAAATATGAGTGGTGCAATCATGCCGAAGTGTAATAAGTATTCCTGAAGTGCTTCTGGAGAAGCAAAAATATCAAACATTGTATCAAATCCTTTTCTTTTTGATGTGCACATTATAAAATATGGAAAAAAAGATACCGTTAACGTACGATTAAGAAAAATCGAAAGATTTCTGAAAGGTTTCTTAAGAATCTGCCAAAACGTTAACAATTTGTAAACAAATGACTGTTATACTCGTGAAGATAATAAGGAGGACTATGGAATGTTTCAAATATTAGTGGTAGAAGATGATAAAGCATTAAATCAGACTGTATGTACATTTTTAGGTGGAAAAGGATATGAAGCGACAGGCGTTTTGGAAGTAATGGATGCTTATGATGCGATGTATGAAAATAAGTTTGATCTCGTTATTTCTGATATTATGATGCCTGGGATTGATGGATTTGAGTTTGCAGAGACGATTCGTGAAACAGATAAAGAAATTCCGATTCTCTTCATGACAGCAAGGGACGATTTTGAGGCAAAAAGAAAAGGATTCCGAGTAGGAATTGATGATTATATGATAAAACCAATCGATCTAGAAGAATTATTGTGGCGTATTGAAGCGCTTCTTCGAAGAGCAAGGATTGCTACCAGTAAGAAACTTGAAATAGGAAGTCTGAAATTAGATGCAGACTCCACATCGAGCACTCGTACTGTTGACGTATATATGACGAAGATCAGAGACAAGTTCTCAGAATGTGATGAATTTGAGATCGTTACGGTGCATGGTTTGGGATACAAGGCGGTGATTAAGTGATGCATGATACAAAACAGCATAAACGGAGAATGCTGGGAGATGCGATTCAACATTTTGAAGTATTCTTTTTATTGATTGCGTTTGTAATAACCTGCAACTTCTATTTGTTTATGAATGGGATGCAAATGGATGAAGAGGAAATCAGAGCAGCAGCGCCAATTACATTTTATAATATCCTGTTTCAGACAGTGCTTTTCTGTGTTTTTGATATAATACGTCGTATGTGGATGGTTTCACGACCTGTGAACCGAATTCTTGAAGGAATGAATAAAATCGTTGCAGGTGATTTTAAGGTACGTATTCCATATATTAAAGGGGAAAATAGTACAAATGAATTTGATTCCATTATAAAGGGATTGAATGAGATGACGGCAGAACTTGGAAGTGTAGAAACACTTCGTACAGATTTTGTTTCCAATGTTTCCCATGAGTTTAAGACACCGCTTTCTGTAATTCAAAATTATGGGACGATGCTGCAGAGTCCGGATTTATCAGAATCCAAGCGAATCGAGTACGCAAAAGCAATTACAGAACAAACCAGAAGATTATCAAGCCTGATTACCAATATTTTGAGATTGAATCGTTTGGAGAATCAACAGATTTATCCAGACAAAAAAGAATACAATTTAACAGAACAGATTTGTGAATGTCTTCTTGGATTTGAACAATCGTGGGAGCAGAAAAATCTTGAGATCGAAACAGAATTGGAAGAGGATGTTATAGTTTGTGAAGACGAAGAACTCCTTAGCCTTGTCTGGAACAATCTCTTTTCCAATGCGATTAAGTTTAGTGACAAAGATGGAAGAGTCTATGTCAGTGTAAAGCGAGAAGAAGGCAAGATTTTTGTGATTGTCAGCGATAAAGGATGTGGAATTAGTCCAGAGGTAGGAAAACATATTTTTGAACGTTTTTATCAAGGAGATACATCTCATGCGACACAGGGAAATGGTCTCGGGCTTGCACTTGTAAAAAAAGTAATCGATATTGTGGGCGGAGACATCAGCGTACAAAGTACTCTGGGAAAAGGTACCACATTTTGCGTTCGTCTGGAGGATAGTGTAAAATGAGTAATAAAGCAGCCAGATGGAAAGAAATAGGAAGAAAAATCTTGTTCCCTAATACGTTACTTACCTTTATTATGGTGATTGTATCAGCAATACTTTTGATATATGTTTTTAGTTATAAAGATGCGAATGAAATCATTACCTATACTGGCTATGCTTTTTCAGCATATACTTTAACTGTTGTAATTATAAAAACGCCTTCACTAATAAAAAAATTAAGAAATAGTTTATATGCAAACAAATATAGCGGCAAGTATTTATCAGAGGCTCATCTGCGCGCAAAGATATCTTTGTATGTGGGTTTTACAATAAATGTTGCATATGCAATCTTAAAATTTGCAGCAGGCATCTATTTTCGTTCATTTTGGAGTGGAGCTATAGCAGTTTACTATGTTATTTTGAGCTTAATTCGTTTTGGGTTGATAAGAAGGGAGCATTATGGTATAAAGTGTTCGAATAAAACGGAGCAAAGAAAACGTGAATTAAAAGTTTACCGTAATTGTGGATATTGGATGTTTCTGCTGAATATAGCAGTTGCAGGGATTGTGATTCAGATGATCTGGCAGAATAAATCGTTTACGTATCCAGGATTTTTGATTTATGCTTCTGCTGCGTATACGTTTTATTGTTTTACAATGGCAATTGTGAATCTGGTAAAATATAGAAAATTAGAAAGACCAATCTTGTCAGCAGCAAAGATGATATCTTTTGCCTGTGCCCTAACTTCGATGTTGTCGCTTCAGACTGCACTTTTGGCAGAGTTTGGCACTGGACAGTCGATGTTTATCAGAATGATGAATTCGTTGACCGGTGGATTTGTATGTTTGACGGTATTTATGCTTGCTGTACATATGATTCGCAAAGTAAATAAAGAGATAAAAATGGAGAATAAAAATGAATAATAATGATAATAAATTTGAGTATACTTATTCGGCAAAGAGACAGGAAGAATTAGAAAAAATCAGAAGTAAATATATTCCCAAAGAAGAAGATAAAATGGAAACACTTAGAAGATTAGACCAGAGTGTGGAAAGAATAGGGACAACTGCTTCTATTATAGTGGGGGTTATCGGAACATTAATCATGGGAGGCGGGATGAGTCTTGTTATGGTAGGGCCTGATGATTTTTTGGTTCTTGGGGTTATAATAGGAGTGATCGGAATGGCAATTCTTGCAATGGCATATCCGATTTACAAAGTGATTATGAAAAAGCAAAGAGAAAAGATTGCGCCACAGATATTGGCTTTGAGCGAAGAACTCCTTAAGTAACTTTGGAGCTGTTGGTGGATGAGATAAACAAACATAAAAGGAAATACAAATGGACGAGTACGAAATCAAAAGAAGAAAACGTCGTGAAAGAATACGACGAAAAAGAAGAAGACAGAGAGCTATTAGGATCGGAGCATTGATTGCTATTGTAATAGCAATCGTCGTAAGTGTTTGTGTAGTGTGGTCTGACAAACGGAGAAAAGAAGCGGTAGAGAAGGAGACAAAAGAGAAGGCGGCACAGGAATTACAAATAAAACGTTTGGAAAGTGCAAAGGCTATTTTAGACGAATGTTATGTATCTCATTTGTACGGAGATAAGGTGGTTTCAACTGAGAATAAGCAGACGGCTACTTTTTCGGAGTGGTTTTTTGAATATCATTCAGAAGAAATCAAAGAAAATGTAATGAATGCGGCAGAAGATGGAGTGTTAACACCTTCTGACCTTTATGAGTTGACGGGAGAGAGTATATATGTACTTTCTGATAGGTATCACGGGCTTTTAAACGATGTTGAGACAGCAGTTCAGAATTGCATTTACATACGAGATGGAATTATAGAAAATGGAGCAGAAATTACAATCGCAGGTGATTTATGTTTTGCAGAAGATGGATTTGTTTTGGATCATTATGATACAGTAAACGATTTAGAACAATGTATCTCACCTGAAATATTGGAGATTACAAATCAGTCAGATATTTTTTATCTGAATCATGAATATTGTATTAGTGATCGCGGAGAGCCGCTTGAAGGCAAATATTATACATTCCGTGCAAATCCCGAAAGAATGGAACTATTAAAGCAGATGGGTACAGACATTGTATCGCTTTCAAATAATCATGTGTTTGATTATGGAAAGGATGCGCTTTTGGATACAACTGATTTATTAGATAAAGCCGGAATTCCATATGTGGGAGGCGGAAGGAATATAGAAGAAGCAAAAAGGCCGATATATTTTATTGTGAATGGAATCAAAATTGGATTTGTTGGGGCTTCGAATGGAGAAAAGAACAAATATACACCACAGGCAACCGAAGAGGAACCGGGAATTTTGAGAGCATATGATACCACAGAGTTTAATCAGGTGATTTTAGAAGCTTCGAAAGAATGTGATTATTTAATCGCATACATTCACTGGGGAACAGAAGATACTAATTATTACAACGCAGATCAGGAAAGGTGGGGAAGAGAATTCCTAAGCTCTGGTGCCGATATTGTAATTGGAGGCCATCCGCATGTACTTCAGGGTATGGAATACGTAGACGGAAAACCAATTGTTTATAGTCTCGGAGATTTTTGGTTCAATCACGAGACCAAATACACTGGTGTTTTAAAGTTACACATTTCACAGGAAGGTTTAGAAGAAATGTCATTCGTACCATGTCTGCAAACGAATTTCACAACACAGTATTTGGCTGCGAAAGAAGAGCAGGAAGAAGTGTATTCATTCCTGGAAATGCTGTCTCCGAATATACAAATAGATTCAAATGGAATCATTACTCAGCTTGCAGAGTAAAAATATCTTAACTGAATCTTAGTTGACACTTCCTTTCATTCTTCAATATAATCGAATTGATACAAGGGAGTAGTTCGCACTTAAAGAGAGTGTTATGCATAACGTCATCACGCTGAAAAGCCGGGATGCATACTGAAAAAAGAACGAGACTTTATCGCATTTTTTGATGCGATGAAGTCTTTTTTATTTGCGAAAGACTTCACGCTACAATATTTCTAATATATGTAGGAGGAAAAAAGATGTTTATTGAATTATTGTTACTTGCACTTGGATTTGCGCTGTTAGTATTTGGCGCTGACTGGTTTGTAGACGGTTCTTCAGGAGTTGCAAACAGATTTGGAATTCCACAATTAGTAATCGGTCTAACAATCGTAGCAATGGGAACAAGTGCACCAGAAGCAGCCGTTAGTATCACAGCTGCATTAAAAGGAAATGCTGACATCACAGTTGGAAACGTGGTGGGGAGCAATATCCTTAATATTTTTATCATTTTAGGGATTGCATCTGTGATCACTTCTATTGCAGTTGCAAGAACGACGATCCGCTATGAAATTCCAATTATGCTTGCAGCCACTTTAGCACTTTTGGTATGGGGCTACACAGGTGGTACAATCAGTTTTGTAGAAGGTATCTTGATGTGGGTTTGCTTCATTGCTTATCTCGGATACATGTTTGTTATGTGTAAAAGAGGAGAAATGCAGGCAGATGAGATTGAAGAATCGGATGATCCGATTTGGAAAATGCTTATCAAAGGTATCTTGGGATTAGCATTAGTCGTTTGGGGAAGTGACGTGACAGTAGATGCTGCCACAAATCTTGCTGAAATGTTTGGAATGAGTGAACGTTTTATTGGATTAACAATTGTTGCACTTGGAACTTCGCTTCCAGAGCTGTTTACTTCGGTTATTGCAGCTAAAAAAGGAAAAGCCGACATTGCTATTGGAAATATTGTAGGAAGTAATATTTTCAATATTTTATTTGTAGTTGGTACATCAGCGCTTATTATACCAGTTGTATTTGCGTCAAACTTTGTAATCGATTGTATTGTTGCAATGTTAGCAGGTATAGTTTTATGGGCATGTGTATTCCGTACAAAAAAACTTACAAGAACAGGCGGTATTCTTATGCTTGTCTGCTATTTGATTTATTTCGTTTATCTGCTATTCTAAGAGAAAAGCAGAAACGGAGATTCATATGAAAAAATTTGTAAAGTACTTTAATGAGGTTCTGATTACTGTTGGTATACTCGGCTTTTCTTTGATTATTTGTCTGAATGTACAGAATGCAGTCGGAACACAACACTTAATACCCGCAATTTTTACGGTGTCGGTATTTATTATTACGCTTTTGACACATGGATACTTATATGGAGTCGTGGCGTCATTAGTCAGTGTGTTGGCGGTAAATTACGCATTCACATTTCCTTATTTCAAATTTAATTTTACAATCCGCGACAACTTTTTTTCGGCAATTATAATGCTGACAGTAACACTCATTACCAGCGCACTGACAACCAAGATTAGGAAACATGAGAAGATGATGGCTGACAGTGAAAAAGAAAAGATCCGTGCAAATCTGCTTCGTGCGATTTCGCATGATCTTCGTACACCGCTGACGACGATATATGGCTCAAGTTCAACTATCATTGAGAACTACGATAAATTGACGAAAGAACAACATATTGAATTGGCAGAAGGAATCCGACAGGATGCGGAGTGGCTGACACATATGGTTGAAAATTTATTGTCAGTTACCAGAATTGATGGACAGGGAATGCATCTTGTGAAAACGCCAATTGCTCTGGAGGAATTGATAGACAGTGTATTGGTAAAATTTCAAAAAAGATATCCAGACAAGCAGGTGCTGTTAGATCTTCCAGACGAATTTGTACTCATTCAGATGGATCCAGTGCTAATCGAGCAGGTAATTATGAATCTTCTGGAAAATGCTGTAAAACATGCAAAAGGAATGACAGTTTTATCATTACGAGTTACACTAAAGGATAAGTGTGCTATTTTTGAAGTATCAGATGATGGAATCGGATTTTCTTATAAGCATATAGGAATTGGTTTATCAGTTTGTGAATCAATTGTAAAAGCACATGGTGGAAAGTTTTTTATGAAAAACCGTATGGGTGGTGGAGCTACAGTAGGCTTTTCACTGGATAAGGAGGATGAAGTAGATGAGTAACAATAAATATAAGATTTTATTGATTGAAGATGAGGGAAATATTCGCAGCCTCATTCGAACATTGCTTACAGCAAATAATTATCAAGTGTTTTTGGCTGAAAATGCGATCCAGGGAAAAATGATGTTCAAATCACACTGTCCAGATCTGATTTTGCTTGATTTGGGACTTCCGGATATGGATGGATTAGACTTATTGAAAGAGATTCGTGAGGAAGCATTAGTACCAATTATTGTGCTTTCGGCTAGATTTGACGAGATGGATAAAGTACATGCACTGGATTTGGGAGCCAATGATTATGTGACAAAGCCTTTTGGAACAGCAGAGCTGCAGGCTAGAATCCGTACTGCACTGCGCAACAGCAATCCTTTTGCAGGAAGCAGTAATTTCGCACAAGGGAAATTCCAAACGGGTGATTTAGAGATTGATTATGATAATCGTAGAGTATATATAAGTGGGAGAGAATTAAAACTGACTCAGACGGAATACAATATTGTATCACTCCTTGCAAAAAAAGCAGGGCGTGTGCTTACATATGCAGAAATCATTATGGCGGTCTGGGGAAGTGATGACGTAGGAAGTACGAAAAAATTACAAGTAAATATGGCAAATATTCGAAAGAAAATGGGTTCAAAGCCAGGAGCCAACAAATACATTCAGAATGAATTATGTATTGGCTATAAAATGAACGTTGATATAGAGAATGAATCATAAAAGCCAATCATAAGAAAGAGTGGGATGGAATTCACGCGAATCCGTCTGTTAAACGATTGACGAAAATGTCTGTTGCGTGTTAGAATAACTTGGACCCACTTTTAAGGGAAACTGTAAGTGACCTTAGAAGTGGGTTTTTTCGCAACTAAAAAACGAAACAGACATAGGAGAAAAATTATGGAATTTACAGACATTATGGGGATGCTTGGTGGTCTTGCATTATTCTTATATGGAATGCAGATGATGAGCACAGGGCTGGAAGTTGCAGCCGGCAACAAAATGAAGCAGATTCTGGAAAAACTGACAACGAACCGATTTTTAGGAATTGGAGTTGGTGCCCTTATTACAGCGTTGATTCAGTCATCTTCAGCGACCACGGTAATGGTGGTAGGCTTTGTTAATTCGGGTATGATGACATTAAGACAAGCTGTATGGATCATCATGGGTGCCAATATTGGTACGACAATTACAGGACAGTTGATCGCATTGAATGTAGGCGTGATCGCACCATTGGTTGCTTTTGCCGGGGTTGCATTGATCGTATTTTGTAAGAATCAAAAGCTTCGTTATGTAGGAAACATTTTTGCGGGGATCGGTATCTTATTTATCGGTATGAATATGATGAGTTCCTCTATGAAACCATTGCAGAATGAGCCGGCCTTTATTAATTTATTGAGCCAGTTCGATAATCCACTTTTAGGAATTGGAGTTGGTGCTATTTTTACAGCAGTAATTCAATCTTCAGCAGCTTCTATTGGTATTTTACAGACACTTGCAAACAACGGAGTAATCGCTTTATCAGGAGCAGCATATGTATTGTTTGGTCAGAACATTGGTACATGTATCACAGCGTTTCTGGCTTCCATTGGTACAAATCGTAATGCAAAGAGAACTATGTTGATTCATGTGTTGTTTAATGTGCTCGGCACAGCATTCTTTACCATTTTATGTATGTATACACCACTATTGACCGCTATGCAAAATTCAAATCCTGGAAATCCTGCGGGGCAGATTGCCAACTTACATACAGTATTTAATATTGCAACGACAGTGCTTTTGATTCCGTTTGGCACATTCCTTGCTATGGCGGTTGAAAAGATTCTTCCAGACAGAGGAGAGACAGATACTGGATTGAAACTTATGTACATTCGCAAACAGGAAAACATCCAGAGTGACAAACTTGGGGTTTCTGCGATGAGTATGACTGCAACAAAAATGGAAATCGCTCGTATGTTAGAGATGACAAGAAGCAACGTATCTGCATGTTTCGAGGCTTTTATGAACCGTAGAACGGATTTGGTGCCACAGGTAGATGAGACAGAGGAATATATTGATTTCTTGAATAAGGAGATTTCAAAATATATTTCCAAAATGGTTACGCATGAAAGAACGGTAAATGGTAGTAGAATTTTCAACTCCTATTTTAAGATCACAAGTAATATTGAACGTATTGGAGATCATGCTGTCAATGTAGCAGGTTACACTTATATGCTTCGCGAAAAGAATATCAAGTTATCAGATGAAAGTGTAAGTGAAGTGGTTCAGATTCAGAGTGTATGTGATCAATTATTGGGATGCTTGCTTCATGAAGAGACTGATGTATTGGAAAAGCATGAAAAGGTTGCGGCATTAGAACAAAAAATTGATGATATGACAGAAGAATTCAGAAATGGTATGTTGAATCGTATTCAGCAAGGAATCTGTTCTGACGAAAGCAGCATTTTGTTCTCAGAGATGCTTACCGATTTTGAGCGTATTGGAGACCATGCGCTGAATATTGCAAAAGAGATGACACAGATTAGTATATTAGAAGAATAATAGAAAGGAAGTTCCGAAATGATATGGAACTTCCTTTTTTACTTGTATAAACCCTGCAATTTTCATATAATTATAGGATGAGTTTTGAATAAAAGGGGATTAAAGTATGAGCAGAGGGACAGAGCATCTGGAACTTGTTACGAAAAAATTGAATACGAGAATGAAAGAACTGGGCGCTGCGATTCAGGAAGTTCAGAAAGACATTGAAGGAATGAATGATTATTACTGGGACAACTATACTGAGATGGACCAGTATGGATACGAAGATTTTGATAATCGAAGAGCACTACTTACTCAGATTAATGCAAATGAGCAGAATATGGAGATGTATCAGCGAATGAAGAAGATGAAAGATTCTCCATTCTTTGGTAGTGTAGAGTTTTTGTATGACGGAGATGATGAGGGAGAATGTTTTTATATAGGAATCGGTAACTTCGCAGAGAAGACAGGCAGTATTCCGTTGGTATATGACTGGAGAGCACCGGTTAGTGGGCTGTTTTATGACTATGATAAAGGACCGGCTTCTTATGAAGCTCCAGGCGGACTCATGGAAGGTGAAATTCTGTCAAAATGGCAATACAAGATTCGCAGAGGCAAAATGATCTATGAGTTCGAGAGCGATGTGAAGATTGACGATGATATTTTAAAGCATGAGCTTGGCATGAAGGGCGACGTACAGTTGAAGAATATTGTCAGTACGATTCAGAAGGAGCAAAATGCAATTATCCGAAATACAAAGGATCGAATCCTTGTGATTCAAGGAGCGGCCGGGAGTGGGAAGACTTCGGTGGCACTTCATAGAATTGCCTATCTTCTCTATCATGACAGAGAACGATTGAAATCATCAAATGTGCTAATTTTGTCTCCGAACAGTGTGTTTTCAGATTATATATCGCATATCCTGCCGGAACTTGGAGAAGAACATATCCGTGAGATGAGTTTTGATTTGTTTGCATATAAGGAATTGAAAGATCTGGTTGCAGACTGTGAGGATCGCTACCATTATATAGAAAATCAGATTCGCTTTTGTGATGAAGCGGCAAAGGAACGTTATCGTTGGAAACAGTCTATGGATTATATTGGAGCAGTAGAGAGCTTTCTGGTACTTTTAGAAGATGAACTGATGGATTTTCGGGATTTTGAGTACCGTGGAATGAAAAAGTCGGCAAATGAGATTTTGGAACTGTTTTATTTTAAGTTTTCGGAACTGCCTTTATTGTCACGTATGGAAGCGGTTATGGAATATGTGGTGGATGAATATGAAACTTTGTATAATCGCACAATTTCGGAAGAGGAATCTGTAATTATCCGCGAGAAGTTTATGGGAATGTATGATACTATGGATGTTTACGAAATTTATAACAGGATTCTGGAAGAGAATGGATGGGAAGTTTTGCCGGATGTGCCTAGAGAACAGAGAGTGTTGGCGTATGAAGATGTGTATCCAATGCTTTATCTGAAATATCGATTGTGTATGGTGAAAAGGCATAAGGACATCCGCCATTTGGTAATCGATGAGATGCAGGATTATTCTTATTTGCAGTATGTGATTTTGCAAAATCTGTTTTCGTGTAGTATGACAATATTAGGCGATCGTGCGCAGACGATCGATGACGTACCTCAGGATGTACTTACATTTTTGCCAAAACTTTTTGGAAAGAATGTAAGAAAGATTGAGATGAACAAAAGTTACCGAAACACGATTGAAATTGCAGAATATGCAGCAGCAATTACCAATATAGAAGGAATCAAATATTTGGAACGTCATGGAAAGCCGGTAGAGGAAAGAGAGGTCCTTTCGAAACAGGATGCACTTATGCAGGTTCTTTCGGATGTGAATCTTGGTGAGGATGCTTATGAGACGGCAGCGGTTCTTACAATGACTGAAAAAGAAGCAGAAGCCGCCTATAGCTTTCTGAGACAAAAGAGAGAGGATGTTTCCTATATTGACCGTGACAGTTCAGAGTTTCATAAAGGGATGACTGTGACGACATATTATCTTGCAAAAGGACTGGAGTTTGACCAGGTATTCATACTTGGAGGCGACCAGGGGAATTCATTTTATGACCAATATAAGTATATTGCAGCAACGAGAGCGCTGCATGAACTTTATGTATATAATATAGAAAAAAAATAATCAGGAGGCAGAGATGAAGCTATTGCATACATCGGACTGGCATCTTGGAATTAGTTTCCGGGGTGTGAATGTTCAGGAGGATCAGAGGTATTTTTTACAACAGATATATCAGATGATAGCAGAGAAAGAGGTTGATGCAGTTTTGATTGCGGGAGACGTGTTTGACCGCAGCATAGCGTCTGCGGAAACAATGGCTTTGTATGATAGCGCAATGACTCACATATGCGCAGAGCTAAAAGTTCCTGTTTTCATGGTGGCAGGAAATCATGACGGAGCAGAGCGTCTGGCCTCCTGCAATCGATTGTTGGAAGAGTCTGGACTCTATATTTCGGGCTCTTTGACAAGAAAACTGGAACCGGTTGTAATTGGCGATACAGAAATCTATCTGCTGCCATGGTTTACACTGGAAAAGGTAAGAGCAGTTTTTCCGGAATATGCAGAGGAAATTCACAATCTGGAAGAGGGATATGATCTGGTGTGTTCGCTGATGCGTAATAAGTTTCAGGAAGGAAAGAAACATATATTGGTTTCTCATTCATTTATTATTTATGCAGAAACTTCAGTGAGTGATCGTGCTGCAGAAGTGGGGCGTGCGGCGGCAATCGGTACAAGCCCATTTCGGGGGTTTGATTATGTGGCACTTGGACATCTCCATGGGGCACAGGATATTGGTGAAAATATCCGATATTCAGGTACACCAATGCCATATTCCTTTGGAAAAGAAGAAAATCAGATCAAAAGTGTGACCATTCTGGATTTGGATACTATGGAACGAAGTGTGGCAGAGCTGGAACCACTGCATCTAAGAAAGACATTGACGGGAAGATACGATGAATTATTGCAGGCGGATCTGATCACAGAAAGAGAACGTCAGGGATATGTCAGAATTGAACTGGAAGATGTACATGTGGGAATAGAAGTTATTTCAGCACTTAGAGAAGTCTACCCAAATCTGTTAGAAGTAAGTGGGAAAAGCTTTGAGCAGGAAGGTGCCAAAATCACCATGACGATAGAAGAACTTGAGACAAAAGAGCAAGATCCGATGAATGTAATTCGACGTTATTTTCAGGATGTAGTAAGTGTAGAGCCAGATGCCCATGTCATAGAAATGTTTGGAAGGGCGCTGAAAGATTATGAGAGGGAGGCAGAAGAACGATGAGACCACTTATAATCAAGTTTCAGGCATTTGGTCCATATAAAAATGAAGAAATTATTGATTTCGAGAAGATTTCAAAGCAGGGTATTTTTTTGATCTGTGGAGAGACGGGGAGTGGA
Organism: Faecalimonas sp.; assembly: GCA_045121495.1. Taxonomy (GTDB): domain Bacteria; phylum Bacillota; class Clostridia; order Lachnospirales; family Lachnospiraceae; genus Faecalimonas. Next base: position 35,294 of record JBGVGF010000030.1, read on the forward strand.
AAGACTACCATTTTAGATGCAATGACGTTTGCCCTGTTTGGAAAGAGCAGCGGCGGCATGCGAGACCAGCTTGAAGCGATGAGATGCAAGCAAAGCGAATGGGGAACAGATACTTACGTTTCATTCGATTTTGAACTGATGCAGAAGACATATCGCTTTGAACGAAGGCTGGAGTGCAAAAAGGTGAAGCTTTCCTCATCTCAGAATGTGTATTTGAAAAATGAAGAGGGCATATTTGAACCGATTTTTGAAAACTGTAAAGAGAAAGACATCAATGCGAAGGCAAAAGAACTTTTAGGATTGGATTATGAGCAGTTCAGACAGGTAATCATCCTGCCCCAGGGGCAGTTTGAGAAGCTTTTAACGTCAAATTCAGATGAAAAAGAAAAGATTTTAGTTTCGATTTTTGGCGTGAATAAATGGCAGAAGATTGCAAATTATTTTTATGAATATGCCGCTGAAAATCGAAGTCGGCTGGTGAAGATAAAAGAACAGGTAGAAGTCCGTCTGGAGGAAGAAGGGTGCAAATCTCTGGAAGAATTTGAAAATCAGATTGCAGAGCTTCAATTACGGAAGCAAAAGATGCAGGAACAGTTTCTGAAAGCCGAGTATGATACCAGAAAAAAGCAGCTTGAAGAGCAGCGTGAGATTGGAAAGCAGTTTGCGGCAATGCATGCGTTGGAAAACCGCCTTCAGGAATTAGAAAAAAAGAGAGAGCAGTTTGAGATTCAAAAACAAAGATTACAGCAGGCAGAGCGGGCAGAAATGGTAAGACCTGTTTTGAGAGCATTTGAGGAAGTGAAAGAAGAATATGCGCAAAAGAACAAGAGGCAGGCACTTCTGGAAAAAGAGATTGCACGTGTAAAGGATGAGGCAGAACTGGCCAAAAGAAAGCTGAATACGCATTTGGAGCAAAAGGCGCAAGTGGAACAGATGAAGGAAGAGATAATCCGGCTAGAGGAAAAGCGTCCTTTTTATCAGGGGATGAGTGAAAAGCAGGCGAGTCTCGAACGAGAAATGGAAGTTTTTCAAAAACAGGATCGAATGAAAGAAAAGAAAAATTTCTTATATAAAAAAGCAGATGAGAGTCTTAAGCAGGCGACAGAAAAATATCAGATGGCTTACGAAGTTTATACCATTTATTCCCAGAGGTATATTTCAGGGATTACAGGAACGCTGGCGGCAGGGCTGAAAGACGGGGATGCCTGTCCGGTATGTGGAAGCACTTCCCATCCGTCGAAGGCAAAGGAACCGGAAGTATATGTGTCAGAAGCTGAAGTGAAGCAGAAAGAGCAGGAGATGAGTGTCTGCTTTCAGAATCTTTCCGAAAGGCAAAAAGAAAGAGAAGCTGCACTGAAAGAAAAAGAGATGCAGGAAACAATTTGCGCAGATCAGGAAAAACGATTTGTTTTTGCAAGGGCAGAGGTTGAAAATGCCAGAGCCAATCTGGTAGATGGGATTTCGTGTCTGCAAGAGCTTCATACAATATTAACCAAGTATCAAAAAGAATTAGAATCATATCAAAAAACAGTGGAATACTTGGAAATGGTATCGACAAAAAAGAGGGAGCAGTTTGCAGAACTTCAGACAAAATGGAATTTGGGGCTTGCAGAATTAGAGAGTCTTGTACAGAAGATGAAATATCAAAAAGAATTGTTTGAACAAACAATGAAAGAAGCAGAATTTGCATCTCCAGAAGAGGTGAAAAATGCGGTCTTACCTGTGAAAGATATGCAGAGAATACGTGATATTTATGCAAAATATCAAGCTGAAATAAAACATATTTGTGACGAATTGCAGAAAGAGCGAAAGATGCTTCAGGGAGTAGATGAACCGGAACTACGCAGAATAGAGGAGGCGCAAAAGGCGTTGGAAGAAGAGAAGGAAGAATATTTTTCCAACCTTGCAAGACTGGATCTGGCGATGAAACAGAAGTCAGAAAAGAGAGAACAGCTTGAAAAATTGGCGCAGCAGTATGCAGCTTCATGGAAACAGGCAGAGGCTGATTTTGCTCTTGCAAAAAATCTGCGAGGTGACACAGGAATCGGACTTCAACGATATGTACTGGGTGTCATGTTTTCTTCTGTTATTGTAGCAGCAAACAAAATGCTGGAAAAGGTGCATGGCGGAAGGTATCGTTTGTTCCGTTCAGATGAAAAGGGACATGGCTCCAACAAAAAAGGGCTGGAACTGAAAGTATTTGACAGTTACAGCCGTGACGGAGATGAAGGAAGAAGTGTGAAGACACTTTCCGGTGGCGAGAAATTCCTTGTTTCACTTGCGCTTTCGATTGGAATGTCAACGGTAGCCCAAAGAAGTGGAACGCATCTGGATGCGATGTTTGTAGATGAAGGATTTGGTTCTCTTGATCAGAATTCGATTGAAGATGCGCTGGAAGTACTTGCAAGCATTCAAAGGGCAAATGGAATGGTTGGAATTATTTCACATGTACAGGTGTTGCAGGATAATATTCCTGCAAAATTAGAGATCAAAAAGGGCAAAGATGGAAGCCGAATTGTTATGAATATTGGATAAAATTAGAAAATCTAGTAATAATTTATAACACAAGTCCTTATTGTACTTGCGTCCATTTTTCGTGTGCAGGTTGAAGATATCTTAGTTTTAGAAACGAATGAATTTTCACGGTTGGCAGATAAATAGAGAATCATCCAGTTATATAAATAAAAAAGCCGAAACGGTTCAATCTGTTTCGGCTTCTTTGCTGTATAAAACTAAAATCTGATCTGTGTCACGTCGATGTCAAGATTCCAAAGGAATTTATCTAAATCTTTGAATGATAAAAATACTGTCGCTGTATTGTCACAAGGATGGATTCCGAGGCTCTTGCATTTTGATAAGCTGCGGTCAATAAAGAATTCAACTGCATGATCTTCGTCATTCATAAGACCAAATGGAGTGACGCTTCCTTGTTTTAATTTTAAGTATTTTTCCAAACGTTCTTCGGAAGCAAAACTAAGACTGCTTGTACCCAGTTGACGTGCTAAAGATTTTAAATCTACTTTTGATTTTTCATCGGCTGTTACGAGGAAGTGGCGTTTCCCTTTGGCATCACGAAGGAATAAGTTTTTGCAAAGTGTTCCTTTCGCAGGAAGTCCAAGGCGGTCCATATCTTCCATTGTGTGTACTGGTTCATGTTCTACTACTTCATATTTAATATTCATTTTGTTTAAAGCATCATATACAAGGTGTTTTTGGTTTTCCATGCTATTTACCTCCGTTCGTATCATAGTTTACATTATAAGAAATGAAAACCAGATTGTAAAGAAAGAGATGTATTTTATTTTTGCGATATATTATAATAAAAACACGAAAAAAAGGAGGATGAACAAATGTTATTTATCGAATATCCAAAATGTACAACTTGTAAAAAAGCAAAAAAATGGCTGGATGATAATGGGATAGCGTATACAGACCGCCATATAAAGGAAGAAAATCCTACCGCAGAAGAATTAAAAGAGTGGCATAAGAAAAGTGGACTTCCTCTTAAAAAGTTCTTTAATACAAGTGGACTCTTATATAAAGAGATGGGGCTGAAGGATAAGATTCCAACGATGTCGGAAGAAGAACAATATCAGTTGCTTGCTACAGACGGGATGTTGGTAAAAAGACCGATCATTGTAGATGGTGAAGCAGTATTAGTAGGTTTTAAAGAAGATACCTTGGAAATATTTGTAAAAAAAACGTGCTAACACTTGACAATCACAGGTTTCAGTGCTAATCTACTAGTTGAAGTTAGTTGGAACTAATTTTTTCTTGAAATCGGGAGGATGTTATGAACTTAACAGAAGCACAGACAGGAGAAGAATATATAATTAAAGAGATTTTGACAGATGATGATGAATTGAACGCATTCTTGTTTTCTTTAGGATGTTACAGTGGAGAACCAATTACTGTTGTGTCGCGCAAGAAAAAGAACTGTGTTGTTTCAATTAAAGATGGAAGATATAACATCGACAATCAATTGGCAGAAGCAATTATTATATAAAAATTTAATGTGGTGAGGAGTCACCACATATATTTTTAAAACTTGGTTAGTCTATGCTATCCTTGGTTAGAAGATTATGATTCTATAAAAACTCTAATTGGTGAGAATGAATGAGAAAGAGGAGGAAATCCAAATGAGAATTGCTTTAGCAGGTAATCCAAACAGTGGTAAAACTACTATGTACAATGCGCTCACAGGCAGAAATGAACGTGTTGGTAACTGGGCTGGTGTTACAGTAGACAAAAAAGAGCACCAAATCAAGAAAAACTATTATAATGGAAGTGAAGAATTAATCGCAGTAGACCTTCCGGGCGCATATTCGATGTCACCATTTACATCAGAGGAAAGTATCACAAGCGGTTATGTAAAAAATGAGAATCCAGATGCAATTATTAACATCGTGGATGCTACAAACTTAAGCCGTAGCTTATTCTTCACAACACAATTATTAGAATTAGGAATTCCAGTAGTTGTAGCGTTAAATAAGAGCGACGTAAATGCTAAGAAAGAAACAAAGATTAATGCAGCTGCATTATCTAAGAAATTAGGATGCCCTGTAATTGAAACAGTTTCTACAACAGCAAATGACAAAGGTTTGTCAGAAGTAGTAAAAGCAGCAACTGGTTTAAAAGGTGCTGGACAAAAAGCTCCATATGTACAAGGAGATATTAACTTACATGACAAAGCTGAAGTAGAAGCAGCAGATAGAAAGCGTTTCGAATTCGTAAACAAAATCGTCAAAGAAGTTGAAACACGTAAAGTATTTACAAAAGACCACAATTTCCAAGATAAAATTGATACAGTTATTACAAATCCAATCCTTGGTATTTTGATTTTTATTGCAGTAATGTTCCTTGTATTTGATATTTCACAATCAACATTCGGACCATTCTTAGCAGATACCTTAGTAGGCTGGATTGAAACATTCCAAGGCTGGGTAGCAGAATTAGTATCAGGTGCTTCACCATTCTTACAGGCACTCTTAGTAGATGGTATCATCGGCGGTGTAGGTGCAGTAGTTGGTTTCTTACCACTCGTAATGGTAATGTACTTCTTAATTGCTTTATTAGAAGACTGCGGTTATATGGCACGTGCTACAGTTGTATTAGACCCAATCTTCAAACGCGTTGGTTTATCTGGTAAATCAGTTATCCCTATGGTAATCGGTACAGGTTGTGCAATCCCTGGTATCATGGCTTGCCGTACAATCCGTAATGAAAGAGAGCGTAGAGCAACAGCAATGTTAACACCATTTATGCCATGTGGTGCTAAACTCCCAGTTATCGCATTATTTGCAGGTGCATTCTTCGCAGATGCTTCTTGGGTAGGAACATTAATGTACTTTGTAGGTATCTTATTAATCTTCTTTGGTGCATTATTGGTAAATAAAATTACAGGATACAAATATAGAAAATCATTCTTTATCATGGAACTTCCAGAATATAAGATTCCAAGCTTAAAGAGAGCATTTGTTTCTATGTGTTCACGTGGTTGGGCTTATATTGTTAAGGCTGGTACAGTTATCCTTGTATGTAACACAGTAGTACAAATCATGCAATCATTTAACTGGAGCTTACAACTTGTAGAAGAAGGTGCAGAAAGCACATCAATTCTTGCTTCAATTGCTTCTCCAATCGCTGTACTATTAGTACCAATCGTTGGTATCACAGCATGGCAGTTGGCAGCGGCAGCAGTTACAGGTTTCATCGCAAAAGAAAACGTTGTTGGTACATTAGCAGTTTGTTATGCATTAACAAACTTTATCGATACAGATGAATTAGCATTAGTTGGTGGAGCAAACGAAGTAGCAGTAGCTATGGGACTCACAAAAGCAGCAGCTTTAGCCTACTTAATGTTCAACCTCTTCACACCACCATGTTTCGCGGCTTTGGGTGCTATGAACTCAGAAATGCAGGATAGAAAATGGTTATGGGGTGGTATTGGACTTCAATTTGCAACAGGTTATGTAGTAGCATTCCTTGTATACCAAATTGGTACACTTGTTACAACAGGAACAGTTGGTGTAGGTTTTGTTCCAGGTCTTATCGCGGCAGCTGCAATTGTTACTATCATTGTTGCAGTTGTGAGAAAATCGGAAAAGAAATTTGAGGCTGAATATGCTTTAAAGAAAGCTGTATAGTTTAATAAGAGTTTATAAGGAGTTGTCAGTATGCAAAATATCATTCTTGTAGCAGTTCTTGTGATAATTGTCGGAGCGGCAGTAGTTTACATAGTAAAAGAGAAGAAAAAGGGTACAAAATGCATAGGCTGTCCAGCAGCGGCTGCATGTGCTCAGAAACAAGGCGGATGTAGTTGCCATACAGAGACAAAATAAAATGGATTAAAAAGAGGATGTGCATCGCACATCCTTTTTTATTGTCTTTCTAAAAATGAATTTACGTGTTTTTTAATGGCTTCAAAGCTTTCCACGCTGAGAACATGTTCCAGCTTACAAGCATCTTCAGAAGCAATGTCTTCTGGTACTCCGAGTTTTGTGAGCCATAAAGACAGTAGCTGGTGTCGCTCACGAATCATTTCTGCAATCGCACGTCCTGATTCTGTAAGATAAATAAATCCTGCATCAGTTACAGTAATATGTTCCTTTTCACGAAGATTTTTCATAGCGACACTGACACTTGATTTTTTAAATCCTAATTCGTTTGCAATGTCTACAGAGCGTACAACAGGAAGTTTTCCGCTTAGTACTAAAATTGTTTCTAAATAATTTTCTGCTGATTCATTAATATGTGCTGCCATAGTTTTCCCCCTTTAACATCCAAATTTCTTTGCTGCGTCCTTTAACATCTCGCGTATTGGTAAATTGTAAGGACATCTAGGTTCGCAGGCGCCGCATTCAATACAGTCACTGGCTTTTACAGTCATTGCATTGTAGCGTCCTTTTGCCCATTCTCCAAGACCATATCGATCTAAGTAGCCTTGGAACAAAAATACACCAGAAATATTCAGACCCACTGTACATGGTTGACAATAGTTGCAGCGGCGACAGAAATTACTTCCAAGCTGGTTGCGAATATCATTCATCTTAGTCAATTCTGTCTCAGAAAGTGGAGAAATATCTTCCACCGCTTCCAAATTCATATCAATCTCTTTTAAATCATACATTCCTGGGATGACAACAGATACATCTGGATTCGCACAGATAAATCGAAGAGCTAAGTTCGCATCTTCAATTGCACCACCTGCAAGTGGCTTCATAACAACAAAACCAATATTCTTTTCTGCACATTTGTGAATCAGGGCTTCACCCTGTGTTTCTACGATATTGTATGGGAACATAAATGTCTCCACCCAATCGAGTTCCACTGCTTTTTCAAACAGTTCCATGGTATGACCTGTAAGTCCGATGTGGCCAATTTTGCCGGCTTCTTTTGCTTCGAAAAGAGCTTCCAAAGCACCGCCTTTTGCCATGACCTGGTCGAGCTGTGCCACATTTGGATTATGTACCTGATAGATATCAATATAATCCGTTCTCAAATTCTTTAAGCTTGTTTCAATGTCAGCGGCCATTGCTTCCTTTGTACGAGCCATACTTTTTGTGGCAAGAATAAATTTGTCACGGCACCCTTCCAGAGCTTCGCCAAGAAAACTTTCACTTACTGTGTATCCACGAGCTGTATCAATATAATTAATCCCCTTTTGAACCATAGCCTGTACCAGTTCTCTGGTGGCAGCTGCGTCTACCCTTTGAATAGGAATACCGCCGAAACCGAGACGGGATATTTTCAGACCTGTTTTCCCAAGAGTTACATATTCCATGATTCTCCTCCTCATATATCAATCTGTTTTAAGGCATTTTTATTAGTATACCACGATTTGATCCATTTGTATATCTGTTAAGTTTTGCGGAATTATGATAAAATGAAGCGGACAGGAGGGATTTTTATGAATAGGGATAATAGAAAGTTAACCATGGAAAGTAAGATTGGAGAACTTTATGCATCGCCTATCGGGCATGATGCAATTTATAAAGTATTATTACAATTAGGAATTTCGGAAAAGGTGATTCAAAATCCAATTATTGCCAATTTGAGACTGGGTACGGTGGCTTCTCTGACAAAAAGACAGTTGGGACAAGGATTTTTTGATACATTACTTCAATTGGTTAATATAGAAAAAGATACTCCTGTAAAAGGAGACGGCCCAATTATTGAAAAGTGGTGGAAAGAAGCTGTGTTTTATCAGATCTATCCAAGAAGCTTTTATGATACGAACAATGATGGAATTGGGGATTTGCGTGGGATTATCGAGAAGCTTGATTATTTACAAGAGCTAGGAGTAACTGCGCTTTGGTTATCGCCTATTTATGACTCTCCAAATGATGACAATGGTTATGATATCCGTGATTATCGTAAAATCATGACAGAATTTGGAACAATGGAAGAGTTCGATGAACTTTTAGAGAAGGCGCATGAAAAAGGGATTCGTCTGATTATGGATCTGGTGATCAATCACACTTCTGATGAGCATGAATGGTTTCAAAAGGCACTTAAAGACCCAGAAAGCAAATATCATGATTATTATATCTTCCAAAAAGATGATGGAAGCAAGAAAGAACCGAATAACTGGACTTCATTTTTTTCGGGATCCGCGTGGAATTATTATGAAGATTTGGAAGAGTGGGCGCTTCATCTATTTTCAAAAAAACAGATGGATCTAAATTGGGAAAATGAAGAGATGCGCAATGACATTATCGATATGATCAACTGGTGGTTGGATAAAGGTGTAGATGGTTTCCGTATGGATGTAATTAATTATATTTCGAAGGAAGATGGCCTGCCGGACGGAGATGAAACGATTGGTTCTATGATGGGATATCCGGGAATCGAGCATTATTATTATGGCCCAAAGCTGCATCAATTCTTGCATGAAATCAGAGAAAAGGCATTTGAACCACATGAAGCATTTTCTGTTGGGGAGACACCAGGGATTGGGATGAAGATGTCTCAGCTTATCACTGGAGAAGAACGAAAAGAACTGGATATGGTATTTTCGTTTGACCATTTAGAAACACCGGGGCACGTGCGCTTTGATGACTATGAATATGATTTGAATTATTATAGAGATTATATGATTGACTGGATGACGAATTATGGTAACAATTGTTGGATGTCTGTTTTTTACAACAACCATGATAATCCGAGAATGGTAAGTAAAATTACAAATGACAGTCAATATCATACTGCAATTGAAAAATTGCTTGCAGTCATGCAGTTAACAATGAAAGGAACACCATTTATCTTTCAGGGAGATGAGATGGGACTTACGAATTATGACTTTACATCAATGAAACAGATTACAGATGTAGAGGCGAAAGGTTATTATAAAGAGTTTGCGGAAAAGAAGGGCGCTGAAGAAGCATTTAGGACGATTCTTGCCGGAACGAGAGAACATGCACGTGTGCTTCTTCCATGGAATGATAGTGTGAATCCATGTCATGTTGGATTGCAGCAGGAGATTAAGCAGGAAATTACGGAAGTCTATAAAAAACTGATTGCGCTTCGAAAGGAAAATAAAGCTCTTATATATGGAAGTTTTGAAGTACTTGACCAAAGAAAAGACCGATTTACATATAGACGCAGATGGAAGGGGCAGACATTTATTGTGGATTGTAATCTTGGTAAAAATAAACAAAAAGCCTATATTTCAAAAGGTAAATATGAATTGGTGTATGGAAGTGAAGGAGAGGCTGGTAATTTCTTAAAACCATATGAAGCACGTATCTGGATAAAGAAGCGTGTCTAGAAAACGAAAAGGAGTTAGAAAATGTCGAATTGCGAAACATGTATGAATTATGAATATGATGAAGAATATGAATATTATGTTTGTACCAAAAATCTGGACGAGGATGAAATGTATCATTTTATTAAAGGAGAATTCCGCAACTGCCCATATTACCAATTTGGAGACGAATATCAGATTGTGAGAAAACAGATATGATGCAGGCACTGGCACATTTGTTGGAAGTGTTCGACTGTCAGGTATTTGAATTGTGCGGACCATTTGAAGAAGATGGGCAGATTGTTTATTATGTACCATATATGATGAATGATGCGGTAGAAGACTATTTGATCCTGAGAAATTGTCGTATGATCGGAGAATACCTCTCAGACACAGAGCTCACTCAAGAGGCTCAGATTGCGAAAGATGAATCCGGATATGTGCTGGCAGTCAGACAAGGAGAACAGAATGCGTTTACTCTGTATTTTGAAACAATTGAAGAATGTGTACAGTGTTATCAATATCATCAGATCGGTCACTTTTGGGTAAAGGGGCAGGAGCATTGGCGCCAATTGGTCTATATGATAGGAACAATCCATGATAAGCATACATTTTTGGGAGAAGCATTCTGTAATTCTGAGGAAATGGAACTGCTGCATCTGGTGGAATTTGCTCCATTTCGAGAGTGGTCACCGATTCATGGTTCTCTGGAAGAATCTTATCCGGAGACGGAGAATGGAATAGAGGCTATGGAGCGGTTGGCCAAAGAGGCAGGCGATATGGAATTTGTAAGATGGATAGGCAGATACCGTCGTTTTTCTTTGCTGCAAAGAATATCGTCAAAGATGCTTTTAAGTCCGAGGCGAGAAGCTCTTTACCAGTTAATTTATGAAAAGGTTGCAGAGGCTTCTGCAAAGTATCCGGAACGACAATATAGTGAAGAAGCGAAAGCGCAGATGGATAAGGCACGAAAAGCTGCGCAGGCAGAACTGGAATCGAGAGGGTTTCAGGGAGTTTATCCGGTATTCCAAAAAGAACATCAAAAAATTTTAGTGACGGAGGAACATCCATTTACGATTCTAGAATGGAATCATTACAAATTTAAAATTCAATTTATGGTATCAGAATGTAAAGGTGCAAATAAATTGAATAGTGGATTTTTTAAAGGAAGAGGAAGAAAGGGATGGATAGAAGAGTATGACAAACTTTGAAATTTCGATATTACTGTGGATACAGGAAAATTTAAGAGGAGTGATGGATGGATTTTGGATTTTCATTACATCTCTGGCAGATAGAGGTATCTTTTGGATTCTTGTGGGTGTTCTACTGCTTTGCTTTAAGAAAACAAGAACAACTGGTGTGACATTATTGATTGCATTACTGATCAACCATGTTATGACAAATATGATCTTGAAAGATCTGTTTGGAAGACCTCGTCCTTATATGGCGAGTACGGAAATCGTAACATTGATCAAACAATTATCAAGTTATTCATTTCCATCGGGACACACAAGTGTTTCATTTTCCGGTGCATTGGTATTATATCGCATGATGCCAAAGAAAGTTTCTATTCCTGCGCTAATTCTCGCAGTGATGATTGGTTTTTCGAGAATGTATGTAGGTGTGCACTTTCCAACAGATGTACTTGGAGGTATTGGAGTAGGGATCATTGCAAGTACGGCAGCGTATTATTTGGTGCAGTTGATAAAAGAGAAAATAGGAGCAAAGAAGCATGGCTAAGACTAAGAAACAAAAATTGGCAATAGAAATCATCGAGCGTCTTCGCGCTGAATACCCGGATGCAGGATGTACATTAGACTATGATGAAGCGTGGAAACTTCTGGTGAGCGTAAGACTTGCAGCGCAGTGTACAGACGAGCGTGTGAACGTCGTTGTGGAAAAATTATATGAAAAATACCCGGATGTACGTTCTTTAGCAGACGCAGATGTGGAAAACATTGAAGAAATTGTCCGTCCTTGTGGATTAGGCAAGAGCAAAGCACGAGATATCAGTGCTTGTATGAAGATTTTAAGAGACAAATATGACTGCCAGATTCCAAAGACATTTAATGAATTGCTTGCACTGCCGGGTGTAGGAAGAAAAAGTGCGAATCTGATTATGGGAGACGTATTTGGAGAGCCGGCAATCGTAACAGATACTCATTGTATCCGTCTGACAAACCGTATGGGATTAGTGGATGGAATTAAGGAACCTAAAAAAGTGGAGATGGAGCTTTGGAAAATCATCCCGCCAGAAGAAGGAAGTGATTTCTGCCACAGACTGGTTTACCATGGAAGGGCAGTCTGCACAGCACGTACAAATCCATATTGTGACAGATGCTGTCTACAGGATATTTGCCCAAAGATTGGTGTATAAGAATTTTGTGTTGCAACATTATGGAAGAATATAGTATTATACTATGGTGTAAATAGAGAAGTACAAGGAGATAAAAACATGAGTGAAATTTTAGCAGTAGTTGCAGGCGAACAAATCACAAAAGCTGATTTAGATGTATATTTACAAGGCGTTCCGAGAGAACAACAGGCATATGCGTCACAACCTGCATTTAGAGAACAATTCTTAGAGCAATTGATCTCATTATATTTATTTGCAAAAAAAGGTGAAGAAGACAACTTAGAAGAATCAGAAGAATTCAAAAAAGTAATGAAAAATGCAAGAAGAGAAATCTTAGCACAATTTGCTATGCGTGACATTTTAAAAAATATTGAAGTTTCTGATGAAGACTGTCAAAAATTTTATAATGCAAACCAAAGTCAATTTGCAAAAGGTGCAACAGTTAGTGCAAAACACATTTTAGTTGATACAGAAGAAAAGTGTGCTGAAATCCTAGCTGTAATTAATGCTGGTGAAAAGACATTTGAAGATGCAGCAAAGGAATTCTCAACATGCCCATCAGGACAAAGAGGCGGAGATTTAGGTGCGTTTGGCAAAGGTCAGATGGTTCCTGAATTTGAAAAAGCTGCGTTTGAAGCAGAAGTTGGCCAAATCGTTGGCCCTGTAAAAACACAGTTCGGTGCACACTTAATCAAAGTAGAAGCAAAGAATGAAGCAGAAACAGCTGACTTTGAAGAAGTAGCAGGTCAGATCAGACAACATTTATTGCAACAAAAACAGAATAAGGTTTATACAGATGTATTAGATACCTTAAAAGAAAAATACATTCAAAAATAAAGAAAAATAATTGATTTCTGAAAAGTCATTGATTATAATACAATTTATTAATTCTACAAACATATGAAATTAAGCAAATGATAACAGGAGGAGATATCATGGATTCAAACAAAAGACCGGATACAATGGAACGTATTACAACACCTGAACTTGCAGATGCTTTTATCGCAGAACAAGTTGCAGCAGTTAGAGAACAAGTTGGAGATAAAAAAGTGTTATTAGCTCTTTCAGGCGGTGTAGACAGCTCTGTAGTAGCAGCATTATTAATTAAAGCAATTGGCAAACAATTAGTTTGTGTACATGTTAACCATGGTTTAATGCGTAAAGGCGAAAGTGAACAAGTTATCGAAGTATTTGAAAAAGGCTTAGATGCAAACTTAATTTATGTAGATGCAACAGACAGATTCTTAGATTTATTAGCAGGTGTTGCAGAACCTGAAAAGAAACGTAAAATTATCGGAGAAGAATTTGTTCGTGTATTTGAAGAAGAATCTGACAAATTAGAAGGTATCTCTTTCTTAGCACAAGGAACAATTTATCCAGATATTCTTGAAAGTGATGGAGTAAAGGCTCATCACAATGTTGGCGGACTTCCTGAAGATTTCAAATTTGAAGGTTTAGTAGAACCAGTGAAATTATTATTCAAAGATGAAGTTCGTGTAGTTGGTAGAGCACTTGGTTTACCAGCATCCATGGTTGATCGTCAGCCATTCCCAGGTCCAGGACTTGGTGTAAGATGTTTAGGTGCAATCACAAGAGATCGTTTACATGCACTTAGAGAAGCAGATGCTATCTTAAGAGAAGAATTCGACATTGCTGGCTTAACAGACAAAGTATGGCAATTCTTTACAGTGGTACCAGATTTTACATCAACAGGTGTGAAAGATGGAAAACGTCTTGATTACTGGCCAGTAATCATCCGTGCCGTAAACACAGTGGATGCTATGGCTTGTACAGTACCAGAAATCGATTGGGCAGTGCTTCAAAAGATCACAAACCGTATCTTAAACGAAGTAGATGGAGTATGCCGTGTATGCTACGACATGAGTCCAAAGCCAATCGCTACAATTGAGTGGGAATAAAAAAATTGGGGAAAAGCCTTATTTTATAAGGATTAAGAGCCTTTTGAGAGAAAAAAAGAAGTGGCTATGATTTGTTTTTTAGTTATTTAGAAAGCAATCGTAGCCACTTATTTTTTTTATTTAGAAAGGAGCTTTGATATGACTAAAGAGCCAACAAGAGAAGATGTTTTAAAAGAGATTAAAAGAAGAAAAAGAAAAGATTTTGGGAAATATGGGGATAAGAATATAAGTTATAAAAGTTTGCTTGATCTATATGTTAGAAGATGTAAAGTGAGAAACTTGTCAGAAGCAACAATTCAGGGATATATGAATGCTAGTAGATATTTCATGGATTTTGCGGGGTATGATTTAATGTGTATTGATATAGATCAGGATTTAATAAATGAATATTATCTGTATTTACAAAATTTTTACAAACCACAGACTATAAATAGTTATGTGTTCAAAGTTTGTCCAATTGTAAAATTTGGAATCGAAGAAGGATACATAAAGGATGATATTATTTTTACTCATGTAGTAGAACAAAAACAAGTTAAAGAAATTTATACAAAAGAAGAATTAGAGAAACTTCTAGTTAGACCTCAAAATGGAACGTTTGGGGAAATGAGAGCATGGACTGTTATTAATACGCTAATATCGACTGGGATAAGAGCAGGAGAGCTTAGAGCATTAAAAATAAAAGATGTGAAAATAGATGAAAGATATATTGTTTTGAATCAGACAAAGAACAGAGAACCAAGAATACTTCCTATGCCAACTACATTACAAAAGGTATTGTTGGAGTGGCTAGAAATAAGAAATGGAGCGAGTGAAGATTATCTTTTCTGTAATATTTATGGAGAAAAATTAGAAAGATCAGTTTTACAAAGTTGCGTAAAAAAATATTCTTTGAAACGTGGAGTAAAAAAATATGGATTACATCTATATCGCCATACGTTCATAACTTTATCTGTTAAGTCGGGAATGTCGCCAGTTATGTTAAAGCGAATTACTGGTCATAAAAGCATGAAAATGCTTGAGCATTATTATCAGCATAATCCAACTGATTTAGTGGATATAGTAGATCAATACAATCCGTTGGAGAAATTCAGTCCAAGAGTAAGGAAATTTTAAATTATGGGAAATAAAAATATGATAACAGTTGATGCAGATGAAATCTTTGATATTATGTGTGATTTTACGGACGTAGAACACGCTATGCTTAATTTAATAATAGTATGTAATGTTCTGTCAGAGCATTATAATGGAACTGAATATAACGAGCTTTATGCGTTTGTAAGCCTATTAACCAGTCAGATGGATATGATACGAAAGGATTTTAGACGTGTCATAAATAGAGTGGATGAATTTTTGTTAAAGAATAAAGCATAATAATAACATCTTTTTTACATCTTTTAGTCCAGAAGCAAGCAAGAATAAAGCAAGTGTTTAACATCTTTATAACATCTTTGAAACTGCGGGAAGCAGGCTTTAAAGCGATTGGTATTCTGCTGCCCGATCGGTGATTTTAATATTGACGCAAGTCTATTCGTAGGCTTGCGTTTTTTTGTTATAAAATCATACCAGTTCCATTAAAACGACTGGTTTTGCAATTGTGCATTATATAATAAATACATAAAGAACAGGGAACACAAACCTGAAACAAATAGAAAGAATGAGGTAAGTAAAATGAAAAAGACAAGAAATAGTAGAAAAGGAAAAAATATTTTTGGAGACAAATGTAGAGAAAAAATTTTAAAGCTTAATAAAGAAACAGCAATGGATCAGTATATAGAAATGATGAAAGATCTTTTGGTTAATGGAAAAAACAGTAGTATCGAATATACAATTGACAGCAGTTGTTTCACAAGAGAAGAAGAGGAAGCTTTTTTTCAGAGTGTAGAGGGTATTAATTCGTTGTTTGCGAGAATGATGAATCGTAATTATACAGAATATACTTGTAAATATTAGTAAATACATAAAGAACAGAAAATATAAATCAGAAACAAATAGAAAGAATGAGGTAATTAAAAATGAAAAAGATTTATTCCAAAGAAGCAATTAATCGTATGGCTGAAACCCTTTGTATGGATATTGAAGATCACGGTTGGCTGTGTGAGGACGGGCATTGGCTGACAAACGAAGAATTTAAGGCATGGACAGATAAAGAAATTGTTGAAGCCTATGAGTTGGCTTATCCAGTGTTTGTTGGATAAGTGCCATTAAAACGACTGATTAATAAAAACACTATTATATAATAAATACATAAAGAACAGGGAATACAAACCTGAAAGAAAAATAAAAATTTAATTTAAAAGGAGATTAAAATTATGACACTTAATTATGAAGCAAAGGCAATTGAAATGACAAAAACAGAAGCAAAAGAAGCAGGAAAACCAAATACAACAACATACAATAAACTTATTGAACTGCGCACAGCATTTCCTACATTCGAAATCATTATAAAGAAAACAACTAGAAAAAAAAGCACATTCAAAGGTCTTGATTATGATTATATGGAAAGATATATGGTATCAAAAAAGAGTAGCCTTATCGAAGAATTCTATACAATGCGTGGTTATGTAGATGGAGTAAAAAATGATTTTGTAGAAAGCGCATCTTTTGGAGAAATAAAAACTTGGTTTTTGTTAAATTTCCCAGAAATCGAAGAATATAATAGCAAAGTTGAAAAATTAAGAGAAGAAAATAAAAGAAAAGTAGAAGCCAATAGAGAAAAGATGGCAGATGAGAAAAGACAAGAAAAAAAGAATGCTTATAAAGAAATGATTGCTGAACTTGCGAATTAAAAATTAGTAGTCCAGTAGAAAAAATAAAAGTATATCAAAAAGAAAGAGGTAAAAAATTATGAAAAACACATTAAAAATTGATTTAAAAAAAAGAGTTATTATTATGGATAGAACATTCGCAAAGAATGTAGAAAATACAAATAGTGAAGAATACGCACATTTACAGCAGGTGCGCAAAGATTATCCAACATTTGCAGTTGAGAAGAAACAGATTAAGCGCAATGCAAACAAAGAAAGTTATAAAGGACTTACTTATGATTATATGAGAACTTACATCTTTACTCACGAACCAAAAGAAACAAAAAAAGATGTATTAGAGGAAATGGAAGAAATGATTTTAATTTCCAAGTGTCATTCAAACGCAAAACGTTACCCAGTAATCAAGAATTGGTTTCTTGAAAAATATCCAGAAGTTAAAGAGTTTGGTATGAAAAAACCAGAAGAAAAGAAAGTTGTTGCGGAAAGCGGTGAAACAAATGAAGGAACACTTAAAAAAGTAGCATAATTTTAAGTTGAACATTTAACAATTCTATAAATTATATTTGGTGTTAATACAATGACTTAAAACGGAAAGGAAATGTTATATATGTTAGAAGTAAAGAAGTATTCGAAGCCTGAGATGACTAAAATATTTGGAACTAAAAATATGCAAGGTTTAGAAAGAAAATTAAAACGTTATGGTGTTATATTTGACAGAAAAGGTAGAGGTGAAAAAGCCATCTTTACTATAAAAGAAATAACCAATCCACTTAGAGTTTATCTTATCACAGAACTGGGTTTTAATGGGCAACATGATTATATCAAAGTGCGCAATTTCTTATATTACTTCTTTAATGATGAAGAATTTATGGCAATGCCTGATGAAGTAAAAGAAGCTAGAATGAAGAATGATGGCAATGGTGTGTCAAGACAAGCAATAGCCGGTTATATTGCCAAATTAGATGGAAAAAATTTAATTGAAAGAAATACCAATAATTATATATATTACTTTGCATACAAGCAAAATCAACGAATTGTAGATCGTGATGAATATATACAGGCGTGGCATGAGTATTGGGCTGATATTGATATGGGATTATATTCAGGAACAGCGATTAATAAAATGCGAAATAAATATGGTGGAGTAGCAAGAAAGCAAGCAATACCTGAAATTAATGGTATTTACAAAACGGAAGTAGAATATTTAAATACTCTTATAGTAGAAAGTATAGAGAAAGAAATCGAGGAGCAAAATTAAGTCATTGATTTAACAGTAAGAGTATATATTATTACTGTTAAATCAATGACTTAATTGGGCGTATTCAGTTAAAAGAGCAATCTTCTAAAGCAATATAATAAAAGAGATAAGGAGAAATAATTATGAATTACCTTGATTTTATGAATCGTAATGTTCCAGATTATTACGATACAATGTATATGGATGGTTATACACCAGAGCAAATTATAATGGCTCATAGAAAGATGATGCGTGAAATGCTATTAGAAGATGAAGAAGAACAGGAAAATGATTTTTCTATAGTTAGTCAGGTGAATGTAAAATGAGATTTTCCAGTCATGATAAGCGAAACAGAAAAAAGAAAAAGCGCAAAAGCCAGTCTGTTATTGAAAAAGAAATACTGGCGATTATGTAGAAGAGTATGAAAACGGCTTTGGATCTTGCACTCGATGACATTATGAAAGAATGGAAATATTGAACGATACCGTTATCTTTCGTCTGACGGGAGAAATAAAATTTTGAGAAGTGAGTAGCTTTGCTACTCACAATCTCAAAAAATTTTATTTCTCTGTGTCGTCAAAGACGACAATAGAATTGAATAATAATAACATAAGCGGAAGCTTGCTTTACCGATCTCAAAAATGAGAACAAAGAATCGGTGGAACGAGCTTCCGCTTTTTCTTGTTTTATAGACTTTTGCTTCTGGTGTCATCGGTCGCAAAGATCGTCTCCTGAAATCAAAATCACTCTTCGTGGGAGTGAAGCCCACGCATTTCCAACAACTACCTTTAAAAATTTTATTTTCCTGAAATATAGGCGGGTGTCAGCGAAAGGGTGATTATAATTTCTTGAACAAAAATAGACTATTTTTGCCTGTTTTTAGCCTTTTGGAACTTGTTATAAAGTGTTCAGGAAAACAGATGTTTTATTGGACACCCTCCACAGGATCTTCCACATATTCTACAAGATCACCTGGCTGGCAATTAAGTAGAGCGCAGATCGTGTCAATGGTTTTCCAAGAGACTAATTCTCCGTGGCGCAATTGCTGTAAATAAGATTGTCCGATCAGCTTTTCTTCTCTGATCTTTGTAGAAGTGTATCCTGCTTTTTTTAGTTCTGCCATAATATCAAGTTTATATCGTATAGCCATAATCATCCTCCTTTTGATAATTTTATCATAACATATAATAGCACTAGAATATAGTGTAAATAATACACAAAATAAGCACTGGAAATTAGTGTATTTTACCAATAGACTGCACTAGATATTGGTGCTATAATAAAGACAGTTAAGAGAGGAACACAAGTCAAGGCGGACGGGATTACCGAAAGGGAAAGCAAGAACGCAAGGTAAGAGTGAGACAGGATAAGAGAGAGTGAGATTGCAAAAGGTGCATAGATGTTTAAAGCCACTCAACACTTGAAAGCCTTAACAATAAAACAAACCAAAAGGAGAAATGAACAATGACAAAAGCAGAAATGATCGCAAAAATCGAGGCACTTAACGAATGGGAAACACTTATGGAAGAAGCAAAGGCAGAGGCAGACGCAATTAGAGACAGCCTCAAAGCTGAAATGATGGAGAGAGAAACAGAAGAACTGATCGCAGGATCTTACATCATCAGATGGACTTCCGTTCTTTCAAATAGATTTGACACTACTGGATTTAAGAAAATGTATGGAGATCTCTACAAAGCATTTACAAAGCAGAGTGCGAGCAGACGATTCTCAATCTCCTGCTAATAGATAACAATCTCCACAGACAACACAAAGCCTGTGGAGATAGAAAGGATAGACGCTATGAATTACGGATATGCAAGGTGTAGCACCAACGAAACAAAGCAAGATATTAACAGACAAGTGCGGGAACTGAAAAGCGCAGGCGCAGAAGAAATTTTTCTTGAATACGAACATGGAGACAGCAAGATCAAAGACCAGCAGCAAGAAATGTTTGCGCAGGCAGCCGCAGGAGATACAATTATTACATTAGAAGTTCCACGACTTGCCAGAAGCACAAAACAGTTATGTGAGATTATCGATATTATCAGAGAAAAGCACCTGCGTCTTGTGATCCTTGGAAGTATTACTCTTGATTGCCGAGATGGACAAGCAGACCCAATGAGTGAAGCATTTTTACAAATGGCAGGAGTTTTCAGTCAGTTAGAACTTTCAATGATTCGATCAAGAGTGCGTTCGGGGATGGCAAACGCCAAAGCTAAGGGGAAAAGGATCGGGCGTCCGCATGTATCTGTGGAGGATCTGCCTAATACATTCCTTAAACACTATCCTGCTTACAAAACAGGAAAACTTAATCTTTCAGAATTTGCCAGAGTATGTGATTTGAGCAGAACGACAGTTTATAAATATATTGAACTTTTGGGAAAATAAAAGGTGCAGAATTCTGCACCTTTTATTTTTTAATTCTTACCGTTGGATTATAAGTATTCCTTCCTTTATCGATAGTAATTTCATCACCTTCATCTGTAGTGATATTAATATCATATTCATAGCCCCACATCTCATCAGGAATATCAATTTTAAGAATCGAGCCCTTGACTTTTTCACAAGTAACACCATATTCAAAAATATTATTAATATCATACCCACTCCCTAGGTTCGCAAGTTCTATATCGTCTGTCCTTTCAAAATATTCACCTATCCCATTATCGTATGTATATGTAAGTCGAATGACACTATCCGACGTAACATAACAGTTTTCCTTTAATGCAATCCTTGTAGTTGTATAACGGTCTGTTTCTTCCCCAAAAGAATCTTCTACTGTCACTTCAATTTCTTTTAATTCAATATAGTCTTTCCAGTTTTCAGTGGTTAATTCAATAAACTCTGCATCTGCTAATAATTCTTTTTGTGAGATAGTTTGTTTTTTCGTGTTATCCAAACTACAACCACAAACAGAAATTATCATAAAACATAAAATCATAAGTAAAAATAATTTTCTCAAGTTATTCTCCTTTTTAATTAAAAAATGATTCATAAGTAGCTGTTGAATCATCTATTGTTATTGTATCATTTGCTTCCCCTCTCTTGATTAGGACATCAATACTTTTACTTCCATCCTCATTGATGTTCCATCTTTCATCAGGAATATTCGTTTTAAGAATTGTGCCTTTTATTTTTTCACAAGAAACACCGTATTCAAAAATAGCAAGCAGATCCCATCTTCTTCCTTCATAAATAGGTCCATCATAAAAAGAATAATCGTGTGTCATTTCATAATATTCGCCTATTCCATTATCATATGTAAATGTGATTCGAATGGCATTATCTTCCGAAATATAACAGTTTTTCTTTAATTCCATTCTTGTTGTTGTGTGGCGACCTGTTTCTTCGCCAAAAGCATCTTTTTCTATCACTTCGACTTCTTTAATTTCAATGTAATCTTTCCAGTTTTCGGTTGTTAATTCAATATATTCTGCATCTGCTAACAATTCTTCTTTTGAGATAGTTCCTTTTTTCGTATTATTATTTACGGAGCCAGTTGTATTGCAAGAACAAGTGGAGAAGCAGATGAGCAGAGAAAGCATAAAAATTAGTGTTTTTTTCAAAATGAGTTCCTCCTAAATCCTTTTTTAATGCATATATTCAGCTTCCCAGGTTGATGAACCAAAACCGCATATGATTTCTTTTATATTAGCATTGACAAGATACGGTGTCATGCTGTTTTCAGCAGCTATATAGAAACCACTTTCGTAAATTTCAGCTATTTCACCAGGTAATGGAGAATAGATTACTTCATTAGGGAGATTTACTACATAAACATTGCCTTTGATTCTGGAACATTCATAATCTTTGATATTAAAATTTGATGGAAGATAATCATAAATTTTATCACCTTTAGGATCTAGGGAGTAGATAATGGTCTCTCCTGTTGTTTTGTTCTTTAATTCGATAACGACATCTTCATAACAATAATAGTGCTCTATATTAGCGCCCAAGACCCTTCGCACAATTTCTTCGGATGAAATGACTTCGCCAAATTCATCTTTTTCTACAATTTTTTCGGTGTATTTAATGACATCAATATAATTATTCCAGTTTTCAGGGTTGAGTTTTACTAATTCGAGGCATTCATTAAATCTATTGCGGTTGATACATTTTATCCCATCTCTTTCGATAACTAGGGTGTCAGCTATTGTTTGAGAAGAATCACCACAAGAACAAAGTGACAAACACATAATTAAAGTAAATGTAATTATAATAAGTTTTTTCATAATAATTCCTTTCTTCTAAAGTAGTCATTTGATTATAGAATATTTAAAAGAACAAGTCAAATTTGAGCGATAATAAAATAAAACAGCTTTTTCTGTTATAATGAGTAAAAGGTCAAGAGAGAAGGGAATCGATTATGGAAAAGGTTTATAAAAAATTTCACAGAAAAAAGGATCAGCATTTAAACGGAACTATTGAAGCTAAACATGGAAAGCAGACAAACCAGAAGCTAAAAGCTTATGTGGTTCTCCAATATCTATTAAAGTATTCTGATGAAAATCATGTGGCGACCGCATTTGATCTGATAGAGTTCCTGAATGAAATGGGGATTAGTGCCGAGCGCAGATCCATTTACAAAGATATAGAAGAAATCAACAAAGTTGCGTTGATGATGGAAGAAGAATGTTCTGTAGAAGAAGCAGAGGAAATGCTTGAAGATGATGAAGATGGAGAACTAAGGTTAGTTATCTATGATAAAAGCAAAAAAGGATTTTATGTGCGTCAGCGCCACTTTGATCTTAATGATATTCGACTTCTGGCTGAATGTGTGTATTCTGCTAAATTCGTGGCAGAGGGACAGGCAAAACGTCTTGTAGATGTTGTTTGCGATTTTGTTAGTGAGTATCAGGCAGACAAGATCAGGCACAATGCTTTTCTTACAGATAGAGTAAAGACCAATAATAAAAGTGTATTAAATAATATTTCACTCATTAACGAAGCTATGAGTAAGGAAAGTGATGGACAGAAACACATTCCTGAAAAGATCACTTTTAAATATTTAAAATATTCTCTCGATAGTATGGGGAAACAAGTGGAGCGCAGGCAGGGTGCAAAATACTGCGTTAGTCCTTATCAGTTATTGATTAACGATGGGAACTACTATCTTCTGGCTTATGATGATTACGCAAAAGATATGAGAACTTATCGCGTGGATCGAATGAAAGGTGTTTCTTTCACAGGAGTTCCAAGAGAGGGAGAAGAAGTTTTTAGAGAAATCGATTTGAAGACTTATACACAAAGAGTGTTTTCTATGTTCGGTGGAGAAGAAAAACGTGTGGTTTTGCGCTTTATCAATCCGCTTCTGGATACAGTTGTAGATCGCTTTGGAACAAAAGATGTTTATTATAGTAAAGTTGATGATACACATTTTAGTGTATCTGCGCACGTAGAGATCAGCGATCAGTTCTTCGGTTGGCTTCTGGGATTTGGCAGAAAAGTTAAAGTGCTTGCGCCAGATGATGTTGTAGAACAGTTTAAAAAGTATATGGAACGTATTATAGAAATGTATTAAAGTGATATGAAACATGAATAAAAGATGTTAAAAAGATGTTAGAAGAAGAGTCATATTTCAGTGGGTTGGAAATTTGCCTTTTAGAACAAAGTATGTTATTTTGGAATAGGAAGAGTAGAAAGCCAACTAAATAACGAAAAAACATGTTAGCTACGTAGTGAAAAAAGGACACTTGTTCAACAAAAAGCGTGATTGGAGTAAAAAACAGTCCGCGATAGCGAAGCTATCGCATCCGTGCCGTAAACACAAAAGACGCTATGTCTGCAACAATCGAAGAAATTCCATACGAAATCCTTCACCATATCACATACAGAATCACACACGAAGTTCCTGGCATCAACAGAGTTCTTATGGACATGAGTCCAAAGCCAATCGCTACAATTGAGTGGGAATAATCACGTTTGTCACGAAGATTAGAGATAATTTACATGCTCCACAGAGAAATTCTCTGGCGGGGCATGATCTGATTAAAAAATTATTTTTAGAAAATATAGAACAAAGAATTAGAATGTTGCAGCAGGTCATCAAAGAAAAAGAAGCAGCATTAATTCAGAAGAAAAATAAGAGGAGGCGTCATATATGGGAATATTTGATTTCAATGGAGATGAGAAAAAATCTGTGGTTGAACAATGGATAGAATATAATATTTATAAGGAATGCACGACAGATGATGAGTCTGATGATGACGCCTATCTTTATGATGGTGAAGAGAAAGATCATAGTTGGAGAGATTTCTGCGAGGATGGATCTGACTATGGATTATCTCCTGAAGATTATGATAGTGAATAGGTATATGCAAGTTTAAAATTATTAAACAGGTGCAAAAATCAGATTTAGTGCATGAAATCTGTCAAGCATTGCATACTATCTCTGAGGTGACCAGAATAATGAAAGATAAACAAGAAAAGAAAGATAACGAGAAATTTAATAGCATTACTCAAAAAGTAAAACCACAAAATCAAAACCAGCATCACAATGTTAAAAAAGAAGGTGTAGATGCAAAAAGAAGGCAAGTATAATAGGCAGGTAAAAAGACATTCCAATCGGATGTCTTTTTTATTATGGTCAATTCGGAGAGAAGTTGTAAAGGACAACCACAAATTATCATAAAGTCTTTTTTTCGACTGAAAAAATGGAATATACTATACTGACTTCAACTATAGGATAAATAACATAAAAGGAGAGAGGGAAAAGTTATGCAATTTCCTAAGGGAACATTTTTAATGAGGGCAAGAGAACCGGTTGCTTCAATATATTTCCAATTATCTGGGAAGTCAATTGTAATTCCTCTGCATTTTGTGAAACAATCGATTCAAGTGAGATATTAGTGATTCCACCAGCTTTCACAAGAATGATGGAATGCGATTTCCAACTAACAAAAAAGTTTTGAAAGCACAAGAAAAGAAAATCTGGAGACTTGGCATCAACTGAAAAATACAACGAGTTGTATTCAGTTAGAAAGGAAGCTGGTCGCAATGCTCTGGAAATTAGCACGAGATTTTGGATTTGAGACAGAGGAAGTGATTGAAATTGACATTAATCTATCAATTACATTTTTAGCAGATATGCTTGGAACTTCAAAAGAAACTACTTCAAGAATCTGCTCATTTCTTGTAGAAAACGGATTAATAAAGATAAATAAAAAACGAATTACAATTGTAAATTTACAAAAAATGTCATTGTTTTATAGACCAAATTTCTTGCATGATATACTTAGCCTTTTTTGAATAAAATGCAGCTAATCCAACTGCAAATTTTAACTCTCTGAAAGATGTTTCTATCCCCATCACTTTCCATACAGTTCGTAAAGTTATGTCGTAATGCTTGTTTTCGTAATCTATATAATCCAAAGGAGTACTTTGAGCAATAAACTTATATATTCTTGGATTTTGTTTGATTTCCTTTGTTTGCGATCGAGTTATTTTTAGCGGAACAGTAACATCATATTCATTCTTTTTTCTCCCTGGCTCAATTACGGCATCAATATATCTTCGAGGACAGAGATTATACATGGCATTGAGATGTAATTGATTAATATCCTTCATTGTTTATACCATGAGGAAAATAAGTATCTGTGTCTTCAGGATTATATGAAATATTAAAATCACTTCCATCACATGCAACAATGTGTAATCCATTAAACAGATGTGTCATCTCATAACTCTGATTAAACTCTTGAAAAAGAAATTCAAATGCATCTGGCAAAATCTTGCGCTCTGCGT
Source organism: Faecalimonas sp. (assembly GCA_045121495.1). Classification (GTDB taxonomy): domain Bacteria; phylum Bacillota; class Clostridia; order Lachnospirales; family Lachnospiraceae; genus Faecalimonas. Next base: position 61,059 of record JBGVGF010000030.1, read on the forward strand.
TGGTTGAATGAAGAGAGCTACTTTCTGTCGTAAGAATAAATTTAATCACCTCACTAAAACTCCATTTCATCAATTAGTGAAAAAAGAATCTGTTTTACTTTAATAGAAAAATTCAAAGTATAATCCTCCTTTTTCTGAATATGTCAATATCCTTTTCGAATTTATTACAAAAAAAGAGCAGAACATGTATTTCATATGCTCTGCCCTGAGGGCCATTCCTTATCTAAATGACATTGGTTTTTTACAGCCCCTTTTCATTTATCCTAGAATTCTTTTTAAATCCGCTTCTGGTGTACTAATAGGTGCAATATTATAGTTTTCGACAAGCAATTGTAATACATTTGGTGAAATAAATGCCGGAAGCGATGGTCCGAGTAAAATATTCTTGATACCCAAATGTAAAAGTGTCAATAAAATGCAAACTGCTTTTTGTTCATACCATGAAAGAACCATAGAGAGTGGCAGATCGTTTACGCCACATTCAAAAGCATCTGCTAAGGCCACTGCAACTTTAATTGCACTGTATGCATCATTACATTGCCCCATATCCATGATACGAGGGAAACCGCCGATTGTTCCAAGATCTAAATCGTTAAAACGATATTTACCACAAGCAAGAGTTAAGATAATGCTGTCAGAAGGTGCCTGTTTTACAAACTCTGTATAATAGTTTCGGCCAGGTTTCGCACCGTCACATCCACCAACGAGGAAGAAATGTTTGATAGCGCCAGTTTTCACCGTTTCGACAACTTGATCAGCAACAGATAATACAGCATTGTGACCAAAACCAGTGATCACTTGATTGCCTCCATTCATGCCGATAAATACTTTGTCTTCTTTATAACCACCTAATTCGAGTGCCTTTTCAATGACAGGAGTGAAATCCTTATCCTCACCAATGTGTCGTATTTCTGGATAAGATACTACTTCGGTTGTAAATATGCGGTCAGCATAGCTTACTTTTGGAGGCATTAGACAGTTCGTAGTAAACAAAACCGGGGCTGGAATATTAGCAAATTCTTTTTGTTGATTTTGCCATGCGCTTCCATAATTTCCTTTCAGATGAGCATATTTTTTCAGCACTGGATAAGCGTGCGCAGGGAGCATCTCTCCATGGGTGTAGATGTTGATACCTTTGTCTTTTGTTTGCTCCAAAAGTTGTTTCAAATCATATAGATCATGTCCTGTAATGACGATAAATGGGCCTTTTTCAACATTCATTGATACTTCTGTCGGAGCCGGATTTCCAAAAGTTTCGGTATTTGCTTTGTCAAGCAAAGCCATGCATTTCAGATTCATTTCACCTACTTCCATTACAAGTGGAAGTAATTCTTCTGTTTTCCAATCATCGATACCAATTGCAAACAGTGCTTTATGGAAAAACTTATTGATTTCAGTATCCGTATATCCTAGAACAGCCGCATGGTATGCATAAGCTGCCATACCTCGAATGCCGAAAAGAATGAGTGACTTCAGAGAACGAATATCTTCAGAAGCATTCCATAGATTTTGCAAATTGTAATCGGCATTTCTCTTACAAGGAGAAGCGCATTGAAAACAACGAGGGATTATGCGTTTCTTTTCTGCACGCACTCGTTCGATGAGTTCGGAAATAGCATTATTGTCAAAGCTTACATTTGTAAGAGTAGCAAATAATCCTTCGATGATGATTCTGTCTGTGGAATCAGATACTCTGCTAGGACTTCCATCAGCAGCACGAACAAGCCCAATTAAGTAACCTGTAAGTTTATCCTGCAACATGGCAGTATCTTCCTTTTTCCCACAGGCTCCTGCAGCACCTGTGCAGCCAGCACAGCCTGCAGTCTGTTCACACTGAAAACAAAACATTTTTTTATCCATTTAAAGATCCTCCAATATATTTAGTTTAAAATATCACCTTCTGTAGAAATTGTCACAACATTCCAAGGAATAGATTTTCCACTTGCTTCAAGTGCTCTTTCTACAGCGTATTCAATACCGCCGCAGCAAGGTACTTCCATTCGAACCACTGTGATATCTTTGATGTTATTTCTTGCAATGATTTCTGAAATTTTTTCAGCATAATCTACCGCATCCAGTTTTGGACATCCAATTAAAGTAATACGGTTGCGCATAAAATCATTGTGGAAATTTCCGTATGAATAGGCAGTACAATCGGCTGCGATTAATAATTCTGCTTCGTCAAAATAAGGAGCAGCGACAGGAACAAGCTTGATTTGTACTGGCCAATTTGACAATTGACTTCCAACTGTTGTCGATGCATTTACTGGTGTATCGTTGTGAGAAATTGTTTTCGATTTTGTACCAGGACAACTGCAAGAAGTTTTCTGTGCTTTTAGTAATTTTGCCTTTTCTACAGCGGCTTCATCGTATGCCGGGGCTTCTCGCATTTCAAATGAAATCGCATTTGTTGGACAGGCCGGTAAACAATCTCCCAGACCGTCGCAATAATTTTCGCGAGTCAATTTTGCCTTGCCATCAATCATATCAATTGCACCTTCATGACAGGCAGATGCACAGGCACCGCATCCATTGCAGAGTTCTTCGTTTATTTTTATGATTTTTCTTAACATATACATTTCCTCCCAAATCATCATGTTAGTTTTGTGTTTATGAGGATATTCTAGTATAATAAAAAGAAAAAATATGTTGAAATTTCAACAAACGGAGAATTTTATGAAAAAATATTTGGCGATTATAAAAAAATGTGCACTCTTTGAAAATGTTGAAGATGAAAACTTGATAGCAATATTGGGATGTCTTGGAGCGAAGATCACGCAATATAAAAAAAATGAAACAATCATGAAGGAAGGAACACCAGCAAGACAGATAGGGATTGTTCTCACAGGAGAAGTGCAGATTGTAAGAAATGATTATTACGGAAATCGGAGTATTGTTACGAATGTAGAGCCGGCACAGATATTTGGAGAATCTTTCGCATGTGCAGGAGTCAAGGAAATGCCGGTTGATGTGATAGCCACCACAGATACGGATGTGATGATGATAGATTGTTATAGAATTACGAATTCATGTTGCAAGGCATGCGTTTTCCATAGTCAAATTATTTTTAATCTTATGAAAGTAGTTGCTGTAAAGAATCTTGTCTTCCATCAAAAGATAGAGATTATTTCAAAACGCACTACAAGAGAGAAACTTATGACTTATCTGCTTTCCCAGGCAAAGAAGAATGGAAGCAGAAGTTTTTATATTCCATATGACAGGCAGGAACTTGCTGATTATCTGGAAGTAGAAAGAAGCGGATTGTCGGCGGAAATCAGTAAGATGCGTAAGGAAGGAATCATCGAAAATAAAAAAAATTATTTTCAATTACTGTGATGAATATTTTCAAACTAAAAACGGATTAAAGTTTTCACGATTCTCTTAAGAAAATCTAAAATCAGTTGACAAAATCTGGAAGAAATTTATAATTACATGCAAATACTAATGGAAGGTGATTGTATGAAAGAAAAATTTAGATATATATTAACATCGGGATTTGCGAAAGTGGCAGCGTGGGTGATTTTTATTTTTTGTGCAACACTCATGCTGTTTCGAAAGAACAGACATAAGGAAATAGAGAATAAATAAATTGCGAAAGAACTGTTGAAGCAGTTCTTTTTTTGTTAAAACAAAATTGTTGACAAATTATGGAATAGGAAGTATTATAACGATAACCTACTTAAATGGTAGGGATTAGGAGGGCGTTATGAACTTTCATTTTGAAAAACTGGTTAGAGCTAATTTCCGTTTTGGACGAATGTGCATCAGATTATAAAGATAACATTTAAACTTCACATTTTGTACAAAGAAAGGAAATAATAATTATGGCAGATTATAGATTTGAAACACTTCAACTTCACGTAGGACAGGAAACTCCAGATATTGCAACAGATTCAAGAGCTGTACCAATTTACGCAACTACTTCATATGTATTCCACGATTGTGCCCATGCGGCAGCACGTTTCGGATTGCAGGATGCAGGTAATATTTATGGCCGACTTACTAATTCAACGCAAGAAGTATTTGAAAAACGTATTGCAGCATTAGAAGGCGGTGTTGCAGCGTTAGCAGTGGCATCAGGCGCAGCAGCAATCAATTATACGATTGAAGCTCTGGCGCAAAACGGCGGACACATTGTTGCACAGAAAACAATTTATGGAGGCAGCTATAACCTCCTTGCGAATACACTTCCAAATTTCGGGATTACAGCTACATTTGTAGATATTCACAATTTAGAAGAAGTAGAAAAAGCAATTCAGGAAAATACGAGAGCTATTTATATAGAAACATTAGGAAATCCTAACAGTGATATTCCAGATATTGATGCAGTAGCAGAGTTAGCACACAAACATGGATTACCTTTAGTTGTAGACAACACATTTGGCACACCATATCTGATTCGTCCGATTGAACACGGTGCGGATATTGTAGTTCATTCAGCTACAAAATTCATCGGCGGACATGGAACTACATTAGGTGGAATTATTGTAGATTCAGGAAATTTTGACTGGGCATCGTCAGGAAAATATCCAGCAATTGCAGCTCCTAACCCAAGCTATCATGGTGTTTCGTTTACACAGGCAGCAGGGGCAGCAGCTTTTGTTACATATATTCGTGCGATTCTATTACGAGATAAGGGGGCTACAATCTCACCATTTGCAGCATTTCTGCTTTTACAAGGAACAGAGACTCTTTCACTTCGATTAGAACGGCATGCAGAAAATACGAAAAAAGTGATCGAATTTTTGGAAAAACATCCACAGGTAGAGAAAGTAAATCATCCTTCTCTAAAAGAGCATCCTGATCATGCTTTGTATGAGAAATATTTTCCAAATGGCGGGGCATCTATTTTTACATTTGAAATTGAAGGTGGCGTAAAAGAAGCGCATAAATTTATCGATAGTTTGAAAATCTTCTCTCTTCTTGCGAATGTTGCAGATGTGAAGAGTCTTGTGATTCATCCGGCAACTACAACACATAGCCAGCTCACAGAAGAGGAATTGGCAGATCAGAATATTAAGCCTAATACGATTCGTCTATCGATTGGTACAGAGCATATTGAAGATATTCTGGCAGATTTACAACAAGGATTTGACGCGGTGAAAAACAACTGCTAATATCATTTTATAAATATAAAAGAGGTAATAAGTATGTTGATTTCCACAAGAGGCAGATATGCAATTAGAGTGATGTTAGATTTGGCTGAACATGGTTCGGAACGTTATGTTCCAATGAAGATTGTAGCAGAAAGACAGAATTTGTCATTAAAATATATCGAGCGTATTGTTCCGGTTCTCACAAAAAATGGATTTATTGAAGGTGTTCATGGCAAAGGCGGTGGATATCGTTTAACCAGAACACCCAAGGAATATAATATCGGAGATATTCTAAGGTTAGCAGAGGGAGATCTTTCACCAGTTGCATGTTTGGAATGTGATGCAAAAGCATGTGATCGTGCGGAAACATGTAAAACATTGCCGATGTGGATCAAATTTAAAAATATGATAGATGAATATTTTGATGGCATTACATTAGAAGATTTATTAAATGGCAATCTGCACAATGATTAATGTTAATAAGTTTGTGAAAGATGTATATTGCATTTTACAAAGCAAAAAAATAAAATAGAAAAGTCGAGTGGCGAAAGCGTAAGTCCGGATTATTCGGGACTTGCGCTTTTTTTTGCGCCACTAGAAAATTTTAGGAGGTATTTATGGAAAAAATAAATCAATCTTATTTAGTGACCGAAAAGATCGGCAAACTTATGCAAAAATATGCGGTTCCATGTATCATTTCTTTACTTGTAGGAGCACTTTATAACATTGTTGACCAGATTTTTATCGCAAATGCATCGTATCTGGGTTCTTATGGAAACGCAGCAAATACAGTTGTATTTCCACTTACAGTAATCGCACTTGCTATCGCAGTTATGATAGGTGATGGATGTTGTGCATATGTAAGTCTCTGTCTGGGGAAAAAGGATGAGAAAGATGCTAAGAAAAGTATTGGAAATTCAGTTATATTAACAATAATCAGCAGTCTTATACTTACAATAATCTATTTGGTATTTAGCGATCAGATTATCGCAATGTTTGGTGGTACTGTAAATGCGGAGACATTCAGACATTCTAAGGAATACTTTTTCTATATTACATTGGGAATTCCTTTTTATATGTTTGGTCAGGCATTGAATCCTATTATCCGTGCAGATGGAAATCCAAAGTTCGCAATGATCTCTACTCTGGCGGGAGCTGTCATAAACATTATCTTAGATCCAATCATGATTTTCGGATTCAAATGGGGCATGATGGGTGCAGCAGTGGCAACTGTAATTGGTCAGGTAGCAACAGCCCTTCTTGGAGCGTGGTATTTACTCCATACAAAGAGTGTCAGACTGGAGAAAGTGGATTTTTATCCTTGTAAACGAATCATAGGTCGTACATTAGTGCTGGGTATGTGTAGTTTTTTGTCGCAGATTTCTCTGGTAGCAGCTATGGCAGCGATTAATAACATGATTCGAAAATATAGTGCATTGGATCTGATATTTGGACAAGAAGAATATGCACAGATTCCGATGGCTGTTGTTGGAATTGTAATGAAGTTCTTCCAGATTGTGATTTCGATCGTTGTTGGTATGGCGGCAGGATGTATCCCGATTGTCGGTTACAATATGGGTGCAGAACGCAAAGATCGCGTGAAAGATCTGTTTACAAAACTCCTGATTGCGGAAGCATGTGTAGGGGCGGTTGCTTTTATTATAGTAGAAGTATTTCCAGGGCAGCTGATTGCAATTTTTGGTGCTGCAAATGAAAGTATCTATTATACAGAGTTTGCAATGAAAGCATTTCGTATATACCTGTGTATGGTGGTTTTTGCATGTGTAAATAAAGCAGCATTTATCTTTCTGCAGGCAATGGGAAAAGCAGTTGCTTCTACATTGCTCTCTATGATCCGAGAAATTGTGTTTGGTGTAGGATTTGCATTGATACTCCCAATGTTCTTTGGGTTAAATGGAGTGCTATATTCTATGCCAGTGTCAGATGTGCTTACTTTTGTAGCTTCCATGATCGTTATTATTGGAACATATAAACAACTATCAAAGAGTTGAAAATAGTTATTCGCCTGTGATAGAATCATCTGGAGGTGAATACAAATGAAAAATCCATTAGGTTATGAAAAAATATCGACCCTCTTAAGGCAATTTGCAGTTCCAAGTATTATTGCGATGCTGGTAAGTTCGCTTTATAACATAGTTGACCAGATTTTTATTGGACATGGTGTTGGTTATTTGGGAAATGCGGCAACCAATGTTGCCTATCCGCTTACTACGATTTGTCTTGCGATAGCTCTTTTAATAGGAATTGGAAGTGCTTCCAGATACTCGATTTATTTGGGACAAAAAGAGGAAGAAAAAGCAGCAAGGGTCGTTGGAAATGGCGTATGCATGATGTTTGTGCTGGGAACCTTGTATGCGATTATGATTGAAGTGTTATTGTATCCGATGCTGAATGCGTTCGGGGCGACAAAAGATGTGTTACCATATGCAGTCAGCTATACAAGAATTACGGCAGTTGGTATGCCGCTTTTGATTGTAACAAATGCGATGAGTAATCTCGCAAGGGCAGATGGCAGTCCGAAATATTCCATGACAAGTATGTTGATCGGCGCGATTATTAATACAATCCTTGATCCTGTTTTTATCTTTATATTTGACATGGGAGTGGCAGGCGCAGCCATTGCAACGGTAATCGGACAGGTGTGTTCTTTTGTATATGCTTTGCGTTATCTAAAGAGATTTAAGTGTGTTACTTTAAAGAAAGAATATTTTAGATTGAGTCTGAAAGAAAGTTTTACAACAGCATCACTTGGAATTAGCAACAGTATGAATCAGGTGGCAATTACATTTGTTCAGATTGTACTTAACAACTCGCTTACACATTATGGAGCATTGAGTGTATATGGGTCAGACATCCCACTTGCAGCTAACGGGATAGTAATGAAAACAAATGGAATTCTGATGGCATTTATCATAGGACTTTCCCAAGGAATGCAGCCGATTATTGGATTTAATTATGGAGCAAAGCAATATGAACGAGTACGTAAGACATATAAACTCGCAATTTGCTGTAGTTTCGTGATCACAACGATTGGATTTGTAATGTTTCAGTGTTTCCCTAGACAGATTCTTTCTGTTTTTGGAAATGGGGATGAACTTTATTTCCAGTTTGCAATTCGGTTTATGAGAATTTTCTTGTTTATGATTATGGCGAACGGAGTTCAGTTGCTTTCTTCGAATCTGTTTTCGGCAATTGGGAAACCACTCAAGGGTTTATTCCTTAGCATGACAAGGCAGGTGTTATTTTTAATTCCGTTAATTTTAATTCTGCCAAATTTCATGGGAATCGATGGGGTATTGTATGCGGCACCGGCTGCAGATACAGCAGCAATTTGTGTAACGCTAATTTTTATAATGAAAGAATTAGGGAAAATGAAGAAATTGGAAGCGTAAAACGCTTCCTTTTTTGATTTAGATAAAAAATATCTAAATTCATAAAAATATAGTGGCTTTCTTACAAAGTTTTGGATATAATGATTAACAGATGTGACAAAAATGTTAAAAATATTCAAATGATTGTAAACGAAATGAGGAAAACTAATGAAAAAGCAATGCAAATATTTCATGGGAATCTGCTTTCTGATGCTTCTAATGTTACTTTTGGCACCAATTCAGACAGAAGCTGCAGATTTGAACAAGGAATCTATGGAACAAGTCAAAGGAAATATGGACTGGAGATGGCCGGTTCCATCATCAAATACATTGAGTTCATGTTATATAGATGGCCGTGATCATTATGCGCTTGATATCTATGCACCAGAAGGTGATCTAGTTTATGCTTGCTTTGAAGGAGAAGTGATTAAGACCTTCAGTTCATGTCCGCATAATTATGGAAAAAGTTATGATTGTGGATGTGAAGGCGGTTTGGGGAATTATGTTTATATCCATCACATTTATAATGGAGTGGACTATGTAAGTAGGTATGGACACTTGACATCAGTAGATGTTTCAGTTGGTGATCTGGTTACAAAAGATACGATCATTGGGACGATAGGTTCTACTGGAATTTCAGCAAACTATCATTTGGATTTAAGAATATATCGAGGATGTGATGAGCGTCAGGAACATGAAGATTGTGTAGATCCTTTATTGGATTTCTTTTTGGAAGTTCCGGAAGGCATCAATGCAAACAGGGCATCGACAGGATGCTGCTATACATATGTATGTGAAGTGAAAGAAGTATGTGAGGCGTTCAAAGTACAGAAAGAAGCAGAAGAATTGGCAAGGCAGGAAGCCGAGAAAAAAGCATTTGAATCAGCAATGCGTAACTGGGTAGAGTCAGAGCTTCTTAATGAACACAATTATTTTGGAACAAAGCTTGTGGATGTAAAAATTGGATTGAAAAATTTTGTAGAAAATTATAAATAATAAAAAGTAAAAGCGTAAGTTTGTTGGACTTACGCTTTTACTTTTGAGAGAAGAGGAATTTATATCTAACGCTATAAAACGGAATTTTTAGACGAAGACAGGCGGCCGTAAATAAATACTTAAGTCCAACCGATGTCCTCACTTATTTTGATATTATTATTATATGCGACAAATATGAGTGAAATATGACTAATCCACAAAAGAATTCTAAAATTTCTAAAGAATTTCATAAGAAAAAATGATATAGTTATTTCGTATAAAAATTGGAGGAAACAGGTATGAAAAATAGCAGAATAATTCTTGCATCGGCATCACCGAGAAGAAAAGAACTGATGGCACTTGCGGGATACGAATTTGAGATAAAAGTAAGTAATAAAGAAGAAAAATACAGCAGCACAAGTCCGGATGAAATCGTAAAAGAATTGTCACTTCTCAAAGCAGAGGACATCGCGGGACAGACAGAGCAAAAGGAACTAATCATTATTGGTGCGGATACGGTTGTGGCGCATAATGGTGAAATCCTTGGAAAACCTTATTCCAAGGAACATGCATATCAGATGATAAAAAGTTTTCAGGGAGATAAACATCAGGTATTCACAGGTGTGGCGATTCTGAAATTTGATGAACAAGGAAACAAAAAAGTTATCAGTCATGCTGTGAGAACAGATGTCTATGTGAACAAAATGACAGATGAGGAAATCTGGAACTATATCGAAAAGGATAATGTGATGGATAAAGCAGGGGCCTACGGCATTCAGAGCGGTTTTGCAATTCATATCGAGAAGATCGAGGGAGATTATTTTAATGTAGTCGGGTTGCCAATTTCATTTATTTATGAAGCTTTAAAAAATGGGAGATTTGTTTGATTTTATCTACTTACGAATTCGTTGCTTATTATCCTCTGCTTCAATGCTCCACTGCATTCAACTTCATCTAGTATCTGTAAGCAAAAAAAGAATGCTTGCCGTGAGAGGCTCGCATTCTTTTTTTTTACATCTACACGATGAATTTTCAATTGTTCCGCTTAAACTTCAGCTTCGGATAAGAAGCAACGAATTCTGTATGCAGCTAAAATAAACAAATTAAAAAAGGCGCTGCGCACCAAAGTTTGTTGGCTTAGGCGAGGGTGAATTGCTTGGTGAATATAAAAAAGTTTCCAATGGAGAAGACAAGCTCATTCTCACTTTATGAAAAAGGTATATGACGAGATACCAGTTTTAAGAAAGACAGGTATCCTGAGCTTCAATTCTTATATCAGGATACATTGCCCAAAAAACTTGCTTAAAAAGACTCAAAATAGTCAGATTGGACGTATGTATAAAAACAAGTGAATGCTACCGTCACTTTTACCGAATTCATGGGCAGTATTAGTTCCTTTTTTTACATTTAGAAAAAACACATCATTTAGAGCTATTTTTAGCAAGTTTTTTGGCAGTGGATTTAAAAAATTCGATATATACCCAGGGCATTTCTTACAAGCTATACTTTTCTCACATATGCCCACGCCATTTACAGCAAGCTCTGCGCTATAAAAATCCCCACGAAAAAAGTAGCCATAAATTGACTACTTTTATTTCTATTACTTAGATAAATCCCTAATTTTTATAAGTTTGTATATCCCATCATGGACGCATCTACTTCTTTTGCCACGTTTCTGCCTTCGGAAATCGCCCATACAACGAGAGACTGGCCTCTGTGCATATCTCCTGCCACAAACACATTTTCCCTGCTTGTTTTATAAGAATCAGATGCTGTTGCTACATTTGTTCTTGCATTACGTTCTACGTCAAAAGTTTCTGCCACATAGCTCTCACATCCTAAGAATCCTGCTGCGATCAGAACAAGATCTGCCGGAATCTCTCTCTGGCTTCCTTCTACCGGTTTCATCACGACTCTTTTCGCTTCTTCGTCATATTCCGGAGAAAGACTGACAATCTTAACTGCACATACGTTTCCTTCATCATTTTTGACAAACTCCGTTACTGTTGTCTGATACATTCTTGGATCTGCTCCAAATACTTCGATTGCTTCTTCCTGGCCATAATCTGTCTTTAAGACTTTTGGCCATTCTGGCCACGGATTACTATCCAGACGTTTTTCAGACAATTTCGGCATCATTTCCAACTGAACTACATTTGCTGCACCAAGACGAATCGAAGTACCAACACAGTCATTTCCTGTGTCACCGCCACCGATGACAACCACATTCTTATCCTTTGCAAGTTCATATGGCACATTTTTAAAGTTGGTGTCTAAAAGCTGTTTTGTCACCTTTGAAAGAAAATCTACTGCAAAATAGATACCGCCGGCTTCTCTTCCAGGTGCATTGATATCTCTTGGATTGGAAGCACCGCAAGCTAAAATAACTTTATCATATTGGCCTAATAATTCTTCGCCGGAAATGTCCTTCCCTACATTGACATTACACTGAAATTCAATGCCGGATGCTTTCATAATCTCAATTCTACGGTCAATCACTGATTTATCCAGCTTCATATTTGGAATACCATAGCGGAGCAGTCCGCCAAGACGATCATTTCGTTCAAAGACCGTTACAGAATGTCCTCTTTGATTTAATTGCTGTGCAGCCGCAAGTCCGGCAGGTCCACTTCCAACCACTGCCACTTTCTTTCCAGTACGCACTTTTGGAGTAACTGGTTTTACCAATCCATGTGCAAAGGCATATTCGATCACTGCCTTTTCATTCTCTTTTGTAGAGACTGGTGCTGAATGTAGTCCGCAGGTACATGCCGCTTCGCAAAGTGCCGGGCAGACTCTTGAAGTAAATTCCGGGAAACTGTGCGTCTTACTAAGACGCACATATCCTTCTTCCCATCTTCCCTGGTAAACTAAGTCATTCACTTCTGGAACCAGATTATGTAGTGGACAGCCAGAAGCCATTCCTGCGATCATCACACCTGCCTGACAAAATGGCACTCCACATTCCATACAGCGTGCCCCTTGCAGGCGCTGCTCCTCTTCTGCAAGTCTCCCATGAAATTCTTCAAAATTCTGGATTCGCTCCGTGGCTGGAGTTTCTGGTCCAACTTTTCTTTCATATTCTAAAAATCCTGTTGCTTTTCCCATATTCTTTTTCTCCCTCCACTATTTTTGTGTTACTTTCTTATATTCTTCTGGAATGATCTTTTTAAACTTAGGCAGATATTCATCGAAATGCTCCAACACATTTTGAGCTTTCCAAGAACCTGTATATGCAACGTGTTTTTCCAAAATAGTTCTTAGCTCATTTTTGTCTTCTTCCGATTCTATTTTCTCCATAAGAACCATCTCTTTATTCAAATTGCGATACAATCGATTCTTTTCATCTAACACGTATGCAATACCTCCGCTCATACCCGCTGCAAAGTTTTTGCCTGTTGGTCCAAGTACAACGGCGCGTCCACCAGTCATATATTCACAGCCGTGTTCACCTACACCTTCTACAACAGCAATTGCACCGGAGTTACGTACACAGAAACGTTCTCCAGCCATACCTGCAATATATGCTTCTCCTGATGTTGCACCATACAAAGCAACGTTTCCTATAATAATATTTTCTTCTGCATTGTATGCTGCATCTTCTGGTGCATGCACGATTAATTTACCGCCAGAAAGACCTTTACCAAAATAGTCATTACTGTCACCACAAAGATTCAATGTAAGTCCTTTTGGAATAAATGCTCCAAAGCTTTGTCCGCCTGCTCCTGTACAATTAATTGTAATCGTATCTTCTGGCAGTCCCTCTGGATGATTTCTGGTAATTTCAGAACCCAAAAGAGTACCGAATGTTCGGTCTGTGTTTGTCAAATGAATCTCTGCTGTTTTCTTAACACCTTTTACAATCGCATTCTGAATTCCTCTTGTTTTTAAAATTACAGCTTCATCTTTTGTCTGTGCCAGTTCAAAATCGTAGACACATGCAGGATCAAATACACATTTTTCTCTGCTCTGTTCTGGATTTTGCGCTAAGATACGGCTCAAATCTACTTTTGCATCTCTTCCTGTAATTCCATCCTTTTTCTTAAGCAAATCAGTACGTCCAACCATCTCCTCTACAGTACGCACTCCCAGTTTTGCCATGTATTCACGAAGCTCTCTTGCTACAAATATCATGAAATTTTCTACATATTCAGGTTTTCCTATAAATCTCTTACGAAGTTCCGGATTTTGTGTTGCAATTCCCATTGGACATGTATCTTGATGGCATACGCGCATCATCACGCATCCAAGGGTTACAAGTGGTGCTGTTGCGAAACCAAATTCCTCTGCTCCAAGGAGTGCTGCAATTGCAACGTCACGTCCACTCATCAGTTTTCCGTCTGTTTCGATGACAACTCGGTTTCGAAGTCCATTCTGAATCAAAGTCTGGTGTGTCTCTGCAAGTCCAAGCTCCCAAGGAAGTCCTGCATTATGGATAGAACTAAGCGGAGCTGCACCTGTTCCTCCGTCATAACCGGAAACCAGAATAACCTGTGCTCCAGCTTTTGCTACCCCTGCTGCAACTGTTCCTACACCTGCTTCAGAAACAAGTTTCACCGAAATACGTGCATATTTATTTGCATTTTTCAGGTCATAGATAAGCTGTGCCAGATCCTCGATCGAATAAATATCATGATGAGGTGGTGGTGAAATCAAACTTACCCCTGGTGTTGAATGTCTTGTCTTTGCAATCCAAGGATATACTTTCTTTCCTGGAAGATGTCCGCCTTCTCCTGGCTTTGCTCCCTGGGCCATCTTGATTTGAATCTCTTTTGCACTTACCAGATAGCGGCTGGTCACACCAAATCGTCCACTTGCAACCTGCTTGATTGCAGAACTTCTATCGTGATCCGTTCCTGCAGATTCCAGCCTTTCATCACTTTCACCGCCTTCACCACTGTTTGATTTTCCGTGAAGACGATTCATTGCAATTGCCAATGCCTCATGAGCTTCCTCTGAAATAGAACCATAAGACATGGCACCTGTTTTGAATCTTTTTACAATAGATTCTTCACTCTCGACCTCTGAAATATCAATCCCATTTTCCGGATAATTAAAATCCATCAGGCTGCGAAGATACCCTGTCTCTTCTGCATCTACCATTGCGGTATACGTTGTAAATTTATCATAATCACCTTCTCTTGTGGCTTGCTGCAGCATGTGGATCGTCTGAGGATTATAACGATGCTTTTCACCCTGACTTCTCATTTTATGACGCCCAAGAGAACCTAATGTCAGATCTGTATCTAACCCTAATGGATCATATGCTTTGGAATGCTGCATATCTGTCTGTGCTGCGATATCATCCAATGAGATACCTCCAATACGGCTGACTGTTCCAGTAAAATATTTATCAATGACATCTTCTGAAATACCAATCGCTTCGAAAATTTTACTTCCCTGGTAAGATTGAATCGTTGATATTCCCATTTTTGATGCAATCTTTACAATTCCATGAAGAATTGCATGATCATAATCTTCCACTGCAGCATAGTAATCCTTGTTCAAAATACCAGTTTCAATCAATTCGGCAATCGTTGCATGTGCAAGATATGGATTTACAGCGCTGGCACCGTAACCTAAAAGTGTAGCAAAATGGTGTACTTCTCTTGGCTCTGCTGATTCTAAGATCAAAGACATTGCGGTGCATTTTCTTGTCTGTACCAGATGTTTATGTACTGCTGCAACAGCTAAAAGCGAAGGAAGTGCTACATGATTTTCATCTACACCTCGATCTGAAAGTACCAAGATATTTGCACCTTTTCTATATGCTTTATCCACTTCAATACATAAATGATCGATAACACGGTCGATTGGTGTGCTCTTATAAAAAATGATAGGTACCTTAGCAACTTTAAACCCTGGTTTGTTCATTGTCATAATCTTAAGCATATCAAGATCTGACAGAATTGGATTTTCAATTTTAAGCACCTGACAGTTGTTGTCTTTTTCTTCCAGAAGATTTCCGTTTTTCCCAACATATACAGTTGTAGAAGTTACAATTTTTTCTCTTACCGCATCAATTGGAGGATTTGTAACCTGTGCAAATAATTGTTTAAAATAATAAAACAATGGTTGATATTCTTTTGATAAAACCGCAATTGGTGTGTCGACACCCATCGCTCCGATTTGTTCGGAACCGTTAAGTGCCATAGAACAAATACTTGTGCGATATTCTTCATATGCATATCCAAATGCTTTCTGAAGTCTCGCTCTATATTCTTTTGAAATCTCTGGTACTTTTGCGTTTGGAATTTTTAATTCATGCAATGTCACGAGATTACTGTCAAGCCATTCTCCATAAGGTTCTTTTTGTGCATAAGTTTCTTTTAATTCCTCATCAGAAATTACTCGTTTTTTCTGTGTATCTACAAGCAACATTTTTCCAGGATGGAGACGCTCTTTCTTTAAAATATGTGATTCATCCAACTCTAATACGCCGACTTCGGAAGAAAGAATCAGTCTTCCATCATCCATAATATAGTATCTGGATGGTCTAAGACCATTTCGGTCCAGAATCGCTCCCATAATATCTCCGTCGGAATACAAAATAGATGCCGGACCATCCCATGGTTCCATCATCGTTGCATAATATTGATAAAAATCTCTTCCTTCCTGGGAAATAGTATCATTGTGTGCCCATGGCTCTGGAATCATGATCATTGCTGCAAGAGGCAGATCCATACCATTCATTACTAAGAATTCTAACGTATTATCAAGCATTGCAGAGTCAGATCCATTTGTATTTACAACAGGTAAAATCTTTGTCATATCATCTGATGAAACTTTGCCTGAGTGCATCGTTTCTTCTCTGGCAAGCATTTTGTCCGCATTTCCTTTGATTGTGTTAATTTCACCATTATGCACAATAAAACGGTTCGGATGCGCTCTATCCCAGCTTGGATTTGTGTTAGTTGAGAAACGTGAATGAACCATGGCAATTGCAGATTCATACGCTTCATCCTGTAAATCTAAGAAAAATGTACGAAGCTGATCTACCAGAAACATTCCTTTATATACGATTGTTCTGCTGGATAACGAAGGCACGTATGTATTGTCATTACTTTGTTCAAATACTCTTCGCACAATGTAAAGCTTACGGTCAAAATCAAGTCCCTTCGCAATATTTGCTGGTTTTTCAATGAATCCCTGATAGATTACAGGCATACAGTTTCGTGCTTTTTCACCTAATACTTGTGGCGCTGTTGGTACTTCTCTCCAGCCGAGGAACTTCATTCCTTCTTTTTCCACAATGATTTCAAACATTTTCTTTGCTTGACTTCTCTTGAGTTCATTTTGTGGAAAGAAAAACATTCCTATCCCATATTCTCTTTCTCTGCCAATCGAAATTCCTGATTCTTTACAGACTTTTTCGAAAAATCGGTGGGAAATCTGAGTCAGAATCCCTACGCCATCTCCCGTTTTTCCTTCAGCATCTTTTCCTGCTCGATGCTCCAGATTTTCTACAATTTTCAGTGCATCTGCTACAAGCTGGTGGCTTTTTTCTCCCTGGATATTTACAATTGCTCCAATTCCGCAATTGTCATGTTCAAATGATGGATGATATAATTGGTTCATTTTCTTTCCTCCTTCTTAACAGCCGCTGCAACTAGTCCTCTAAATAAAGGATGTGCCAGATTTGGTCTTGATTTAAATTCTGGATGCGCCTGTGTCGCAACAAAAAATGTATGGTTTTTTAATTCTATCATTTCAACGATTCGTTGATCCGGTGATACTCCGGAAAGAATCATTCCATTATCTGTCAATCTATCTCGATAATCATTATTTACTTCATAGCGATGTCTGTGACGTTCCGCAATGTCTTTCTTTCCATATAAGGAATACGCTAAGGTACCTTCTTTCAATATGCATGGGTAAGAGCCAAGTCTCAATGTCCCGCCCATGTTTACAACCCCGTTTTGTTCTGGCATAAGACTGATCACTGGATCTTTTGTATCTGGAACCAGTTCAATACTTGCCGCATCTTTAAGTCCTAACACATTTCTTGCAAATTCTACGATTGCAAGCTGCATTCCAAGGCATATTCCTAAAAATGGAATATTATGCGTACGTGCATATTGAATTGCAAGAATCTTTCCCTCCGTACCTCGTATTCCAAATCCTCCTGGAACTAAGATACCATGTACCTTTCCTAAATATTCCTCTATGTTGTCTTTTGTCAGTTCCTCTGAGTCAATCCACTTGATATCAACATTTACTTTATTTGCAATGCCGCCATGTTTTAAAGCTTCCGCAACGCTAAGGTAGGCATCATGAAGTGTCACGTATTTTCCTACCATTGCGATTGTCACTTTCTTTGCAGAATTGTGAAGATTTTCTACCATCAATTCCCAATCCGCCAAATCTGGCTGCGGGCAAGGAATTTGAAGACATTCACAAACAGCCTGTGCCAGTTTCTCTTTTTCCATCATAAGCGGTACTTCATATAAGGAAGGTGCATCCAGATTTTGCAGTACATGCTCTTTTTTCACGTTACAGAAGAGAGCAATCTTTTCTTTCATTTTTTCATCTATCGGATAGTCAGAACGACAAACCAAAATATCCGGCCAGATTCCCATGCTTTGCAGTTCTTTTACACTCGTCTGCGTTGGCTTTGTTTTCATTTCTCCGGAAGCTTTCAGATATGGGATCAATGTAACCTGTATAAGGATCGCATTGTTTCTTCCCACCTCTGCCTGAAACTGTCTGATTGCTTCCAGAAACGGCTGACTTTCAATATCTCCAACTGTTCCGCCTATTTCAATGATAGAAATTGTCTCTTCTTCATCTGATTTTGCCTTATAGAATCGATCTTTAATTTCATTTGTGATATGTGGAATAACTTGAACTGTTCCTCCCCCATAATCACCACGTCTTTCTTTATTAAGAACAGACCAATATATCTTACCAGTAGTCACATTCGAATTAGAATCAAGATTTTCATCAATAAATCTTTCATAATGCCCAAGGTCAAGGTCTGTCTCAGTTCCATCATCAGTAACAAATACTTCCCCATGCTGGATTGGATTCATGGTGCCTGGATCCACATTAATATATGGATCAAACTTTTGCATCGTCACATGATATCCCCTTGCCTTTAATAATCTTCCTAAGGAGGCCGCCGTAATCCCTTTTCCAAGGCCTGATACGACACCACCTGTTACAAATACATATTTCACCATGTTTCTTTTCCTTTCTTCTTACTATCTAAATAGAGACTAATTTCCTGTAAAATAAAGAAAAAAGGTGTCAACAAACTCGCTTTCACAAATCTGTTGACACCCTTGTCATCTCTTGTTTTCATATTCATGGACAAAAGTCTATACGATTCTTTTCGATTTGTAAAGAAATTTTTTTAATTTTTTTTGGCCGCATTTATAATTTTTTTCTTGACAAGATTTTTTTTCGGTGTATACTACGAAGCATAAAGCAAGGGCGCTCTGGAATATATTTCCAAGGCGCCTCTTTTTTATTTTAAATGTTTGTGTGCTGCACAAATTATTTACTTTATCTGCAGATTTCTTACACCAATTTGAAAGGAGAAATTTATTATGACAAAAAGTATTCCACAATTATACGGAAGTCTCGTATTTAACGATAAGGTGATGCGTGACAAACTTCCAAAAGATATTTATAAGGCACTGAAAAAAACAATTGAAAATAACACGCATTTAGAACTTGATGTTGCGAACTCTGTTGCAGTTGCCATGAAAGAATGGGCTGTTGAAAACGGAGCAACACATTTTACACACTGGTTCCAGCCAATGACTGGATTCACTGCCGAAAAACATGACAGCTTCATTACACCAATCGGTGATGGACAGATTATCATGGATTTCTCTGGAAAAGAATTAGTGAAAGGTGAACCTGACGCATCCAGCTTCCCATCTGGAGGACTGAGAGCAACTTTTGAAGCAAGAGGATATACTGCATGGGATCCTACTTCTCCTGCTTTCATTAAAGATCGTACTCTCTATATACCTACCGCTTTCTGTTCTTACAGTGGCGAAGCACTCGATAAAAAGACTCCACTCCTTCGTTCAATGGAAACACTAAGCAAAGAAGCAACTAAAATCCTTCATCTCTTAGGCCAGACAGACATAACAAGTGTTTCTACAACAGTTGGTCCTGAACAAGAATATTTTCTGGTTGACAAAGAGCTCTACAAACAAAGAAAAGACTTGATTTTTACCGGCAGAACTTTACTCGGAGCTAAACCTCCTAAGGGACAGGAAATGGAAGACCACTATTTCGGATCATTAAAACCTCGAATTGCGGCTTACATGCACGATCTGGACGAAGAATTGTGGAAACTTGGGATCCCAGCAAAAACAAAACACAATGAAGTAGCTCCTGCACAACATGAGCTTGCTCCTATTTTCGATACAGCCAACGTTGCCGTTGATCATAACCAGTTAACTATGGAAATCATGAAAAAAGTTGCCGAAAAACATGGTCTTGTATGCTTACTTCATGAAAAACCATTTGACGGTATCAACGGTTCAGGTAAACACAACAACTGGTCTATGACAACAAATACAGGTGCCAACCTGTTAGAACCAGGACGTACGCCAGCAGAAAACACACAATTCCTTGTTTTCTTAATGGCAGTCATCAAAGCAGTCGATGAATATGCAGATCTTATGAGACTTTCTGTAGCAAGTGCTGGAAACGATCACAGACTTGGTGCTAACGAAGCACCTCCTGCTATTGTTTCAATTTTCCTTGGCGAAGAACTTACTGCTGTTTTAGATTCCATTGAAAATGATACTTTCTTTGGAAAGCAACAAAAAATCCAAATGGAGACAGGTGCTACTGTACTTCCTCATTTCTTTAAGGATAATACAGATAGAAACCGTACATCACCATTTGCATTTACTGGAAACAAATTTGAATTCCGTATGCTTGGTTCTTCCATCTCTGTATCTGGGCCAAACATCGTATTAAACACTGCTGTTGCGGAGAGCTTAAGACAATTTTACGAGGAACTCAAAGATACTCCAGCAGAAAAAATGGATGAAGCAGTTCATGCATTAGTGAAACGCGCAATTTTAAAACATAAGAAGATTATCTTCAATGGAAATGGATATACAGACGAATGGGTTGCTGAAGCAGAGAAACGTGGTCTTTACAATTTAAAATCAACACCAGAAGCGCTTCCAGTCTTCGTTGCAAAGAAAAATATTGATTTGTTTACATCGCATCATATCTTTACAGAAGGCGAAATCTTCTCAAGACATGAGATTTTATTAGAAAACTATTGTAAGACACTCCACATTGAAGCAAAAACTCTGCAAGAGATGGTAAGACGTCAATTCCTTCCTACTTTATTGGAATATCAAGATACTCTTACATATTCTATCCAAGGAAAACGCAGCGTTGCAGATCTTCCTTGCAAGGCGGAAGTGAAATTGCTTACAACATTAGCTGATTATTATGATAAATTGACTGATAGTATCACAAAACTTGCAGCAGATACTATCACTGTCGAATCTATCGAAGATTTGGAAAAGGCTTCATTCTTCTATCGCGATACAATCATTCCAACTATGGAAGAAATCAGAGTTCTCGCTGATGAAGCCGAAACTTTATTACCAGATGGACTTCTTCCATACCCAAGCTACGAAGAATTATTATTCTCAATCTAAACGAGGAGTATTTGATATGCTGCACCCGATACTAGAAGAAGATAAACTAAAAGAGGAATGTGGTGTGTTTGGCATGCTGCGTACAGACGGCAAAGATGTGGCTCATTCTATTTATTATGGGCTTAGCTCATTGCAACATCGGGGACAGGAATCTGCCGGCATCGCCGTTTGTAATACCAGCGGACCAATCGGAAATATCAGCTCACATAAAGACATGGGGCTTGTCAGTGAAGTATTCAGTCAACAAACGTTAAAGTCCCTGCGCGGTGATATCGGAATTGGTCATGTCCGCTACTCTACCACGGGATCCAGCTGCGTGGAAAACGCACAGCCGCTTGTCCTTAGCTATCTGAAAGGTACTCTTGGACTAGTGCACAATGGAAATATCACAAATATGGAAGATCTCCGAAATCCGCTTCAGGAAATCGGAGCGATCTTCCGCTCTACTTCTGATTCAGAAGTAATTGCGTATCAAATTGCAAGAGAGCGAACCAAAACTTCCTGCATTGAAGATGCAGTTAAAAATACAGCTAAAATGTTAAAGGGTGGATTTGCTCTCATTGTTATGAGTCCAAAAAAACTGGTTGGACTTCGTGATCCGCTTGGATTAAAGCCACTTTGCCTCGGAAAACAGGATAACCATTATATCCTGGCTTCTGAAAGCTGTGCACTTTCTTCCGTGGATGCTGAATTTGTACGCGATATTTTGCCCGGTGAAATGATTACAATCACAAAAGATGGAATCAAATCTGATTTAAGTCTTACAAATTCACACCAGGCACATTGTATTTTTGAATATATTTATTTTGCAAGATTGGATTCTACAATAGATGGAGTCAATGTATATGACGCTCGTATCAAGGCAGGAAGGGCTTTGGCAGACTCCTATCCTGTTAAGGCTGATCTGGTAACAGGCGTTCCGGACTCTGGTCTTGTAGCAGCAATGGGGTACGCCAAACAATCCAATCTGCCCTTTGAATTTGTTTTTCAGAAAAACAGTTATGTAGGAAGAACATTTATAAAACCGACGCAGGAAGAACGTGAATCTGCCGTCCACCTAAAGTTAAATATTCTGAAGAGTGTTGTGAAAGACAAAAGGATTGTCTTGATTGATGATTCTATTGTCCGTGGCACAACAATTACCAGTTTAATTCATATGTTAAAAGAAGCCGGAGCAAAAGAAGTTCATGTGCGGGTTAGTTCCCCACCATTTCTCTATCCTTGTTATTATGGTACGGATGTCCCAAGTAATAGTGAACTGATTGCATGCTCTCATACTCCAGATGAAATCTGTAAACAAATCGGTGCAGATTCTCTCGGATACTTAAAAATCAATGATTTATCCAAAATGACAGGCGATTTACCTCTTTGTAAAGCTTGTTTTGATGGACAATACCCTCTCCCTCTTTAATAAAAAATGAGACTGAAATCGTAAAATTTCAGTCTCATTTAGCATTTCAGCTTTTATCTTAATTTTTTACAATACTGCGTACAAAGCTTATCCGTACATTCTGAACATCGTAACGCAACATTTGACACTTCCCAGAAACGTTCCGGATACATCATTACACAAAGTTCCCACACCAGCCATGCAAGAAACGCCATAAGTACAAGGGATACCGAATAAAATCCACCCATATATATTAATGGAGAGAACATCATCAGATGATCCCAGTTAAAAATCCTGCATGTTGTACAGCAACGGTTTTTCATCATAAGGCGAAACGGACACCAGATGAGTACACAGATCAAATCGCACACATAAAAGAATACGGAAATCATAAACAGTATCCTCTTATCAAGTGTTCCGTTAAAATATAATATCCCGATTCCCCCGATAAGCAGGCACCAGACAACAAACACTTTATAGGCTGCCTTCGTTGTCGATACAACATTTTTTCGCAAAGCTTCATAATTAATTTTCTCTCTGATCGGTCTAAACCGATTTGCAAACAGCTTCTGAGATCCAAGCGGCACTTCATTCTTTATTGGAATGATCTGAAGCACCATATCCACCACCCAGCAAATCCACAGCAAATGCAATTCAGAAAATTCTTTAAAAAAATTCATTCCATCCAATATTTGGAATTTTCCTGGTGTGAAAAGACACATGAAAATTCCTATTATAAAAATCAAGCAACGCCCTATTAAACGTATCCAATATCTTTTTCTCGTTTTTGACATATATTTATCCTATTTTTCTACTTCCATGTTTTGAGGAAGGATAAGATTTAATACGATTGACACTACAAATACAACTGCTACTACATTTGCAGCAAAGACTGATTGAATTACTTGCGGGAAAATATGCCATAATCCAATCTCACTTGTTGAAGTAAACCCAATTCCCACTGCTAATGATAGAGCTGCAATCGTAATATTTCTTTGTGTAAATCCTGCTTTTGCAATCATCTCAATACCTGATACCATAATTGTACCAAACATCATAATAGTACATCCACCAAGTACTGATTCTGGAAGTGATGCAAAGAAGTTACCAACTGGCGGCAATAAACCTGCCAGAATCATACACACTGCACCTGTTGCAATCGTAAAACGATTTACTACTTTTGTCATAGCGATCAGTCCAACGTTTTGAGAAAATGATGTCACAGGAGGACATCCCATAATTGCCGAAATTACTGACGCATAACCATCGCATGCCAATGAACCAGAAATTTCTTCATCTTTGATTTCTCTATTCAATCCACTTGATACCATCGCCGTCGTATCACCAATTGTTTCTGCAGCAGATACCATAAAAATAATTGCTACTGAGAAAATAGCACCCACATTAAATTCTGGTGTATATGGTAAGAATTTTGGTAATGATATAAATCCTTGTGAGAAAATAACAGATAAATCAACCTGCCCCATACAAATGGCAACCACGTATCCAACAATTAATCCCACCAGAACCGACAATTGCTTTAAGTAGCCCTTTGCCACAATATTCCATCCAAGGCAGACTGCTAATGTAATTGTTCCTAATAAAAGATTCGTTGCTGAACCAAACTCTTCTGTATAACCGCCACCAAATGATCTTGCTCCTACTGTAAACAATGAATATCCAATTGCAGTAACTACAGATGCTGCCACGATTGGTGAAATGATTTTCCTCCAGTATTTCGCAAAAAGTCCTAATGTCCCTTCAAAAATACCGCCACAGATAACTGCACCGATTACTGCCGGATAACCATAATTTACAGCTACTGTACTTAAAACTGTAACGAATGTAAAGCTAACCCCCATTACGATTGGAAGTCCTGAACCAACTTTCCAGATTGAAAAAAGCTGAATCAATGTTGCAATTCCGGCCACAAACATCGCATTTTGTAAAAGAATTGCAATTTCTGTCTGTGATAAGCCGCCTGCTGCTGCAATAATTGTGATTGGCGTCAGGTTTGCAACAAACATGGCTAAAATGTGTTGCAATCCGAATGGAATCGCTTTTGCTACAGGAACTCTTCCATCGAGCTTATAAATATTACTTACACTAATGTTTTTATTACTGCTCATAAATACCTTCCTCCTCCTCTTCCTTTGTATTTTGTTGTTATTGTTTTCTTTCAGGTAAAATATTTACGTATTATCACATTATAATTTAGCATTTATGGTTTTGCAACTTATAATTTCAAATCCACTGCCAAAATCTTCTTCACATAAAAAAGAATTAAATTGAATTTCGCTGCGACTCTTTCATTCATGATAACGTATAATAAATTATTAAAATAAAGAAACAATACTTACTAATAATGCACTCGTTATACTAACAAACACCCCTCCAATCATAGATTTAAACACAAGACGGGAAATCGTTCCTCTCTTTTCTGGGCAAAGTACGCCAATACCGCCAATACACATTCCCATGCTAGAAAGATTGGCAAAACCACAAAGAGAAATCGCACAAATCATTCCTGCTCTTGCATCTAAATGATTAAATTGCCCAGTCAGTTCTCCAAATGCAATAAACTCGTTCAGAATCAATTTATTCCCTAATAATTCACCTTCCATCAGAATCTCGTCTCCATTTAATCCCATGAAAAATCCAAACGGTGCAAATATATAGGCAAAAATTTGGGATAAGCTAATGTTAGCAAATTCCAAAATCAGGTCAATAAGGGAAACAAAGCCTATAAACCCAATAATAGACGCACCAATAGAAATAATCATCTGCATCCCCGTCGATGCCCCCTCTGCTAGTGCATCAATTACATTTGCATTGTATCCTTTATTATCCACTTTTATATCTGTAATTAATTGTATTGGCTCTGTCTGTGGATAAAGAATCTTAGAAAGCATGATACTGCCAATTGGAACTAATGCACTTGCAATCAACAAATATTCCATTGGGATTCCCAAAGCATAATATCCTCCCAAAATAGAAGCCGACATACTTCCCATTCCTGAAACTAAAATCACAAAAATCTCACTATCTGTTAGGTTTTTCAGATATCTTGCTACTAATATAGGACTTTCTGTATGTCCAAGAAACATGTTAGCGACAGCCACAAAACTTTCTACTTCTGTTGTTCCTATTATTCTTCCAATCAATCTTCCAATCCATTTTACAATAAATCCAATTATTCCAAGGTAATATAAAACATTAACCAAAGCTGAAACAAAAATAATATTTCCCAGACTTTGAATAATGAAAACTGACATTTTCGAACGATCAAACAAATCGCCAAACACAAAAGATAATCCTTCGTTTCCACAATCAATTACTGCTGTGAGCGCATTAGACATCAGTGTGATAATTCTTTGTCCAAATGGAATTTTAACAACAAGAAGTGCTATCACAAATTCTAATATAAGTGCTTTACCCACATTTTTCCATTTTACTTCCCTGCGCTCCTCCGAGATTAACCAACAAATTATTAAAATACACAAAATACCAATCAGGTTTATAATACTCTTCATTTTCACTCCTTATCTTTATCCATCGCATATTTTTATTAGTTTTTCACTTTTTACTGCTCTTATGCGAAATAATGAAATTATTTTGCATAGGTTTCGATTTCCTGACTTTTGCTATAAAGCACTTTCGCTTTCTCTATTATCGTTCTAATCTGCAATGTATCCTTTCGTTCATAATTTTTCCTATATCTGATACTATTTTGGCATAACAAGTATACGGTAAATAACCGGTACAATGTCAACCGGACTAGCTCATGAGATAATGACTCTTGTAAAAAATCTAATTTTTTTAAGGAGGACTATCTCATGGATAAAACAACACATCAAATTCGTTGTGAGCATTGGCTCAAGATCATAAATGAATGCCTTGCAGTGGAATGAAAATCTTTCTATTACTGGCAGCGTATTTTAAGAAATGGAGCTTATATTGATGCAGTTACCACAAAGCAGGTACCTGCAACTGTTCCAATGGATGTCCCTCAGGAAGTGTCTTTTGTGGAATTGAAAGCACCATCATTAGGTGCAAGTATTATGAATGCGGAGTATGCCAAAAAGGGCTCTTGGATTGTATTCCAAAAGCCCTCTACTTATTTTTCACTGTTTATTCTGTTATGGGATGGGTTTTCAGTCTCCATTCCGACTATAAATTAATACAAACTCTGTATTATTGTCCCATCTGTTTTGCAACTTCAGCTGCAAAATCTTCGTTTTTCTTTTCGATTCCTTCACCTGTTTCAAAACGAACAAATTTAGTAATTGTGATTGTTGTACCATTTTCTTTACCAACTTGTTCAAGGTATTTAGCAACTGTTTGCTTTCCATCTTCTGCTCTTACATATACTTGATCTAATAAACAAACTTCTTTCATTAATTTGTTAATACGTCCGTTGATCATACCATTGATGACTTTTTCTGGTTTTTGTGATTCTTTAGGATCATTCATGATTTGAGCAAGAATAATTTCTTTTTCATGAGCGATGTAATTTGCATCAACATCTGCCTGGCTTACGTATTTTGCGCTTAAAGCTGCGATTTGCATTGCACAGTTTTTAAGTGCATCTTTCACTGCTTCGTTTACAACTGCTGTTTCAGCAACAACTAAAACACCAATTCTTCCGCCGCCATGGATGTAAGAAACAACTGTACCATTATCGATTGAAACTTTTTCAAATCTTCTGACACTGAGTTTTTCACCGATTGTAGCAATTTTGTTTGTTAAAACTTCGTTAACTGTTGTGCTGGCATCTTCGTTCCATGCTTCAGCCATGAATGCTTCCATTTCTGTGTTTTCTGTTGCTAATGCTTGGTTAACAACACCTTTAACAAATGCTTGGAAATCTGCGTTTTTAGCAACGAAGTCTGTTTCTGAGTTAACTTCTACGATTGCTGCAACGTTATCACCTTTAACACCTGTCATAACAAGACCTTCAGCTGCAATACGACCAGCTTTTTTAACAGCTTTAGCTTCACCATTTTTTCTTAAATATTCGATTGCTGCGTCCATATCTCCATTTGTTTCGTTAAGAGCTTTTTTACAGTCCATCATACCTGCGCCTGTTAATTCTCTTAATTCTTTTACCATACTTGCTGTAACTGCCATGATAATTTCCTCCATATTTTTTTAATTCTTTGTATAACGAGTCCGTTTGCGAACTCTTACGCAAGACACGCGTGCAAAGCAATATCTACTTTATACATGTCTCTGCAATCTGCACAAAACAAAAATAAATTACAATGTAATTTATTTTAAAAACGCTTCAACCTATTTTATTAGGCTGAAGCATTCATGTTTGAAATATTAAGCCTCTGATTATTAAGCTTTAAATTAAGCTTCTTCTGTTGCTTCTACTTCTTCAACAACTTCTTCGTATACTTCAGCTGCTGTTTCACCTTGGTTAGCTTCGATAACTGCGTCTGCCATCTTAGCAACGATTAATTTAACAGCTCTGATAGCATCGTCATTACCTGGAATTACGTAATCTAATTCTTCTGGATCACAGTTTGTATCAGCGATACCGATAAGTGGAATTCCTAATGTGTGAGCTTCTTGTACACAAATTCTTTCTTTTTTAGGGTCAACGATAAAGATAGCATCTGGAACTTTGTTCATTTCTTTGATTCCGCCTAAGTTCTTTTCAAGTTTTTCCCATTCTTTTTTGATTGCGATAACTTCTTTCTTAGGTAATACATCAAATGTACCATCTTCTGACATTCTTTCAATATCTTTTAAGCGGTTAATTCTTCCTTGGATTGTTTTGAAGTTAGTAAGCATACCGCCTAACCATCTTTCATTTACGTAGAACATTCCACAACGTTCAGCTTCTGTTTTGATAGCATCTTGAGCTTGTTTCTTTGTTCCAACAAAAAGGATTGTACCACCTTCAGCTGCGATATCAGAAATTGCTTTGTAAGCTTCATCTACTTTACCTACAGATTTTTGTAAGTCGATGATATGGATACCATTTCTTTCTGTGTAGATGTATTCAGCCATTTTAGGGTTCCATCTTCTTGTTTGATGTCCAAAGTGAACACCTGCTTCTAATAATTGTTTCATTGAAATAACGTTCATGTTTTTTCCTCCATTTTTTTGGTTTTTTCTTCCATATACTTCCCGCCTTGCAACCGTTCTTTTTGCACAATACACGAAAGAGTTAGGCACCTGCAAGGATAACCATATATGTGTTTTTTTTGCAACGCTAGTAGTATACCACAACCTCTATATGCATTGCAAGTATTTTCATTTAAGAAAAAAGAAAAAGGATCATATAAATGACCCTTTTTATGTATTACCAGTATCTTCTGATTGCTGTGATTGGTTGCGATGAACCCATGTATACACTAGCTTCCTTAACCACATCACCAGGTTGTGGAGCATGAATTACTCTTGAGTTTCCAAGGTAAATTGCTACATGTCCTGGATAACAGATAATATCACCAGGTAATGCTTCTGATAAGCTTCCTACACTCTTTCCTGAACCAGCCTGAGCACCTGAAGTACGTGGAATAGAGATTCCTGCTGCTTCATGGCATCTCATTGTTAAACCTGAACAGTCAATACCACTACGGCTTGTACCGCCATAAACATATGGAACACCTACATAACTCCATGCTGCTGATACGATCGCCTGTGCTGCGCTTGTATCACCACTTCCATAGTTCGTATTGCTTGAACTGCTTCCGCTGTTGTTAGATGATGTGCTTCCACTGTTGCTATTGCTGCCACTGTTGCTATTGCTGCCACTGCTGCTTGGTCTATTGTTTTGTGCTTGTTGTGCTTGCTGCGCTTGCTGCGCTTGCTGTCTTCTGGCTTCTTCTTCTGCTGCCTTTCTTGCTGCCTCTGCTGCTGCTTTTTGAATTTGTTCATCAAAATCTGCAATCTCAGCTGCCTTTTCTGCAGTCAATACTTCAAGATCACTTTTCTTTTCTTTCAGATTGTCTTGAAGTTCTTCTAATGAAGCCATTTCAGTTTCAAGTGTATCTTTTAAATTTTCGATTTTTTCTTTAGTCTTTACGTATTCTTCTAACTGCTTTCTATCATACTCGTGCATTGATTGAATATTCTCTGCACATTTTAACATGTCAGCAATGCTTCCTGATTCTAAAATTGTTTCAATCATAGAGCCGTTTCCATTTTCATACATTGCAACGATACGTAATTTCATTGCTTCATATTGTTTTTGTTCTTGTACTTCAGCTTCCGCTAAATCTGATTTTGCCTGAATGATTTCTTCACCTTTTAAAATCAATTTTTCATCTGTTTCATTGATTTCTGTCATAATATTCTCTAATTGGTTTGAAAGAGATGCCATCTCTGCTTCCGCCTGGCTCTTTTCATTTTCAAGAGAATCTACATCTGGTGTTGCATAAACTGGAATCACAAGCATAGAACATACCAGCATCATTACTGTAAGTACTTTTAAAAATTTCTTCATCATCTCGCCCCTTCAATGTTATTCGTATTCAACAATGTTATGAACATTTATTCTTCTAAAATTATATAACATCTATTATTATTTTGCAATAAATATTAACATTTTTGTAATACTTCTAGTCTAAATTTTCAGCATCCTGTTGCATCTCTTTTTCTTCGATTCTTCGAATATAAATAAACATAGTTGATGCAATAGCAGCGCATAGGATTGTAATCACAGCTACTCTCATCATATCTGAAAAAATCCATGTGAATACATCTACTTCCGTCAACGCACAAGAAACAATATTCATCAGCATATGAGCCAAAACAGGCGCTTTTAGTGAGCCATATTTTTCATATATATAAGCCAGAATAAATCCTGACAAGAAAGCGTATATAAATTGTACAGAATTCCCATGATAGAAACCAAACAAGAATGATGTGAATATCATGGCTTTTATCATCGATACATTACGTCTCATTCTTCGATAAATTAAACCACGGAATATCATCTCTTCCATAATTGGAATAATGATTCCAACACACAAAATCTGTACCGGAAACGATGGCGAATATAGAAGTTCTGATGTTTCCTGATATGCCTCGCTGTATTTTGCCAGATTACTTAGAAGTAAGATATTATTTAATCCCAATGAAAAAGGAATACTGATTCCAATTACAAATAGATAATCCTTAAGCGGTGCTTTTTTATTTGGAACAAAGCCTGCTTTCTTTTCTTTATTTCGGTCGTTATTCATCATAATTGCTAAGAAAGGTATTGTAACTAATGCTGAGAACGCGGTGATCTCCGTAATGTACTGATACATCTGCGTGGTAATTTCATTTGCAATATTTATAATCTCTTCCTGTGTCATTGTAGCTGTCAGATCATCTGCGACACGCGCTATACAAAGTACCATGATAATTATACTTTCTACAACCAAAGCTACTACTGTTTTCAAAATGAGTGGTCCAAAAACATCCCACATATCTTTTCTTATACTTCTTTGCTGCACGATTTGATTACTTCCTCTCTAATTTCGATTTCATTCCCAGTCAGTGAACCTTGCACCATCTCAGGTTTTCCACCGCCTCTTCCCTTGAATCTCTCATTAAGCAGTTTTGCAATTGGCCTCACATCCTCACACTTACTTCCAATCACATAACGATACCCCTTGTCTTTTGTTCCTGCAAACACTGCAGCTACTTTTGTGTTCTTTTTCAGAATCAGATTTACCAATTCTCTTGGACCATTTCCATCCAATTCTGCCTCGAACATTACGACTGTATTCTGATTTTCAGCGATTGCGTCAACTTTACAAAAAAGAAGCTTTTTCTGCACTTCTGCTGTTTCTGTTTTCTGCGTGGCAAGTTCTTTTTTTAACTTTGACACTTCCTCTGCAACTTCACTTTCTTTTGCAGAAAGCAAAACGGAAATATTTTTTACATTTTCTGCCTTCTCATTGTAATCTGCAAGAGCCCTGAACCCGCAAAGCATAAAAACGCGGACGCCACCTTTGTAATTCTGCATTCCGACAAGTTTGATCATACCAATTTCTCCAGTCCTGTTTACGTGTGGCGCACAACATGCACAGGTATCGTATCCTGGAATAATCACAATTCGAACCTGTCCCTCGATTTCAATCTTGCTCCTGTACTTCAGATTTTCCAATTCTTCTTTAGACGGATAAATCACTTGAATTTCCAAATTTTTAATTACAGCTTCATTGGCCAGATATTCGATTTCCTTTAACTGTTCTTTTGTAATAATACCATTAAAATCCATCGTAATGGCATCTTTTCCCATATGAAATCCTACATTATCGTATCCAAATCTTCCATGTACTAAACCTGATACGATATGTTCTCCCGAATGTTGCTGCATCTTTGAAAAACGTTCTTTCCAGTCGATTGTGCCTGTCACTTTTTCTCCAATCACAAGCGGTCCTTTCATTTTATGATATATAATTCCCTGACGTTCCTGCACGTCCAGAACTTCTACTCCCGAAATCCATCCGGTATCCGCATATTGACCGCCGCCTTCTGGAAAAAAGGCAGTTCTGTCAAGAACTGCCTCATAAAATTCTCCTGCTTTTTCACAACTCAAAACAACTGCCTCGAACGTTATCATATGACTGTCTTCATAAAATAACTTTTCTGTCATTGTAGTATCCCTTCTGCTTTTCGCTTACATTCTCTCAGGTGCTTCAAAACCAAGCATATCAATACAAGCCTCTAATACTTTCTTTGTAATAGAAAGAAGCGCAATATAACCTGCTTTTTTCTCTTCATCTTCTTCTGAAAGAATCTTTGTTTCATGATAAAAACGATTAAATGCATTTGATAAATCGTAGATATATGCACAAATCTTATGTGGTGCAAGTTCTTCATAAGCATTTTCAATTACATGGTTGAATTTTGCGGCTTCGAGCATCAAGGCTTTTGCGCTTACTGAATCTGCTTTCTGTAATTTGCATGTGCAGATATCTTTTCCTGTTTCTGTATAACGGTTTAGGATAGATTTAATACGTACGATCGTATAAAGAATGTATGGTCCAGTATTTCCTTCAAATGAAGTGAATCTGTCAATATCAAACACATAATCTTTTGCTGCCTGATTTGATAAATCACCATATTTTAAGGCTGATAAAGCAACCTTTTTAGAAGTCTCTTTTGCTTCTTCATCTGCAACAGTACGGTTTTCAGCAATTTTTTTGTACATTTCATCATTAATATCGCCAATCAAATGTTCCAGCCGCATTACACCGCCATCTCTTGTCTTAAATGGCTTTCCGTCTTTTCCATTCATTGTACCAAATCCAATGAATTTCAGTTCTGTACCCTCACGCACGATTCCTGTCTTCTTCGCGCAACGGAATACTTGTACAAAATGTAATTCCTGACGCTTGTCAGTAATATAAATCATCTCATCTGGCTGATATTCCTTTTCACGAGCAATAATTGTACCAAGCTCAGTTGTTGCATAGAGTGCAGCCCCATCTGATTTTAAAATCATACATGGTGGAATTTCTTTCGTATCTGTCTCTTCTTTTACATCTACAACAAGCGCTCCCTGATCTACATATGCATGACCACTTTGCTTTAAGAATTCTACCATATCTGGAATGTAAGGCTGTGCGTCTGCTTCCCCTTTCCAAAGGTCAAACTCAACATTCAATGCACCGTAGTTCTTCTTTAAATCAGCCACAGAGACATTCATGATATGCTTCCAGATTGCTGTATATCCTCTGTGTCCATTCTGCAACAAATAAGTCGCATGAAGTGCTTCTTCTCTGTAATCTTCATGTTCTTTTGCATAGGCACTTGCTGTTGGATAGATTTCTTCTAACTCACTAATTGTAAATGGTGCTTCTTCTGGATATGCTCCTTCAAAAGAATCATCAAAATATGGAAGTTCTGGCTGTCTCTTCTTGAGTTCAGTACATACAAGTCCCATCTGGTATCCCCAGTCTCCTAAATGTACATCACCGATTACTTTGTGTCCTGCGTATTTTGCAATACGTTTGATACTTTCACCGATAACTGCAGAACGTAAATGTCCTACATGAAGTGGTTTTGCAACGTTAGCTCCGCCATAATCAACGATAATTGTCTTTTGTTTTTCTGGTTCATTTACCCCAAGCTTTGCTTCATCATTCATCGCATTCAAATAAGAAACGACAAAACCTGCATCTAAAATAATATTAATGAAACCTGGAGCTACTGCTTCTACTTTTTCAATGCAAGGACTGCCTTCTAATGCAGCTACAACATCATTTGCAATCATGATAGGAGCTTTTCTATATGCCTTTGCCGCTGCCATTGCACCATTACATTGGTATTCACACAAGTCAGGTCTGTTTGAGAGCGTAACTTTTGCAAATTTGCTATCATATCCAGCTTTTTCAAACGCTGCTTCTAATTCAGATGTTAACAGATCTACTAATCTCTTCATAACTTCCTCCTATATTAATTATATAATTACTTTATTTTTCATTTCAGATTTTATAATTGTAGCATATGCTTATTTAAAAAACAACTTGAATAAGTATCATATACCCTCTGGATTTTCCAAATCGATTAAAACGTTCTAGCTAAGGAATCCCGTAGAACATGTGACGTGCATTTACCATGAACGTCAGGGAAATCGCCTAAAAAAAGAAAAGCCTGGCACGAAAAAATTCACTGCCAGATATTGTGCAGACCCTGCATAAATCATAACGTTCATAAGAAATGCCTTCCATACATCGAAACACACCTAGGCGGATTCGAACCGCCGCACCTGCCTCCGGAGGGCAGTGCTCTATCCTCTGAGCTATAGGTGCCTATACGTAATTTCATACTTGTTTATCGTAACACATTTATTTTTAAAAGTAAAGGTGTTGCATTTTTCGTTTTTCTCCGTTATAATCAAATTCACCTTAATATTCATCAAATCTAAAAATGTTTCTCCACGAGAAAGGAGAATACATGAATTATCAATCATTCATTTCTAGTGTAAAAGAGCGCATTGAAGCTTTATTAGAATCCCATGTATCTGTAAATATTCACACTACATTGAAAAATAATAACAAAGAACGTATCGGCATTACCATTTCAAATCAAGACACTAATATTTTTCCTACGATTTATCTCGAAGAATACTATACGCAATATCTTGCCGGCCGATCTATTAGTGACATTGCAGACAATATTGTAAATATCTATCATGAAGTCAAGTTTGAAACATCCTGGGATATCGACCAAATACAAATCTTTGATCAGGCAAAGTCTAAAATCGCATATAAATTAATCCACTTTGAAAAGAACAGGACATTGTTAAATGACATTCCTTTTATTCCATTTCATGACCTTGCAATCGTATTTTATCTACTCATCCAGAATACTGAGAGGGGTTCTGCTTCTATTCTAGTCACAAATACTCTCTTACATTCATGGGATATATGTCTAAGCGAACTTTATCAAATCGCATCTCTAAACACACCTCGCCTTTTATCAGCAGAACTATTACCAATGTATGCCATGATTCAAGAATTATCCGGAGATTATTCAGAATCGGAAGACAATAAAGAGAGTTATATGTACGTGCTGACCAACACACAGCGTTATTTTGGTGCAGCATGTATTTTATACAGTCGTGTTCTGGAAGATATCAGCAACCAGTTAGATGAGGATTTCTATATTCTTCCTAGCAGCATTCATGAGACGATCATTCTTCCTGTCAGCAAAAGCTCAAGCAGGGATGTATTAGACGAAATGATCGCAGAAATTAATAGAACACAAGTCGCAGATGAAGAAGTGCTTTCTGATCACGCATATTATTATAGTAGAAAAGAAAATCGCTTATTGCAGGCATGATAAAAAGCAAAAAAAAAGATTGCGCCTAGCGCAATCTTTTTTGATTGATATCTATCTCTGTAGATTATACACGTGATAAGTATTCTCCTGTACGTGTATCAATTTTAAGTACATCACCCATTTCAACAAATAATGGTACATATACAACTGCTCCAGTTTCAACTGTAGCTGGTTTTGTAGCACCTGTAGCTGTATCCCCTTTGAATCCTGGTTCTGTATCAATGATAGAAAGTTCAACGAATAATGGTGGTTCCACTGCAAATACATTGCCTTTGTGTGAACAAATCTTAACCATTTCGTTTTCTTTTACAAATTTTAATGAATCACCAATTGCATCTTCGTTCAATGCGATTTGGTCATATGTTTCTACATCCATGAAGTGGAACAATTCACCATCTGAATATAAATATTGCATATCTTTTCTTTCAATGTGAGCTTTAGGGAATTTTTCTGTAGGTCTGAAAGTTTTTTCTACAACACCCCCACTGATAATATTTTTTAATTTTGTTCTAACGAACGCTGCACCTTTACCTGGTTTTACGTGTTGGAATTCAAGAATTTGATAGATGTTTCCTTCAATTTCAAGTGTTACGCCATTTCTAAAATCGCCTGCTGAAATCATGTTTATCCTCCTTATATTACTCTCACAAAATATTTTGATATTCTACGAGCATGCCTTCATAAGCATTTCATTCTTTTTCACTCTATACATTCTATAATAACTTATACAATTTTTCAACCTTTTTTTCTTTACAAGTACGAAAAGAGGCATAGCGAAAGCTATACCTCTTATATTACGTTCTTAATTAGCGATTACATTAATTTTCTAAATAATGTGATCAAATCTTCTACGCAAGTATCTTTTGGATTGCCTGGGCAGCAAGCATCCGCATATGCTGATTCAGCTAAGAATTGTAAATCTTCTTCCTTGAGTGCTTCAAGTTTTGTTGGAATACCAACATCAATTGATAATTGCTGTACTGCGTCTACTGCTGCTTTTCTGTATTCTTCTACAGACATCTGATCAACACCTTCAACGCCCATCACTCTTGCAATCTCTTTGTATTTTTCACCTGTACATTCTGCATTGTATTCCATAACGATTGGAAGCATCATAGCACATGCAACACCGTGTGGCGTATCATATACAGCACCTAATGTATGAGCCATAGAGTGCGCAATACCAAGACCTACGTTTGAGAATCCCATACCGGCAATGTATTGACCTAAAGCCATGCCGTCACGTCCTTCTTTTTCATTTGCAACAGCGCCACGTAACGATTTACCAATAATCTCAATTGCTTTGATATGGAACATATCTGTCATTTCCCATGCAGCTTTTGTTGTATAACCTTCAATTGCATGTGTGAGAGCATCCATACCTGTTGATGCAGTTAAACCTGCTGGCATAGAAGCCATCATATCAGGGTCAACTACCGCTACTACTGGCATATCATGTGGATCAACACAAACAAATTTTCTCTTTCTTTCTACATCTGTGATTACATAGTTGATTGTAACTTCTGCTGCTGTACCTGCTGTTGTTGGAACTGCAATAATAGGTACACATGGATTTTTTGTTGGTGCAACACCTTCAAGGCTTCTAACATCAGCAAATTCTGGATTAGCAATAATAATCCCGATTGCTTTTGCTGTATCCATAGAAGAACCGCCGCCAATCGCTACAATATAATCTGCTTCTGCTTTTTTGAAAGCTTCTACACCATTTTGTACATTTTCAATTGTTGGATTGGCTTTAATGTCAGAATAAATATCATATGTAAGCTGTGCATCATCTAATACTTTTGTGACTTTACCTGTCACACCAAATTTGATCAAATCCGGGTCAGAGCATACGAAAGCTTTTTTGAATCCTCTTGCCTTCGCTTCGTTTGCGATTTCCATGATTGCACCTGATCCATGGTAAGATGTCTCATTCAACATAATTCTGTTTGCCACAACTCATTTCTCCTTTACATTGTTTTTTACGAAATTGCTATATTTTTATTTTAACAATACTTGTGAAAAATAGCAATAAAATCACAGTGATTGATGCAAAATATTAAGCACTTTTTCCAATTCCTTCACCGGAATTTGTCCCGGAGCAGATACTTTCTTTGCAGCTCCAAACGTCATTGCAGACCCGAATATTTCTCCGGACAGCCTGCTTACAAGTCCTTGCCCAGACATAGACATCGTTACTACTGGCTGACGCGCATAATTGGTAACCATCTCTTCTGTTGCAGCAAGCAATGTAATAACATCCCTTTTTGTCTGCGGCATGACTGCTATTTTTAAAACGTCTGCTCCCATCTCCTGCATTTTAGTTAATCTGGCGACAATCTCTTCCTGTGCTGGCGTTTTTTCGAAATCGTGATTCGATGCAATAATATAAACGTGATTCTGATGAGCATATTCGATGATTGCTTTCACACAGGATTCCTCAGAAAAAATCTCAACATCAATTAAATCTGCCTGTTTTGAATCGGCCACTTTTTTATTTAAGTCCAGATATTGCAAATCCGCAATTGCCCTTTCTCCGCCTTCTTTTGCTGTTCGGAATGTGAATAAGATTGGCTTATCTCCTAATTCGTATCTGATTTTCTCTAAAACTTGAATTACTTTATCAGAATCGAATACATCTTCATACCAATCTGCACGCCACTCTACAATATCTGCTTCAAGTCCGCGAATTTCCTTTGCTTCATTTATAATCTCTTCCTCTGTAATTCCAACAATCGGAACACAAATTTTAGGAATTCCTTCTCCCAGTCTTACATTTCTTACAATTACAGGATTCATTTGATATCCTCCTTCTTTCATTTCATATCGCTATCATAATCTAATTCCATTCTCATTTCAAGAACACCTTGACATTTTCACTTTCTCGATTTAATGTTTAGAAGTACAATATACAAATATACAATAGGAGAGATATACTAATGAAAGAAATTACAGGACACACAAAATTGACAGGACTTTTAGGAAGCCCTGTTTCACATAGTATTTCGCCAATGATGCATAATGAATCGTTCAAACAATTAGATTTAGACTATGTGTATCTCGCATTTGATGTGGGAACAGATACTTTGGAGACAGCAGTTAATGGACTTCGTGCTCTAAACGTTCGTGGTTTTAATTTAACTATGCCAAATAAAAACCTGATGACAACACTTTGTGACAAATTATCGCCAGCTGCTGAAATTAGTGGCGCAGTAAACACAGTTGTGAATGATAACGGAATTCTTACAGGCTATACTACTGATGGTATTGGTTACATGCGCGCTGTGCAAGATGCGGGCCACAACATTATTGGCAAGAAGATGACTTTACTCGGTGCCGGTGGTGCGGCAACTGCAGTACTTACTCAAGCAGCATTAGATGGTGTATCTGAAATCTCTGTATTCAGCATTCGTGATGCATTTTTTGAGCGTGCCGAAAGAATCGTTGCCAGCTTAAATGAACGTACCTCATGTAAAGTTAAATTATATGATTTTTCAGACGAATCTATTTTAAGACGT
Organism: Faecalimonas sp.; assembly: GCA_045121495.1. Lineage (GTDB taxonomy): Bacteria > Bacillota > Clostridia > Lachnospirales > Lachnospiraceae > Faecalimonas. Next base: position 99,882 of record JBGVGF010000030.1, read on the forward strand.
GAAATCGGTGACAGTGCAATTCTCACAAACGGAACTTCTGTCGGAATGGCTCCAAACACAGACCGTTCTATTATCACAGATACATCCATGTTCCATAAGGATTTGATTGTATCAGATGTGATTTACAATCCTCGCGAAACACTATTGTTGAAGCTCGCAAAAGAAGCCGGATGCCAGACTTTCAACGGATTGTACATGCTTCTCTATCAAGGTGCAGAAGCATTCAAAATCTGGACTGGAGAAGACATGCCTGTTTCTATTATTAAAGAGAAGTATTTTGCATCTTAGTCGAAAGGATATATTATGAAAAAATATAAAAAAGGAATATTTTTCATCATACTTTCCGCATTTTGTTTTTCGCTAATGAATATGTTCGTGAAATTGTCAGGAGATTTGCCTTCAATTCAAAAAGCATTTTTCCGAAATCTTATTGCTCTGATAGTTGCTGCATTCCTTTTATGGAAAAGTCACACTCCTTTCCGCTGTCAAAAAAAGGACCTCGGACTTTTGTTTGTTCGTTCTTTATTTGGGACAATTGGTATTTTGTGTAATTTTTATGCGATCGACCATCTGAATTTGTCGGACGCTTCTATGCTGAATAAACTATCCCCATTCTTCGTAATTATTTTTTCTTACTTCTTTTTAAAAGAAAAAATAAAACCAACACAGGCGCTTTGTGTTTTTCTGGCATTTGTTGGAAGCCTTTTTATCATTAAACCAAGCTTCCAATTTGTAGAAGCATTTCCAGCCATATTAGGCTTCGCCGGAGGTATGGCCGCAGGTGCAGCATATACCGTAGTCCGTATACTTGGACTACGTGGTGAAAAAGGTGGCTTTATTGTTTTCTTTTTCTCCTCTTTTTCGTGCCTCGTGACACTGCCGTACATTTTATTTTCATATGAGCCAATGACACTTTTGCAGCTTTCCTACCTCCTCTTGGCAGGTATTTTTGCTTCAGGCGGTCAATTTGCTATCACTGCTGCATATACCTATGCGCCAGGACGTGAGATTTCTATTTATGATTATACAATTGTCATTTTCGCCGGAATTTGGAGCCTGCTTCTCTGGGCTGAAATTCCAGATATTCTGAGCGTTGCCGGATATTTGATAATCTTTGGATCATCATTGATCATATTTTTATATAATCGAAAACAAGAAGCTGTGCACTAATGCACAGCTTTTCTTATTTCTTTGCCTTTTGTTTCCTATAAAAATATAACACAATCTTTTCCAGTTTTCGTTTCAATACAATCTGTATTTCTTCTCTAGGATGAATTGGTTTTACAAGGATATTACGGATTCCTGTACGTTTTGCTCCCCAAACGTCGGTAAACAATTGATCCCCTACAAAAATAGTGGTACTTAAGTCTGTTTTCATAATCTCCATCGCTTTCTGATAATTTTTAACAGAAGGCTTATGCGCATCAAAAATATAATGTACCTGTATCTCTTCATTAAACATTTTAACACGTGGCTCCTGGTTGTTTGAAAGCAGACAACATTCAAAACCAATCTCTTTTAATTTTTCAAATAATTTTTTTGCTCTTTTATCTGCGGGTGCTCCATGTGGTACTAAGGTATTATCTATATCAAAAATAATCCCTCTATATCCTTCTTCATAAAGTTTTTCGAAAGGAATCACATAAGTAGATGCCACATACTCATCCGGAAAAAACATTTCAAACATTCTTATTCTCCTTCTTCTAATTTTGTAATAATTTCGTGGCAAATATCCTTCACAGATTTGTCATCAGTATGAATAACAATATCTGCCGCAGCTTCGTATTTTGCTCTTCGATTCTCCATTAGTTCAGAAATACCTTGCACTGTCTTTCTGCCTTTCAAAAGCGGTCTGTTCTCATCATCTTTTACACGTTCTAAAATAGTCTCTGGTCTGGCTGTTAAAAGAACAACGCACCCATTCTTTTTCATTTCCATCACATTTTCTTCACGCAGAACGACTCCACCTCCGCAAGATACAACCTGATTTTCTGCATTTTGAATTTCTTTTACAAGGTTTGATTCCAAATCTCGGAAATATGTTTCTCCATTTTTTTCAAAAATCTCTGGGATACTCATCTTTTCTCTTTCAGAAATAATCTGATCCATCTCAATTACCTGCATATTGTAATCATTGCAGAGAGCAGATGCAATTGTGCTTTTTCCACATCCCATAAATCCTATCAAAAATATATTTTTTTTCACACTCACGTCTTTTCTCCTCCATGTCATTTTGTACTTATTTCGTAATATGTTTTACATCTTATTCAAAGCTTTTCGAACATCATCCTTGAATACACTCCATGCATCTTCATGTTCTACGAAATATTTAGGACAAATCTTTCCTGTAATATCATAGTGACGGATAACATCCTCTTCTGTCAAGTCAAATTTTTTACAAAGCCATGCTGTCAACTGGATCATAGATTGATATGTCTCTTCTGTATAAGAACCATCTGCTGTTAGATGACAAGTTTCTATAGAGACAGTATCCGAATTTCTGCGATTCGATGCATAAGCAATCTCCCATGTTGGAACACATTGCACGATTTCACCTTCAAGTCCTACTATAAAATGACTGCTCGCCTGTGTCTCATGACTTTCTTTCAGTCCCTCAAAATAATTTCGATTTTGCATTGCTGTAGAACCCGGATTCGCTGTGTAATGTATCACAATCCCATTAATCTTCTTTGATTGCGTACCTGGTCTTGAATATTCATTTATTGTCAGAAGATGCACATCTATATCTGGTTTAAAAGCATCAATATCTGATCCTTCTTGTTCCACATATTCTTCATTATATGGACCGAGTTTTAAAAATTTCATTCCCATAATTACAATAAAAATAAGCATCAATATTCCAAAGCCCAACCTCATATATATTTGTAATCGTCTGCGTTTCTTTTGTCTTCTGCGATTCATAATCTTCCCTCTTTCGTATTTATAAGAACCTCGTCCGTCATTCTTTCGACGACGATCGCACCATCTTTGCGATATCCGATATCATATTTTATCATAATAACGCTCAATAAAGTTAAAAGACTTCCTTTACAGCGGCTTATCTTTTTCTTAAGGTACAAAAAAAGAAGATGTTTTTGCATCTTCTTTTATGTATCCATATAGATTAAAGAATAATCTTTCTTGGTTCATACATCTTCATATGTTTTAAGATCTCTTCCTTTGGTTCAAAAATCACTCTTACTTTTTGATCTTTTTTTGTAAGAACCATCTCATATGTCTTATTTCCTGAGTTCGAACTACAATCATATGATTTTAAACCTTTGTATTGTTGTAATTCAATCGATCCAGTAGGTGCAATCAAATCAATCGTTTTTACACTTCCGCTGAATACTCTCTTTCTCTTTTGTCTGCCCATAATCTTATCAATATCGATTTCACCAGCATAATACAAATATTCAAATTCAAGATTCGAACGCTTCCACAAGAATACTGTCAATGCTACTGTTGCCATAAATAAAGGAACTGCTGCTATCGAAATGAAGCAAACCATAAGCACCAATAATGAAAGGATAACCGCACCAGATTTTTTAATCATAGTTTTAAGCGTCGCTTTCTGTTTTACAAGTTGTTCTGTATAAAACTCACCCATAATAACCTCCGAATACATTTAATCTGTTTTTTATTGTATCATAACTTTGTCAAATTTCAAACAAAAAAACTAGAACCTGACAGATTCTTTTCTGTCAGGTTCAAATTTATTACATCATACCCATTCCGCCGCCTGCTGGCATTGCTGGTGTGTCTTCTTTGATGTTAGCAACAACAGACTCTGTTGTTAACAATGTTGAAGCTACACTTGTCGCATTTTGAAGTGCACTTCTTGTAACTTTCGCTGGATCAAGAATTCCTGCTTTTACCATATCAACATATTCTTCATTATATGCATCAAAACCGATTCCTGGTTGTGATTCTCTTACTTTATTGATGATAACAGCACCTTCTAAACCTGCATTTGCTGCAATGTGGAACAATGGAGCTTCGAGTGCCTTTAATACAACTTTAACCCCTGTCTTTTCATCGCCTTCTAATTGTTCAGCTAATTTTGCAACCTCTTTTGAAGCATGAATATATGCTGAACCGCCACCTGCAACGATACCTTCTTCTACTGCTGCTTTTGCTGCTGAAAGAGCATCTTCCATACGAAGCTTTGCTTCCTTCATTTCTGTTTCAGTTGCAGCACCAACGCGGATCACAGCTACACCTCCTGCCAATTTAGCAAGTCTCTCCTGTAACTTTTCACGGTCAAATTCTGATGTAGTTTCTTCGATTTGTGCTTTAATTTGAGCTACACGACCAACAATTCTTGCCTTGTTGCCCATGCCATCTACAATTACAGTATTTTCTTTTTGTACTTTAACTGATTTTGCACGTCCTAACTGTTCTAATGTAACTTCTTTTAAATCAAGACCTAATTCTTCTGAAATCACCTGGCCACCTGTCAGAATAGCAATATCTTCTAACATTGCCTTTCTTCTGTCACCGTAACCTGGAGCTTTTACGGCTACTACATTGAAAGTACCACGCAATTTGTTTACGATTAATGTTGTAAGCGCTTCTCCTTCGATATCTTCAGCAATGATCAATAATCTTGCCCCTGATTGCACGATTTGTTCTAATACTGGAAGCAATTCCTGAATATTTGAAATCTTCTTATCTGTTATTAAAATATATGGATTTTCTAACACAGCTTCCATCTTTTCCATATCTGTAGCCATGTAAGCTGAAATGTATCCGCGATCAAACTGCATACCTTCTACTAAATCTAATTCTGTCTTCATTGTCTTAGATTCTTCGATTGTAATAACTCCATCATTTGATACTTTTTCCATAGCATCTGCGACCATTGCACCTACTTCTGCGTCTCCAGCTGAAATAGCAGCTACGTTAGCAATTCTTTCTTTGCTCTCAATCTTACTGCTCATTGCTGCGATCGCTTCTACAGCAACTGTAGTTGCTTTTTTCATACCTTTACGCAGCACAATTGGGTTTGCACCTGCTGCAAGGTTCTTCATACCTTCTTGAACCATAGCCTGCGCAAGTACTGTAGCTGTTGTTGTTCCATCACCAGCAACATCATTTGTCTTTGCGGCAACTTCTCTAATCAATTGTGCTCCCATATTCTCGAATGCATCTTCTAATTCAATTTCTTTTGCAATTGTAACACCATCGTTCGTAATAAGTGGTGCTCCAAAAGACTTATCCAATACTACGTTTCTTCCTTTTGGTCCAATTGTTACTCTTACAGTATCTGCAAGCTTATTCACACCTGCTTCTAATGCTTTTCTGGCTTCTGCTCCATATTTGATTTCTTTTGCCATATTAAATCGCCTCCTGAAATAATAAATCTAATTTATTTAATAATAGCTAAAATATCATTTTGTCTTACAACAAGATAGTTTTCGCCATCTAATTCTACTTCCGTTCCTGAATATTTTGAGTAAATAACCTGATCACCAACCGATACAAGCATTGTTACTTCTTTACCATCAACACATCCACCTGGTCCAACTGCAACTACCTCTGCCTGTTGTGGTTTTTCTTTTGTCTGACCTGGTAATACAATACCTGATTTTGTAGTTTCTTCTGCAACAATCTGTTTTAATACAACTCTGTCTCCTAATGGTACTAATCTCATATTTATAACCTCCTATATTCTACTGCATAATCTTTTCCATTTTATTAGCACTCGAACCAGCCGAGTGCTAATCCAAACTCTAGTAATAAAATATCACTATGTATTTTATTTGTCAACAGACTTTATGTTTATTTTATAAAATCCATTTTCTATTTGTAATTTCAAAATTTGCCCATGTTCGTCATAATATCGTTCTCTCACTCTGCCAGTACAAACTAGTTTATGTGATTGCTCCTGTGAATTTTTCTCTTTTGTCTGGTCAATCACGCATTCATAGATAACATCCAAAGAAATTTCTGGAAGAGAACCATTCTCTAAAACTAAATATATACATTCTTGCCTCGTATCATACATCAAAATACTACAAAGATATGTTTTTTGATCAAGTGTCGTTCCTGCACGAAGAATTTTCTTCACTGTCAATTCAACGCAGCTTCCTTGTTTCATAAATGCCTCTTTCCCATGTAGCAATGAAAGGGCATCAGAAACCTGACCCCCTTCTCACATGATTTTATTTTAATTTACTTTTTTTTATTGCTTCCAATTCATCAAAAATATAATCATTAACAACTTTAATATAAGTACCTTTCATTCCTGATGAACGCGATTCAATCACACCAGCACTTTCAAATTTACGAAGCGCATTTACAATTACAGATCTTGTAATACCAACACGATCGGCAATCTTACTTGCTACAAGAATACCTTCTTTTCCTTCTAATTCATCAAAAATATGAACAATTGCTTCTAACTCTGAAAAAGAGAGCGTACTAATTGCCGATTGGACAATCTGACCTTTTCTAATCTCTTCTGCACTTTCTTCATTCACAGAACGAAGCATCTCCAATCCTACTACCGTTGTTCCGTACTCACTTAAAATGATATCATCGATTTCGTACATTGCATCCTTTTTATAGATAAATAATGTACCAAGTCTTTCACCGGCAATATCAATCGGAGTCACAATTGCCTGATAACCTTTCGCAATCTCTGTAGAGAATCCAAGTGTCTGAAGATTTACATTTTCTTTGGTAGATAAAATATTGAGCAATCTTTCATTTAACATCTCATCAACGTGTGTTCCTACTTTGTTTTCAATCAATTCACGAATCAATTCAACACCCTCACATTGTCCCACACCCAATACTTTTCCTTTTTTACTAACAACAAGTACATTTGATGCCAGAATTCCTGTCAGAACATCACAAATATCGTTAAAAACTACTTTACTAGAATTGTTATTATGTAACAATCGATTAATTTTTCTTGTTTTGTCTAATAACTGTACACTCATCGTTCTGCCTCCACCATATGTTTTCTACACTTTTCAACTAACATTTTCCAATCTATTCACACAACACAGAGAATATCTCTGAAAAAATGTGTTCATATGTGTATATTATCATACAATTTCGTTTTTTACAACTTTTGTTACTACTTTTGCAAATTTTTAGATTCTTTTGTATCTTATTTAACTTTTCTCTATATCTTCTTTATATCCACATTCTGTATTCGCACAGCAAAGCTTGTTTCCTTTAATCACCATATAGCTGCCGCAATCTGGGCACCTCTTTTCTACCGGCTTTTGCCATGACATGAATTCACATGTTGGCTGATCTTCACAACCGAAATATTTTCTTCCCTTTTTCGTTTTACGAAGAACAATATCTTTTCCACATAACGGACAAGCCACACCAATCTTTTCAAGATATGGCTTTGTATTGCGACATTCTGGGAATCCAGGGCATGCAAGGAAACGACCGTGTGGTCCATATTTAATTACCATGTTTCGTCCACATTCTTCACAAATCACATCTGTGACTTCGTCCTCGATTTTTACCTTTGCCTGTTCCTGTTCTGCAATTTCAATTGCTTCCTGCAAATCCGGATAGAAATTACTGATTACAGATTTCCATTCCACCTTGCCCTCAGCCACCATATCAAGAAGCCCTTCCATATTTGCAGTAAATGTAACATCTACAATACTTGGAAACGATTGTTTCATAATATTGTTAACGACTTCACCGATTTCGGTCAAATATAGATTCTTGCTTTCTTTAGCAACATAACGTCTTGCGATAATGGTAGAAATAGTTGGTGCATACGTACTTGGTCGTCCAATCCCTAACTCTTCCAATGCTTTTACAAGTGCAGCTTCTGTATAATGTGCCGGTGGCTGTGTAAAGTGCTGTTTCGATTCAAATGCTTCTTTTGTAAGTTTTGAATTCTTATCAATGCTTTTTACAACCACGTTATTTTCTTCTTTTTCTTCATCAGATTCCATATAAACAGTACGAAATCCTTCAAATACAATCTTGGATGTAGAAACTGTAAATCTATACTCTTTTGCTGCAATCTTCACTGAAGTTGTCTCATATTTCGCCGGATTCATTCTGCTTGCAACAAATCTCTTCCAAATGAGCTGATATAGACGGAACTGCTCTCTTGTAAGAGAATCTTTAAGTTCAGCAGGAGTTCTGGTCACATCTGTTGGTCTGATAGCCTCATGGGCGTCCTGAATCTTTTTACCTTCATCTGCTTTCTTTTCTGCCTTTGAAACAAATTCCTCTCCGTATACATTTGCAATATATTCTCTTGCATTTGTATCTGCTTCTTCTGAAATACGGGTAGAGTCCGTACGGAGATATGTGATAATACCAACTGTTCCCTGATCTTTGATATCTACACCTTCATACAGTTGCTGCGCAATACGCATTGTCTTTTGTGTTGCAAAATTGAGTACCTTTGATGCCTCCTGCTGCAGTGTACTCGTTGTAAATGGAAGAGGCGCTTTTTTCGAACGTTCACTCTTCTTTATATCAGATACACTAAATTCTGCATCTTCTAAATCTCCTACAATTTTATCTAATTCTGCTTTTGAAGAGATTGTGCCATGATATTTTGCAATCAAAGGCTTTTTCTCTCCCTCTACATGAAATATAGCTTCCAATGTCCAGTATTCTTCTGGAATAAACGCATTGATTTCTTCCTCACGATCTGCAATGATGCGAAGTGCTACTGATTGTACTCTTCCTGCACTCAATCCTCTCTTTACCTTCGCCCAAAGAAGCGGACTGATCTTGTATCCTACAATTCGGTCCAGCGCACGACGTGCCTGTTGGGCATCAACCAGATCCATATCAATCTCACGTGCCTCTTTAATTGATGCCTTTACAGCATTCTTGGTAATTTCGTTAAAACTGATACGATATACCTTCTTATCCTGCAATTTTAAGGCGATTAATAAATGCCACGCAATTGCTTCCCCTTCACGGTCAGGGTCAGTTGCGAGATACACTTTATCCGCTTTTTTTACTTCTTTTCTTAAGGCCGCAAGAATGTCTCCTTTTCCTCGAATTGTAATATATTTTGGTTCAAAATCGTGGTCTACATCAATTCCCAATTGACTCTTTGGCAAGTCACGTACATGTCCATTTGAAGCGACTACAACATAATTGCTTCCCAAAAATTTCTTAATTGTTTTTACTTTTGCAGGAGATTCCACGATTACTAAATTGCGTGCCATGTATAAATCCCTCCCTAATAGCTTGCGCTATTTTACTTTAACATAATAATTTTTTGATACTTCCCCTATATATCCCCTAAGTTCTAAATCTACTAAAATATTTAATAATTTCTGGACAGACATGTCTGTCATCCGACATAGTTGATTCAGATTTTTAGGTTCAAAGTCGAGACAACTATACACTATATTTTCTTCACTTTCAAGCAATATTTTATTTTCATTTGAATTTTTTATGTTCTTTTTGTGAAACATACCCAAATCTTCTACAAGATCTTGTGGTGAAATCAGAATCCCCGCACCCTGTTTTATGAGATAGTGACATCCCTTACTCAACTCGCTATTAATTGGACCTGGTAATGCAAAAACATCTTTTCCCTGCTCTAAGGCCATATCTGCAGTAATAAGAGATCCGCTCTTTTCCTTCGCTTCTATCACCAATACAACGTCTGATAGCGCACTGATCAAACGATTTCTGGCAGGGAAGAATTGGGCAAGTGGCCGCTTCCCAAGTGGCTGTTCTGAAATAATGCCTCCTTTGTCCCACAAATCCTTATATAACTGAATATTCTCCCGTGGATAGCAAATATCTGCTCCGCAGCCGAGTATTCCGAAACTGGTCCCACCTGCTTCAATTGCAGCTCTCTGGCTGACACCATCAATTCCCATCGCCATGCCACTGATAATCTGCACATCACATTGCGCCAGCTCTTCTGCAAATCGCCTCGCCATAGCTGCACCATACGGTGTACAATTTCGCGCACCAACAATGGCAACTGAAAACTTATCTTCTTTTGGCAGTCTTCCTTTGACGTAAATTGCATATGGTGATGAAGAAATTTTTTTTAATTTTTCAGGATATCTAGGATCCTGGATTGTAATACACTCCACTTCTTTCTTTAAGAGCTTTTCATACTCTGCATTTAACTTCCATTCTTTCACACTTTTCAAGATTTTATGACAAACTTCCTCTTCTTTTACAAGTTTTTTTAACTTTGTTTCTTCTATATAATATAAGTCTTTTGCAGATGTTATCTGTTCTCTGATTGCAATCTTTCTTTTATTGCCAATTGTCTCAATATTTGCAAACCAATATTCATATTTCATGAACGTTCTCCTCCTATGTGATTTACATTAACCGTCCGATAGCTCAGTGCCTCTCTTAAGTGAGACATCTCAATTTTTTCCTTTTCCTCCAAATCTGCAATTGTCCTTGCTACTGTCAATATCTTATGATATTTTCGTATACTGAGTTCTAGTTTATCAAATGCTTGACGCATCATCTGTTCTTCCCGATTTCCCAAGATACAATACTCTCCCACATCTTTTGCACTTAACTGAGAATTTGTTTGTATATTCAGTCCCTTGTATCTTTCCTTTTGAATCTCACGTGCTCTTAATACTCTTTTTTGAATCTCTGCTGAATTTTCTTCCTGTTCACCCAGACATAATTCGTCATAATTGAGACGTTCAAGTTCTATGCACAAATCAATCCGATCAAGCAATGGCTGGCTGATTTTCCCCAAATATGACTGCACTTGTGACGGAGTACATATACAACGATTTAGGTCCGGATAATTCCCGCACGGACAAGGATTTGTAGCTGCAATTAAAAGGAATTCTGCCGGAAACTCATAAATGCCTCTTTCTCTTAAAATCCTGATTTTATGTGTCTCCAGCGGCTGACGCAGAAGTTCCAATACTGGTTTATGAAATTCTCCGATTTCATCAAGAAATAAGACACCTTTGTGAGCAAGGCTGATTTCTCCTGGTTTCGGAACCCTTCCTCCTCCAATCAATGCCGATTTTGTAATTGAATGATGTACCTCGCGAAATGGTCTTTCTTTTATAAGAGGCGAATCAAGATTCAATTCTCCCATGATACTATAGATCATTGTAAGCTCTATGCTTTCTTCTCTTGTAAGTGGCGGTAATATGGTAGGCAGGCATCTGGCGATCAGACTTTTTCCAACCCCTGGCGGCCCAATCATTAACATATTATGATTCCCGGCCACTGCAATTTCTGCACATCTTTTTGCAAGTCTTTGTCCCCTAATGTCTGCATAATTTAATTTATGTTCTATATCTTGACGAATAAAATCTGTTTCCTTTTTCATTTTTTTATAGCTTGTTTTGCCGGAAAGGATGCTGCATACTTCATTCAAATCACTTGCACCTATTATCTCAATTTCTTCTACCAATGAAGCTTCTTTTTCATTCTCTTTTGGCACGATGCAAAACCTGCATCCCCTCTTCTTCGCTTCTAATACAATTGGAAGTACTCCCGAAACACGTTTTACACTTCCATCGAGACTTAATTCTCCAATCATTAAAATATCTTTCAGCATTCTTTCTTCTATTTGGCACAGCGATGCTAAAATGGCAATTGCAATCGGCAGATCAAAAATGGTTCCCTTCTTTCGTATATCTGCCGGTGACAGATTGATTACAATTTTCTTTGCAGGCAAAATCATGCCCGAATTTCGTATCGCAGTCCGTACACGCTCTCCTGCTTCTTTTACTTCCGAAGACAGATAACCTACCATATGAAACATAGGCAGACCGTTACTAATATCCACTTCTACATGAACAAATTCTACAGAAAGCCCACGCAGCGTTGCAGATAAAACTGTACTAAACAACTAATTGTACACTCCTTTCTACTACAATATAAACTTTATTTGTATGAATATGAAAAATTTGGCTGATTCGCCAGATGGGATTGGAGATAAACACTCCAAAAAAGATAGTGGATTTATTCTTTCATATTTTAAATAAAAAGTCAATAATTCGATTTGGAAAAGCACAAACTTTCTTCTTTTTACATACAATGATATCAAATCCTCGAAGAGGTGCTTTCTTTGAAAACATTTCCACCGCCACTCTCTGCCGATGAAGAACAGTATTATATGCAAAAATATATTGAGGGTGACCTAGAGGCCAAACATATCCTGATTGAACGTAATTTACGCCTGGTAGCCCACGTAATCAAAAAATACCAGCATTTAGAGGATGACATGGAAGATTTAATATCGATTGGTACAATTGGCTTAATCAAAGCTGTCGTAACTTTTAACCCACAAAAAAATAATCGTCTTGGCACTTATGCTGCGCGGTGTATCGAAAACGAAATCCTTATGATGCTTCGCAGTAAGAAAAAAACGTCCCGTGAAATTTCGCTATACGAACCTATCGGAACAGATCGCGAAGGAAATGAGATCCAATTGTATGATATTATCGAAACCTGTGATGATGATGCGGGATCAAAAATTGCACTCAAAGATGATATTCGGACACTTTATGATAAAATAGAATCTATCCTTTCGCCACGAGAACGTCTTGTCCTGAAAATGCGTTATGGACTTTACAATCAAGAAGAGTATACGCAACGCGAAATTGCCTCTCATCTTGGAATCTCAAGATCTTATGTTTCCCGTATCGAGAAAAGCGCAATAGAAAAACTGCGGCAATATTTTTAGGATTGCGCGAACGCGCAATCTAAATCTATCCCGCAGCTATTTTTACTCTTGTCTTCTTAAAATATCATATTGATCTACTTCTATTCCTAAATCAACGTATAAAATTTGTTTTGGATGTGGTGCACTTTCTTGTTCTACGCCATCCTCTGTCAGAATACGTTTTACTGTAACTTCAATATTTTCTCCATTTGGCTTCATAACTTCAATCTTTTCGCCAACTGAAAACTTGTTTCTTTGTTCAATACGATATGTGCCATCTTTTTCTTCACCAATGATGCCCAAATATGTGTATTCTTTTACATATGTGTTGCTGTCATAAATCTGACTTGTCTCATCCGGCTTTCCAAAGAAAAATCCTGTTGTAAATTGTCTGTACGTACAATTTGAAATCTGTTCCAGATACCATGGCATATTTTTCTTATAGATTTGTGGGTCCTTCTGATAATCATCAATTGCTTTTCGGTATGTTCTTGCAACTGTGGCAACGTACAATGCAGTTTTCATACGGCCCTCAATTTTTAAACTATCAATTCCAGCTTCCAAAATTTCAGGAATATGCTCAATCATACACAAATCTTTTGAGTTGAAAATATAAGTCCCTCTCTCATTTTCAAATACAGGCATGTATTCACCTGGTCTTGTTTCTTCTACAATAGAATATTTCCAACGGCATGGATGTGTACAAGCACCTTGGTTTGCATCTCTTCCTACCAGATAATTGCTAAGCAGGCATCGTCCTGAATAAGAAATACACATTGCGCCATGCACAAATGTTTCGATTTCTAAATCTTCTGGTATATTTGCTCTGATTTCTTTGATTTCTTCCAATGATAATTCTCTGGCAGTAACAACACGTGTTGCTCCTAACTTATGCCAGAAATTGTATGTTCCATAGTTTGTGTTATTTGCCTGTGTGCTGATATGACGTTCAATCTCTGGACATACTTCTCCTGCGATTTCAAAAATAGCTGGATCCGCAATAATAAGTCCATCAGGTTTTATTTCTTTCAATTCTTCAAAATAAGTTCTTACACCAGCCAAATCATTGTTGTGTGCCAGAATATTTGCAGTTACATATACTTTTACTCCGTGTTCATGCGCAAATGCAATCCCCTCTCTCATTTCATCCATTGAGAAATTCTTTGCCTTTGCACGGAGCCCAAACGCTTCTCCGCCAATATAAACAGCATCTGCACCAAAAATAACTGCTACCTTCAATACTTCCAGACTGCTTGCTGGAATCAATAATTCTGGATGTCTTGCCATCTTTTATTCCTCTCTTATTTCTATTTATTTTATCTTTGTACTTAGCGCCACGCCATCTCCTAACGGAATAATGGATGTTTCTAAAAGTTCATGGTGCTTTAATTCATATAAATATTCTCTCATACGGCTATGGATCGTACGATTTCTTCTTTCCACAGCAAATCTTGATTCTATAATATCCCCATCCTGAAGTACATTATCTGAGATAAATACGCCCCCCTTTTCCAAGAGACGCACAACTTCCGGCATATAATAAATATATTGTCCTTTTGCTGCATCCATAAAAATAAAATCATAGCTTCCTTCAAGACTTTTTAATATTTCTAACGCATCACCTTCAAGTAATGTAATTTTATCAGTCTTTCCTGCACGCTTAAAATTTTCATGTGCAATCGGAATACGCTTTTCATATTTTTCAATTGTTGTGATATGTGCATCTTCTGGCGCATATTCACTCATAAGAATTGCAGAAAATCCAACAGCAGTACCCACTTCCAAAATTCGTTTCGGCTTTTTAATTGCCAGAAGTACTTTCAGGAAACTCTGCATTTCCTTTCGGATAATCGGTACATAACTTTCCAATGCTTCCTTTTCAATGGTTTCTAGTATTTCACTATTCTCAGTTTCCAGTGAATGTATAAACGTCACCATGCGTTCATCTACAATCATCGTTACCTTTTCCTTTCTTTTCCTACACACAACCAAAGACGGAGAAGAAGTATTCTCCGTCTTTTTACTTATATATCCATAATAATAGGAAGAATCATTGGCTTTCTCTTTGTACGTTTCCACAGAAAATCACTCATTGTGTCACGAATAACCAGTTTGATTCTGCTCCAGTCAGCATTTCGGTTTGAAAGACACTTATCTAGTGATTCGCGAAGAATCATCTTCGCTTCTTCCATCAGGCCCTCTGATTCTCTTACATAAACAAATCCTCTTGATACAATATCAGGACCTGCAAGTAATTGGTTTGTACCTTTTTCAAGCGTAAGTACAACTATTAAGATACCATCTTCCGCCAAATGTTGACGATCTCTTAATACAATGTTTCCGACATCACCAACACCAAGACCATCTACCAGAATTGCTCCTGTATGAACTTTGTCAACAATCTTAGCATTTTCGCCATCTAATTCTAACACATCACCTGAATGCATGATGAAAATATGATCTTTTGGAACTCCCATTGCTTCAGCAATGCCAGCGTTCGCTTTCAAATGACGATATTCTCCATGCACAGGAATTGCATATTTTGGCTTTAATAGAGAATAAATTAATTTTAATTCTTCCTGACACGCATGCCCTGAAACATGTGCATCCTGGAATATAACATCTGCACCTTTCTGTGAAAGTTCATTAATCACGCGAGAAACTGCCTTTTCATTTCCTGGGATTGGATTAGAGCTAAAAATTACAGTATCTCTTGGCTTGATTGTCACTTTTTTATGAATGTCAGCCGCCATACGAGACAGAGCCGCCATAGACTCTCCCTGGCTTCCTGTTGTAATGAGTACTGTCTTTTCGTCTGGATAATTGTGTAATTGATCAATTTCAATCAATGTATTTTCCGGAATATTTAAATATCCAAGTTCAGAAGCTGTTGTAATAATGTTCACCATACTACGACCTTCCACAACAACTTTTCTTCCATATTTATATGCAGAGTTGATAATCTGTTGCACGCGGTCTACATTTGATGCAAATGTAGCAATAATGATTCTAGTATCACGGTGTTCCGCAAAAATCTGATCAAATTTCTTTCCCACTGTTCTTTCTGACATCGTAAATCCAGGTCTTTCTGCATTGGTACTGTCAGACATCATAACAAGTACACCTTTTTTCCCAATCTCTGCAAATCTCTGTAAATCGATTGCATCTCCAAATACCGGAGTGTAGTCTACCTTAAAGTCTCCTGTATGCACAACTACACCTACTGGAGAGTAAATTGCAAGTGCCGCAGCATCTTGAATACTATGATTTGTTCTTATGAATTCGATTCTAAACTGTCCTAAATTGATAGACTGTCCATATGTTACTACTTTTCTTCTTGTTCCTCGAAGCATATTATGCTCTTTTAATTTGTTATCAATAATTCCCATTGTAAGCTTTGTTGCGTAAACAGGTACGTTGATATCTTTTAATACATAAGACAATGCGCCAATATGGTCTTCATGTCCATGGGTTATCACAAACCCTTTTACTTTTTCCGCGTGATCTTTTAAATACGAAATATCAGGGATTACTAAATCAATTCCCAGCATATCATCCTCTGGGAATGCTAATCCACAATCCACTACAACAATACTATCATCGTATTCGAACGCAGTAATATTCATACCAATCTGTTCTAAGCCTCCGATTGGTATGATTCTCAATTTCGAGTTCGCTACTCTGTTCAAAATTACACCTCCATGTTGTTATTCTTTCTTATGTGCCTTCCGGGTGCTTTTTTCTCCTGTAAAAATTACAATTCATGATCCACCACATAGACCCTGTCATTTTATCAATATCTCTTCCGCATATTTGACAGATTAATGAAGATGATGTTAGTTATCTCACTAACCAATGTGTCCTCTTTCGTCCCTTGACACATCTATCCTCTAATTTGTGCGGTTCATTCATTGTATTTTAACAATACTGCATTTTCAATAATCAGCAACCATCCTACATCTGCACTTATATCTATATATATCATTACCTGATATTTATATTTCTATTCTATGCCATTACATCTCAATATCTACGTCTTCCAATAATTCCTCAAAAACTTTTAATACTGCAGTTAATTCCACATCATCTTCAACGATTTCATATAAGCTGTCTTTATCTTCAGCTGCGCTTATGTCTTTTAAAATGAGACATTCTGCCTCTTCATCCTCTGAATCTGTTACTAAAATGTATGTGTTTCCATTCACTTTAGTCTGTTCTAATACAAAAAATTCTACCTGTTCATTTGTGTCTTCAAATGTAAATGTGATTTTTTCCATACTTAATCTTCCCTATTTTATTATTCTTAATCCAGCTTCATGCTAAGTGAATCCAGATAATTTTGCAATATAAAAACAGCCGCAATTTTATCCACATATTTTTTGCGGTTTTCTCTTCTTACATTGCTCTCAATTAGTGTTCTTTCTGCTTCCACCGTCGTTAATCGCTCGTCCCACATGACAACTGGAAGGCCTGTACGTCTTTCCAACATCTCCTTTAATTCTAAAGATTTTTCCGCACGTTCACCTATTGTGTTATTCATATTCTTCGGAAATCCGAGTACAATCTGCTCAACTTCGTACTCTTTTACCAATTCTTCGATACGGGCAAGTGTCTTGCGCAGCTTGTTCTCTTCTTTCCTCTGAATCGTTTCAATTCCCTGGGCTGTAATTTTGAGAGGGTCACTAATTGCAACTCCTACCGTCTTAGAGCCATAATCTAATCCCATAACTCTCATATAATTATTCCCAATCCTGATGTTCAATATACGATTTTAACATCGCTTCTACTAATTCATCTCTTTCCATTTTCATGATCAGACTTCTTGCTCCATTATGACTTGTGATATAAGTAGGATCACCTGACATAATATATCCAACAATCTGATTAACCGGGTTGTATCCCTTCTCACGCAGAGCTCTATACACAATTTCAAGAATATCTTTTGCCTGAATTTGTGGTGCGTTCTCTACCTGAAAAAATTGTGTTTTGCTTAATTGACTCATTTGCTCACGTCCTTTGTTTTTTTTCACCTAACATTCTAATATAATTCATAGTGAAATTCAATGAATAATTTGTAAATGATTATCAATTTGAACATCTACTAACTGATTCTGCAAATCAGTTTCAGATTCTAATGCAATCTTCACATACTCCTTTGTATGACCGACCTGCATACATTTTCCATCAATCATAACGCTTTCTTCCATCAGAACTTCCACCGTTTTCCCAATCATTGTTTCTTCATATTTAGTTCTTTTTTCTTTATCAAGTGCCAATAGCTCGTTGCTTCTTGCTGTTTTAGTCTGCTCTGGAACCTGATTTTCCATAATTGCTGCTTTCGTACCGGCTCTCTTTGAATATTTGAAAATATGTGTCTCATAGAAGTCTACTTTATCTACAAATGCTTTTGACTCAGCGAATTCCTCTTCAGTTTCTCCTGGAAAGCCTACAATAACATCTGTTGTAAGCGCTGGATTATCGAAATATTTGCGAAGTAACTCACATTTTTCATAGTATTCTTCTGCCGAGTATCTTCGATTCATCCTGCGAAGCGTAGCATTGCATCCGCTTTGAAGCGACAGATGGAAATGCGGACACATTTTTTCTAAACCTGCAATCGTTTTTGCAAACTCTTCCGTAATAATCCTTGGTTCTAATGATCCAAGTCGTATTCTCTTAATCCCTTCAATCTCATTCACTGCAAGAATCAACGACAGAAGATCATCCCCCTCCAAATCTACACCATAAGAACTGAGGTGGATTCCGGTTAACACCACTTCCTGATATCCATTTGCAGCCAGATCTTTTACTTCGCGAATTACATCCTCTTTTGCACGACTTCTTACTCTGCCTCTTGCAAACGGGATAATGCAATAAGTACAAAACTGATTACAGCCATCCTGCACTTTGATATATGCTCGTGTATGTTCAGCCGTCTTACTTAGATGCATCTCTTCATATTCTTTTGTATGATTAATATCAATCATTGCCTTTTTCACACCGTCGCGTTCCTGACAGTATTGATTTAATATTTCGATTAATTCTTTCTTTTTATTATTACCTATAATAATATCGATGCATTTGTCGATTTCACCCGTTTTTTCTTTTGCCTGTACATAACATCCTGCTGCTACCACAATTGCATCTGGATTCATTTTTTTTGCACGATGTAACATCTGTCGTGATTTTCGATCTGCCATATTTGTCACTGTACATGTATTTATAATATAAACATCTGCCCCTTCTTTAAAAGGAACGATTTCATAACCATTTTGTTCAAGTAATTCTTGCATTGCCTCTGTTTCATAAGCATTTACTTTACAACCCAAATTGTGAAGTGCTACTTTCATCATATTGTCTATCCTTTCTGTTAATTTTCTCATATTTCTTTCTATTTTACTCATTGACTTTTATTCTCATTCATCATAAGATATTTACAGATAACTAAGAAATCAAGGAGGTTATACTAAATGAAAACTGTAGATATTTCTTTAAACTCAATCGATAAGGTAAAATCATTTGTAAATGATATTAACAAATTTGACTATGATTTTGATCTCGTATCTGGAAGATACGTAATTGACGCAAAGTCTATCATGGGTATTTTCAGTTTAGATTTATCAAAACCAATCACATTAAATATTCATGCTGATGATGCAAGCATTGAACCTGTTATGGAAGTACTGAATCGATACCTAGTTTAAAATTAAGAGCTCCACAAAAGTGGAGCTCTTTTTATGGGTTAACAACAATTGTTTCCACTGTGTTAATTGCAGTTTCCATCAGCTCATCAATTTTTTCAGACAATTTTTCTTCCGAACGTCTGATAATATTGATGTTTGGCTTTGTAACAGGATGCTTTGCCACAAAAATCGTACAACAATCTTCGAATGGCAAAATCGATGTTTCAAATGTATCGATTTTTTCTGCTATTTCTACAATTTCCTGTTTATCAAATCCAATTACCGGGCGATATACAGGAATAGTACAAACATCATTTGTTGCAGCTAAACTCTGCATTGTCTGACTTGCCACTTGTCCAATACTTTCTCCTGTAATCAATCCAAGACATCCACTTTCTTTTGCGAAATGTTCTGCAATTCTCATCATATATCTTCTCATAATGATTGTAAGTTCATCGTGCGGACACTTTTCATAGATATACAGTTGAATATCTGTAAAGTTAACCACATTAAGCTTAATTGGTCCTGAATATTTTGATACTAATTTAGCAAGATCCACTACTTTTTGTTTTGCACGTTCACTTGTATACGGTGGTGCATGGAAATATGTTGCTTCTAATTCTACTCCACGTTTTGAAATCATATATCCCGCTACCGGACTATCAATTCCGCCAGACAAGAGAAGCATTGCTTTCCCATTTGTGCCAACTGGCATCCCGCCTGGTCCTGGAATAATCTCAGAATAAATGTAAATCAAATCACGTACTTCAATATTTAATTTAATTGCCGGTTTATGAACATCCACTCGAATCTCTGGGAATGCATCCAAAATCGCTTCTCCAAGATCACAGTTTATCTCCATAGATGTTTTTGGATAACTTTTCTTTCCGCGTCTTGCTTCTACTTTGAATGTCGTGTTCTTGTCTGGATACATTTTATCCATATAGTCTACAACATCCTTCTTTAATTCTTCGAATCCCTTATCTTCTACATGAACAACCGGACAAATACCAACAATACCAAACACTCTCTTTAGTGCTTCTACTGTTTCTTCATAATCGTAATATCCGTCACATTCAACATAGATTCTTCCCTGTGATCTGTGTACATGAAATGAACCTTCCACATCATGAAGTGCAAAACGGATTTGTCTCATGAGTGCGTCTTCAAACAGATATCTGTTTTTTCCTTTAATTCCTATTTCCCCATATTTAATCAAAAAAGCCTGAAACATCATATGCTTATATCCTCTCTTTTGCTTATCGCTGTTTTCTAGTGTCTCGTATATTTTCTCAACATCGGTACACAATTATAAAGTGTTTCCAATGTATAGTCTATTTCTTCTTTTGTTGTAAATTCTGAAAAACTGAATCGCAGTGTTGCATCCAGGTATTCTACATTCGCTCCAATTCCCTTAAGCACACCGCTGATTGCCGGATGATTCGAAGCACATGCAGAACCTGATGATACATAAATCCCTTTCTCTTCCAGTGTATGGAGCAATACTTCACTTCGAATTCCTGCAAACCCTACACTTACAATGTGTGGCGCACTTGTTTCATCAACTCGGCCGTGAATTGTTGTATTTTCAATCTTAGAAATCCCTTCGATAAAATATGCTTTTAATTCACGCATTTTCTCAACTTTTTGTTCTAGATTTGTATAAATCTCTTTTGCTGCAAGACCAATTCCTGCAATTCCAGGAACATTTTCTGTTCCAGAACGAACATTTTTCTGCTGTTCTCCTCCAAAAAGGATTGGTTTTATTTTAACTTTTTCATTCACATACAGTACACCGGTTCCTTTTGGACCATGTATTTTATGTCCGCTGATCGACATCAAATCTACGCCAATGCGTTTTGGGAAAATACGGTATTTACCAAACCCCTGAACGGCATCCACATGAAATAAAATATTCTTATTATAATTCTTTACGATCTGTACTGCTTCTTCAATTGGCTGAACCGACCCCACTTCATTATTTACATACATAATGGAAACCAAAATTGTCTCATTACATAATGCTTCTTTGAGCGCATCCAAACGAATTCTACCATCTTTATCTACTGGAAGATAAGTAACTTTGAACCCTTCTTCCTGTTCTAAATACTGCATTGTATTTAAAATTGCAGGATGCTCAATTGTCGAAGTAATCAAATGTTTCCCTGCCCGATGATTCGCACGCGCACACCCGATCAGGGCCAGATTATCACTTTCTGTTCCGCCCGAAGTAAAATATAGTTCTTTTTCCTGGACTTTCAGAAGTTTTGCCAGAATTTCTTTCGATTCTTTAATATACTTTTCGGCATCTACACCTTTTTTATGCATGGATGATGGGTTTCCATAATCTTCACACATCACTTTGCCAACAATATCCTGCACGCTTTCATAACATTTGGTAGTTGCCGAATTGTCCAAATATACTTCCATGATATTCTCCTGATTATTTTCTTATTATATAAATTATGTTGCTAACTTTCTAAATGATACATCAAAATCGACAAAGTCGTAAGGCCAGCCGTCTCTGTGCGCAAAATGCGCTTTCCAAGTGTGATTGCCTTTGCCCCTTGGCTCATTGCATATTCTACTTCTGATTTATCAAACCCACCTTCAGGACCAATGAAAATCCCAATTGACTGACCTGGTTTGATATCTGCAATCACTTGTTTCGTTTCCTGCATGCCTTCCGCTAGTTCATATGGAATCAAAACCACATCCAACTCTTTTGCAAATGCAATCGCTTCTTTAAACGACATTACTTGTGCCACATTAGGAATCACATTTCTTCCTGATTGCTTTGCGCCGCCTTCTGCGATACTATTCCAACGTTCTACCTTCTTAGAAGCTTTTTTCTCGTCCAATTTGACAACTGCTCTTTTTGTCACAACAGGTATGATTTCAAACACACCTAATTCCACTGCTTTTTGTACAATAAGTTCCATCTTGTCACTTTTTGGAAGTCCTTGGAACAAATATATCTTAGATGGCAATTCGGTATCAGAAAATTGTTCCTCCTTAATAAACGCACAGACTTCTTCTGAAGACATAGATGCAATCTCACATAAATATTTTCTATTGCCGCCATCGCTTATTTGAAGTTCTTCTCCAATTTTCATACGAAGTACATTTTTTATGTGATTTACATCAGAACCTTCTATATAAATCTTTTCTCCCACTATCTGATCTTGTGTTACAAAAAAATGATGCATCTTCTTCTCCCAATTTTCGTATCTTAATTTTTTCTGGCTGTAACAGATACCCATTCTCCTTGATATGTTACCTCTAGCACTTCAAGTCCTGCTGCCTTTACTGCATTAACTACAGTTTCTTCTTTATCATCTATAATACCACTTGTAATATAGATTCCGCCCTTTTTCATCTGATTGATGATAACCGGAGTCAATGGTACTAATACATCAGCCAAGATATTTGCAACAACGATATCATATTTTTCATATCCTGCTTTATCTTGAATCTCTTTATCATCAATAATATTACCAATCATCACTTCATATTGATCTTTTGAGATGCCATTTACTTCCATATTTTCATGGGTTGCTGTAATTGCACATGGATCAAGATCAGTGCCTACTGAATGTTTTGCACCAAATTTTAATGCAAGCATCCCCAAAATACCACTTCCGCATCCAACATCTAAAATCATGCTGTCTGCAGTTACATGTTTACGGATCTGACGAATACACAGTTGTGTTGTCTCATGCATACCTGTACCAAAAGCTGTACCTGGATCAATATGAATAATCATCTTATCTTCATCCTCTGGTTTTACCTCTTCCCATGATGGAATAATGAGCACATCATCTACATAGAACTGATGGAAATACTGTTTCCAATTGTTCACCCAGTCAACATCCTCTGTCTCTGATTCTTCAATCGAGCATTCTCCTACATTTGCATATGCTCTCATTTCTTCTAACTCTGCTTTGACATTTGCAAGCATTTCTTCCTTATTCTCATCTTCTTCTAAGTAGAAGCTGATATAAGCAACACCATCATCCTCATCAAATTTTGGAAGAATATCTACAAACATCTGTTGCTTATCTGACTGTGTCAAAGGAACCTTGTCCTCGATTTCGATTCCCTGAATACCTAGATCCATCAGCATACTACTAACAATATCTTCACTCTCTGTAGTTGTTTTTAATCTAAATTTATTCCATTTCATACTATTATCACCTCTTACTTAATCTCTAAAGAGTATACCAAATAATAAAGAAAAACTCAATTACAATAATAACATTGAAACATAACAAAGGGTGGAACTAAACAAATCCCACCCTACTGTTAGACAAATTTCCATATTCTTATGGTTCCAATGCATCTCTAAGCGCATCTCCTATAAAATTAATCGCAATTACCAACACAATGATCAATATCCCTGGCGGAAGCCATAACCAAGGTAATCTTGTCAATACAGTCAATGATTCTGCTCCATTCAGCATGTTTCCAAGGCTTGCTGCAGGCGCCTGAATTCCCAGGCCTAAAAAACTTAGAGCAGCTTCATCTAAAATAGATAATGCCAATACGGATGTGGCATACACTAATATTGGCGCCATTGTATTTGGAAGAATCTCTGAAAATAAAATATGTCTAACCGGCATTCCTGCCACAATACTGCCCTTTACAAAATTCGTTTCTCTCAATGCCAAAACATTTCCACGGACCAGTCTTGCAACACCTGGCCAGTCTACAAACCCTAAAATCAATACAATACTCCAAAATCCAGGTCTAAAAATAGATGCAGCGACCAATACCAAGAGGATATATGGAAATGACATAATCATATCTGTAAATCTCATAATGATCATATCTACAATACCGGAAAAGTATCCTGCAACCAATCCCAAAGTTACGCCAATTAAAGTAGAGATCAATGTTGCCATAACTCCAACCATAATTGATACTCTTGATGCATACAGCAATCTGCTTAAAATATCTCTTCCGATTTGATCTGTACCAAGCAAAAATTCTGCACAAGGCGGCGCCGAAAATGGACCAACTATTGCTTCTGGGTCATATGGCGCAATCCATGGTGCCAGAATAGAAACCATTACCAAAAATCCCACACAGATCAGACTCACCATCGCTAAATGATGACTGCGAAATCTCCGCCATACTGTTTGACGATAGCTTTCTTGCGATATATCAATCTTTTTCTCCATTTCTTTATCACTCCTTATCGTAACTGTATGGTCGGATTTAAAACTGCATATAAAATATCTGTTAGAAGGTTAGCTGCAAGAACAACAATTGCCGAAAGAAGACAGACACCCATTATCACCGGATAATCTCTACTCATAATCGCACTCATCGTCATTAATCCCAAACCTGGCCAGGAAAAAATCTGCTCAACAATGACTTGTCCTCCAAACAACATCGGGATTTGCATACCAATCACAGTAACAATTGGTATCAATGCATTTCTTAAAGCATGTTTATTTATAACTAAAAATCTTCCAATTCCTTTTGCCTTTGCTGTTCTAAGATAATCCTTCTGAAGAATCTCCAATACTGCACTTCGAATATATCTTATATTTGTTCCTGCCATAGAAACAGTTAGAACGATAACTGGCATTACCATATGTAATGCAATATCAGCAGCACCGCCTTTGGTTCCCAAGGTAATCATACCACCCGATGGGAGCCATCCTAGCTTTGCAGTGAACACATATATCAAAAGTAAAGATAAAAAGAATCCCGGAACACTGCTTCCTAAAAACGAAAATGTGACAACTGCATAGTCACTTTTTTTATACTGGTTAACTGCACTATATATACCTGCTGGGATTGAAATCAATAAACTTACCAACAAAGACGCTCCCATCAGAAGAAGTGTTGGACCTAAATGGCTAACAATCATTTCACTTACTGCCTGATATGTCTTTATGGAATATCCCATATTTCCTTTTAATAATTGCCCCAGCCAGACAAAATATTGTACGATGATAGGCTGATCCAAACCAAGTGCTATTTCTTTGGCTTCTACCGCTGCCTGTGAAATTCTTGGGCCTTGTAACATCTCTAACGGACTTCCTGCCAGACACATAAATGCGTAATCAAGTATAGTGATTCCAAGGAGCACCGGAATTGCAACTAAAATTCTTTTTAATATATATTTTGCCATGAATTCCTACCTCTCTCTTTCACAAAATTGTTCACCATAATGACAAGCTGCTAAATGCCTGTCAGAATATATATCATCACACTTTCTTTCAAGTACTGGTTCTATCGTCCGACACTTTTCTGTAGCATAAACACATCTCGGATGAAATCTACATCCTGTTGGCGGATTCAAATTGGAACCAATCTCTCCTTGAAGAACGGCGTATTCTTTCTTTTCCACTTCCGGATCAGGTACCGGCGCTGCTTCAACCAAAGCCTTTGTATATGGATGTATAGGATGTTTGAAGACTTCGCTTGCATTTCCACATTCGACAATCTTTCCCAAATACATTACCGCGATTCGATCACTTACGTAATGAACTGCACTTAGTCCGTGCCCTATAAACAAACAAGTCAAATTTAAATCATGTTGCAGCGATTTCAGCAAGTTTAATATTTGTGCTTGTACAGATACATCAAGTGCGCTTACTGGTTCATCACAAATAAGCAACTTCGGATTTAAGGAAAGAGCTTTGGCAATTCCAATCCTTTGTCTCTGTCCGCCAGAAAACTCATGTGGATAACGACCTAACACTTGTTTTGGAAGACCCACCATATCAAGCAAACGGTTCAAATCTTTCTCAATCGTATCTTTTGATGAAATTCTATGATACAACATTGGTTGCGATAGTATCTCATATATATGTTTTCTCGGATTCAAAGAAGAATATGGGTCCTGGAAAACCATTTGTAAGTCTGTTCGAATACTTTTTATCTGTTTTTCTGGTAGATTTTGAATCTCATTTCCTTTATAAATGATTTTTCCAGATGTCGGTTTCTCCAGGCCGATTAATTGCTTTCCTATAGTTGACTTTCCACATCCAGATTCTCCAACTAAACCTAACGTCTCTCCTTCAAACATTTCAAAACTTACACCATCTACAGCTTTTACACATTCCTTATTTCTAGTAAACAGTTCTTTTTTTACCGGATAATATTTCTTTATATCCTCTATTTGTAATAAGGGTTGCTTTTTTTCATTTTTCGACATTTCACATACTCCTTATCCCTCAAACATATCTTTTTCATTGGCACGACAACATTTCACTTTATGTTCTGGCGCCAAAAATATTTCCTGCTGCACTTTCGTGCATTCTTCTTTTTTATATGGACAACGATCTGCAAATCTGCAGCCAAGAATATCATCATAATATTCTGGTACCATTCCTGGTATAGAAGATAATTTTCTTTCTTTATTGTCATAAATATTCGGTACTGATTCCAACAAAGCCTTTGTATAAGGATGTCCTGGATGAGCAAATAACTTTTTCACTTCTGCCTCTTCTATTATCTGTCCCGCATACATAACGACTACTCTGTCAGCCATTCTGGCAACTAGTCCCATATCATGCGTTATCAAAATCACCGACATATTCATTTCTTCTTTTAACTGCTGTATCAACGCCATAATCTGCGCTTGAATAGTCACATCCAATGCGGTAGTAGGCTCATCTGCAATCAGTAGAGCAGGCTGACAGCAAAGTGCAATGGCAATCATCACTCTTTGCCGCATCCCACCTGAAAGCATATGAGGATATTTTTTCATTACGCTGCGCGGATCTGGCATTCCTACTTTTTCTAACATCTGCACTGCACGTTCATATGCTTCGCTCTTTGATAATTTTAGATGTATTCGAATACTTTCTATAATTTGATTTCCAACAGTAAAAACCGGATTCAACGATGTAAGCGGATCCTGAAAAATCATTGAAATCTGATTTCCTCGTATTTGATCCAGCTCATTTTCTTTCATATCTAGAATATTTTTTCCATTAAACAAGACTGAGCCGTCTTCGACGGCTCCTCCTCTGCTTAATAATCCCATGATTGATAAAGAAGTCACACTCTTTCCACATCCGGATTCACCTACAATACAAAGCGTTTCTCCTTTATCGACATGAAAACTAATGTGATCCACACTGACAGTATGTCCATAATCTGCTTTGAATGCTGTTGTAAGATCTCTCACCTCTAACAAATGTGGCATAGTATCTTCTCCTCCTCTTTGAATTTACTCAACTATATCCCAATTGTGTACATTATTGAAAAATCCATACACGCTTGGTTCTGCACCCGTTAATCGATTGCTTACTGCACCTTGTGCGCTAATTACATAAGCTGAAATCATCGGCACATCTTCTTGTACTTTTCTATTAACTATTGAATACAGTTGTTTTGTTTCTTCAATATCACTTGTCAATTGTGTATTTTTCAATGCTTCATCTATAGCTTCATTTCCATAACCTGTCCAGCTTCCTTCTCCGCCAAGAAGCCATGCCATATCTGGATATGGATCTACTGGAGCATAAGTATATTGGACAGCCAGCACATCATAATCCTTTGTGTCTGATACAGACATCAGTGTTGCAAAATCAACTGTCTGAATCTCTGTTTTGATACCAACAGCTTCCCACTGAGCTGCGATGATCATAGCTGCATTTACAAAAATGCTGTCACCAGAATTTACATAAAAACGTATTACCTGGCTTCCATCCCATTTAGCATCTTCCAGAAGTGCTTTTGCTTTCTCTGGCTGATAAGAAACAGGCGTAATTGTTTCATCAAAAAAAGGGCTTGCACTTGACAAGAATCCATCTACAACTTCTCCATGTCCTTTTAATAATTGTTCAAGAATCTGCTCTCTATCCATGGCATATAACATTGCCTGGCGCACTCTCACATCTGGTACATTCTCAGTCTTTATAAACATAGACTGGTTTGTAACTGCAGAACCATATACTACTTTCACATTCTCCAATGCTTCAATACTTTCATAATCCTCGATAGGAATATCACTCATGGTCTGTTGTGTAATATCGATTTCTCCAGACTGTAACCCTGCATACAATTGACTTCCTTCTACAATTTTAATGTTCAGCTTGTCAATTTTTGGAGCACCTCTCCAGTAGTCTGGATTTGCTTCATATGCCACGTAGTGATTCACATCATAATCTGTTACGAAAAATGGACCACTAACTACATCTGGCTTTTTAAACCATTCTGCTGTAGATAATTCATCCTCACTATATTGTTCGATAACATGTTTTGGTAACGTCAAAAGATAACGCGCATAAGATCCTTGAAATGTTGTAAGCGACATTGATTCTTTTGTTGTAAATTGTATCATCTTTTCATCAAGAACTTTAATTCCATCTATGCTTGTAGCACCTTCTTCTACAAAGCCGTCATCTCCTACACCTTCAAATACATAATACATCATGGCTGTATTACCTATAACAGGACTTGCAATTCTAAGCGCTGTATATTCTACATCCTGTGCAGTAATCGGAGTTCCGTCAGACCATGCAGCATCTTCATTAAGATGTACAATAAAATTTCTGTTGTCTTCTGTTGTAATTGAATCTGCCAGCATTCCTTCAAAATTGAGTTCTGCATCCAATTCTACTAGTGGCAAAAACATCAACGAAGTCGCATATTTGTTGACTTCTCCTCCATTTAACAGCAATGGATTTAAGGATTCCAACGTATTTGTAACTCCTACATTCACTATCTTCTCGTCTGAAGAATTGTTTGTTCCATTTGAATTGCCATTATTACCGCCACATGCAGTCAAACATGCTGCCACTAATATCACACACAATAAAAATGCTATATATTTCATCTTTCTTTTCATAAGCATTCTCCCTTCCTTCGTTTTCTTTTTTCTAACATTACTAATAATTATATTGCCACAGAATCCTTCTGTCAACAAATGTACCTAAAAGTAGTTTTTTCATTTTACTATTTGGGATATTATTAGTTTATCAGAAAAAAAGAAAATAATATGAAAACATCATAAATTTAATTAGTTGTATATGGAATACTTGATGGAATGAAAAAGCAGAAGCCAAATTGGCTTCTGCTTTTTATTCTTATGCGTTTTTACTTTCTTCGTATTTTTCGCGTACTGCTAAAGCTAATTGGTCTGCACATGATGTTGTATTTTTACCACATGTGTTTCCTTTTAAGTAAGATTCGATTGTTTCAACTGTCATACCTTCAACCAATTTAGCGATTGCTTTTAGGTTTCCGTTACATCCGTCAACGAATTCTACATTTTTAACAACATCGCCTTCAAGATCGAATGATAACGATGAAGGACATACTCTTTTTGGTTTAACTGTGTATCTCATTAAAACTTGCTCCTATTTCTTGTCTTTTAAATCAAGACTCATATCATTATAAGCTTTTTCATCTAATGAACCCATTTGTTTGTCAACCATTAATGCGTTTGTTAAAGAACCTGTTACGTTTAACATTGTTCTAGCCATATCGATGATTGGGTCGATTGCAAGGATTGGGCTAACCATACCAAATTGTGCTGCCATACCTACACCTGATAAACCAACTGAAGCAGCCATCGTAGCTGTTCCTGGGATACCAGCAATGCCTAAAGAACCGATTGTGATTACAAAGATTGTCATAACGATCATAGTAACATCAAGTGGTGTTCCTGTTAAATTACATACATAAACGATTAAGAGTGCTGGGAATACACCTGCACAGCCTTGCATACCTGCTGTTGTACCAAAACCTGCTACGAAACTTGCTGTACCTTGGTCTACACCTAATTTCTTTGTTAATGTTTCGATTGTCATAGGAAGACATCCAACACTTGAACGTGATGTAAATGCCATTAACATTGTTGGGTAAGCTTTCTTTAAGTAAGCAACTGGGTTTAATCCATGAATTGCAAGGAATACAAGTTCAACGATAAATTGAATTGCTACTGCAAGGTAAAGAGCGATGATAAACTTACCTACTTCAAGGATTGAAGAAAGACCTCTTGTTGCGATTGTGTTTGCTAACAAACATGCTACTGCCCATGGCATATAGTCAAGGATTAATAATGCCATATTGATCATTGCTTTGTGAGCTGCATTAATGAGATCATATAATGGTTTTGCATTTTCTTTGCTTTCGTAATTGATCCACCAGATAGCAAGACCAAGAACTGCTGAGAAAATAACAAGACCAATGATGTTACTGTCAACCATCGCACTTACGATGTTACTTGGAACTAAGTTTTTAATTGTTGTGGCAACTGGTGTGATAGCTTTAGCTTCCGCTGTAGCATTTTCTACCACTGCTGCATCTTTACCTACTCCCAAAACGATACCAACAACTAAACCAATAACTGCTGATAATGCAACCATACCCATTGTAACAATGATAGTTTTCTTAACTAACTTGCCCATTGTGCTTCCTTGTTGTGTGTTGATGATAACTTGCATGATAGAGATCATAACTAATGGAACTACGATCATTTTGATCATGTTCATAAAACCGTTACCAATCATTCCGTACCATGTTGTTGTCTCATTGATAAATGTTATTTCTGTTGGAGCATCTGGTAATCCTGCTACTAATTGCATTGCAAGACCTAAAACAAGACCTAAACCAGTACCAATCATAACAACAACTGAAAAATCCATGTGTTTCTTATGATATAAAACGTGAATCAAATAGAAAATTGCTACAAGTACTACAAGAAACAATACTGTTTTAATATCACTAATCATTAAAAATTGCCCTAAAAATACGTTTTCCATTTCTCTTCTCCTTTGTAATTTTATGCACAATCGTGCATTTTTTCTTCACGTAAATATACTTCTCGTGTGATGAAATTCTCGATATGATTAATATATATTAAAATTTCCGTACTACTATATCAATCATATTGTGCTGTTTTAAACAGCTCTTTTTGTTTTTTCTATTTGTTTATATTCTTTTCACAAAAACACGCTATTCCTGTTCAAGATGAGTATTTACTTTTCTTATTGACCAATCATAATTTTGATAATTTCTTCGTTAGTCAGTTTCATACCTATTTTTCCAAGTCGACCAACATTTTGGATTGTAGCTTCAACGCCGGCACCTACAATACCATCATCTCTATAAAACTGCTGTTCATTTTTATACATATGATAGCCCAGAATAGCAGCTTCTACAGCAGATGCAATTTTTGCAGCACAAGATGCTTTTGCACCATCGCATACAATACCTGAAACATTTCCAAGTGCATTTACAATTGTGTGAATGATAACATCATAGCTTCCATCAAGCAAATATGCGATACCTGCTCCCGCTCCTGCTCCTGCACTTACAGCACCACAGAATGCTGACAAACGTCCAATGTATTGCTTTTGATGAATTGTAACAAGGTTTGAGAGAACTAATGCTCTAAGTAATGATTCATGGCTTGCTCCAATTTCCTTTGCATACTCGATAACTGGGAGTGATGTTGTCATACCTTGGTTTCCACTTCCTGAGTTAATGATAACAGGCAGCTCGCATCCATTCATTCTGGCATCGGAACCAGCAGCAGCTGCTGCTTTTGCTCTTACAAGAATACTGTCACCATAAGTTTTCAAAAGCACACTTCCAATGTTTGCACCATAATCTCCACGAAGACCTTCTGCTGAAATTGCAGAGTTGTAGTTAATCTGTCTTTCAATTGTTTCTCTGATATCTTCAACATCTACCGTATTCGCAAAATCAAGAATATCTTCAATGTTAAGAAGCGAACGGTCTGTTAAACCTGATTCATCTTCGCCAGCAACTTCGATATTCTGCAAAACTTCACCATCTTTTTCAATCAAAACAATGTTCGTATGATAGTTTGCAATTCTAACTTTTGCGTAAGATTCTCCTTTAAATACTGTTACGATAATATCAAATGTAATTCCATTATCAACATGATTTACTTTGATATCTGCTGTATCAAGGAATTCTCTCATTTTTACAATCTCTTCTTCAGTAACTTCAGCAATTACTTCAAGTTCTTTCTCAGCTTTTCCGGCAATAATGCCTGCTGTTGCAGCCGCAGGAATACCTTTCAGATGATCTGTATTTGGTACGATAACGCTCTTTACATTTTTAATAATACTTCCACTTGCATCAATAATAACGCGTTCTGGAATACAGCCAAGAGTTTCTCTTGCTTTTGCTGCAGCATATGCCAATGCGATCGGTTCTGTGCATCCCATAGCAGGAACCAATTCTTCTTTCAGAATCTGGACATAGGCACCATATTTCACATCTTCTTTTCTCATATTGTGCTTCCTCTCTTTCCTCTACAAACGTACTTTTCATCATTTATCCGTTCGTTTAAACTTTATTTATTATAACGCTGCCACTGATTAGTGTAAACATTTTTTGGTGATTTTTACTAATTATCGGCTTTAAACTCGCTTTTTTTCTGCACTTTTGCACATTAATTTTTTAACACATTAAACTTATCAAAAAAGAAATAATAATTTTTTTAACTGTTCTGTTTTAAAAATTAAAGATTTTTCACAGATTTTTTCCATACGGATCAGATTCACATCCGAATGTTCAATTTCTCTCGATACACGATGTGCTATATCCACGAATTCATAAAAATCAAACTTTTCACCAAGTTCGATCCATTTTGCTATTGCCAATTCCTGGATTAAAATAACGCTTACAACCGCTGTTTGCATTTTTCCAAGAATATTTCCATCATAAACCGCACCACAAAAATAGGTAAACACAAAGTATACCATTAATTGTTCTAACCAACATGACCAGATATCATATGAATTACTTTTCAAACCAATACTTTTATGAAAACGCTGTCTATTTTCTTCGTATGCTCTCTGACCCTCACCATAAAGCGCAAACTCAGCTTTTTTTACATATTCCGGCCAATCCGTCTTTAATACTTCAAGTTTATAAAATGTTCTAAATATTTTTCGAATCAGACTGCAATATTCATTTGGTCCTATTGCACTTTCTTCTGCATTTTTCTGAAATGCAAGTAAATGCTCCATATCACCAAACTTTTCAATTACTTCGTCCATATCACAAAGTTTATCTTCATCAAGCATCTCTTGCATTTTATCTGCAAGTTCAAGAACCATACTGATGCGAATCATAATATCTACATCACGATTTTGAAGAAGCTTCAGCATCTTTTCACGTGCATCCATCAATTTTGTATATAGCAGAAAATCAAATTCCTCAAATTCTTCATCTTCTTCCTCATCCTTCATCGTAATAAATTGTACCGGTTCGCTGCATCCAAGGATGAGCTTTGCCGCCTCAATGCACGATAATGACAGGGAACCTTCCCTTACCCCTTCAAATTCTTCTCGATGTCTTGGATAATTTCTACAGGTGTCACAAAGCATATGCTCACCTGCCTCGATGTGTATATCACAAAGATTCTGCTCATTTAAGAAGGCACAGCGCTTTTCATATTGTAAGAAACATCCCTCTTTCCAATCGATAGAGTTTTTTAGGCGGCTACCAAACGCACCCTCCATATTTTCATACTTTTCTAATGTATCTTCATCTATCATAATTGCCCAGCCTGCGCAGCATGTATCTTCACACTCTGCTGCTGTACATTTAAAATCATTAAAATAATGTGGTATTCTATATTCCATAACGTTCCTTTCTATATTTTAAAAATATCTTTTCTTCTTTTATCCGATAGAATTATAACATAATCTATTCTCCGAAAGAAGTTCCTATTTATGCCTTTCTCATTTTTTACTTCCATAATATTTTGTAACTTTCAGAATGAAAAACATAGTTGTAAGATTTGGCTTTGTAAAGTAAAATGGTTTTATTGAATTTATTTAAGGAGTTCCATATGAAAATATTAGTAATCGACGGACAAGACGGAGGAATCGGACGCCAGTTAATTGAACACCTGAAAAAATTTCTTCCAACTCATACGATTACAGCAGTCAGAACAAATGCTTTGGCAACCCAGGCAATGCTGAAAGCAGGAGCAGATTATGCCGCTATCGGCGAAAACGCTGTGATCGTTGGTTGTCGAACTGCCGATATCTTAGTCACGAAGGCTATTAGGCTTATCAGAGGATAGGCTTAATAGCTATTTATATTTTCAGAAAACAAAACATGCTATTCCAAATGCCGGAAGTATTTTCTCGCCAATGCACATCCGGTACTTCTATGCGGTCTTACCTGCGGATGGCCATTTGGACTATTTTGCGGTATCGCCGGGCCATTTATTTCTAGTATTCTGACGCAGATGCCACCACTGGCATATTTGCCGTCCATGCTGATCGAACTCTCTGTCTATGGGTTATTTACGGGATTACTGATAAAACTTATACATACCAAAAAACTTTATTTAGACTTGTATCTTAGTTTAATTTTCAGTATGATTATGGGTAGGATTGCCGCTGGAATCGTTAATGCCCTTATATTCAGATTTGGAGAATATTCCCTGAAATTTTGGATATCCAGCTACTTTTTCACTGCATGACCTGCTATTTTAATACAATTGATCTTTATTCCATCAATTATCGTAACTCTTGAAAAAGTAAATCTGATTTCTAAAAGATATTAAAAAATATACTTTACCTTGAAAGGGAACAAAATGAATTTTGAAAAATATTTACATAATCAAATACAGCTTCACCCGAATACGCAGCCCCAGGATTTGGTGAAACTGTGCTATCAAGCTGCTTTTGGAGCGGAGCACTTATTAACCGATATTTCTTCTGCTAAAACATATTTTTATTCAGAGTACCACCTAACTCCAGCATCTTCTGAAAATCTATATGAAGAAATCTCTTCCACTGTTTGCCGAATCAATCTGTCAGCATGGAAAAAAACGGGAATGCCTGAAGAATGGCTGTTTCGAATGTTTGTAAATTCCGCATCCGTTTCATCAACCGGAAATTCACTGTTTTTTTATTATCTGAAGATTGCTGATGAATTTGTGCAGATACATAAATTAACATTTACCTTTTCCCAATGGAAAGACTATCTTGCCAAATACAAGGAACTTGGAATGCCTTCTGTTCACCACAGTCAGATATATCGTGAATCTGAACATCCCGCATATCGCATCGTACATAAACGTTTTATCAGACTGTTGCCTATTTTAAAAAAAGCTGCTCTTCTTTCCGACAATGATGCGCCAAATATTATCGCAATCGATGGTCGGGCAGCTTCTGGCAAATCTACATTGGCGGATGATTTGAAACTGGTTCTGAATGGAAGCATTGTCCACATTGACGACTTCTTCCTTCCGCCCGAATTAAGAACAAAAGAACGTTATGCCAAGCCTGGTGGAAACATACATTATGAGCGTTTCAAATCAGAGATTTTACCGATGCTTAATCATCCAAACGCTTTTTCATACCGTATTTTTAACTGTCATGATATGAATTATGGCAGACACCGTTCTGTAGAAGAATCAAAATGGCGGATTGTAGAAGGCGCATATAGTCATCATCCTTATTTTGAAGAATATGCGGATATCAAGGTCTTTTCAGATATTTGTTCTGAAAAACAGATGGAACGAATTCGAAAAAGAAACGGGGAACAGATTGCAGAGCGATTTCGCACAGAATGGATTCCATTGGAAGAAAACTATTATAAATATTATCAAATAAAAGAACATTCAGATATAGTAATATCCAATTGAAAAATAGCAAAACAGAAAAGGACACCTACAGTGTCCTTTTCTGTTTTATCTTATTTGCTTGCCGCGAGTTATTGAGCATCTAAGTATTTTTGAAGGTATTCAGCACTCTTTTCAAGATCTTGTTTAAGAACATTGTCTGTCTTAATCAATGTAGAGAATGATGAATATAAGTTACCTACAAGGCCGTTATTATATGTGATAAAGTCTTCTTGATTAATAGCATATAATACAGCTTTTCTTAAGTTGATATCTGACATGATTGAGCCTTCATCCATGTTGAATTCAGCGTATGTTGTAGCATGTCTGATATAGTTGAATACTTTGTATCCTTCTAATTCAAATGTAGCGACATCGTTTGTGTTACATGAATCCATGATATCGATTTCACCTGAACGGAAACCTGTACCAGCAGATGTTGCATCTTTGTAGAATTTTTGAGCTACGTATGTAATCTTTGGTTCGTGTTCTGTACCAGCCATGTAACCTGGGTTCTTTTCGAATTTAACTTCGTAGTCTGTGTATTCAACAAGTGCGTAAGGACCTGACATGTAAAGCATATTTTCACCTGCTTTGATTGCTGCTGAATCACCATAGCATACGTCTTCGTTTGGATCATATTCTTCAACTGTGAATTTAGAGTTGTAAGCTTCACATTGTTCTTTGATATCTGCTACTACAGAAATGTTTGACATATGGTTGTGTAAGTTGTATGTCTTATGAGAAGCTACGCTGTTTTTGTCAGCTGCTCTTGTAAGAGAATATACAACGTCTTCACCACTTTTATTAAGAAAGCCACACGATATAATCTATAATTGTTGCAATCATCAATACTGAAATTGATATAAGCAAAAACACTGCTGTTGGTCCGAAAACATAAAATGTTGTTTTCCACTTTTTCATAGAACGAATCTTATTGTTACTTTTTTGGCCAAGCATAACTCCTGCCACCACAAATAATAATATCGCCCCAACGATCAGCAGTCCACTGCGTATTACATTAAGTATGCTATACAATTCAAATCCAGCCACTATCCCCGAAATCAGTGCAAGCAAAACCATCACTCCAATCGCAATAGCTATACCGGATAAAATACAGATAATTCCATCATGTAAAAAAGCAATCAATTTTTCTTTTATTGTTTTCTTCATTCACGCAATCCTTTTATCTTATATTATATCTTCTAAAAGACTAGCCCTCTACTTTAAAACATGCCACATAATGTTCATTTCCAACATCCTTAAGTTGTGGTGTTTCCTGACGGCATCTTTCTGTTGCATAACGGCAACGTCCGGCAAATTTACATCCTGCCGGAGGATTGATCGGACTTGGTACTTCACCTTCCAGACGGATACGTGTGTTTTCACGTGCTGCTTCTGCAATTGGATCTGGTATTGGAATAGCAGAAAGCAATGCCTGTGTATATGGGTGAAGCGGATGACTATAAAGTTCTCCTGATTTTGTGATTTCTACGATATTTCCCAAGTACATTACTGCAACTCTGTCAGAAATATGTTTTACCATGGATAAATCATGAGCTACAAATAAATATGTCAAATCCATCTTTTCCTGGAGTTCAATTAACATATTCACCACTTGAGCCTGAATAGATACATCCAACGCTGAA
Organism: Faecalimonas sp.; assembly: GCA_045121495.1. Lineage (GTDB taxonomy): Bacteria > Bacillota > Clostridia > Lachnospirales > Lachnospiraceae > Faecalimonas. The sequence continues at coordinate 137,445 of JBGVGF010000030.1, forward strand.
ATTGGTTCGTCTAATACCATGAATGATGGTTGCAGCGCTAATGCTCTGGCAATACCGATTCTCTGTCTTTGACCACCTGAGAACTCATGAATAAAACGGTTCGCATGATCTTCATTCAAACCTACCATTTCCAAAAGCTCATAAATGCGGTCTGCACGTTCTGCCTGACTCTTCACCATCTTATGTATATCCAATCCTTCAGCTACAATATCGCTTACTGTCATACGAGGGTCAAGAGATGCATATGGATCCTGAAAAATCATCTGCGCTTCTTTTTTGAATGCAAATAATTCAGGTCCCTTTAATGTATGTACATCTTTTCCATTATAAAGTACTTGCCCATCTGTTTTATTATACATACCAAGACAAGTACGTCCACAAGTTGATTTTCCACAACCTGATTCCCCTACAAGTCCCAGTGTTTCACCTTTTCTAATTTGGAAAGATACATCATCTACTGCTTTCAGTATACGACCATGTCCCAAATTAAAATGTTTTTTCAAATGACTTACGTCTAAGAGTATGTTATCGTTCATATTTGCCTCTTTTCTACACATCTTTGGTAAATGGTGCATCTTCTCTAGGATTATCTAAATAGTATAACCAGCATGCTGTTTCATGTTCTTCTTCAAAAGAAACTTTTGGCGGCATTTCGTTACAGCAAATTTCCATACAATATTTACATCTTGTACAGAACGGACATCCTTTTGGTGGATTTAACAAATCCGGAGGTGTTCCTTCTATTGATGCCAATACTTGTTTGTTCTCAAGCGTTAATCTTGGCACTGCATCCATAAGCGCATTTGTATATGGATGTCTTGGTTTCAGGAATACATCCTTGCTAAGTCCCGTTTCAACGATCTGACCTGCATACATAACTACGATCTTATGTGCAATGTTCGCAGCAACACCAAGATCATGTGTAATTAAAATTACTGCAGTTCCTTTTTCTTTTTGAAGAGCTTTGATCAAGTCCATAATCTGTGCTTGAATGGTTACGTCCAAAGCTGTTGTTGGTTCATCCGCAATGAGTAATTGCGGATCACAAGCAAATGCAATGGCAATCATAACTCTCTGTCTCATACCACCTGAAAACTCATGTGGATACTGTTTCGCACGTTGAGCTGGCTGTGGAATTCCTACTTTATCCAGCAATTCTACTGCCTTATTCCATGCTTCTTTTTTACTCATTTTTTGATGATGCAGGATATTTTCTACAATCTGTTTTCCTACTGTCATAGTAGGATTAAGTGCAGCTAAAGCATCCTGAAAAATAATAGCTGCATCTCCGCCACGATATTGACGAAGTCTGTCTTTTTCAAATTTTAATACGTCTTCCCCGTTAAAAAGGATTTGACTTCCCTCTTTAATTTCTGCTGGAGGTGTTTTTGTCAAATGCATAATTGTTCTGGCTGTTACAGATTTACCGCAACCAGACTCACCTACGATTGCGATTGTTTCACCTTTGTCCATATCGAAGGTAACACCTCTAACTGATTGAACTTCTCCAACCATTGTATGGTAAGACACTTTTAGATTTTTTACTTCAAGTAACTTTTCTCCCATAATGTCCTCCTTAACGATGTGTTCTAGGGTCTAATGCATCACGAAGAGCATCTCCCAAAAGATTGAATGCTAAAACGATTAAACATAAGATAAGTGCTGGGAAGAACAGTTGCCATGGGTAGAAAGAAAGTTTTGCTTTTCCCTCTGAAATCAATACCCCAAGACTGATTACATCCGAAAGTCCCATACCAAGGAAGCTTAAGCTTGCTTCTGTAAAGATATATGTTGGAATACTCGCACATAAATCTAAGATTAAAATACCAATTGTATTTGGAAGCATGTGTTTTACGATAACTCTCGCAGATGACGCTCCCATCATTTGTGCTGCTTGCACATATTCTGTTTCACGAAGTTGCATTAATTGACCACGAACCGATCTTGCAGTTCCACACCATGATGTGATACACATAGCAAATAATAAACCGCCTACATTCTTACCTACAACCATCATGATTAATAATGTAATAAGAAGTGATGGGAATGAAGTGATAACTTCGATAATTCTCATCATGATATTGTCAACTGTTCCGCCAAAATATGCCATCACACCGCCGTATGCACACCCAACTATCATTTGGATAGCTGAACATACTAACGCGATCAGCACGGAAAGTTGAGCCCCGACCCAAACTCGTGCGAATAAATCTCGTCCCATTGTATCCGTACCGAACCAGTTTACTGAATTTGGCTCAAAGTTTTTTGTCGCTGTATTAATAGTAATATAATCTTCACCACTAATAAGAGCTCCAAATAATGTAAAGAACAATAATACGCCCAATAAAATCATTGCAATAATCGCGATTGGATTTCTACGTAATTTGTACCATGCGCCTTGCCAAAAAGTAATTGTAGGTCTACTAATCTTTTCAGCATCAAAGCGTTTAATTTCTACGGGCGTACATTCTTGAGAAGTAAGTTTTCTTTTTTCTGATAATACCATCTTTTTCTCCTCCTTTAATGTTTTCCGCCCTGAATTCTGATTCGTGGATCCACGATTGTATACAGAATATCAGTAATGAATACTACAACAATGTAAATTGCTGCTAAGATAACTGTTTCACCCATAACGATTGTAACGTCTTGAGCTGCTACTGCATTAACGTAGTACAAGCCAAGTCCAGGAATCGAGAATACACTCTCAATATAGAATGAACCTGTAATACACATAGCTACTGTCATTGGAAGTCTTGTAATAATAGGAATAAATGAGTTACGAATCACGTGATGGAACACGACTTCTCTTCCATTTAACCCTTTCGATTCTGCCGTCAATATGTAATCTTGATTTAAAACGTCCAACATAGAAGCTTTTAATAATCTGGAATAACTCGCAATGTAACCAAAGCATCCTGCTAACGTAGGTAAAATTGTGTATTCCCAACCACCAAACCAAATATTTGTTTTTGGCCATCCAATAACCGGAAACCATCCAAGCTTACCTGCGAAGATTTGTTGCATCATAAGCGCAAAGACTAGCGTAGGGACGGATATCATCAGAATCGAGCATCCGACTACCAGATGGTCACAAATTGTACCTTTTTTTACCGCCGCAAGAATTCCTAATAAGAGTCCAACCGATACCCCAAGCAACATTTGCTGAAGCCCTAATCTCGCTGATACCGGACCTTTTTCAACGATAATATCCTGTACTGTTTCACCTTGGTAAATAATAGATTCACCAAAGTCTCCTTTAAGAATACCTTTCATAGTAGTAACATATCTTTCCATAACTGGTTTATCTAAACCATATTTTGCATAAAGACGTTCTGCAATATGATCAGGTAATCTTTCAACTCTAGCTGATAAGGCATCCCCTGGCGTGGCTGCTAATAAGAAAAACGTTGCAGTTGCAATTATAAACAGAGTAAGTACCATTACAGTCACTTTTTTAAAAATGTACTTAATAAAATTCATGACTTTCCTCCTAGCTCATGAATATTTTTTGAAAAACACAGCCCTGTCTTACGGCAGGGCTGTATACGTTTTCAACATCTAAATATTATTATTAGTGTTCAATGATATATGCTCTTGTGAATTCGTATTCAGCACCGAACATTGGTAAGCTTAAACCTCCAACGTATGGTTGTGAATAAACGTATGAAGCTTCATAGAATAATGGAATCACACCACCATCTTCTAAAAGCATTTTTTCAGCTTGAGCGTATAATTCTAAACGTTCTGCATCGTCTGTAGATACTTTAGCTTGTTCAATTAAAGCATCGTATTCTGGATTAGAGTAACCACCCATAAATTTAGCATAACCATTGTCTGTTCTGAAAAGGTCAAGGAAGTTTACAGGGTCACTGTAGTCTCCGTACCATCCCATTGTGTACCAGTCATATTCATATGAATCTCTAGCTGTTTTCCATGTAGAAACGTCTGGGTGCACTGTGATGTTAACTTGAACACCGAGTTTGCTTTCTAATTGTTGTTTGTACCATTCGTTGACGTTTGTTTGTTGTGTTGTTGGAGCGTAGATGATTGTTGTTAATACGATATCAGAGATTTCTCCTGTGTATCCCAATTCATCTAAACCTTCTTGTAAAAGACCTTGTAAATATTCTGTGTCATTTGTTTTGTCTTTGTATTGTTCAAGAGCACCTTCTGTGTAACCACGGAATTCTGTGTTACCTACAGAGATACCATTTGGCACTAAACCGTATGCTGGTGTTGCAAGACCTTGGCAGAATAATTCGTTGTATTCTTCTCTGTCAAATGCAAGAGAGATTGCAAGACGAACTTTTGGGTTACTCATAAGTCCTGAAGGACCGCCGTTACCAGCTTTGTGCATATCAACTGAAATGTATGTAACTGATGGGTTTGCTGAAACAGAAAGATTTAAGTCACCATTGTCAACTTTGTTTTCCCATAATGTAACATATTCCATATCTGTTGGTGTCCAAACATCCATTTGTTGTGATTCCATTAATTGAGCCATTGTAGAGTCTTCTGCTACAACTTGTAAATTAACTTGTTCAAGAATGACATTTTCTGCATCCCAGTAGTATTCATTCTTTGTTAATGTCATGCTGTTTTCAAGAACGCGGTCAGAGATTACGAATGGACCACTGAATACATGTAATGTGTAATCATTTGTCCAATCTCCACCTGCAGCTTCTGCTGCTTCGATAAGGTCTAATCTGATTGGATAGAATACTGCCATGTTAACCTTTTTAATGAATGATGAATCTGGTGCTGCTAATGTACATGAGAATGTGTAATCGTCAATATATTCAATTGCAACATCTTCGATAGAACCTTCACCGTAATAATAAGCTTCTGCACCTGCAATACCTAATGCTAATTCAGCATATGGGAAAGCATTGTCAGCATTAATTAAACGTAACCAAGAATCGATATAATGTTGTGAAGTAATAGCAACTCCATCAGACCACTTAGCATCTTCTCTTAAGTGGAATGTGTATGTTAAACCATCCTCACTGATATCGTATGATGTACATCCAGCATATTCGACAACATCTTGTCCGTTTTCATCTGTGAATGTACGGAATAAACCTTCATGTACTTGTGTAAGTACTTGGAATTCGTTTGCATTACGCGCATCATTTACATCAATTAAACTTAAGTCTGTGTACTTTAAGTTCAATACTTGCTCTTCTGCTAAAACGATTTCGCCACTGTTATTTTTGTTTCCTGCCTTGTCATCATCTTTGCTGCCACAAGCTACAAGAGTTGTGCAAAGCATAGCTAAACAAAGAACAAGTGCAAGAATTTTGTGAAACTTTTTCATTGTCACATTTCCTCCTTTTTTGTATTTAATTCAATTTATTTTACCATAACACCCAAAAATTGTCAAACTTTGATACACAAAAATGCTTGACAACTTTGTTACAAAAAAAGCAGATACTGCATTCCTGCAGCATCTGCTTTGAATTTCATTATCTTTGAACAATATTAATAATTCTTCCTGGTACATAAATCTCTTTTACGATTGTTCCAGTTAATTTATCCGCTACTGCTGCTTTACCTGCTGCAATTGCATCTTCTTTTGTAACATCTGCTGGCACAGTTACAACTGCTCTTGTCTTTCCATTGATTTGAACAGCAACTTCGATTTCGTCATCTTTCATTGCTGCTTCATCATATGTTGGCCATCCAGCATTAAATACTGTTCCTTCGTGTCCCAATTGCTGCCATAATTCTTCTGCAATATGTGGTGCAAATGGAGCGAGAAGCACTGATAATGTACTTAATGTTTCTTTATCGATTCCGCCATTTTTCTTAGCCATATCAATTAATTTATTGTTGTATTCCATAAATCCTGAAATAACTGTATTTAAGCTGAAGCTTTCAAGACGAGTTGTGATATCATAAACCATCTTATTGCGGATTTTGATCATTTCTTTTGTGGCCTTTACATCTTTATCCTTGCTGTCCATAACAAGATTCCATACACGGTTTAAGAAACGATAAACTCCATCGATACCACGGTCATCCCATTCTGCATCTAATTCTGGTGGTCCTACGAATAATTCATACATTCTCAGTGAATCGCATCCGTAATCTCTTACTAAATCATCAGGTGAAACAACGTTTCCTTTTGATTTACTCATCTTGATACCATTTTTACCAGTAATCATACCTTGGTTAAACAATTTTGTAAATGGTTCATCAAAGTCTACTGCACCGATATCATACAAGAACTTTGTATAGAAACGTGAATATAATAAGTGAAGAACGGCATGTTCTACACCACCGATATACATATCTACTGGAAGCATTTCATGAGCTTTTTCTTTCGAAACTAATGCTTCTGAATTGTGGTTATCTACATAACGTAAGAAATACCATGAAGAACCTGCCCATTGCGGCATTGTATTTGTTTCTCGTTTTGCTGGTTTTCCACAAACTGGACAAGTTGTATTTACCCAGCTTTCGATACCTGCTAATGGAGATTCACCTGTTCCTGTTGGTTCATATGAATCCACTTCTGGTAATGTTAATGGAAGCTGATCTTCTGGAACTGGTACTGCACCACAGTCTGGACAATGAACAATTGGAATAGGTTCTCCCCAGTAACGTTGACGTGAAAATACCCAGTCACGTAATTTGAAGTTTACAGTTGCCCTTCCAATACCACGTTCTTCGATGATATGTGGAGCTTCTTTCTTAAGAACAGCGGATTCCATTCCGTTCCATTCTCCTGAGTTAATCATTGTACCAGATGCTTCTGTGTAGGCTTCTGTCATATTTTCGATTTCCACGCCATCTTTTGCAATAACCTGAATGATTGGAATATTGAATTTTGTCGCAAATTCAAAGTCACGATCATCATGAGCTGGTACACACATGATTGCACCTGTACCATAATCAGCTAATACATAGTCAGCTAACCAGATTGGTGTCTTTTCTCCATTCAATGGGTTGATTGCATAAGAACCTGTGAACACACCTGTTTTTTCTTTATCCTGCATTCTGTCTACGTTTGATTTCATAGAAGAATCATAGATATATTTTTCTACCGCTTCTCTTGTTTCATCTGTTGCGAGGCTTGCAGCTAATTTGTGTTCTGGAGCAAGTACCATGAATGTTGCACCATATAATGTGTCTGGTCTTGTTGTATAAACAGTGATTTTTTCATCTCTGCCTTCCACTTGGAAATCAACTTCAGCACCATATGATTTACCAATCCATTCAGATTGCATTTTTTTAACTTTTTCTGGCCAGTCTAATTTGTCAAGGTCATTCAATAAACGATCTGCATATTTTGTAATACGGAGCATCCATTGGCGAAGATTTTTCTTTGTAACATCTGTACCACAACGTTCACATTTTCCATTTACTACTTCTTCATTTGCAAGACCTGTCTTACATGATGGACACCAGTTGATTGGGAATTCTTTTTCGTAAGCAAGTCCCTCTTTAAACATTTTCACAAAAATCCATTGTGTCCATTTGTAGAACTCTGGATCTGTTGTATTAACTTCCATATCCCAGTCATAAAGTGCTGCAATATCGTTGATTTGTTTTTTGATATTTGCAACATTTTGAGCTGTTGAAATCGCTGGATGTACTCCCATTTTGATTGCATAGTTTTCTGCCGGAAGACCAAAAGCATCCCATCCCATTGGATGAATGATATAGTATTTTTGTAATAATTTATATCTGCTCCATACGTCAGAAATTACATATCCTCTCCAGTGTCCTACATGAAGACCATTTCCTGATGGATATGGAAACATGTCAAGACAGTAGTATTTTTGTCTTTTACCATTTTCATCTTCTTTGACATTTACTGGATTTTCTGCCCAGTTTTCACGCCATTTTTTTTCAATTGCCTTATGATTGTAAGGTGTTGCCATGACTTTATTCTCCTTTTCTATATTCATAATGATAAAACAAAAGCCTTCTCATCTCACAAGAGACGAAAAGGCTATAATTCCGTGGTACCACTCTCATTCATCTGACAAAAATCAGATGCACTCATTTTTCTATAACGGGAAATCCCGCTTTCATCTACTTTAAGTTCAATGAAAGAACTCCGAGGCGAGTTGGGAGATTACGCTGCTGCCTTGCACCAACCGGCAGTTCTCTGATAACGATAGACTCTTAATACTCCTCATCTATGTCTTTTAATATTCTGTTTTCACGAATCTTTTGTTATTGTATCACATCTAAAATATTTGTCAAGCTTGAGATTGCGCTGCACCATTTTTACATTTTTGCACGGTTCAATCTCAAGATCATATCATACCATACAGCTCCACCATGTACTGATTTGGACAGGCCTAGATTTTTGAATCCGAATTTCGCGTAATAGTGTAATTTTTCTTCTTTGCAAGTAAGAATTAATCCTTTTCTTCCTTGCTTTTTTGCCTCTTCTATTACATGTTCCATCACTTTGGCTGCATATCCTCTTCTACGATATTGTGGGATCGTATTCACTCCAAATATTGCCTGCCACTCTCCTTCTTCGTTATGAAGTGTGGCGTCCTCAAACATTTCGTCTCGTATTGTTATTTCATTTGTTACCATTCCATTGATAAAGCTGATTAGTTTTCCGTCTTCTTCAAGTAACCAGAAATGTTCTGGATACGTTTTTAATCTTTCTGCAAAAGATTGTTCTGTGGCCGCTTCTGCTGCTGGAAAACAAATCGCTTCCACCTCTGCAATCCTTTTCAAGTCTGACATTGTAGCTGTACGTATATTCATCTTTTATCCTCTCTATCTCTTTCCACTATTTTCGATTCGTTCAAAGATGAATGACATCAAATCTTCCTTTCGGATTTTTAATACATACTGAAACTCATCATATAATATACGTTCCGCTTCCTTAAAAAAGCGCTCATCCGAAAGATATAAATGCTTTCCATCTGATTCTCTTTTTTTCTTCTGGAAATAAAGTGCTTTAATCATTTTAATTAATTCTGCGCGGTCCCCGCCGGCAATGATTCGTTTGTATTTTTCCTTTCGTTCATTTTCATTGTCGATCCAATTTGCCTCTTCATATGGCATCGTTTCGATCAATTCATAGATTTCTTCTTTTGATAAGATTCTTCTCATCTTCGATTCAATCTTTTCATTATTCACTGGTGCAAAAAGAGTAGCTCCTGCATCATTGATAGGTTTTAAAACATAATACTCTTTTTTCGTGCCCATAAAATCTTTTTCTGTGATCTCTACAATTTTACAAATTCCCTGTGTTCCATACATAATAGTATCGTTCACTTTAAACATCTCTTCACCATCTTTCTCAGATTCATCAAAGAAACCGGTCTTACGTTTTGCGAAGCAAACAGCACGTTTCTAGAGTAATTATAACACATTTTCATTTCCAAATGTAAGTTGGAATTTACCTGACACTGAAGCTCTTTTCTGTTCCAAGCGCGATTTCTTCACTGTCTATCCACTCGATTCTAATAAATCTTTCAGAGTTTAATCTTACTAAAAGTTTGTGAATCAACCGCTCGTCTCCCTGCACCTCCATCAATACAGTGCCATCATATTCATTCCGGACCCATCCTTTCAAACCTAGATTAAGAGCAATATATTTAGCAGTATATCGAAAGCCAACTTCCTGTACTCTTCCGTGAAATACAATTCTTTTTCTTACTTCAGCCATAATACCGATTCCTTCCTACTCGTCTTTTACATTGCCAATCTTAATATTCTTTTCTATTACTTCCTGCATCTTCGCCCAAATCGTTTTTGATGTTTCTTCTATTCTTTCATTTCGCTTATATATTTGTGATTTTTTCACCTCATGTTCTCTCCAGCTTACACCACCAGACGCATCATTCAAAAGTAACGGTTGAAAGTTATCTAATAAATGTGCATATTTTGCGTCTGCAGTTTCATATGCTTCAAATTCATCCCATAATTTCCTGAAATAGGCTCCTTGGTCCTCTGGAAGCATTCCAAAGATGCGGTCTGCTGCTTTTACTTCGCGCTCTCTTTTTGTTGCTGCTCCTACTGTATCATACGCATATGTATCCCCCGCATCAATTTCAACCAAATCATGGAGAAGCACCATAGTAATAACTTTGGAAACATCTACTTGTTCTTCCGCATATTCTTTCAATAATATCGCCATCAATGCAATATGCCAGGAATGCTCGGCATCGTTTTCTTTTCGTTTTCCGTCTGCCAAAAGGGTCTGTCTGAAAATATTTTTCACTTTATCAATTTCAATAATAAACGCAATTTGCTGCTCTAAACGTGTCATATCAAAACCTCCAATTCATTATGTGCTCACATTATATCACATTCTCTATACTTTGCCGAATAATAGATGAAATTTTCAGATATTTTGTTGCTGAAATCCTGTTAATGTTGTATAATAAATTGCATAATAGACCGAAACAAAATACATAACAAAGGAGTGATTCCCATGGTAAATTTATTAACAGGGCAAAAAGGTAGCGGTAAAACTCAACAAATGATTGAGGCAGCAAATAAAAAAGTAAAGGAATGCGACGGAAACGTTATTTTCATTAAAAATAGTCACAACGATACATATAGCTTATCATTTGACATTCGCGTAATCTGCATGGACGATTACCCATCAATCCGCAACGTTGACGATTACACAGGATTCATTTACGGAATGCTTAGTGCAAATAGTGATATCCAGGTAATCTTTATCGACGGTATTTTAAAACAATCTAATATTTCAATTGAAAATATTCCAAGATTCGTTGATCGTTTAGACAACATCGCTGTAAAGCACGGAGTAGAATTCTATGTAAGTATCAGCGCTAGCAAAGAAGATTTAAAAGATGTAAAAGCTGACAAATGCAATTTTATTTAATTTGTCCAGTTTATAATTCATCTGCTTTATACCATAGAACTAAAGGGAATCGCAAAACGCGATTCCCTTTTTATATACTTTTATTGAATTGACAATACGGTATTTACCTCATCTCCGACTTTATATTCCATCGTAATGCTATGACCTATTTCATAGCGAATGACCTGAATCATATCCACCACTGATACATCAAATATTTCATCTGTTCCTTCAATCATAATATAATAATGTGAATTTCCATCAATTACCCCTTGCGCAATCTTCGTAATATTTCCAGATACTGTTAGAATTTCTCTATCATCCGCTTCCTCTTCCTGAATTCCCTCTTTCAACAGAAGCTTGTAGTACTCTTCTTCACATTCACTCACTGTATCACCAATACCTACTACTTGATATTTTTGAACATTTACCATCGCGTATTTCTTAACCAGACCAGCATTATCTTTCAATGCGATAAAATATGTCGGCTCACTATTAATATTAAGCAATAACGGGAATGTCGCTTGATATTTTAGATTTTGTACCTGGCCTTCGGCCGAATCCATTGCTGACTGTTCCGTAGCACCTTCTATCTCATAGAACTTTGTCTCCATAGTTCGCTGATTCATTAGTACAAATCCTACATTCGACTGATCACCTGTAATCGAAGTAACACCTGTATAAACCCAGACATCGTCATCGATAGCAAGATAATTATATCCATCTGTTGTAATCAGACAATCCTTTTGCCCTAACACACTATTGATAAAACCATGCTTCAATGTTCCATAATAATCATACAACTCTATCAATAAATCTGCAGAATATGCCCTGTCAATCCATTCAGGAACATCTTCTATTGCATAGTCTATGGTCTCTCCTGTAACAGCATTACATAACACCACTCGTCCAACAGTTGCACCGCCAAACAACCCTATATTGAATTTTTTCACAGGGCATACCCAGTACGGCACACCTTCTTCGTCAATTTCAAAACTCAGTTCATTAAAGATATATGTCGGATATTTAAATCTTAAATGACGGTAAATATTACGGTTAAAATACTCTGATGTAGAATATTTAATACCATCTTCCAGTTTTACTAATTCTGTATTCTGTGTCGCCATATCAATTAAGATATATGCCGGAATACCATCCGATTGATTTGTCAGCCACTTGAATGCATCTGCATAGCGAAGTGGTGACACACGCATCGGTTTGTCCTGATAGTTTATCTGACTATAGATATCATCCACTTCAAATTGAGAAACCATATCAACCATGCTTCCCATTTTTCGGTTTCCAAGGAGTGTCGCAGAATCTTTGTCCAACAATGGTATCTGTTCAAATGACAATTCCTGAATATCCTTTGTAAACTCGCCATTTTCTACAGTCAAAAGCTGTTGATATTTCTTTGCATTTATAATTGGAGAGGATAATAACGAACCAATCATATAAACTGCAAATAAACCTACCAAACATCCAATAAAACCTTTTACTACTTTTGATTCTTTTATTTCAATAATCCCCAGACGTTTCTTATAAACATAATATACGAGGCTGATCACCACTAATAACATTAAAAAGAACCAAAAATCAGATGAATGTATATTGATGGCCGGCAATGTTATATAGTAGTAAATTGCTGCAACAAGTACAACCGTAAGTACCCCTATCACTTTCATAGTCTTTTTTTTCATAAACTCCTCCTTTAAAATTTTCTTCTCCACATGTCAGGCGAGAATAATACCAGGAACGGAATGATTTCCAATCTGCCAACCAACATATCAAAACAAAAAACGAGTTTCGATAGGTTAGAAAAAGCCGAGAAGTTTTCCGTTGGTCCTACCGCTGAAATTCCTGGTCCTATATTGTTGATCGTGGTCAATACACCACTGAACGATGTCGCAAAATCAAAATTGTTGAGTGATATAACCAGTACTGACATTGTAAAAATGATAATATACGCAATAAAGTAAATATATACATTATGCAATGTTTCTTCATCGACTTTTTTACCATTTACTTTCACAATGTTCACTGACTTTGGATGGATGATTTGTTTCAGTTCTCTTTTCACACTCTTTCCCAAAATCAACATACGTGAAACTTTAATACCACCGCCTGTTGAACCTGCACACGCTCCAATAATCATAATACCTAAAAGAATACATTTCGAAAATTCCGGCCACAAATTAAAATCTGCAGTCATAAAACCGGTTGTGGTGATCACGGAAGCAACTTGAAATACTGCATATCGGAATGCGTGAAATACATTTCCATATACGTTGAGAATATTAATTGTAATAGCCACTGTTGCAGCTGTGATTATACCCAAATAAGCTCTCACTTCTTCATTTTTAAATACAACTTTTACTTTTTTCAAAAGTAAAAAATAATACATGTTAAAATTAATTCCAAATAGAATCATAAAGACTGTGATTACGCCATCAATGTATGCACTGTCATAATAAGCAACACTGCTATTTCTGTTATTAAAGCCTCCTGTGCCTGCGGTACTAAATGAATGGATAATACTGTCGTATAAATCCATACCACCTAGGAACAGGAAAATAACCTCCGCAAGCGTTAATGCTAAATACATTCCATATAAGATTCTTGCCGACTCCCTGGCACGTGGAACCAGTTTATCAGTCTCTGGTCCTGGTACTTCTGCACGCATCAGATGCATTGAATTCTTTTCTTCCAAAGAAACAATTACCATAACAAATACGAGCACTCCCATACCGCCAATCCAATGTGTCAGACAACGCCAGAAATTCATTCCCCTTGGCAAAGAGGCAATATCTGTCAATATTGTAGAACCTGTTGTTGTAAATCCTGAAACAGTTTCGAAAAAAGCATCCACAAATGATGGAATGGATTCCGAAATCACAAATGGCAATGCACCAAAAATGGACCATAGAATCCATGCACATGCAATAATTACAAATCCATCTTTTCCATAAATAGTCGTATTCTCTGGTTTCTTAAGACCTAATATCAAAAAAACTGCCATAAGTATTGCACTCGTTATCAAAAACGGTGTAATACTTTCACTATATATTCCTGCCACAATTGCGGGAATCATTAAAACCAATGCTTCTACTCCAAGCATTCTTCCTAGTATATAAGTTGTCATCTTAAAATTCATAACACATCTCTCCTATACTAGAATATCTTTAATATCTTGAACTTTTTTGTCTCTTGTTACAACCACAACACTGTCACCAGGCTGAAACCAATCATTCCCACTTGGAATAATAATCTGACGATTTCTTACAATGCATGCAATTAGATTGTTCTGCTTTATTTTCATATCTTTTAACGCCACATTTGTATAATGCGCATTTTCTTTTATAATAAATTCTAATGCTTCTACCCTGTCATCCACAAGACGATACATTGTTTCAACATTTGCGCTCGAATATGAGTTTTGTCTTGCTCTTACATAACTGATGATTGCATCCGCTGTCGCAGTTTTTGCAGATACAAGACTATCAAGACCAAGTCCTTCTACCATCTGTACTCTGGAATCTTCATTTACTTTTGCAACAATTTTTTCAACTCCCTGCGCTTTTGCAAATAAACTGACAATGATGTTTTCTTCATCTAGTCCTGTAAGTGCAACAAATGCGTCTGCCTGTCCGACTCCTTCTTCGATAAGCAAATCATGATCTGTCGCATCCCCATGAATAATCGTAGCTTTCGGTAATTGTTCACACAAGTATTCTGATTTCTTACGACTTTCTTCTATTATTTTCACTTGCATGCCCATTGCACATAATTGTTTTGCAAGATAGAATCCTACTCTTCCACCACCTGCAATGATCACTTTCTTGATTGCCCTTTTTTTAGTCCCTACTGCATTAAAAAATTGCTCTAACTGCTGATGGGAAGATGCAATATGAAGTTTATCTCCCTTTTGCAGCTCAAATGATCCATCCGGAATATAGACTTCTTTACCGCGTTGAACCGCACATACTAAAATTTTAATTTGGAGCTTTTTGTATACTTCTGCAAGACTCATTCCTACGATTGGGTTTCCCTCTCGAAGTAAAACTTCCACCAATTCAACCTTCCCTTTTACGAAAGTTTCAACTTTACTTGCTGAAGGGAAAATCAGGACTCTTGCAATTTCATTTGCCACCGCAAGTTCTGGATTTATTGCCATACTGAGACGTAAATCCTCTTTCAGCATATCGAGTTGTTCATAATAAATTGGATTTCTAATTCTGGCAATTGTATTTTCTGCACCTAAACGTTTTGCAATCAAGCAGATAAGCATATTCAACTCATCCGTAGTCGTACATGCAATTACCAGGTCTGCATCAGGAACACCTGCTTCTTTTTGAATCTCAGCACTTACCCCATCACCAGTGATGCAAAAAATATCCAACCTATTGATTGCTTCTTTTAGTTTTCCCGCGTTGTTATCGATTAGTACAACATCATAATTTTCTTCAGAGAGTTGCTTAGCAAGTCTGTATCCTACCTTACCATCTCCAATAATTACAATTTTCATTTTAATAACCTCTGTTTTTCATAATATTATTTGATAACATGAAAAATTATAGCACCATCCTGCGCAAAGTACAAGCACACTGCCTCGTATGGTGGTAAAGAAATGAGAGCACAGCATCTTGCTGTGCTCCCTATAATTAGTCTTCATTTGCTCTTGCAGCAATTTCTTTTTCTTGTACATCAGAAGGTGCCTGTTCGTAACGTACGAACTCATATTCGTAAACACCACGTCCGCCTGTCATAGAACGAAGAACTGTACAATATCCAAATACACCTGTCATTGGAATGTCAGCCTCGATCACTTGTTTTCCACCTGCAATTGGATTCATACCAAGCACGCGGCCGCGACGTTTGTTCAAATCACCCATTACATCTCCTGTATATTCATCAGGAACTGTAACTTTGATATTCGCAATTGGTTCCAATAATACTGGACCTGCTTCCATGAAACCTTTCTTGAATGCCTGAATTGTGGCAGTCTTGAATGCCATTTCAGAAGAATCTACTGGATGGTAAGATCCATCGTATAATACAGCTTTCACACCAACTACTGGATAACCTGCTACAGGACCTTTCACTACCGATTCTTGTAAACCTTTTTCTACTGCTGGGAAATAGTTCTTTGGAACCGCACCACCAACAACGATTTGTTCAAATACATATGGTGTTTCCAAATCACCAGAAGGCTCAAATTTCATCTTAACGTGACCATATTGTCCATGTCCACCAGATTGTTTTTTGTATTTTGTATCAACATCAGATGTTTTGCGGATAGTTTCACGGAAAGCTACCTTTGGAGTTTCCAAATCAACAGCAACTTTGTAACGAGCTGCTAATTTACTAACTACTACTTCAAGGTGTTGGTCACCCATACCATAGAGTAATGCCTGACGATTTTCACTATCGTTAACCACTTTCAGAGTAACATCTTCTGCCATCATTCTGCTAAGAGCCTGAGAAACTTTATCTTCGTCTCCTTTTGTCTTAACAACATATTTCATATATGTATATGGTTTTGAGTATTCTGTTTTTGCATACATAACCTGTGTATTCTTTGCAGAAAGAGTATCACCTGTTTTCACTGCATTTAATTTAGCTACTGCACCGATATCACCCGCATGAAGTTCTGAAACTTCAACTGGCTTGTTACCGATCATTGTATATAACTTTCCGATCTTTTCTTCTGAATCTGTGCTTGTATTATAAAGTGTGTCATCGCTCTTTAATACACCTGAGCAAACTTTAAGGAATGAGTATTTACCGATAAATGGGTCAACCATTGTCTTAAATACATATGCACTCTTAGATTTTGCAAAATCATAATTTGCTTCAAAGATGCTATTTGTTTTACGATTGATACCAACACATGTTTTCTTATCTGGGCTTGGGAAGAAACGTACGATGTCTGATAATAAATTTGCAACACCTTGTGCTTCTGTATTAGATCCCATAGCTACTGGAACGATACTTCCATCTGTTACAGATGTACGCATAGCTGCACGAATTTCTTCCACAGAGAATTCCTCTCCTGAAAAATATCTATCCATAAAATCTTCACTTGTTTCAGCAACAGCTTCCATCAATGCTTCACGGCAGATTTCTAAGTTTGGAAGACAGTATTCTGGGATTTCACATTCTTCACGTTGTCCGATACCTGTGTATCTTCTACCTGCATTTTTAATTACGTTAACATAACCAACTAATTTTTCATTTTCACGGATTGGTTGGAAGTGTGGAGCGATTTTTTTGCCGTACTTCGCTGTTAAATCTTCTACAACCTGGCGGAAACTTGCATCATCAACGTCCATTTCTGTTACATAAACCATTCTTGGAAGTTTGTATTTTTCGCATAATTCCCATGCTTTTTCTGTACCTACTTCTACGCCTGCTTTACCTGAAACAACGATAACCGCTGCATCAGCTGCGCTTACTGCTTCTTCTACTTCTCCGACGAAGTCAAAGTAACCTGGTGTATCAAGGATATTAATTTTTGCTTTTTCCCATTCTATAGGGATTAAGCTTGTGCTAAGAGAGAATTTACGTTTTTGTTCTTCTTTATCGAAATCACTGATAGTATTGCCATCAGATACTTTTCCCATTCTATTAGTTGCGCCTGATACATATGCCATAGCTTCAACTAAGCTAGTTTTTCCGCTGCCTCCATGCCCTAATAATACAACGTTTCTTACTTCGTCCGTTCTGTACACTTTCATAATTTGTGCCGCCTCCTTGTTTGTAGTTTCACATGTTAACATTGTACTAAAATTTTTTGATTTTAGCAACTCTATTATGTAATTTATACAATTTTTTGCACAATTTTCGTCTCTGTTATCAGAAATTACTTTTTCACTTTAAAGTGTCAGTGTATTGACATTTTTTCATGGTTATACTACAATGTAATGTGGCTATTTTGAATTCACTTGAAAGGAAAAAATAAAATGAACAAAATAAAGAAAATCGGTTTTGTAGGATTAGGTTTAATAGGAGGTTCTATTGCAAAAGCAGTCCGCCATTATTATCCTGATTATGAAATCATTGCCTTTGATAAAAATAAGGAGACATTAGCACTGGCTACACAGGAATCTACGATCAATGTTGCCTGCACCAGCATTGATGACAATTTTGCAAATTGTGATTACATCTTTTTATGTGCTCCTGTTTCTTTTAATACTGCATATATTAAACAACTCAGACAATATTTACATAAAGACTGTATTTTGACAGATGTAGGAAGCGTAAAATCTTCTATTCATAAAGAAGTAATAAAGTTAGGAATTGAAGAATATTTTATCGGCGGTCACCCAATGGCCGGTTCGGAAAAATCAGGTTTTGCAAATTCAAAAGCAATCTTAATTGAAAATGCATATTATATTTTGACCCCAAGCAGTAAGGTCTCTCAGAAAAAAGTGGATGACTATGCCAGATTTGTAGAATCGTTAAGAGCTCTTCCTGTTCAGTTGACATATGAAGATCATGACTATATTACCGGTGTGATCAGCCACCTTCCTCATATTATTGCTGCAACACTGGTAAACTTTGTAAAGGATTCTGATTCTAATGATGAAATGATGAAGCATCTTGCTGCAGGCGGATTTAAAGATATTACACGTATCGCTTCTTCTTCCCCAACCATGTGGCAACATGTTTGTTTAAAAAACAGAGAAAATATTGTAAATATTCTTGATAAATATATTAAAATGCTGGAAGACGCCAAAGAACGTGTCAAAGAAGGTTCCGAACAGGAAATTTATGACTTGTTTGAAACATCAAAAAATTATAGAAATTCTATTCCTGGTGGTTCATCTGGTCCAATCAAACGCGTATTTGCTGTTTACTGCGATATCGTTGATGAAGCTGGGGCAATTGCTACAATCGCAACTATCCTGGCTGCAAACAATATTACTCTGAAAAACATCGGAATTGTTCATAATCGTGAATTTGAAGAAGGTGTTTTAAGAATTGAATTTTATGACGAAGACTCATCACATAAAGCTACAGAATTATTAGAAAAATACAGATATACTGTATACGAACGATAAATGGGGGATTTATCTAAGTGATAGAAATAAAAGTAGTCAATTTATGGCTACTTTTTTCGTGGAGCTTTTTATAGCGCAGAGCTTGCTGTAAATGGCGTGGGCATATGTGAGAAAAGTTCAGCTTGCTGTAAATCGCGTGGGCATATGTGAGAAAAGTTCAGCTTGTAAGAAATGCCCTGGGTATATATCGAATTTTTCAAGTTCACTGCAAAAAAACTTGCTAAAAATAGCTCTAAACAATGTGTTTTTCCAAATGTAAAAAAAGGAACTAATACTGCCCATGAATTCGGTAAAAGTGACGGTAGCATTCACTTGTTTTTATACATACGTCCAATCTGACTATTTTGAGTCTTTTTAGGCAAGCTTTTTGGGCAGCGGTTTTGCGAAATTCCATATATAGCCAGGGTAAAAATGTCAATATAAAAATGTAGCTTCTATACAGAAAAAGTAGGGTTCTGGAAACTTTTTTATATTCACCCAAGCAATTCACCCTCGCCTAAGCCAACAAACTTTGGCGCGTAGCGCCTTTTTTTAATTTATCAAAGTATATACGCACAAAATAAATCTTCGTATCTCCTGAACGTAAGTTAAGCAAAGCGACGGAGAATCCATGCCGTAGTCGTTTGAGTCTGGCATGAGAGCCTCGCACGGCGAACATGCCAGACTCTTACGAATACGTGCATTAGTCGTAGGAAGCGGCGCGTTGTAGTGAAGGATATACGAAGATGTATTTGTTTGTATATTACTTAGATAAATCCCTATTTCTCCTGCAATTCCAATAATCGTATATATTTTAATACATCCTGTTTGGAGCTGAGCGACAATTTTTTATATGAAATCATTACTTCCTGATCTAGTGTGCTTTCCTTAACAGGCTGGTTTTCGGGTAGATTAAGGCCTGTGATTAAGTAGTCGATAGAAACGTTGAAATACTCGGCGATTTTTATTAGTTTTTCAAAGTCAGGCTGCCTGTCTTTGGTTTCATAACCTGCGATAGTAGGACGGGATACTTTCAGATACGCTGCAAGCTCTTCTTGTGTAACATCGTTTAATTCTCTAAGACTTTTTAAAGTGTTTGCAAAATTCATAGAATCCCTCCTTGGTTCATAGAGTAGTCACATCATTGTATGACTCAATTGAAATCATTTTATCAATAGTATTCGCAAAAATACGGAAAGGTGCCAATAATCAACTATTACGACTAAAAAGTAGAGGAAAGGAACAAAACGAGAGAACATTGACATGAAAAGTGAAACTTCTTATAATTTAAGTAATCGTTTTAAAGCGCAACATATTTAAATGAGATATTGGAGGTGCAACCTATGAGAAGAGAAGATACAAGAGTGATTCAGATTGGGAATTGCAAAATTGGCGGAGGTAATCCAATTGCAATCCAGTCTATGACAAATACAAAGACAGAAGATATAGAGGCAACTGTAGCGCAGATTTTAGCATTGGAAGCTGCCGGATGTGAAATTATCCGCTGCGCAGTTCCAACTATGGAAGCAGCAAAAGCATTGAAAGAAATCAAAAAACAGATTCATATACCATTAGTAGCTGACATTCATTTTGATTATAAGCTTGCAATTGCGGCAATTGAAAATGGCGCGGACAAAATTCGCATCAACCCAGGTAACATTGGTGATAAATCAAGAGTAAAAGCAGTTGTTGACAAAGCAAAAGAATATAATGTTCCGATTCGTGTTGGAGTAAACAGCGGTTCTTTGGAAAAAGAACTTGTCGAAAAATACGGTGGAGTTACGGCAGAAGGTATTGTTGAAAGTGCATTAGATAAAGTTCATCTTATTGAAGAAATGGGCTATGAAAATATCGTAGTCAGCATCAAATCTTCAGATGTTCTTATGTGTGTAAAAGCACATGAATTGATTTCGACACAATGTGATTATCCACTTCACATTGGTATTACTGAATCTGGTACAATCCTTTCTGGAAACATTAAGTCTTCTGTTGGATTAGGCATTATGCTTTATCAGGGATTGGGTGATACGATTCGCGTTTCACTTACTGGTGATCCATTGGAAGAAATTAAGTCAGCAAAATTGATTTTAAAGACATTAGGCCTTCGTAAGGGGGGAATTGAAGTAGTCTCTTGTCCAACTTGCGGAAGAACTAAAATTGATTTGATTGGACTTGCAAATAAAGTAGAAAATATGGTAGCTGATATTCCTTTAGATATCAAGGTCGCTGTTATGGGGTGTGTGGTAAATGGTCCTGGAGAAGCTAAGGAAGCAGACATCGGAATCGCAGGAGGTATCGGCGAAGGACTTCTGATCAAAAAAGGGGAGATCGTCAAAAAAGTAAAAGAAGACGAATTATTAGAAACGCTCAGACAGGAACTCTTGAATTGGGAAAAATAAAACATAAGAGGTAAATAAATGGCAAAAAAATTCTTTGAGGTATTTCCAACTTTAAAATTGAATGAGCGTGCAAGGACATTGCTCATGGATGTGAATATTGAAAAAGTGTCTACGAATACGAACAGGGATTATTTGCATGTTCATATTGTAAGTACACACTTGTTGTCCAAAAAGCTGGTAATTTCCTTAGAGACGGCAATCAAAGAACAGCTTTTTGGATTAAATCCGATTCAGATTAAGATTGTAGAATCCTATTATTTGTCGAGTCTCTATACACCAGAAAATCTGATGAAAGAGTATTACGACAGTATCTTATTCGAACTTAAGAAAAAGAGCATTGTAGAATACAATATGTTTCTGAATGCCAAATATCATTTTGAAAACGAAAATATTCTGCATCTGGAGTTTGAAGACTCGATTGTTGCTGAGCAAAAAGCCACTTCCATAGTGGCTTTGATTTCGGAAATTTATGAAATACGCTGCCATATTCCGATTCGAATCGAAGTAGAATATCGTAAAGCAAAGAAAAGTAAGATGCAGGAACACAATGCACTTCGTCTTCAGCAGGAGATTAATGCAATCGTAGATGGAAACGTAGCAAAGCATAAAGAAATCAGAGAAGAAAAAGAAGCGCAGAAGGCGGAACGAAAAGCTGCGAAGGAAGAAAAGGCTGCGCAGGCCGCCAAGAAGGCAGAATATTATCGTGCTGTTAAGAAATCGGATGATCCGAATCTTATCTATGGACGTGATTTTGAAGGGGAGACAATCGAGCTTTCTCAGGTATTAGGAGAAATGGGTGAGATTATCTTTCGAGGTAAAGTAATCAGCGCAGAAACAAAGGAAATACGTAATGAAAAGACAATTTATATGTTTGCTGTGACTGATTTTACAGACAGTATTATGGTGAAGATGTTTCTGAAAAATGAGCAGCTTCCAGAAATACTGGCTGAAATCAAAAAAGGGGCATTTTTGAAAATTAAAGGTGTTACGAATATTGATAAATTTGACAACGAACTTACGATCGCATCTGTTGCGGGAGTGAAAAAGATCCCGGATTTCACAGTAAGTCGAAAAGATACCAGCCCGGAAAAACGTGTGGAGCTGCACTGCCATACAAAAATGAGTGATATGGATGGTGTTTCAGATGTCTCGGATATTGTGAAGCGTGCTCATAGCTGGGGGCACAAGGCAATTGCGATCACAGACCATGGAGTGGTACAGGCGTTTCCAGAAGCAAACCACTTTATTGAAAGACTGCCAAAGGATGATCCGTTTAAAATCATCTATGGGGTAGAAGGATATCTGGTCGATGACCTGACAGATATTGCGGTGCGTGCAAAAGAACAGACGCTGGATGATACTTATGTGGTATTCGATTTGGAGACAACAGGTTTCAGTGCAGTTGAAGATAAAATTATAGAAATTGGTGCAGTGAAAGTACAAAATGGTGAGATTATTGATAGTTTTAGTACATTTGTAAATCCAGGAGTACCGATTCCATTTGATATTACAAATCTGACAAGCATTACCGATGAGATGGTAATGGATGCAGATCGTATAGAGATAATTCTTCCGAAATTCCTGGAATTTTGTAATGATGCCGTTCTTGTAGCCCATAATGCAGGATTTGATGTTGGTTTTATCGAGCAGAATTGCAAGAGATTGAGTTTACAAGGGAAATTCACATATGTAGATACAGTAGCACTTGCAAGAGTACTGCTTCCTACTCTCTCAAAATATAAATTAAATATTGTTGCAAAAGCACTTGGAATCTCATTAGAAAATCATCATAGAGCGGTGGATGATGCAGGTGCAACGGCAGAAATTTTCGTGAAATTTATTCAGATGCTGAAAGAACGTGATATTTTCACGTTGAAAGACGTGAATCATTTTGGAGAGACAAATCCAGACGCAATCAAGAAGATGCCAACGTATCATGTGATTATTCTTGCTAAGAATGAGGTGGGACGAGTGAATCTTTATCGATTGATTTCGATGTCGCATCTTACGTATTATGCCAGAAGGCCAAGAATCCCCAAGACAGAATTATTACGTCACAGAGAAGGTCTTATAGTAGGAAGTGCATGTGAAGCCGGTGAATTATATCAGGCACTGCTTTCGCATAAATCAGAAGAGGCAATTGCAAGAATCGTCAATTTTTATGATTATCTGGAAATACAACCACTTGGCAATAACCAGTTCATGGTAGACAGCCCAAAACACGAGGAGATTCGTACAATTGAAGATTTAAAAGATATCAATCGAAAAATTATAAAACTAGGAGAAGAATTTCATAAACCAGTCATAGGAACATGTGATGTGCATTTTCTTGACCCGGATGATGATGTATATCGAAGAATTATTATGGCGGGAAAAGGATTTGCGGATGCAGATAATCAGGCCCCACTGTATCTTCGTACAACTGAAGAAATGTTGGAAGAATTTTCTTATCTTGGATCGAAAAAGGCACATGAGATTGTAATTGAAAATACAAACAAAATCGCAGATATGGTTGAAAAAATGTCACCAGTACGACCAGATAAATGTCCGCCGGTAATTGAAGATTCAGATAAAATGCTTAGAAACATTTGCTACACAAAGGCACATAGCATGTATGGAGAAAAGTTGCCGGATATCGTAGTAGAACGCCTGGAAAGGGAATTGAACTCGATTATTTCTAATGGATTTGCGGTAATGTATATTATTGCACAGAAGCTTGTATGGAAATCCGTAGAAGACGGATATCTGGTAGGCTCCCGTGGTTCTGTAGGTTCTTCTTTTGTTGCTACTATGGCAGGGATTACAGAAGTAAATCCATTAAGTCCACATTATTATTGTACGAATTGCTACTACAGTGATTTTGAGTCTCCAGAAGTACGAAAATATGCAGGAGGATGCGGATGGGACATGCCCGATAAAAATTGTCCGGTATGCGGTAAACCGCTTGTAAAAGATGGCTTTGATATTCCGTTTGAAACATTTCTTGGATTTAAAGGAAACAAAGAGCCCGATATCGACCTTAACTTTTCCGGGGATTACCAGAGTAACGCTCACAAATATACAGAAGTTATTTTTGGAGATGGTCAGACATTCCGCGCGGGAACGATTGGTACATTGGCTGATAAGACTGCTTATGGTTATGTTAAGAATTATTATGAAGAACGTGGCACAGGAAAGCGTAAGTGCGAGATAGAAAGATTATCGGTTGGGTGTACTGGAATCCGAAGAAGTACCGGGCAGCATCCGGGGGGAATTATCGTTCTTCCAATTGGACAGGATATTAACTCATTTACACCAGTACAGCATCCTGCAAACGATATGACGACGGATATCGTTACGACACATTTCGATTATCACTCGATCGACCATAACTTGTTGAAACTCGATATTCTTGGTCATGATGATCCAACTATGATTAAGATGTTGGAAGAATTGGTAGAGCAATTAACAGGTAAGAAGTTTATTGCTACTGATATTAAGCTGGATGATCCTGGGGTAATGAAATTGTTTGCAGATACCAGTTCACTTGGAATCACGCCGGAAGATATCGGAGGCTGTCCGGTAGGCTGCCTTGGTATCCCTGAGTTTGGTACAGATTTTGTAATCCAGATGGTAGTTGACACAAAGCCAAAGACTTTATCCGACTTGATTCGAATTTCAGGGCTGTCACATGGTACTGACGTATGGCTGAATAATGCTCAGACTTTGATTCAGGAAGGAAAAGCGACGATTTCAACTGCTATCTGTACTCGTGACGATATTATGACATTCCTTATTAATAGCGGAATGGATAACGAGATGTCATTTAAGATTATGGAAGCAGTCCGAAAAGGAACTGTGGCAAAAGGAAAATGCGATAAATGGGCTGAGTGGAAAGAAGAGATGCTCTCACATGGGATACCGGATTGGTATGTCTGGTCTTGTGAGCAGATAAAGTATATGTTTCCAAAAGCCCATGCTGCGGCATATGTTATGATGGCATATCGAATCGCATATTGTAAAGTATATTATCCGCTGGCATATTATGCAGCGTATTTTAGTATCCGTGCCAACGCATTTTCCTACGAATTGATGTGTCAAGGGAAAGAAAAACTGGAATTTTATATTCGAGACTACAAGAAGAGAAGTGATTCTCTTACAAATAAAGAGCAGGACACGTTGAAAGATATGAAACTGGTTCAGGAAATGTATGCAAGAGGATATGAATTTATGCCGCTTGATATTTATCGTGCAAAGGCAACAAAACTGCAGATTATTGATGGAAAACTTATGCCGCCATTTAGCAGCATTGAAGGGATGGGAGATAAAGCAGCTGATGCAGTAGAAATGGCAGCAGCAGAAGGTCCATTTCTATCCAAAGATGATTTCAGACAAAGAACAAAAGTAAGTAAAACAGTAATTGATCTTATGGATGATCTTGGATTGTTTGGAGATTTGCCGGAAAGCAATCAATTGTCACTTTTTGATTTCTAAAATATAAAAAAGGATGCCATTAATGACATCCTTTTAAAATTGCTAAAACTCAGGTTCGATCAAACCATAAGTACCATTTTTTCTTTTGTAAACTACGTTTACTTCATCTGTTTCAGCATTTCTAAATACATAGAAAGTATGTCCAAGAAGTTCCATCTGTACACATGCATCTTCAGGGAACATTGGTTTCATGCCAAAACGCTTTGTACGGATAATCTTAATCTCATCATCATCCATGTCATCATCAGAATCCATGAAATCTGGTTGGAAATATCCACCTTCCTGATGTTTGTCGATGATTTTGTTTTTGTACTTGCGAAGCTGACGTTCGATCACTTCTTCAACAAGGTCAATTGATACATACATATCATCACTTACTTGTTCAGAACGAATGATGTTTCCTTTTACAGGGATTGTAACTTCGATTTTTTGACGTTCTTTTTCAACGCTGAGAGTTACAATGATTTCCGTGGAAGGAGTGAAATACCTTTCTAGTTTTCCTAATTTTTGTTCAATTTGTGTTCGTAAACCAGGGGTTACATCGATGTTTTTGCCGCTAATAATAAATCTCATGCAGTTCAACTCCTTTTCGATATATTTTTGTGCCTTTATTATACAATTAATTAAAAAGACATGCAATAAAATTATTGAAAATTATGAATTGAACATAAAAAAGACAGAAAATTATTGGAATTTTTCTCTTTTTCTTAAGCGTGCATCCAATGTCTTTTTGCGAATACGAAGGTTCTTTGGAGTTACTTCTAATAATTCGTCTGTATCAATAAAATCAAGGGCTTGTTCAAGGCTAAGGATACGTGGTGGTGTAAGTTTTAAGGCATCATCCGAACCAGACGCACGTGTATTTGTTAAATGTTTTGTTTTACAAACGTTTAATTCGATGTCATCAGTTTTTCCGTTCTGGCCAATGACCATGCCTGCATATACTTTTTCACCTGCGCCAATGAAAAGAGTTCCACGTTCCTGGGCGCTGTACAATCCGTAAGTAACAGATTCTCCTGTTTCAAATGCAATGAGAGAGCCTTGTTTTCGATATTGAATATCACCTTTGTATGGTGCATAACCTTCAAAAGCTGTGTTCATAATACCATTTCCTTTAGTGTCTGTGAGGAACTCACCACGATAACCGATTAATCCTCGTGCAGGGATTGAAAAAATCAAACGGGTAGAAGAACCATTAGAAGCACTCATGCTTTGGAGTTCGCCTTTTCTTTGGCTGAGTTTATCAATAACAGTTCCTGTGAACTCATCTGGTACATCAATATAAGCAGTTTCGATTGGTTCTAAAAGTTTTCCATTCTCATCTTTTTTATAAAGTACTTCAGCTTTACTTACTGCAAATTCATAGCCTTCACGTCTCATATTTTCGATTAAAACAGACAAATGAAGTTCACCACGTCCGGAAACTTTAAAGCTATCCATACTTTCTTCGGATTCCTCTACACGAAGACTGACATCTGTGTTAAGCTCACGGAAGAGACGGTCGCGAAGATGACGGGAAGTTACATATTTTCCTTCTTGTCCGGCAAATGGACTATCGTTAACAATAAACTGCATTGCAATTGTTGGTTCAGAAATCTTCTGGAAAGGAATTGCAACTGGATTTTCAGGAGAACAGAGAGTGTCTCCGATGGAAATATCTGCAATACCTGAGATTGCAACGATGGAACCGATAGAGGCTTCTTTTACTTCTACTTTGTTTAAACCGTCAAATTCATATAATTTGCTGATTTTTACTTTTTTCTGCTTGTCTGGTTCATGGGCGTTGACCATCACCATTTCTTGGTTTACGCGAATGCTGCCGTTGTCTACTTTACCAACACCGATACGTCCAACATATTCATTGTAGTCAATCGTACTGATAAGAACCTGTGTATCTGCATCAGGATCACCTTCTGGTGCAGGAATGTAGTCCAAGATTGTCTCAAATAAAGGAACCATGTTTTGAGGATCCTCTGAGAGATCTAAAACTGCATGACCGGCTTTTGCAGAAGCGTATACAAATGGACAGTCAAGCTGTTCATCGGAAGCATCCAAGTCCATGAATAATTCAAGTACTTCATCAATTACTTCATCTGGTCTTGCTTCTGGACGGTCAATTTTGTTAATGCATACGATAACTGGCAGGTCAAGTTCTAAAGCCTTTTTCAGAACAAATTTTGTCTGAGGCATTGCACCTTCAAAAGCATCTACAACTAAAACAACACCATTTACCATTTTTAAAACACGTTCTACTTCGCCGCCAAAATCAGCATGTCCTGGGG
The DNA here is from genome assembly GCA_045121495.1 of Faecalimonas sp. GTDB lineage: Bacteria > Bacillota > Clostridia > Lachnospirales > Lachnospiraceae > Faecalimonas. The sequence continues at coordinate 165,457 of JBGVGF010000030.1, forward strand.
TATCTATGATGTTGATTTTGGTATCTTTATAATATACAGCAGTGTTTTTGGCAAGGATTGTGATACCGCGTTCTCTCTCGATAGCATTAGAGTCCATGACGCGTTCTGCTACTTCCTGATTAGCTCGGAATACACCACTTTGTTTCAATAATTCATCGACCAATGTTGTCTTTCCGTGATCAACGTGGGCGATGATCGCTATATTTCGAATATCTTCTCGTTTTGTTCTCATACGAATCTTCCTTTACTAATTTTTAGCTATTTCCATTTATAACGCAATTATTCTAGCACATTCCAAGGAATTTACAAGGTAAAAATATTATGAACTTTTAGTTCTAAATAAAAAATTGCTGCATAAAATGATTAACGAATGAAAAGTACATTTCAGAGGAAGGGAGATTTTAAATTCATGTCAGATAAGATTATTGAAAACAATCAAGTAACTATTATAGGAGAGGTGGCTTCTGAATTTGTGTTCAGCCATGAGGTTTTTGGAGAAGGATTTTACATGGTAGATGTATTGGTGAAGCGTCTCAGCAACTCAGATGACCGAATTCCACTTATGATTTCAGAACGTCTGATTGATGTTCAGCAGAATTATATAGGAGAGTATATCATGGTAACAGGACAGTTCCGCTCCTATAATCAACACGAAGAAAAAAAGAACAGGTTGGTATTATCTGTTTTTGTAAGAGAGGTATCTTTTGTAGAAGAAGAGCATGATGGAGCGAAAACCAATACGATTTTTTTGGATGGATATATTTGCAAGCGACCTATCTATCGAAAGACTCCGCTAGGAAGAGAAATTGCGGATTTGCTTTTGGCGGTCAACAGACCTTATGGGAAGTCGGATTACATACCTTGTATTTGCTGGGGAAGAAATGCCAGATTTGCTTCGGGCTTTGAAGTTGGCGAGCATGTTCAGGTGCTTGGACGTATTCAAAGCAGAGAATATGTAAAAAAAATCACAGAGACAGAAACCGAAAAAAGAGTGGCCTATGAAGTCTCTGTTAGCAAATTAGAATGCGTTGTAGATTGACAACACATTGACAATGAGAAAGAATAATGCTAAAATCCTGTAAAAAGATTGAGTTTGGATAATATTATTAAGGAGGAACAAAATGGCTATTTTTACAGGAGCAGGTGTAGCAATTATTACACCATTTAATGCAGATGGAAGTATTAACTATAATAAATTAGAAGAATTAATCGACATTCAATGCAATAATGGGACAGATAGTATCATTATCTGTGGAACAACAGGTGAATCTGCTACATTATCAGAAAAAGAACACGTAGAGTGTATCAAGAAAGCAGTAGAATTTACAAAAGGAAGAATTCCTGTTATTGCAGGTACAGGGTCTAACTCTACACAGACTGCAATTGAATTATCGACAGCAGCAGTAGAAGCAGGTGCTGACGGCTTATTAGTAGTAACACCATACTACAATAAAGCAACACAGGAAGGTCTTATTCAACATTACAAAGCAATTGCAAAAGAAGCAAAGGCTCCAATTATTATGTACAGCGTTGCAAGCAGAACAGGATGCAATATTGCACCGGCTACAGCAGCAACACTTGTAAAAGAAGTAGACAATATTGTTGGTATCAAAGAAGCTTCAGGCAACATTTCTCAGATTGCTAAGATTATGAATTTAACAGATGGTAAGATTGATTTGTACTCAGGAAATGATGATCAAATCGTACCAATCTTATCACTTGGCGGTCTTGGGGTTATTTCAGTATTATCAAACGTTGCACCACAGCAGACACATGATATCTGTGCAAAATGGTTTGCAGGAGATATCAAAGGCAGTGCGCAGTTACAATTAAAAACACTTCCACTTGTAGATGCATTGTTTAGCGAAGTGAATCCAATTCCAGTGAAAAAAGCAATGCAATTGCTTGGACACGAAGTTGGCGGATTACGTATGCCACTTACAGAACTCACTAAACCAAATGAAGAGAAGCTTATGAAAGCCATGAAAGAATTTGGTATCTTATAATTTAGAATTGGATAAAAATACATATACGATTTAGAAAACGGGAGTTTGTTTTGCAAACTCCCTATTTTTATGTTATCTTATTCTTATATCAATCGGAGACTGTTCCTTTTGGGAATTGTTCCTTATGATATAAAATACTTGGGAGGATGAAAGCAATGGTAAAATTAATTATGCATGGCTGCAACGGTAAAATGGGGCAAGTCATTACAAAAATCGTGAAAGAAGATCCAAATGTTGAAATCGTTGCTGGAATCGACGCTTATTTAGGAATTGCAAACGAATATCCAGTATTTGAGAGTATCGAAAAATGTGACATAGATGCAGATGCTGTGATTGATTTTTCAAATGCATCAGCAGTAGATGGTTTGCTAGATTATTGCGTTGAAAAGCAGATTCCAGTCGTACTTTGTACAACAGGATTATCAGAAGTACAGCTACAAAAGGTAAAAGAAGCAAGTGAAAAGGTTGCGGTATTAAAATCAGCAAATATGTCTTTAGGAGTAAATATGTTATTAAAATTACTTCAGGACGCTGCAAAAATACTTGCGCCAGCAGGATTTGATATTGAAATCGTAGAAAAACATCACAATCAAAAAGTGGATGCGCCAAGTGGTACAGCACTTGCATTGGCAGATTCCATGAATCAGGCATTGGAAAATGCTTATGTTTATAATTATGATCGCAGTCAGGTTCGTCAAAAACGAGATAAAAAAGAGATTGGTATTGCAGCGGTACGCGGCGGTACAATTGTTGGAGAACATGAAGTGATTTTCGCAGGCGAAGATGAAGTGATTGAATTCAAACATACAGCACACTCAAAAGCAGTGTTTGCAAAAGGTGCAGTAGAAGCTGGCAAGTTCCTGAAAGGAAAGAAACCAGGCTTATACGACATGAAAGACGTTATAGTGTTTTAACAAGTCATTCAAATTAAGAGGTAATATATGAAAAATTTAGAGGTAAAATATTTAGAAAGACTTTCTGAGTTATATCCTACTATTTCGGCAGCATCAACAGAAATTATCAATTTACAGTCAATTTTAAATCTTCCAAAGGGAACAGAACATTTCCTGACAGATATCCATGGGGAATACGAAGCATTTTTTCATGTACTCAAGAATGGTTCTGGTTCCGTAAAAAGAAAAATTGACGAAGTGTTTGGAAATACATTAAGTAACAAGGATAAAAAAGCACTGGCTACTTTGATTTATTATCCAAAAGAAAAAATCGAACAGGTCATTAAGACAGAGGACAATATGGCAGACTGGTATAAGATCACTTTATACCGATTGATTGAGGTGAGCAAGCAGGTGGCTGCAAAATATTCTCGTTCAAAAGTACGTAAAGCACTGCCAGAAGACTTTGCCTATATTATTGAAGAATTGATTACAGAAAAAGCGAAATCAATTGATAAGGAGTCATATTACAATGAGATTGTAAATACAATCATCCGCCTAGATAGAGCGGAAGCATTTATTGTAGCTATGAGTGAATTGATTCAGAGACTGACAGTGGATCATTTACATATTATAGGTGATATTTTTGACCGTGGTCCTGGTCCACATATTATCATGGACAGACTTTTGAAGTATCATTCGGTTGATATTCAATGGGGAAACCATGATGTGGTATGGATGGGTGCTGCAGCAGGACACAAGGCGTGTATTGCACATGTGATTCGTAATTCGGCAAGATACGCGAATATGGATGTTTTAGAAGATGGTTATGGAATTAACTTATTACCTCTGGCAACATTTGCAAATCAGACATACCAGGATGACCCTTGCGAATGTTTTAAATTGCGTGGTGACACAGACTACAATGAACTTGAAGTTGAGACTGATGTTAGAATTCATAAAGCAATTGCAATTATCCAATTCAAACTGGAAGGTCAGATTATCAAAGACAATCCAGAGTTCAATATGGAATCTCGTAATCTGCTTGACAAGATTGATTATGAAAAAGGAACAGTGATGATTGACGGCAAGGAATATGAGTTGTTAGATAAATATTTCCCAACGATCGATCCAAAGAATCCATACGAATTGACACCAGAAGAAGATGATATCATGGAACGTTTGTCAAAAGCGTTTCTTGGATGCGAAAAGCTGCAGGCACACGCAAGACTGCTTCTTACAAAAGGAAGCTTATATAAGGTTTATAATTCAAATCTGTTATATCATGGGTGCGTGCCATTGAATAAGGATGGTTCTTTTAAGGAAGTTTCTATTTATGGAGAAAAACTTTCTGGTAAGGCATTATATGAAAAATTAGACAGCTATATCCGTAAAGGCTTTTTCGCCTTAGATAAAAAAGAAAAAGAAAAAGGGAAAAATATTATGTGGTATATTTGGCTGCATGAGAATTCTCCTTTATATGGGAAGGATAAGATGGCTACATTTGAGCGTTACTTTGTGAAAGATAAGGAAACACATAAAGAGACAAAAAACCCATATTACAAATTGATTGAAAATGAAGAAGTCGTAGATTCTATTTTGAGAGAGTTTGGATTAGATGTGAATGAGTCTCATATTGTAAATGGTCATGTTCCTGTGAAAAAAGGAGAGCATCCGATCAAATGTAATGGAAAGGTACTTGTTATTGACGGCGGATTTTCAAAAGCATACCGTAAAGAGACTGGTATAGCCGGTTACACTTTGATTTATAACTCATATGGAATGATCCTTGTTGCCCATAATCCATTTGAATCGGCAGAAAAGGCTATTTTAGATGAGTCTGATATCCACTCAGAAAGTATGACCGTCAATCGAGCGCTTTATCGTAAGTATGTAGGTGATACAGATGCCGGACGTGAAATCAAAGAGACGATTAAGGATCTGGAAAAATTATTAGAGGCGTACCGTTCAGGTGAATTGAGTGAGCGTGTATAGAAATCATTATTTGAAAATTTTTAATTTTATATAGTAAAAACTCCCAATCAGGAAAGTGGTATATTTTTGGAGAAGCTGTAAATATTACTAGCAAGAAGTGATTCTTAAAATAATCTACTATTTATATGAAAGGGAGAAAACTATGAAGAGTTGGAAAAAACTGATTTTATTAATGTTATGTATCGGTGTGATGTCGGGAGTAACTGCATGTGGTTCGAGGGATAATGGAAATGATGACGCAGCGAACGACACAAATTATACAAATGATACAACCGATGGAACAAATAACGATGCGACCAATGGATCAAACAATGATACAAATAACAATATGAATGACAGTGATAATACAAATAATGATGCAAACTATGACAATAATGGTGGAGTGATTGATGATGTCGGAGATGCTGTTGGCAATGGGATTGAGGATATTGGAGATGGCGTGAAAGATGTCACGGATGACATGACAGGTAATGATAACAATAATAACAACAATAATGACAACAATCAGGACACGAATGTAAATAATCGTTAATGAGCAGGAAAAGGAGCGTAGAAAAAAACGTTCCTTTTTTTTGTGAAAAGTGCTATACTAGTACATATTTTTTGTAAGAGAGGAATCATCATGCGATTTAGACCTTGTATAGATATTCATAATGGAACAGTAAAGCAAATTGTTGGAGGCTCCTTAAAAGACGAAGGAAATCAGGCGATTACGAATTTTGCATCAAAATATGATGCGGATTTTTATGCAGAGAAGTATAAAAAGGACGGTTTGACGGGCGGACATATTATTTTGTTAAATGCCAAATCATCAGAATATTATGAGGCGACAAAAAGGCAGGCGCTCTTGGCGCTAGAAGCGTATCCGGGCGGTTTGCAGATTGGGGGCGGGATTACCGCAGAAAATGCAATGCAATATATTGAAGCTGGGGCAAGTCATGTGATTGTTACATCTTATGTGTTCCAGGATGGCGTAGTAAACTGGGATAATCTGGAGAAACTGGTAAAAGCAGTAGGAAAAGAACATGTTGTATTGGATTTAAGCTGCCGTAAAAAGGATGATGCATATTATGTTGTTACGAATCGTTGGCAGACATTTACACAAGTCAAAGTAGAAAAAGAAACGCTAGAAAAATTCTCAGAATATTGTGATGAATTTTTAGTACATGGAGTAGATGTGGAAGGAAAGTCATCTGGAGTGGAACTTGAATTAGTCAAAATGCTTTCCCAGTGGAATGGAATTCCAATTACATATGCGGGCGGAATTGGCAGTATGGAAGATCTGGAAGCATTTGCAAAGGTAAGCGAAAACCGGCTCGATTTTACGATAGGAAGTGCGTTAGACTTATTTGGAGGGAAGATTCCTTATGAACTTGTGGCAAAGTGTGATAGATAGAAATTGAGTTTACAGTTCTCCCTGCTGAATGGCTAAACTGTAAACAATTTGTAAACTGGTTGAAGAAAAAGATAGATGATGATAAAATAAAATTTAAGTTTAAAATTTGATAGAAAAAAGATGAGAATTCTTATGAACAAGGAGTAAAAAATGGGATTTTTTGAAAAGATTTTTGGGACACATAGTCAAAATGAATTAAAAAGAATTTATCCAATTGTGGACCGAATTGAATCGATGGATGCTGAGATGCAAAGTCTGACAGATGAAGAATTGAGAAATAAAACGAAAGAATTTAAGCAGCGTTTAGAAAACGGAGAAACTTTGGATGATATCTTGCCAGAAGCATATGCTGTTGTAAGAGAAGCAGCATGGCGTGCGATTGGAATGAAGCATTATCGTGTTCAATTAGTAGGTGGTGTGATTCTTCATCAAGGCCGTATTGCAGAAATGAAGACTGGTGAAGGTAAGACGCTTGTTTCAACACTCCCAGCATACTTAAATGCACTTTCAGGAAAAGGGGTACATGTTGTAACAGTCAATGACTACCTTGCAAAACGTGATGCTGAGTGGATGGGGGAAGTACACAGATTCCTCGGTTTGACGGTAGGGGTTGTCTTAAATGATATGGACAATGACGAACGCCGCGAGGCATATAAGTGTGATATTACCTATGTTACGAATAATGAACTTGGATTTGATTATTTGAGAGACAATATGGTGATTTATAAAGAACGTCTTGTACAAAGAGGACTTAACTTTGCAATCATCGATGAAGTGGACTCTGTTCTTATTGATGAAGCGAGAACACCACTTATTATTTCTGGTCAAAGTGGAAAGTCAACAAAATTATATGAGATGTGTGATGTTCTGGCGAGACAATTAAAGCGCGGTGAAGTAAGCGGTGAATTCTCTAAAATGAATGCAATCATGGGAGAAGAGATTACGGAAACAGGTGATTTTATTGTCAGCGAAAAAGAAAAACAGGTGAACCTGACTGAAGAAGGTGTGAAAAAGGTTGAAAGATTTTTCCATATTGATAACCTTGCTGATGCAGAAAACCTTGAAATACAGCACAATATCATTCTTGCACTCCGTGCACATTATATGATGTTTAAAGATCAACATTACGTAGTAACTGAAAGCGGAGAAGTAATGATCGTCGATGAATTTACCGGACGTATTATGCCAGGACGTCGTTATTCGGACGGGCTTCATCAGGCAATTGAAGCAAAAGAACATGTAAAAGTAAATCGTGAAAGCAGAACACTTGCTACTATTACATTCCAGAACCTGTTCAACAAATTTGAGAAAAAGAGTGGTATGACTGGTACTGCTTTGACAGAAGAAAAAGAATTTAGAGATATTTATGGAATGGATGTAGTAGAAGTGCCAACGAACGTTCCGGTACAAAGAAAAGATTTAGATGATGCTGTATTCAAAACACAGAGAGAAAAATTCGAAGCAGTTTGTGATGCAATTGAAGCAGCACATGCAACTGGGCAGCCAATCCTGGTAGGTACCATTACGATCGAGACATCAGAACTTCTTAGCCGCATGCTCCGTAAAAGAGGGATTAAGCACAATGTGTTAAATGCGAAGTTCCATGCGATGGAAGCTGAGATCGTTGCAGAGGCAGGTGTACATGGCGCTGTAACAATCGCTACCAACATGGCTGGTCGTGGTACCGATATCAAGTTGGATGAGGAAGCAAGAGCGGCAGGCGGTCTGAAGATCATCGGTACGGAACGTCATGAATCAAGACGTATTGACAATCAGCTTCGTGGTCGTGCAGGTCGTCAAGGAGATCCAGGTGAATCGAGATTCTACATTTCACTGGAAGATGAGTTGATGAGATTATTTGGTTCTGAAAAGATGATGAACATCTTTAATGCAATGTGGGTTGAAGATGGAGCTGAAATTGAACATAAGATGCTTTCTAATGTAATTGAAAAGGCACAACAAAAGATTGAAAGCAATCACTTTGGTGTTCGTAAAAATCTGTTAGAATACGACCAGGTTATGAACGAACAAAGAGAGATTATATATGAAGAAAGACGCCGTGTACTCGATGGCGAAAGCATGAGAGATTCTATCTACAATATGATTAATGAATATATCGAAAGAACAGTCGATCTCTATGCATCGCCAGAAGCACAGTCTGCTGATTGGGATTTGGAAAAATTAAATGTGGAATTATCTAATTCCATTCTTCTTCCACCTGTGAAATATGACGAAGTAAAGTCAATGTCACAAAAAGAATTGAAGCATATGTTAAAAGAACGTGCTGTGAAAGGGTACGAGGCCAAAGAAGCAGAATTTCCACAACCAGAAATGCTTCGTGAAGCAGAACGTGTATTCCTATTAAGAGTAATCGACAGTAAATGGATGGCACATATCGATGATATGGATCAGTTGCGTCAAGGTATTGGTCTTCAGGCATATGGTCAGAAAAATCCATTAATCGAATACAAAATGTTAGGATACGATATGTTTGGCGAAATGACAGATGCCATTGGAGCAGATACAATTCGAGCACTGTTCCATATTCGAGTTGAACAGAAAGTGGAAAGAAAAGAAGTTGCAAAAGTAACTGGAACAAACAAAGATGAAAGTCTTGCACGTGCTCCTAAAAAGCGTGAAGAAAAGAAAGTATATCCAAATGATCCTTGTCCATGTGGCAGTGGTAAAAAATATAAACAATGCTGTGGCAGAAAATAATAATTTAAAGAGGTGAGAACGTGGTTGAACTGGATCAGTTTAAAAGTATATTAAACTCATATGAAGAACCATTAAAGGAAATGAGGGATTCACTTTGACCTGCCCGACAAAGAAAAACGGGTAGAGGAACTCGAACGTAAAATCGAAGAACCGGGGTTTTGGGATCGAGCAGAGGAATCGCAGCATGTAATGAAAGAATTGAAAGGACTCAAGGATTTTATTGAGACGGTTGAGAGTCTTATAACGGGATTTGAGGACATCGGGTTATTGATTGAGATGGCTTATGAAGAAAATGACGAAAGCCTTGTCTCAGAGATAGAGATAGAACTTCAGAACTTTGAAACTGTTTTTGAAGAAATAAGAATCCAGACACTCCTTTCTGGAGAATATGACAAAGATAATGCGATTGTAACTTTGCATGCAGGAGCAGGTGGTACCGAATCTTGTGACTGGGCAAACATGCTATATCGTATGTATAGCAGATGGGCAGAAAGAAAAGGCTTTTCAGTACAAGTACTTGACTTTTTAGATGGAGATGTGGCAGGATTAAAAGCAATTACATTCCAGGTGAATGGAGAGAATGCATACGGCTATTTAAAATCTGAAAAAGGTGTACACAGACTTGTTCGAATTTCACCATTCAATGCTGCCGGAAAGCGACAGACATCATTTGCATCGTGTGACGTTTTACCGGATATTGAAGATGAGATTGATATTGAGATAAATGATGATGATTTAAAAATTGACACATACCGCGCAAGTGGGGCTGGTGGTCAGCATGTAAATAAAACATCATCAGCAATCCGTATTACACACCTTCCAACAGGTATAGTAGTACAATGTCAAAACGAGCGCTCACAGCATAATAATAAAGAAAAAGCCATGCAGATGCTGAAAGCTAAGCTGTACCTTTTAAAAGAACAAGAACAGGCAGAGAAAGTATCTGATATTCGTGGTGAAATCAAAGAAATAGGTTTTGGCAACCAGATTCGTTCTTATGTCATGCAGCCATATACATTGGTAAAAGATCATAGAACAAATGTGGAAATCGGAAATGTTTCGAGCGTATTAGATGGAAATATTGATTTATTTATGAATGCATATCTAAAGGAACAAAATAAATAAGAGTAGGGAGAAGACGTTATGATAAAAATCGCAGTTTTAGGTTACGGAACAGTAGGTTCAGGTGTAGTAGAGGTAATCGCAACAAACAAAAGTTTAATTGAAAAAAGAATTGGTGAAGCATTGGAAATTAAATATGTATTAGATCTTAGAGAATTTCCAGGTACACCTGTAGAAAATTTAATTACACATGATTTTAATGAGATTTTAAATGACGAAGAAGTAAAGATCGTTGTAGAAGTTATGGGTGGTATTGAACCAGCATATACATTTGTGAAAAAGAGTTTATTGGCAGGAAAGAGTGTTGCGACATCAAACAAAGCACTTGTGGCAAAACATGGTGCAGAACTTCTTGCAATTGCAAAAGAAAACAATATCAACTTCTTATATGAAGCAAGTGTTGGAGGCGGTATCCCTGTAATTCGTGCTTTGACATCTTCTTTGACAGGTGATGAAATCGTTGAAATCACAGGTATTCTGAATGGTACAACAAACTTCATGATGAGTAAAATGTTTAATGAAGATGCGGATTATGATGCTGTATTAAAAGAAGCCCAGGCAAATGGTTATGCCGAAAGAGATCCAAGTGCAGATGTTGAGGGCCATGATGCCTGCAGAAAGATTGCAATCCTTTCTTCTATTATTTCAGGAAAACTGGTTGATTTTGAAGATATTTATACAGAAGGTATCACAGAAGTTACACAAAGAGATATTCAATATGCAAAAGCGATGGGTATGAAGATTAAGTTATTGGCTTCATGCAAGCGTTCTGGTGAAAAACTTGGTGCGATCGTAGCTCCATGTTTAGTAGCTAAGACTCATCCATTATACAATATTGAAGATGTATTTAATGCAGTATTTGTAAAAGGGAATATGTTAGGTGATGCGATGTTCTATGGAAGCGGAGCAGGTAAACTTCCAACTGCCAGTGCAGTAGTGGGGGATATTGTTGAAGCTGCGAAGAATCCAAATAGAAGCATGATGGCTACATGGAGCTCTGAAAAGCTTGAGTTAGAAGCAAAAGCAGAAACAAAGAAAAAATTCTTTGTACGTGTAAAAGGCACAGAAGAATCAATGAAAGCAGAATTAACAGAAGTATTTGGAAATATCCAGATTGTGAAATTAAGTGGAGTGGATGACGAATTTGGATTTATGACTGAAGAAATTAGCGAAGGATGCTATGAAGTAAATGCAGCAAAGTTCACACAAATCTGTCATATGATTCGTGTAGAAAATTAGGATTAATCAGAAAATAAATCAAAAGGACGTGAGGGCGTGAAATATATAATCGTATTAGGCGATGGAATGGCAGATGAACCAGTGGAGATTTTAGGCGGCAAAACTCCATTACAGAAAGCCGACAAAAAAGCAATAGATCATCTTGCAAAGACTGGAGAAGTAGGTCTCGTATGCATGGTTCCGGAAGGAATGAGTCCGGGAAGTGATACTGCAAATTTATCTGTAGTAGGATATAATCCAAAGATTTATTACTCGGGACGTTCCCCATTGGAGGCACTTAGCATAGGTGTTGATATGAAATCAACAGATGTTTCCCTTCGTTGTAATGTTGTCACTCTTTCCGAGGAAGAAGAGGCATATGAAGACAAAATTATTATCGATCATAGTTCCAGTGAAATCAGTACAGAGGATGCGGCAGTTCTTGTAGAAGCTTTAAAAGAAGGTTTGAAAAAAGAAGGTTATGAATTTTATGTAGGAACAAGCTACAGACATTTACTGGTATGGAATCATGGTAAAGTAGTGGAGCTTACACCACCTCATGATATTTTAACAAAAAGAATCGGTGACTATCTTCCTAAGGATGAAGTACTTCGTGATATGATGAAAAAGAGTTATGATATTCTCGTAAATCATCCTATCAATGTAAAAAGAAAAGAACAAGGGCTGAATCCTGCAAACTCTGCATGGTTCTGGGGTGCAGGTACAAAGCCAGCACTGAAATCTTTTGAAGAAAAGACAGGAAAAAAAGGTGTGATGATTTCTGCAGTCGACTTATTAAAAGGGATTGCAGTAGGAACAGGTATGGATAACATAATTGTTGAAGGTGCAAATGGAGGTCTTCATACGAACTATGAAGGGAAAGCAAGAGCGGCATTAGATGCACTTCTGAAACAAGGATATGATTTTGCATATATCCATGTAGAAGCACCAGATGAGATGGGGCATCAGGGACTTGCAGCAGAAAAGGTACAGGCGATTGAGTATATTGACAAATATGTTGTTCAGGTTTTGATTGATGAGCTGAGCAAATCGGGAGAAGATTATAGAATTCTGGTGCTTCCTGATCATCCAACGCCAATTCGTGTAAGAACACATACAAATGGTCCAGTACCATATTTACTATATGATAATAGAAAAGTATTAGGCAGTCAGGAAGAGTATAGCGAAGCAGCAGCAAGTGCAAATGGCATCGTTTGGAAAGATGGCTATACATTGATTGATTACTTATTAGGCGAATAGGAGGCCTTATGTTAATTGTAAAAAAGTTTGGTGGAAGCTCCGTAGCAAATAGAGAAAGAATATTCAATGTTGCAAGACGCTGTATTGCCGATTACAAAAAGGGGCATGATATTGTGGTTGTTCTTTCTGCAATGGGAGATACAACAGATGAATTGCTGGAACTAGCAAGAAGCATTAATCCAGATGCTTCGAAAAGAGAGATGGATATGCTCCTGACAACAGGGGAGCAAGTATCGGTTTCGCTTATGGCAATGGCGATGCAAGCATTAGATGTCCCTGCTATTTCACTTAATGCTTATCAAGCCAGAATGAGCTGCACATCTCGTTATGGCAATGCAAGATTTAAAAGAATTGATACAGAACGTATTATGAACGAACTGGATGCACGTAAGATTGTGATCATCACAGGATTCCAGGGAGTAAATAAACATGAAGATTATGCAACACTTGGCCGTGGAGGTTCAGATACAACAGCTGTTGCTCTTGCAGCAGCGCTGCATGCGGATAAGTGTGAAATTTACACAGACGTAGATGGTGTATTTACAGCCGACCCAAGAGTAGTACCAAATGCCAGAAAGATTGAAGAGATTACTTACGACGAAATGTTAGAACTTGCAACATCCGGTGCAAAAGTATTGCATAGTCGTTCCGTAGAATTGGCAAAGAAATATGGCGTACAAATGGTAGTACGTTCAAGTTTGAATGAATCAGAAGGTACAACGGTCAAGGAGGTAGTAAAAATGGAAAAAATGTTAATTACCGGTGTTGCATCGGATAAAAATACAGCAAGAATTTCCGTTATTGGAGTAGAAGATAAACCAGGTGTTGCATTTAAAATCTTTCACAGACTAGCAAAAAATAATATTAATATTGATATTATTTTACAATCAGTTGGTCGTGAAGGAACAAAGGATATATCATTTACAGTGGCACAGGATGATTTAAAAGAAGCACTCAAAGTGTTAGAAGAGAACAAGGATTCATTAAGAATCCAGGAAATTACATATAATGAAAAAGTTGCAAAAGTAGCAATCGTTGGTGCAGGTATGATGAGCAATCCAGGAGTTGCTTCACAGATGTTTGAGGCTCTTGCAAATTATCGTGTAAATATTAATATGATTTCTACATCAGAAATCAGAATTACAGTGTTGGTGGATGAAAAAGATGTGGATAGAGCTGTAATGGCAATTCATGAAAAATTTGCACTTGGCGAATAAAGATTTGAAAGGCACGTACATAGTATGTGCCTTTTTGAGTAAAGTGAAACAACGAGTCTATATGAAACACCATATTAGCAAGTGAAGAAAAGATTGCTTGTAGACTAGACCCTGCTTAGGTAGCTGTTGTGATATCTTCCATCATAGGTTACGTCTTCTCCAAACCAGTCTGGAGCAGTGAAGTTGTTAGCTTCTTCAATTGTAGGGAATTCAACTTCCGCAATGATAAGTGGAGAGAGATCTCCTTCGAAGATATCAAGTTCGATCGTATATGGGTCTAAAGGGATCATGTAGCGTCTTTTGGCGATAAGTCTTCCATCAATTTTTGTTTTTAAATGTTCAAAAGCTTGGGCAGTTAGTGGAAGATTGTATTCCATACGCGCCATCATTCCGCCAGATTTGTAAGTGAGTTCGTATTTTTCATTGTCCTTGCGAATGCGAACAACTGGTTTTACACATAGATATCCCTGCGCTAAATGACGACACGGATAAGATTCAAGGTTTTCAGGTAAAGTTTTAATTAAAAATTTGCGTTCAATTTCCATTTCGTTTATTCCTCCAATTAAAGTTATGATAATATAGTTTTAGGTGAAAGTAAACGAATTATTAGATTTTTCGCTGAGATTGCTTTTTTTATCTGAGTTTGATAAAATGCAAATGTATTTGATATAGGAGGAAAAGAAAATGAGTAAACAAGTTTGCGTGTTTTTGGCAGATGGCTTTGAAGAAATTGAAGGGTTAACGGTAGTAGATCTTCTTAGAAGAGCAGGAGTCACAGTAACTACAGTTTCGATTTCCGAGTCATATACTGTTCATGGAGCACATGGAATCGATGTACAAGCAGATAAATTATTTGATGGAGTAACGTATGATGACAAAGATATGGTAGTGCTTCCTGGAGGAATGCCTGGCACACTTAATCTTGGTGATCATTTGGGCGTGAAGACTGTATTGGAACAATTTTATAAAAATAAAAAGTGGATCGCAGCAATCTGTGCGGCTCCTAGTGTTTTAGGAAAATATGGAATACTTCAGGGAAGAAAGGCTACATCATATCCAGGATTTGAAGAAGCCCTTACTGGCGCAGAATATGTCTGTGATGCAGTGGCAGTGGATGAATTTATTGTAACAAGCAGAGGTATGGGAACTGCAATTGAATTCTCATTAAAATTGATTGAAAAATTACTAAATCAGAGCAAGGCGGAAGAAATCAAGAAATCTATTATTTATCAACAATCATAAAGGAGAAAGATATGAAATTAAAGAAAAATACGATCATGCTCATCCTGGGGGCGTTGGTTCTTCTTGTTGCAGGGGCATTAACTTTCTTTATGTTTAAAGAATTTGATGCACAAGGCTATGTAAATGCGGTTCTTGAACAACATTTTGAAGGTAAAGTAGATAAGCTGTCGTCTTTTGTGGTTGATAAATCAAAAGATGAATTGGAAAAACAATACGAAGATGGTGTTGTAGCATTTGTGGAAAACAATATTACCAATGGGATAGAAATGGAAGAAGAGTTGAAAAAGCAGTATGTGGATCTTTGTAAAAAAATATTTAAAGAGATGAAATATACTGTGAAAGAAGCTGAAAAAATTAGTATGAAAGAATACCATGTAAGTGTCGAATATCAGGCTACGAGTGTGTTCCAGAAATTTGCAGCTTCTATTACAGAAGAGTCTGCACGTCTTCTTGACAAGGTAGATAAAGGGGAATACAAAGGCACTCTGGAAGAAATCAATGCCCAGATGCAAAAAGAATTTTTAGAAAATTGTTATTTATTATTTGAAACAGCATATCAGGAAATGGAATATGCAGAAGCAGAGACGGAAGTTTTTGTAATAAAAAAGAATGAGAGTGGCTTGTTTGAACTTGATGATGAGCAAATAAATGAATTTGTGAAGAAAATCATGGGAACACAAGTAAATCAAGACTAGATATTTATTGAAATGTGTGATATAATATCGCGATGAGTGTGAATGTAGATAAGTCTTTGGACTTTTCGCATATATTAAGGAGGAAAGAGCAATGAGCTTACAAGTAGAAAAATTAGAAAAAAATATGGCAAAACTTACAATTGAAGTATCAGCTGAAGAATTAGAAAAAGCACTTCAAGGTGCATACTTAAAACAAAGAGGCCAAATCTCTGTTCCAGGTTTCCGTAAAGGAAAAGTACCACGTCAGATGATTGAAAAAATGTATGGACCAGAAATCTTCTATAATGATGCGGCAGACGCATTACTTCCAGATGCATATGCAAAAGCATATGATGAAAGCGGCTTAGATATCGTTTCTCAGCCAACAATCGATATTGTTCAACTTGAAAAAGGAAAACCATTCATCTTCACAGCAGAAGTAGCTGTAAAACCAGAAGTTACTCTTGGAGAATACAAAGGATTAACAGTAGAAAAAGTTTCTGTAGAAGTTACAGATGAAGAAGTAGCAGCAAAATTAGAAGAAGAACAAAAGAAAAACGCAAGAACAGTTGTAGTAGAAGACCGCGCAGTTCAAGACGGTGACGAAGTTGTATTAGATTTCGAAGGATTCGTTGATGGCGTTGCTTTTGAAGGTGGAAAAGGTGAAAACTATCCATTAACAATCGGTTCTGGTGCATTTATTCCAGGATTTGAAGAACAATTAGTTGGCGTTGAAGCTGAAAAAGAAGTAGAAGTTAACGTCACATTCCCAGAAGAATATCATTCAGCTGACTTAGCTGGAAAAGCTGCTACATTCAAATGTACAGTACACGAAATCAAAGTGAAAGAACTTCCAGAATTAGATGATGATTTTGCAGCAGAAGTTTCTGAATTTGATACATTAGATGAATACAAAGCTAGCATTAAAGAAAAATTAGTGGAACAAAAAGTTGCTGAAGCTAAGACAAAGAAAGAAGATGCAGTTGTAGAAAAAGCAGTTGCTAATGCAACAATGGAAATTCCAGAAGCTATGATCACAACACAGGCAAACCAAATGGTTCAAGAATTTGCTCAAAGAATGCAACAACAAGGTTTAACAATGGAACAATATTTCCAATTCACAGGTTTAACAACAGAAAAGATGATGGAAGAAGTTAGACCACAAGCTGTTAAACGTATTGAAACAAGATTAGTTCTTGAAGCAATCGCAAAAGCTGAAAACATCGAAATTACTGAAGAAAAATTAGATGAAGAAATGGCTAAAATGGCTGAAATGTACAAAATGGAAGTTGAAAAATTAAAAGAATTCATGGGTGAAAATGAAAAAGCACAAATGAAAGAAGATATGGCTGTACAAGAAGCTGTAACATTATTAGTTGATAGTGCAGTAGAAGAATAAGATTTTTAGATTAAGATTTAAGGGAGGCATGTGCATGAGCGTAATACCTTATGTCATTGAACAAACAAGTCGTGGAGAACGTTCTTACGATATTTATTCAAGATTATTAAAGGAACGAATTATCTTTTTGGGGGAAGAAGTAACAGATGCTTCAGCAAGTGTCATTATTGCTCAGTTATTGTTTTTAGAAGGAGAAGATCCAGAAAAAGACATTCATTTGTACATCAACAGTCCAGGAGGTTCTGTATCAGCAGGGCTTGCTATCTATGATACAATGCAATACATCAAATGTGATGTTTCAACGATTTGTATCGGTATGGCAGCTAGTATGGGATCATTCTTGTTATCAGGTGGAGCAAAAGGCAAACGTTATGCTCTTCCAAACTCTGAAATTATGATTCATCAGCCATTAGGCGGCGCACAGGGACAGGCAACTGAGATTAAGATTGCTGCAGAACATATTTTAAAGACAAGACATCGTTTGAATACAATTTTGTCACAAAATACAGGCCAGCCTCTTGAAAAGATTGAGATGGATACTGAAAGAGACAACTTTATGTCTGCACAGGAAGCAAAAGAATATGGTTTAGTAGACGAAGTAATTACTAGCCACTAAGAAAAATATGTGAAATATGTGTATAAGGGGATGTTCTGAATGGATTTAGAACACCCCCTTTACGCATGAAATTGAGGTGACAGTATGGCAGGAAAAAAAGGAGACGAAGTTGTGCGTTGTTCGTTTTGTAATAAATCACAGGCGCAAGTTCGCAAAATGATTGCCGGACCAAACGGTGCATATATTTGTGATGAATGTATCGAAGTTTGTTCTGAGATTATTGAAGAAGAACTCGGATACGAATATGAGTCTGGCTATGAAGAAATTAACCTGTTAAAACCAGAGGAAATCAAAGCATTTTTAGATGATTATGTGATTGGACAGGAAAGAGCAAAGAAGGTACTTTCTGTAGCTGTGTACAATCATTATAAGAGAATTATGGCAGGCAAAGACCTTGGAGTTGAGCTTCAAAAGAGCAACATACTGATGCTTGGACCTACTGGTTGTGGGAAAACATTGCTTGCGCAGACATTAGCCAAAATCCTGAATGTACCATTTGCAATTGCAGATGCGACTGCACTTACTGAAGCAGGTTATGTGGGAGAAGATGTAGAAAATATTCTTCTTAAAATCATTCAGGCAGCTGATGGAGATATCGAGCGAGCAGAGCATGGAATTATTTATATTGATGAGATTGATAAGATTACGAGAAAATCTGAAAATCCATCTATCACAAGAGATGTTTCGGGTGAGGGTGTACAACAGGCACTGTTAAAGATTATAGAAGGAACAGTTGCAAATGTACCGCCACAAGGTGGAAGAAAACATCCACATCAGGAAATGATTCAGATTGATACCACAAATATCCTGTTTATTTGTGGTGGAGCCTTTGAGGGACTTGACAAGATTATTGAGACTCGTCTTGATAAGAAGTCAATGGGATTTACCTCTGAAGTAAAAGGTAAAAAAGAAAGAGATGTGGATGCATTATTGAGCCAGGTATTGCCACAGGATTTGGTTAAGTTTGGAATCATTCCTGAACTGGTAGGCCGTGTACCGATCAACGTAACATTAGAGATGCTGGACCGAGATGCATTGATCCGCATTCTTACACAGCCAAAGAGTGCGATTGTGAAACAATATCAAAAATTATTAGAACTCGATGGTGTAGAACTTGAATTTGATCAGGAAGCATTAGAAAAAATTGCTGACATTTCTCTGGCAAGAAAAACAGGAGCCAGAGGATTACGAGCAATTATGGAAAATGTAATGATGGATACCATGTATCATGTGCCATCTAACGAGACGATTCGTACATGCCGCATTACAAAAGAGGCGGTAGAAGGAACTGCTGATCCGGTATACAATCCTGATGCAATAATACAGAGTGCATAAAACGGGTCTTCGCACCCGTTTTTTAATTTCTGGTTTTTCAATTTATAAAAGGGGAATAAGTAATGGAAAATCAAATGATGAATATCCCTATGGTTGCACTTCGTGGGATGACAATTCTTCCAGAAATGGTAGTACATTTTGATGCAAGCAGAGCACGTTCCATCGAAGCAGTGCAAAAAGCGATGCAAAACAAAGAACAGAAAATTTTTCTCGTTACGCAGCGAGAAATGAACATAGATCATCCAACACAAGAGGAATTATATGAAATAGGTACAATTGCAACAGTGAAACAGGTTGCAAAGATGTCAAAGCATGTAATTCGTGTTTTGGTAGTAGGAGAATGTCGTGCAAAATTGCATGAAATTACAGAAGAATTACCATATATGAATGCAACTGTAGAGATTTTAGAAGATGCTGATGCAGAAGGCAGACTCAATGAAAATGTTGAAGCAAAAAATTTGCAGCAGATATTTTTTGAATATGCAGCCAAAAGTGGAAAAGTATCCAAAGAAGTAATCACGCAGGTCGCAGATGCAACATCATTCAAAAGTATGATTTATCAGATTGCATCCAATGTGGCTATGGATTATGTAAGTCTGCAGGAGATTTTGAGCGAAGATGATTTACACAGCCGCTACTCAATGCTGGCATTCAAAGTTGTGAATGAGATGGCGGTACTAGATTTAAAAGAAAATATTCAGAATAAAGTAAAAGAAAGAATGGAGAAGCATCAGAAAGAGTTCATTTTGCGAGAACAGATGAAAGCGATTCGTGAAGAACTTGGGGAAGAAAATCTTCTCTCTGATGCAGAAGAATTTGAACAGGCAGTTGCAAAGCTGGAAGCACCATCAGAAGTAAAAGAAAAAATCAAGAAGGAAATCCAGCGTTTTAAGAGTTCACAACAAAGTGCGGCTGAAAATGGCGTGATTCGTACATATATAGAGACCATGCTTGAAATGCCATGGGACAAAGTAGTGGAGGATCAGATAAGCATTGGTTATGCGAAACAGATTCTGGAAGAAGAGCATTATGGACTCGAAAAGGTGAAAGATAGAATTCTGGAGTTTTTATCAGTGCGTGCCTTGACAAATAAAGGAAAAAGTCCAATATTATGCTTAGTAGGGCCGCCGGGAACAGGTAAAACATCCATTGCTAAATCTCTCGCAAAAGCACTCAAAAAGCCATATGCCAGAATTTCACTTGGCGGAGTTAGAGATGAAGCAGAAATTCGAGGACACAGAAAGACTTATGTAGGTGCGATGCCAGGGCGTATTGCATATGCCTTAAAGTCGACAGGAGTTAAAAATCCGCTGGTTTTATTGGATGAAATTGATAAAGTGAGCAACGACTACAAAGGAGACACATTCTCTGCACTTCTGGAAGTTCTGGATAGCGAACAGAATGTGAAATTCCGTGATCATTATTTGGAAGTACCAGTGGACTTGTCAGAGGTACTTTTCGTGACAACAGCAAATACACTTCAGACGATTCCAAGACCACTCTTGGATCGTATGGAAGTAATTGAGATTACAAGCTATACAGAAAACGAAAAGATGCATATTGCAACAAAGCATTTGGTGCCAAAACAATTAGAAAAGCATGGATTGACAGAAACACAGCTTAAGATTGGAAAAAGCGCAATCTGGAAGATGGCGAGAAACTATACAAAAGAAGCAGGAGTTCGACAGCTGGAAAGAACGATTGGTGAGATTTGCAGAAAAGCCGCCAGAGAGATTTTAGAAGAGAAAAAGACTTCTATTCGTATCACTGACAAGAATATTGTAAAATATTTAGGAAAAGAAAAATTCATGTATTCGATGATTAACGAAGAGGATGAAGTAGGGATTGTCAGAGGTCTTGCATGGACAAGTGTAGGTGGTGATACATTGGAAATCGAAGTGAATATTATGCCTGGAAAAGGTGAAATATTACTTACAGGGCAACTTGGAGATGTAATGAAAGAATCAGCAAGAACAGGAATAAGCTATATCCGATCTGTTGGAAATGCATATCAGATTCCAGAGGATTTCTTCGAGAAACATGATATCCACATCCATATTCCAGAGGGAGCAGTTCCAAAAGATGGCCCATCTGCAGGGATTACAATGGCGACAGCGATGATTTCTGCGATTACAAACAGAAAAGTAAGAGCTGATGTTGCAATGACTGGAGAGATTACACTGCGTGGAAGGGTACTTCCAATTGGCGGTTTGAAGGAAAAACTCCTGGCTGCAAAGAGTGCAGGCGTGAAGACTGTATTGGTACCTGTTAAAAATGTATGCGATGTGGAAGAAATTTTATCTGAAATAACAAAAGGGCTGGAAATTATTCCAGTAAGCACAATGGATGAAGTGCTGAAGCATGCGCTGTTATATGAGGACTAGAAGAATGAAGATTAAAAATGTAAGTTTAGAAATTGTATGTGGGATTACAAGTAAGTTACCGGAAACAGACAAAACAGAGATTGCCTTTGCCGGAAAATCAAATGTAGGAAAATCGTCATTGATCAATGCTCTGATGAACCGTAAAGCATTGGCTCGTACATCTGCTACACCAGGGAAAACACAGACTATCAATTTCTATAATATTAATGATATAATGTATCTTGTAGATTTGCCTGGATATGGCTATGCAAAAGTATCTGAAAGAGAAAAAGAACAATGGGGTAAATTGATTGAGAGATATTTAAATACTTCAAAGCAGCTTAAGGCAGTATTTTTATTGATTGATATCCGTCATGAACCTTCTGCCAATGATAAAATGATGTATGACTGGGTAGTGGCGCAAGGATTCAATCCGATCATTATTGCGACTAAGCTTGACAAATTAAAACGCAGTCAGGTTGCAAAGCATGTGAAGATGATCAAGCAAGGTCTTGAGTTACTTCCAGGAACCATTGTGATTCCTTTCTCAGCAGAGACAAAGCAGGGAAGGGACGAAATCTGGGAATTAATCGAAACGAACTTCTTAGCAAATGAGGAAGAAGGAGCAAAAGAGAACGAATCAGAGGTGGAGTAGATGGAAAATACGCGTCCATATTGGAAGGTGATCGTAAGTCTGGTATTTAGTTTGCTTGCGACGATATTGTTTGTGATAATTGGCTGGAAACTATTAGGATTCTTTTTGCCATTTGTGATTGGATGGATTATTGCATGGATTGCAAATCCACTGGTATGCTGGCTGGAAAAGCATCTTAAGATTGTCAAAAAACTGGGTTCTGCGATCACGATTATAGCTGTTTTAGCTGGAGTGATAGGTTTGGTATATTGGGCGGTATCTAAGATCGGGCATGAAGTATTGAATCTGATTTCTGATATTCCACAGCTATATCATGATATTGAGGCAGGATTTGATAATATTGCAAATAGTCTCCAGGGAATTTCAAAACTTCTTCCGCAAGGCGTCAAAGATGGCTGGAGCAATATTGCTGCAAACTTCGAGGCTGCGATTGGTGAGTGGATTGGAACACTGAGTGAACCTACAGTTGAGGTAGCTGGTAATGTTGCCAAAAGTATTCCTTCCATTATGATTGCAGTTATCATTACAATATTATCGGCGTATTTTTTTATTGCAGACCGTGATAACATTATTGCATGGGCAAAGAAGGTTGCACCTAGACCAATCAGGGAACGTATGACGATGGTAACATCTTATTTCAAAAATGCAGTTGGCGGATATTTTAAAGCACAGTTTCAGATTATGCTGGTGCTTAGCAGTATTTTATTTGTTGGATTTATGATTTTGAATGTGAATTATGCAATCGTTCTTGCGATTGTGATTGCATTTTTAGATTTTCTTCCATTTTTTGGAACAGCGATTACATTGCTTCCATGGGCAGCCTATAAATTGCTTGGTGGAGATATTAAAACTGCCATTGGCTTAGTAGTTCTATATGCATTAACACAACTCGTAAGACAAGTGATTCAGCCGAAGCTGGTAAGCAACGAGATTGGCCTAAAGCCATTACCAACACTGATTTTGTTATATATTGGATATAAATTTGGAAGTGTCTGGGGGATGATCATTGCTATTCCGATAGGAATGATTATGATCAATATGTACAATGCCGGTGCATTTGATTACATATTAAATGATGTTAAAATATTAATACATGGAATCATGAAATTGAGGGAATAAGACAGATAAAGGCATATCAGATTGACATTTTTATACAAATTCATTAAACTATATATAGTAATATTTTTAAAGGATAGGTGAACGAAGATGTATATGGAAGATTACAAACGCTGGCTTGCAGCTGATCTCGAAGACGCAGCATTAAAAGCAGAACTCGAATCAATTGACGGCAACGAAGAAGAAATTAAAGACCGTTTTGCAGTAGCCCTTAAATTTGGTACTGCTGGTTTACGTGGTGTGTTAGGCGCAGGTTCTAACCGTATGAATATATATGTAGTACGTCAGGCTACACAAGGTTTGGCAAACTGGGTAAAAACACAGGGTGGAAATCAATTAGTTGCAATCAGCTATGACAGCCGTATCAACAGTGATGTATTTGCAAAAACAGCTGCATGTGTATTAGCCGCTAATGGTATCAAAGTTCGTATCTATGATGCACTTATGCCAGTACCTGCACTTAGCTTTGCTACACGTTATTATGAAGCAAATGCTGGTATTATGGTTACAGCATCTCACAACCCAGCTAAATACAATGGATATAAAGCATATGGTCCAGATGGATGCCAGATGACAGACGAAGCAGCTAACATCGTTTATGCTGAAATTCAAAAAACTGACATTCTTGAAGGCGCTAAGATGATGTCATTCGAAGAAGGCATGGCAGCAGGTCTTATCGAGTATGTTGGAGATGATTGTAAAGAAGCTCTCTACGATGCAATCAAAGCTCGCAGTGTACGTCCAGGTCTTTGCAAGACAGCAGGATTAAAATTAGTTTATTCTCCACTTAACGGTTCTGGTTTAGTTCCAGTTATGAGAATTTTGAATGATATTGGTATCGATGATATTACAATCGTACCAGAACAACAATATCCAGATGGCAATTTCCCAACATGCCCATATCCTAACCCAGAAGTATTTGAAGCTCTTCGTTTAGGATTAGAATTAGCAGAAAAATGTGGCGCAGACTTAATGTTAGCTACAGACCCAGATGCTGACCGTGTAGGTATTGCTATGAAATGCCCAGATGGTACATATGAATTAGTTTCAGGTAATGAAGTAGGAGCGCTCTTATTAGATTACATCTGTGCAGGACGTATCGAAAAAGGTACAATGCCTGAAAATGCAGTAGCTGTAAAATCACTCGTATCTACACCACTTGCAGATGCCATTGCAAAACATTACGGCGTAGAAATGCGTAACGTATTAACAGGATTCAAATGGATCGGTGATCAAATCGCACAATTAGAAGCAGCAGGCGAAGTTGATAGATTTATCTTCGGTTTTGAAGAAAGCTATGGCTACTTAGCAGGACCATACGTACGTGATAAAGATGCTGTTATCGGCTCTATGTTGATCTGTGAAATGGCAGCTTACTACAGAAGCATTGGTTCTTCGTTAAAACAAAGAATGGAAGAAATCTACGCTGAATATGGTCGTTACTTAAATAAAACTGACAGTTACGAATTCCCAGGACTTTCTGGTATGGACAAGATGGCAGGTATCATGAGTGATTTACGTCAAAATCCACCTACAGTAATCGGTGAATACAAAGTAGTAAAAGTAACAGACTACATGAAACCAGAAGAAACAGGACTTCCAGCAGCTAACGTATTAGTATATGACTTAGAAGGCGGAGCTCAGGCAATCGTTCGTCCTTCAGGAACAGAACCAAAGATCAAAACATACTTTACAACATTAGGTAAAGATTTAGCAGAAGCTCAGGCACAAAAAGATGCTTTAGCAGCAGCTTTAAAACCAATTTTCTCATAAGAAAAACGAACTGAATTTTATTAAGGCGGATTACTCGAAAGGGTAATCCGTTTTTTGTGTCCACAAAATTTATAAAATGTGAATAATTTTACTAGTTTTTTGAAGAAAATCGTATTTATTTTGTGCAAAATTCCTGTTAAACTTTATTTAACGAAAAGGGACGGAACCCCAAAATAAAGGAGGAAAAGAAATGAAAAAGAAACTTTTAAGCGTACTGTTATGTATCGCGATGCTTGCCATCTGTTTAGTAGGATGTGGCGGAAAAGACTCTAAAGGCGGAGACGAAGATGGTGTGAAGACATATAAAGTTGGTGTAGCGATCTACACATTCGATGACAACTTTATGACATTGTATCGTAACGAAATTGAAGAATACTTCAAGACAAAAGAAACAGACACTGTGAAATATGAAATTTCAATGGTTGATGGAAAGAACGATATGAACACACAAACTCAGCAGATTGATACATTTATTACACAAGGTATGGATGTTATTATCTGTAACTTAGTTCAGACATCATCTGCAGAAACAATTATTGACAAAGTAGTTGATGCTGATATTCCATTAGTACTTATCAACCGTGAACCACTTGCATATGATGCAGATGGTAATACAATTGACGAAGCTTATGAAGGAATTCTTAATAACCCAGGTGTTTGTTATGTAGGTGCTGACGCTCGTCAATCAGGTACATTCCAGGGCGAAATCGTTCTTAGCTTACCAGACAAAGGTGATATCAATGGTGATGGAAAAATCTCTTACGTAATGATTCAAGGTGACCCAGAAAACATTGATGCACAATATCGTACAGAATTCTCTATCAAAGCTCTTACAGATGCCAACGTGGAAGTTGAATGTTTAGTTAACCAAGTTGGTAACTGGGATACAAAGAAAGGTCAGGAAATTGCTGCATCTGCACTTTCACAACACGGTGAAGCGGTTGAAGTTATCTTCTGTAACAACGATGCTATGGCATTAGGTGCTGCTCAGGCTATCGACGCAGCAGGACGTAAAGTTGGAGAAAACATCTACTTATTAGGTGTTGACGCACTTGAAGAATGTCAGGAAATGGTTGCAAACGGAACAATGACAGGTACAGTATTAAATGACCACATTGGACAATCTCATACAGCAGTTGACGTTGCTATCGAATGTTTAGAAGGCAAAGAAATTCAAAATTACTACTGGGTAGACTACGTAATGATTAAATAGTTTAGTCGGAAACTTTCAGATGGACTGCGTAAGCGGTCCATCTTTTTGATAAGAAAAGGAGGTATGCTAATATGTCTGAGTACCGCTTGGAGATGAGAGGGATATGCAAGTCCTTCCCAGGTGTAAAGGCTTTGGATCATGCACAGCTTTGTCTCCGCCCAGGCAAGGTTCACGCTTTGATGGGTGAGAACGGTGCCGGTAAATCCACTTTGATGAAATGCATGTTCGGTATTTATAAGATGGACGAAGGAGAAATCTACTTCGAAGGAGAAAAAGTACACATTGGTGATCCTATGGAGGCTCTGAAAATGGGAATTGCTATGGTACATCAGGAGCTTCAGCCAATTCCAGCCCGTACTGTGGGTGAGAATATATTCCTGGGACGTTATCCTATGAAAAAATTTTTGGGCTTCATCCCAGTTGTTGATCATAAAAAAATGTATGACGATACAGCAGCTTTGCTGAAAAAAGTTCGTATGGACTTTGCTCCTAGACAGATGCTTGGGGAACTGAGTGTTTCACAGATGCAATCTGTAGAAATCGCAAAGGCTGTTTCTGCAAACTGTAAGGTTCTGATTTTGGATGAACCAACATCTTCCTTAACCCATAATGAGGTTGAGGCTTTGTTTCGTATTGTAGAAGATTTGAAACAGGAAGGTGTTTCTATCGTCTATATTTCTCACAAAATGGATGAGATTCTAAGGATTTCTGATGAAGTTACGATTATGCGAGATGGTCAGTACGTTGGTACCTGGGAGTCGAAGGAACTTACAACTGATTTTATTATCACGAAGATGGTAGGCCGTGAACTGACAAATTTATATCCGCAGCGTGAAAATATTCCAGGAGAAGTTGTATTTGAAGTAGAAGATTTTACTTCCATTAATCCTAAGAGTTTCCGCAATGTGAATTTCCAGGTTCGCAGGGGCGAGATTTTAGGCGTTGGAGGTCTGGTTGGTGCACAGAGAACTGAACTGATGGAAGGTTTGTTTGGAATACGTTCTCATACAACTGGTAAGATCAAATATAACGGAAAAGAATTGAAAATCAATCGTCCAAAAGATGCGATCGATCAAGGAATTGCGATGTTGACAGAAGATCGTCGTGCAACAGGTATATTAGGTGTATTGTCTGTCGCAGATAATATTTCTGTTGCATCTTTGAATCAATATTTGGATTTCGGATTCTGCCTGAATAACAAGAAGGTAGAAAAATTGGTACAAGATAATGTTGAGAAAATGAATATTAAGACTCCTTCCAGCAAAACGCTGATTCAAAGTTTGTCAGGAGGAAATCAACAGAAAGTACTGATTGGACGCTGGCTTGCGAATAATCCAGAGGTTCTCATTTTGGATGAACCAACCAGAGGTATTGATGTTGGTGCGAAATATGAAATCTACTGTATTATTGCTGATTTAGCAAAGCAGGGTAAGAGTATCATTATGATTTCCAGTGAAATGTCTGAGCTTATTGGTATGTCTGACCGCGTCATGGTGATGTGTGACGGACGTGTGACAGGTTTTATTGATGGCAAAGATGCTACACAGGAAAATATTATGGAACTGGCTACACAGTTTGAATAAGGAGGAAAAGGAATTATGAAGAATGCAAAATCTATTCCTTTGAGAATATGGATGTACATTAAGAACAACCCAATTGTTGTTCTTTTGACAGTAGTATGTCTGATTGTAGGTTTGAACGTTGAAAACTTCTTCTCATGGGGTAATTTTAATAACCTGGCCAGCAACACAGCAGTACGTTTCTTGATTGCACTTGGTGTTTCTGGTTGTTTGATTACAAAAGGTACAGACTTGTCGGCAGGTCGTCAGGTTGGGCTTGCAGCATGTCTTTCAGGTGTGTTGTTGCAGCGTGCTAATTATACAGGTCGCTTGTTCCCAAATTTACCTGAAATGAATATGTGGGTGGTATTAATAATTGTTTTAGCAATCGGAGCGTGTATTGGACTTATCAATGGTTTGATTATTTCAATTTTGAATGTCCCTCCATTTATTGCGACATTGGGTACCCAGACAATCGTTTATGGTATCGCATTAGTATTTACAGATGCCCAGCCAATCGGTGCATTCCAGGAAGTATATAGAAAATTCGTAAACGGCAAACTGTTTAAAACAGAAAGTTATCCGGGGCTTCCTTACCTGTTGATCATTGCAGTTGTATTTGGTGTGATTTTCTGGTTTGTTTTTAATAAAACAACGCATGGAAAATATATGTACGCAATTGGTGGAAATGAAAATGCGGCGGAAGTCTCAGGTGTTAATACACGTAAAAGTAAAATTATTATTTATATGACAGCTGGACTTATGTATGCATTGGCTGGATATCTTTTAGCAGGGTATTCAGGTGGTGCCACATCAAATCTTGGTAATGGTTATGAATTGGAAGCAATCGCAGGCTGTACAATCGGTGGTGTATCTACTACAGGTGGTATTGGTACAGTTGGCGGGGTTCTTGTAGGGGTTCTTGTATTTGAACTTTTGAAGATCGTACTTCAATTCCTTGGTGTGAATCCATATTACAACTTCATTATTCAGGGTCTTGTTATTGTGACTGCGGTAGCGTTGGATATCCGCAAGTATGTTGCAAAGAAATAGACATGTCTATTCCGAACCTCTTCTGCCTATGTAGAAGAGGTTTTTTAAATTCAATTCAAAAGTTTTGACGGATTTGTATAGGTAATGTAAACTGAAATAAGAACGAATGCAAAGGAGAAGGCAATATGAGTTTATACAAGATGATCCTGGTAGATGATGAGGAAGAAGTAAGAACTTCTATTCAGAAAAAGGTAAACTGGAATGAGCTGGGGTTTGAAGTGGTCGGTTCTATGAGCAATGGAGAAGAGACGTTGGAACTTACAGAACACACTCATGTGGATGTTGTGATGACAGACATCAAGATGCCGTTTATGGACGGATTGACTTTATGTGCGAAAGTCAAAGAAAATTATAAAAATACCAAAGTCGTGCTCTATTCAGGATTTGACGACTTCGAGTTTGCAAGAGAGGCGATCCGTCTTGAGGCAGAAGAATATATCTTAAAACCGATTGGTGCGAAAGATCTGGAGAATGTATTTCGGAAGATCAAAATGAATCTGGACAAAGAATTTGATGAACGAAGAAATATCGAAAAGCTGAACGATTACTATCAAAAAAGCCTGCCGATGATGAGGGAGCAGCTTTTAACAGGTCTTCTAGAAGGCAGAGTTACAGAAAATCAGGCAGTGTCCATGATGAATTCATATGGGATGGATTTTACAGCTCCTTTCTATGCGGTTGCCATTTTAGGAGGCGATTTCAGAAAAACTGAGAATGGAATTCAGAATGGACCGATTTTGATGCTTTCGTTGTTAAATATCGCAAAGGAATATTTAGAAAAGCATATGGATACACAGGTGTTTATGTATCTAGATCGCATTGCAGTTATTGTAAAATTACAAAAGTCGAGAGAAATACAGGATTTTATCTATCATATGAATCAGATATGTAAGATTGGCGCGAGAATGCTGGGTGTCGATGTAGATGCAGGTATTGGTCAGATGTATTCACAGCTTACAAAAATATCTGTTTCCTGTGAGGAAGCTAAGACAGCGTTTGATTATCGTATTTTGTTAAAAGACAGCAGTCAGGCAATTTACATCAATGATGTGGAACCCAAAACAGACGAAGTGACATTTTACGAACCGCAGGGAATTGAGAAGATTATTTATTGCATGAAACTGGGAAGTAAAGAAGAATTAGAACAGTCTGTGGACGTATTTGTGTATGAACTGAAAAATGAAAAGATCACAATGCAGCAGTATCAACTAACCCTTTTGATTGCACTTACAGATATTCTAAGACTTCTTGCCGGTTATGAGATTGAAGTGTATGAAGTGTTTGGGAAAAATTTTGAGCCATATCAATATATTAATGGATTCCATTCTATGGACGAACTGTCAATTGCATTGCAAGAAATTTGTTATAAAACATGGAGGCTCATTCGAAAGGAAAGAATGGATTCCACAAAAGCAATGACAGAAAAAGCGAAAAAATATATAGAAGAAAATTATGCAGACAGCACTCTTTCAGTGAAGCATTTGTGTAATCATCTGAATGTCAGCGCAACCTATTTTTCAGTGATGTTTAAAAAAGAGACAGGGATGAGTTTTGTATCTTATCTGACGAAAGTACGTCTGGAACATGCAATCGAGCTTCTGGAAACTACCGAGGATAAGGCGTATATGATCGCAGAAAAAGTGGGATATACAGAGGCAAATTATTTTAGTTATGTATTTAAAAAGCAATATGGAGTATCGCCATCAAAGTATAGATCAAATAAGGAAAGAAAAGATGAAAAAAGCAAGGTTTAGTTATTGGAAGAGAAGTCTGCAGGTTGTGATCGCGGTGACGTTCACGTTGATTTCGGTAATAGGAATGCTGTTGATTGGTATCATTCTTTATACTACATATACCAAAAATTCTGAAACACAGACAATCGAAGACAATACGCAGCTTGTAAATCAGGTGGAGAGAAATCTGACGAATTATCTGCGAAATATGATGCGTATATCAGATTCACTTTATTATAGTGTAATAAAAGATACCGATTTTTCTGAAGAAAATATTGACAGTGAGATGACACTATTATATGAAGCGAACAAAGACAATCTGGTTAGCATTGCGTGTTTCGCTAACGATGGTTCTCTTTTGGCGGCAACACCTGTAAATACACTCAAGAAAGAGACGCAGGTCGCAGGGCAAAGCTGGTTTGTGAAAGCAAAAAATAAGCCTGAGAATCTGCATTTTTCGTCCTCCCATGTGCAAAATCTGTTTGAGGACAGCAATAATCGATATTATTGGGTCATTTCCCTCAGCAGAGGTGTAGAGTTAACGAGAGAAGGGGTAACCAGCAGCGGGATACTTTTGGTTGATATGAACTTCAGCGGGATTGAGCAACTGTTTACAATGGTAAATTCCGGGGATATGTGCTACATGTATCTGATGGATCAGAATGGGCAGATCATTTATCATCCGCAGCAGAATTTGATTTATTCAGATCTTTCGGAAGAAAACAATTCGTCTGCAATCAAGTACGAAGACGGCAGTCATGAGGAAGTATTCCAGGGAGAAGAAAGAATTGTAGTGGTGAAAACAGTTGGTTATACCGGTTGGAAGATTGTATCTGTGATTCCAAAAGCAAATATGTACAAAAACTGGAACCAGATTAGCATGATCTGGGTAACAGTTCTTGCAGTTGGAATTTTGATTTTGATTATTTTAAATCAGTATTTGTCAGCAAAGATCACACAACCGATTCGAAGACTGGAGGAATCTGTAAAAGAACTGGAACTACAGTATCCAGAGAAAATATATGTTGGAGGATCGGAAGAGATTCAAAATCTTGGGCGAACGATTCGTTCCATGGTAGAGCAGATGCGAAAACTGATGGATGATGTTCTGCGAGAGCAGGAAGAAAAGAGAAAAAATGAGCTAGATGCACTTCAATCGCAGATTAATCCGCATTTCCTTTATAATACACTGGATTCCATTATCTGGATGGTAGAAAGTGAACAATATGAGGATGCGATTTCTATGGTCACAGCACTGGCAAATCTGTTCCGGATTTCGCTAAGTCAGGGGAAAACAATCATTACGATAGCAGAAGAGTTTCAGCACGCAAGAAACTACATTAATATCCAAAAAATGCGTTATCGTAACAAGTTTCAGGTGACATTTGATCTGGATCCTGCAATAGAAAAATATCCAACAATCAAATTGATCGTCCAGCCACTTTTGGAAAATGCGATTTATTACGGTATGGAATCCATGGATGGAGAAGGTGAGATTCTGGTACAGGGATTTGCAAATGAAGGAGAGATACTGATTCATGTAATCGATAACGGAATCGGAATGCCTCCAGAACAGGTGAATCAGCTCTTGACAAATGGAATCTACAAAAGAAAACGTGGTTCTGGAATCGGTCTCAAAAATGTAGATCAACGTATTAAGCTATATTTTGGTGAGGAATATGGACTGGAAATTCGAAGTGAGCCAGATGTTGGTACAAGAATTACCATTCATTTACCAATGAAAATGGAGGTAGATGCAAATGAGTAAAGGAAAGCTAAGAGTAATTTATACGACCATTATCTGTGTGGGATTAATCATGCTTATTTTGTGGATGTTTTTCAAAATGTCAGTCGGATCCGAGAAACTGGTAAATCAGAAAGAGATTTCAGTAATTCTGTATTATTCTGGAAAAGATGGCTGGGAATCTCTTCAAGAGGGAATGAAACAGGCGGAGGATGATTTTTCTGTAAATATTAATTATGTGGTTATGCGTGAGGACGCGGATGGAGATGAACAGATTGCTGCTGTTGAGAAAGAAATCGAAAACGGTGCTGAAGGCATCTTGATAGCGGTATGTGATTATGAAAAGTTCAATATTGCTATGCAAGAACTGAAGTTCAAAGTTCCAATTGTCACAATTGAAAGTGGATTAGATAGCGATCTATATCCGATAATTACTGCGGATAATTATGAAATGGGGAGACGTTTGGGAGAAGAAATCTTAAAAGATTTTCCCGAGGAAGAAGAATTGACAGTCGTAGTGGAGCAGGAAAACTTAAATCGCGACAGTGTGAGACAGCGCAGAGAAGGGTTGGATGATGCTTTAGAAGGAAAAGCACAGATTATCAGTATAGGGGAGCTGATTGGATTTCAGAAGCCAGATGTGGCGGTAGGACTGCACAAAGACTCACTTGTAAAATTGTTGGATATGAAAGACAAGATACTAAAAGATGTGAAAATATATGGAATAGGAAATACAGCATCTATTGTAGCGGCATTGGACCAGGGGAAAATGGAAAAACTTGTTTTTCAAAATGAGTTTAATGTTGGATATCTGGGAGTTGAAAGGTTATTAAGTGATATTAACAATGTGAAATATGTGGAAAATAGTAAAATTGATTATTATTGCGTCAGCAGGCAGGAGCTGTATGGAACACAGTATGAGCAATTACTATTTCCAATAGTAGAATAAAGGAGCGGTCATGAAAAAGATTGTTGTATTGGTTTGCAGTTTGATTTTATTGAGCTGTATTTTGACAGGATGTGATCAGAAAGCACAGAATAAAGAAAAACCAAAGAATATCAAAATTGGTGTCAGTGTATACAATCAATATGATACATTTGTCTCTGAGCTTATGGATGAGGCAGAAGCGTATGTAGAAGAGATGGAAGAAAAGTACGATATAACAATTACACTGGATATTCAGAATGCCGGCGGCAAGCAGGTAACCCAGAATGATCAAATGAATTATTTTATAGACAGGAATTGTGATATTGTATGTATTAATCTTGTAGACAGAACGGATGCATCAACAATTATAGAACGTGGAAAAAGTGCAAATATTCCAATCATCTTTTTTAACCGCGAATTGGTGGAAGAAGATCTGGAACGCTGGGATAAGCTATATTATGTAGGTGCAGATGCCTTTGAATCCGGAATCATTCAGGGCCAGCTTCTGATTGAGAGACTTGAGTCTGATTTCCAGTCGGTAGACAGAAATGGGGATGGAGTTGTACAATATGTAATGCTTGAAGGAGAAGCCGGACATCAGGATTCCATTGTACGCAGTATGTATGCAATAAAAACAGTGACAGAAGCAGGTTATCAGGTAGAAAAGCTGGCAGATGAAATTGCAAACTGGAATAGAGACCAGGGAAAAACGAAGATGACACAATGGATGCAGGAGTTTGGGACTTCGATTGAAGTCGTATTTGCCAATAATGACGATATGGCATTAGGTGCGATAGATGCATTAAAAGAGGCGGGATATTTTGAACAAAAAGAATTGATTCCTCCAATTGTGCTTGGAATCGACGGAACGAAAACAGGGATTGAAGCCGTTGAAAAAGAAGAAATGTTAGGGACAGTTCTGAATGATTCCAAGGGTCAGGCACAGGGAATGATGGAACTGGCATATTCGGTTGTATCTGAAGAAAAATTGAGTTCTGAGTTTACGTTGTTATATCAAAAATATATCCGTCTACCTTATCAGAAGGTTGTGAAAGACATAGAAGATTAACAAGTTTTACTGAGGAAGAATTAAAGCGAATTGATGAATGAAAGTAATGGAGATAAATGGTTGATTTACATACCAATTCTGTAGTATTATACCTCCATATTAGCAGAAATGAGGAATGATATGACAAAAAAATTAACAACGATCCAAAAACAATTAGAACAACAGAAGATGATTTTTGATGGTGCTTTTGGTACCTATTATGCGAAGCTATATGACACTAAAGAATTACCGGAGCTTGCAAATACATTGTATCCAGAGCGTGTATGTAAGATTCATAAGGAATACGTTGAGGCAGGAGCACAGATTATCCGTACCAATACGTTTGCCAGTAATACAGTTTCTTTGAATATGCGCTGGGAAGATGTGCAGGATAATATTCGTTATGGATATCGTCTGGCACATGAGGCTGCAAAATCGGAGAATGTCTACATTGCTGCAGATATCGGTCAGATACCTTGTGATAATCAGACAGATCGAGAAAAGGCTTCAAAAGAATATGTAGAAATCTGCCGCACTTTTTTGGAAGAAGGTGCAGAGATTTTCGTGTTCGAGACTTTTTCTGATTTGGAAAATATCTGCGAGGCGATTGAATTTATTGGAGACAAAGCGTTTATCATTGTGCAGTTTTCAGTGAATCAATTTGGATACAGTCATTCAGGTTTGAGTGCACGAAAACTGGTACAGCGTGCTGAAAATATAGAATGGGTGGATGCCGTAGGATTTAACTGTGGGGTAGGTCCGGGACATATGCAGCAGATTTTTAGAAGTATTAGTTTTTCGGGAGAAAAGATTCTGACAGCTCTTCCAAATGCCGGTTATCCACAGACCATCAGCAATCGTATGATTTTTGACAGCAATAATATTGACTATTTTGCAGAAAAAGTCAGCGATATCGCAGCAGATGGTGCAGATATTGTGGGAGGCTGCTGTGGAACGACACCGGACTATATTCGTAAAATAAAAGAAAAACTCTCTTTTGCACAACCGGAAAAGGCAGTTGCCGTGTTACATAAAGAGAAAGAAAATACCGTGAAGAAAAACAATTCTTTTTTTGCTGGGAAAGACGGAAAGAAACTAATTGCAGTGGAATTGGCACCGCCGCTTGGAAGTGATGATGAAAAATTGATGGATGCGGCACATTTATTATTAAAAAGTGGCGTAGATGTGTTGACTTTTCCCGATTCACCTTCGGGGAGAACGAGAGCAGACTCCATCCTTATGGCAGAGAAGGTGGCAAGAGAGACTGGTATGTGTGTGATGCCTCATATTTGCTGTCGTGACAAGAATGCCATTGCCATGCGTTCACAGCTTTTGGGGGCACATATTAATCATATCCAGAATTTCCTGGTGATTACAGGGGATCCTATTCCATCCATGATGCGAGGCAGCATAAAAAGTGTATTTAATTTTGATGCTGTGGGACTTATGCGTATCATGAGCGATATGAATGAGGATCAGTTTGTAGAAGCACCAGTTTGCTATGGAGGCGCAATTAATCAGGGACGCAGGAATCTGGAGATTGAAATTGAACGTGTTAAGAAGAAGATGGAAGCAGGAGCTACATTCTTTTTAACTCAGCCTGTCTCAACGAAAGAAGGCGCAGAGCGTGTCAGACGAATTAAAAATGAGACAGGAGCCCGCGTTTTATGTGGTATCATGCCTTTTGTCAGCCTGAAGAATGCTGCTTTTATGAAGAATGAGATGACAGGGATTGATGTAACCGAGGAAGTGCTTACACGTTACCGTGCAGATATGACAAGGGAAGAAGGAGAGCAGGCAGGTATTTCGCTTGCAAAAGAAATGATGGAACTTACAGATGATTTCGCGGATGGATATTATTTCTCATTCCCGTTTAATCGAGTAAGTATGCTAGAGAAGATATTAAATAAGGTCTAGAAAAAAGTAGAGGCGAGAGTTTTTTCCCGCCTCTAAATTATTTTTGTCTTCGTATTTCAGAATATTCAGTTAGTGCTTTCAGTGCTTGTCCTGACATAGGAAGAATCGCCATCATATTGAAAATTGTCATAAGTCCGATGCCGATATCGCCCAAATCCCATACGAACGTATAAGTCGCAAGTCCGCCGATGTATAACATAACTAATGCTAAAATCTTGTAAGCAGTCTGTGATTTCCAATTGTCTCCGAATAAATACGCTACATTAGAACGAGCATAGAATAAGATTCCAATAAAAGTAGAGAAACTAAAGAGCCACAATGCAACGGCTGTAAATACAACACCTGCCTGTCCAAAATGGTAATGCATGGCTGTCTGTAAAAGCTCCATTCCTTCAAGACCCTCTAATACACTTTCTGGTGCCAGCAGCATGATAAAAGCAGTACAACTGCAGATTATAATGGTATCAATGATTACACCAAATGCCTGCATAAGTCCCGATTTTGCCGGATGAGTTACATCGGCAGCGGCCGCAGCGCAAGGAGCTGAACCAGATCCAGCTTCATTTGAGAATAATCCACGTTTTACACCATTCATAAGAGCTGCACCAAATCCCCCAGCTACAACCTGGCGTAAGCCAAACGCCTCTTCAAAAATGCGTGTAAATACATTCGGCAATAAACCAATGTTTTTGATAATGATAATGATTGCAATCAGGAAATAAAAAGCAGCCATGATTGGAACCATAATATCAAGAACTTTTACTGTTGCATTCTTTCTTAAGACAATGATTGCAGCAAACGCAACCAGAATGACTGTAGAAACAATAGGCGGAATATTGAACGCATTTTTAAACGCAGACGAAACAGAGTTACTGATTACCTGACTAACACCACACCAGCACAACAGACCCGAGAAAGCAAATAAAACTGCGATTACACTGTAGCGCTTTCCATTTCCTTTTGTGAAGAAATTGTGGATATAGTAAGCAGGACCTCCACGGTATCCGCCGTATAAGGGGTCTTTTTGTTTATGTAATTGAGCGAGTGTTGCTTCAATAAAAGCAGTAGAAGAACCGATCAGTGCGGTCACCCACATCCAGAATACAGCACCTGCACCACCGGCCGAAACAGCAGCGACAACACCTACCATGTTTCCCATACCTACACGGGTTGCGGTAGATACAATGAGTGCCTGCATCCCAGAGAGTGCATTTTTGTTATCACCATTACGTTTTTCAACAGAAAGTCGAAGCATTTCCGGGAAGAAACGAATCGGTAAGAATTTTGTACGAATTGAAAAATAAATACCGGCTGGGATTAATAATAATACTAAGAAAGAAATCCCGATAGAACCTCCACCCGGCAGTGGAATTGTGAATAAATCTCCCCAAAGGAGATTGTAAAAGAATGTAATAATTTTCATTTTTAAACCTCTCAACTTTAGAACTTTAAAGCAACTTGACTTTAACCTCTTAAAGTATATAATACAAAGTAGTATTTGTCGAATTAATAGTTTTTATGAGAAGCATTAAAAAAATAAATGTAAGAGGTATTTATGGATTTACAAAGTTTGAACATTTTTATTCAGGTTGCAGAGCTTAACAGCTTTACGAGAGCAGGGGAAAAATTAGGTTATTCTCAGCCT
Source organism: Faecalimonas sp. (assembly GCA_045121495.1). Classification (GTDB taxonomy): domain Bacteria; phylum Bacillota; class Clostridia; order Lachnospirales; family Lachnospiraceae; genus Faecalimonas. Next base: position 203,295 of record JBGVGF010000030.1, read on the forward strand.
ACTGTTTCGTTTCAGATTAAGCAGTTGGAAAAAGAACTGGGAGTGTCTTTGTTTGACAGAATCGGCCATACAGTCAGTCTGACAGATGCAGGAAGAGATGCTCTCGCATATGCACAGCGTATTTGCCATATGTCGGAGGAAATGGTGCTTGGTGTGAGCCGAAGACAAGAAGTGCACGGAATTGTCAGACTTGCGATGGCAGATTCTTTGTGTACACCGATGATCGCAGGAAAGTTTGCCAAGTTTCGGCAAGCCTATCCACATGTTTCACTTCAGGTTACAACGGCAGGAACAGATGAATTGTTTCGATTGTTAGATCACAATGAAGTGGATTTGGTGTGTACGATGGATACGCAGATTTATGATGCAACGTATGTGATTGCAAGTGAAGAAAAAATCGGAGTTCATGTTGTAGTTTCTACAAAGCATCCACTGGCGAAAAAGAATAAGGTGACACTTCAGGATCTAAAAGACCAATCCTTTATACTGACTGAAAAAGGAATGAGTTATAGAAGGATGTTGGATGAGAGTTTGGCGCGACATGCGATGGAAATACATCCGGTCCTGCAAATCGGAAGTGCAGATTTGATCTGCAAATTGGTGTCTGAGAATCAGGGAGTTTCATTTCTGCCGGATTATGTTACGGAAAAAGCCGTCAGAGATTGTGAGGTTGCGTGTCTAAAAGTAGAGGGGCTTGATGTGTATGTGTGGAAACAACTCCTTTACCGGAAAGATAAATGGGTATCACTGCAGATGAAGGCACTTATGGGACATTTGTCGGAAATCTTATTGACGGAGGAGCAGAAAAAGACTACGGTATAATAGAAATGCGTAAGAATTGCACTGAGGTGAGACATGATAAAAATAGCAATATGTGACGATGAAAAATACTTTAGAGAAACAATTGAAAAATATGTCAGAGAATATTTACGGCAAAAAGAGAAGGAATTTCAAATAGATCTGTTTGAATCTGGAAAAGAATTTGTGGAATCAGGAATTGATATTCTCAGTTATTCCATTGCGTTTCTGGATGTGAATATGGAAGAACTGGATGGAATCAGAACTGCACAAAAGATCAGAGAATACAGTTCCGAGATGTATATTGTATTTGTGACAGCGTATATCGATTATTCCCTCGAGGGGTATAAGGTCAATGCTGTGCGGTATCTGCTGAAAAGTAATACAAATATGAAAGATAACATCTATGAATGTATGGATACTATTCTCGACAGAATGAAGCATACTGTAATCAAGAAGAGTTTTCCGTTCAAACAAGGAGAAAAAGAAATTCTGTTGGAAAGACTTTTGTATATAGAAAGTAGATTACATAAGCTGGAATTTTATGTGATGGAAGATGAGCTGAAGATCTATACCATGTATGGAACTTTGAATGGGGTGGAAAAAGAGATGCAGAAATGTGATTTTATAAGACTGCATCAAAGTTATCTGGTGAATCTGAAGCATATTAAAAAAATAGAAGGATACAAAGGGGTATTGAGTAATGAACAGACAATTAGTATACCTAAAGCAAGATACAGAGATGTGAAAAATACATTTATTGCATATAAAGGGAGAATGTAAGTATGGGATGGTATTTGAGTAGTTTTGTGGTGACGACATTTGAACTTCTTTGTTGCAAGATTTTTTTTGAAACTTTTTGCAAGGAACCGCCAAAAGAAAAAAAGGGAAAACGTAATATTCTGATTTTGATCATGATCATGGCGGCGTACAGTGATATTGTTTTGTTGAAAAACTGGCTCCTGTTAAAAGTAATTATGGTTATTGTGATAATAGCATATATTATGTACAGATATTTTGAAATCAGCGTAAAGAAATCTGTGGTGATTGTTTTTTTGTTTGAAAGCCTGGTTTTTGTAGTGGACTACATTGCATATGTAATATGTAATGAATTGTTTTTGAGTAAAGAAATGATTGAACAAGAACATATGCTGGAAGCAAACTTGATAGTTGTTTTTGCAAAAATAGTATTGTTTTTGTGCGTATTACTTATTAGAAAAATATTTGATAAAAAGCGAGCAGACATTCTAAGTGATATAGATTGGATCAAATTCTTGATCTTTCCTGTGTTTACAATCATTGCAATTGCAGCACTTTTAGCAGTGTTTCCTGGTGTCGAAGAACCAATGCAGGCAAATGTTCTTTATACGATCGCAATTGGAATGGTCGGAATGAACCTGGTTGTATATTATCTGATCCGTGATATTGCAGAACGTGAAGCACAATTGCATGAAAAAAGGTTATTTGAATTGCAGGTAAAGGAACAAATGGAGATGTATCGTTCCATTTCCGAAAATTTTGAAAAACAAAAGCAAAAAGCACATGAATTTAAGAATAAAATACTTTGTATCGATGGTTTAGTGAAAAATCAAGAATATGGAAGATTGAAAACATATGTTGCAGAAATCAGTGAGCATTTGAGCACCGAAAAGAATGTAATTGACTCTAATCATGTGATTGTCAATGCAATCTTAAATACAAAATATGAAGAAGCAATCAAAAAGCAGATTGTATTTGTGTTTCAAGTAAATGATCTTTCAACCATCTGGATTGGTGATGAGGATCTGGTCGTATTGCTTTCCAACTTATTAAATAATGCCATAGAAGCATGTGAGAAATGTAAAGACAATAAGAAAATCCAGTTAAAATTTGTAATGGAAGAGAACGCCATTGTTTTATCTGTGAAAAATACATATACAGAGCCGGTCATTTATGAAAAGAATGAAATCAAAACAAGTAAAAGTATGCCAGAAGAACATGGTGTTGGAATAAAAAATATAAAAAAGATTGTCGAAAAATATGAAGGTTCCTACACGATTCAAAATGATGATAGAGAATTTCTCTTTTCCATTTTAATAGAAAAATAAGAAGATGCACCTATAGTCAGAAATGAGTATAGGTGTTTTTTAGTTTATTGGTCTGTGCAAATATTCGTTTTCTGTAAAAAAATGTCCGTTTTCTGCAAAGCGCGAGAATTATTAAAAAACATTTGGTATAGTTGAAGTAAGAACTAGGAGGTACAATTTTAATATTTATTGTGGGAATTGAGTCTGTTTGGTCACACAATAAAGGTTCTATATAAATTTATGTCAGGCGTATGGTTTGAATTTGATAAATTAGATCAATATGTAGAAATAGGAAGGGGGAAGTCCAATGATTTGTATAAACATATAAACACGTATACAATACTACGTCAAGAAAGGAAGAAATTATGAAAAAGAGAAGAAAAATTTTTGTGTGCAGTTTACTTAGTCTGTCTGTTTAAATCAATTTCTTTTATATTAAAACAGAAGCTTACAAATTCGCGGGGGATACAATGTCTAATCCAAGGAATGTGAAATATCTTATTGGAACATCTGTTGGAGGATATTCTGCAGATACACTAAAAGGAACTCTCGGAATCCTGAGTGATTATAGCCAGCAACGCTGGCAATGGACTTTGAAAAGTAAATATTATCGAAATTAAAGAAAAATGGGTACGAGAAAAAGACATAACTGTTGCTATGCCTGAAAATAGTGTATAATGCTTCATAGGATTATGCCGTTCGTTGGATCAACTTTCTCGGGGTGGATTCGTTAGGCATATCCCATGCATCCAGATGTTGTAACATCAGGATGTGATAAAGGCGGCAGTACCACATCTTAGTAGAGCGGTGTCTGCCGCTTTCTAATTTAAAGCCTATTTTCTCACGGTTGTTTGAGCGTTCTACGGAAGTTCTTGCATTGTATTCCAGTTTCCATTCCTTACTGCTTCTTGGTGGATTATTAAATAATCGGAGATTATCCTTTAAAACTAAGTGAACTGTTCGTCCGTACTTTGCATTGGAACATGGTGTTTCACAGGTACAGGAAATGCGACTTCTATACCATCACGACGCATGTGGTGACCCACAGGACAGATGGGAATGCAATCTTTATCAATGGTAAAGTCATTTTTATAAACAGGAGGCCTGCCACCTTTGCCATTCAGTTTAATAAAAGGTGTTATGTTTTCTCGTTTGAAATACTGATAATAAGGCATAGCATCGTGTGCAGAATCTAAGATTACTTTTGAAACCTTATAGTTCGGAAGAAATGCTTTCATTCTGAAAAATGCGTGCAGAAAGCCGTGTGAATCATGTTTGGATGCACAGGAAAAATGAGGAAACACAGGAAGATCACTTTGTGAATCCACAAGCATGTATAGATCATAGCCATGATAAAAACAGTCACGGGAAGAATCCCATCCGATGTCACAGTCTGGTTGAGAAAAATAACGGTTGCATTTGCAATCAGTAATCCCTTTTTCTTTACAATCACAGATTCGGTTTTTTCGTTCTCTGTGTGAGGTGACAACAGGTGTCCCATCACCAGCTAATGCAAGAGCGTCAGGATGAATCAGATTTTTTGAGACGGAAACATCTAAGAATTCCTGCTTATAAATTTTGAACAAAGACGCATATGTCTGTTCATTCAAAAGAAAAGTTGTGTTTTCTAACTGTGGAAGGAGTTCTGCAACAGTAACTTTTTCAATGGAAGATTGTCATCCTCAGAGTTCCATAGTCTATCAAAAAAGTCGTAAAAAGTTCCAATGCCGGGAGTATCGCCGAATTCAAAACCGCTGAGGATGGCATAAAGAGGATTAATCTTTAGTTGAGCAACCCAATCAGTGATGGAATCTACTTTAAAATCAATAGACAGCAGATAGGAACGCTGCATACAGGAAGGAGTTCTTGGCTTAGGACCAAAGACAGAATATTTGCTGCGAAGCAACTCATCAGTAAAGGAAAGATCAAGATGCCAGAAACGTTCAATGATATCCCAGGTAGCACGAGGAAGAGCATTTGGATCCGGATAATATTTACAAAGATTTTCAGTGACAAAGTTTTGATAGGCGGTATGACCGCCAGTATTTACAGGTAACAAAAAAATCGCCTCCAGTCGAAAAAGAAAATATATTCAATCGGCTTCGCCGCAAATTTTTGACGATTTGTCAAGCGATTTTTGACAAAAAAGTGGGGGATTTCAATAAAAAAGGAATCTGGAAGCCTTATATTTACTGGCTTAAAGATTCCGAGAGATTATTAAATATTAAAGGAGGGAATGTTTTATGCGCAAAAAAGTTACTTTTTTAATTTTGGTGATAATATTAATTTTAACTGGATGTAAAGAAGAAGTTGCTCACTATGGAATAGAAGCGAAAGGACCAAGCTTTGACACTTTGCAAGAAATGGAAGATTATTCTTCTACTATTGTTTGTGTAACGCGAGAAAATATAGAAACGCCTATAGTCAAAGTATCCCGTGGAGAAATGGTTACTGGATATACATTCTCACAAGTAAA
>JBGVGF010000031.1:0-3637 GCA_045121495.1 Faecalimonas sp.
ATGTAATTATATTAGCCATATTACCTCTCCTCAAATTCAACTCTATTGAAACGATTATACCATGTATTCACCAAAATCAAAAGCACGGAGCGAATCCGTGCTTTTAATCTCGCTACAAGCCTGAAAATTGCATATTTAAGCTTATCCAAACAGTACCTTCGCAGCATGTTCTAATGCTTTACGCTCTTCTGTATCATCATAAGAAGCTTGTTTATCATCTATTCCTTTGACAGGTGTAACAGAAAAAAGCCCATCTCTATTACAGTAAAAAAGAATTCTTTTTACTCCGTTTATTTTAACTCTCGCTTCTGCATTTCCTTCCGGATATAATTTAACCATCTGAATTTTATCTGATGACAATGCAGCAACAAATGAAATGTAGTGCTGTTTCGTCATATCATGCTCAATACGAACATAGTATTCATCTTCAACTCTCTCAATGAAAATCTTATGATTCTCATCTGTTTCTTCAGTCTGACATGGTGTAAGAATGATACCGTGACATTGAATGACAGCTTCTCCCATACTGTGGATGATATTCCCACAAACCGGACACACATAAAACTTTGAACGCATCATATTTGCTGAAACATTCACATTGTTGATCGCATTTCCCGAAATCAGTTCTGTGACTGAAATACCAAAAGTCTTTGCTATTGGTTCAAGCAAAGAAATATCCGGATATCCTTTTGCCGTCTCCCATTTAGAAACTGTTTTATCTGAAACATTTAGTTTTTCAGCAAGTTCCGTCTGTGTAAAATGATATTTTTCTCGCAATTCTTTGATAATTGCTCCCGTTACATATTGATCCATTTTTATGCACCTCCTATGAAAATATCATAATCGAAGAGAGGATCATTTACTACCTACGCAAAGTAGAGCAATAACACTTGAAAGTTTCAGGTCCTTATATTTTCGCACACTTAAAAAGCAATATCCCTTTCATTGCTAATAGCAGAAATACCACCGCCACTGCATAGGATTCTCTTGTTATCGCAAACAGCAACACGGATATTGTACTAATTAACATTGATGTACTTGTTACCATCTTATTATATCTTTGCATATCTAATTTTGTCAGTGTCAATTTTATAATTCCGATCACAACAAGGAAAACAATCAAAATCCAGAACAATAAACGATTCAATAATGTAGTCTGAGTGTATGAAAATAGATTTACTGAATAGACAAATCCATCCACCACATTTGGATAAAGTGGTAAAACAATTAAAACAATTGCGAATACATCCAATAACCCTAATAATAAATCACACATTCCTCTTAGATTTGCTCTGTTTTCCTTTTCTGCAATCGAAAGCAACTTCTCTGTCGACAACAACTCATCAATGGTTACCGAAAAATATTTTGATATTTCCTTTAAAGAATCAATACTTGGATATCCTCTTCCTGACTCCCACTTTGATACAGCAGTTCTTGACACATATAACTCTTCTGATAGCTCCTCCTGGGTAAGTCCCTTGCTTTTTCGTAGTTCCTGAAGTTTTTCGTGAAATTCCATAGCAGAACCTCCTTATTTTTCTCTTTTATAACACAACAAAACAGCTACTTTATAAATACAAAACAATCCTACACTGAGCATAATAGAGCCTACAATATCCGTCAACCAATGAACACCTGAAATTAATCTGCCTAATACTACAAAAGCTGAAAAACAAATGGTCAAAACATTTACTATCTTTTTTATCATTTTCTTTTCCACTCTGCGATTTACCTGTTCGATAAGTGTTGGCATTACGCAAAGTACAAGAAGTGTAGTCGATGAGGGATAAGATGCCTCCATTCCCCCTTCAATAAGTATTGGCCTGTAATTGATTGGTACCATTTCAAAAATAAGATAACCAACTATCACAATAATGTAATATATCCCTAAGAAAATAATATCATAATCTACTTTAAGTAGGCTTCTTCTTTTTATCAATTGAACACATCCAATACCGCCAAATAACATGCACAAAATAATCGGAACAAGACCTAACCAATCTGTGATTGTATAAATCTCCATATGTACACCTGTTAATTGATGGAACCAACAGTTAATTGTTGCAAACCCAATATTTGTTCCATTTACTCCTAAAGGCTGCACATCTACCTTTAGTACCAGAAATGTCCAGATAACAAATCCGACAATAAACATAACTCCCATTCTTAATAATCCTTTTCCTTTTTCTTTCATGATTCGTTGTCCTTTCGTATTTTATTTTGCCTATCGGCTAATTTCAAAATAACAAAAGACTCCTCAAACCAAAAGAAACGCAGTGTCTCATGCTTGACACGATTCGTATCATGTATAAAAAACTGCTTCAAATTTATCGCAATTGCAAATTCGCAATTTCCCGCCTCTCAGTCATTGTCAAATTGCAATCGCCGTGAATATCCAGGGCACTTTAAAAATCCGTGTTATCCTCGCCTTATCAAAAGAGCAGAAATTGCTCTTGCACCTTGACAATTAGAGAAACCGGAATCTGCGGTAAGCACATAATGACACTCACATCTAATAGGTGAAACTCCTTGGGGTGGCTCGGCAACCAACGGCGAGTTATGGATTCGTCCATAAGAGGAACGTGAAAAATCGTTCACCAAAGAAACTGGAATCTCGGCTAATCGACAATGCTGCAAATGGGACTTGCAACAATAGGAACTGGACTTCATAAAATGACGATAAGGCAGAGGGGATGTGATAACACTTGAGTAAACCAACCTATTATCTTTGGAAAAACGATTTTTCATCAGAGAAAGAATATGAAACAACAAAGGATAAATATAGGGGACTGGGGTTTCGAGTTGTCACATATCTGGATGGACAGAACGATAAGAATATTCACGATGGATTAAAGGCGGTTATTAAGAATCACTATGGCGATATCAGCAGTTAATACATTTTCTTTTAAATTGTATTTATTCTTTACATTATTCATGTTAATATATTTCATATACAGAAAGGAAGTGAGTCTATGAACGCTGGATATGTACGTCTATCAAGAGATGATGACAAACGAAACTATGTTTCTATCGAAAATCAGAAATTAATTATTAACCAATTTGCGGCAGAAAGTAACATGGTTATTGACCGCTGGTATGAGGACGATGGGGTGTCTGGATACAAATTTAACCGCCCAGGCTTCAATCAATTAATGGAAGATTTAAATAAGGATGTAGATCGAGTATTTGTCAAAGATTTTTCCCGTCTTGGGCGTCACAATGCCAAAGTGCTTCTTCTTCTCGATGATTTTCAGGAACGTGGAAAACAACTGATTGTAATAGATGATAATTATGATTCCATGCAGGCAGATGATGATACGATAGGTATCAAAACATGGTATAATGAGAGATATGTAAAAGATACCAGTAAAAAAATAAAACGTGCTCTTGGAGCTCGTCAAAAAGAGGGAACACTCATGACTCAGCCACCATTCGGATATAAACGAAATGAAAAAGATAAATCCATCATAGAAATTGTACCGAAAGAAGCCGAATACGTAAAAATGGTCTATGACCTTTATCTCAAAGGTTCCGGCTATCGCATGATTGCAAACCATCTGACAGAAAAGAAAGTTCCGACTCCTTCCATGGTACGTCACGAACGAGAACTGGAAGAAGGAAAAGTTACCAAGCGTCA
>JBGVGF010000032.1:0-12091 GCA_045121495.1 Faecalimonas sp.
AGGATTTTTAATTTTTCCATGAGGGGCAGTTCTATGGAGACTTTTTTTGCATGGATGGTTTGAATATGTGGTTTTATTGAAAATGTAGCATTCATGTTTTCGTTCATAGTGATAAATCTTCTTGTTTTAGCATTTTGTTCATTACGGAATGATAGATCTCTGTCTTTTCGATTTTTATAATTGAACAGATTTTTGTCCCCGCATCCTTACTGGATGTTCCGCACTGATATACCTGTTCATTTTCCGTACCATAATCAATGAAAATACATCGGTCATGCCATTCCTTATTCGGTTTTAAGCAAAGTGTTGGATACTCTTCATTAAAATCATTAACAAGGGAAGCTGTTAATCTTTGTTGAACATTGCATGCATTTCTCGTAAAAAGTGTGACAGCAACATTTTCTTGTTTTTGAGATAACAATTGGAGCGTTTTATCACTTATATAATCATCAACAATCATAATGTTTTTTTGAGCTTTTTTATAAATGTCGGTATAAAGTATATCTGCCTCAAATTTTTGTCCTTTGAAAATAATAAATTCTTTCAAATCTTCTTTGTTAATGAAGTTTTCGTTCAACTTATTTATATCCTTTTTTATATCCAAAATTTGTTTATCCACACGCTCTTCAAATGAAGATACATGTCCTTTTAAATAGGACAAATGCTCTGATATAGCATTCAGTTCTGTTCTAGTAGCCAACTGTGGATTTTTCTGGATATAATGTCTCATTTCCTTAAATGCACGCATAATTGCAATACTTTGCTGCACAGCCAAATCTTTTTTTAGGACAGTTGTAAGCATATATACACCTTGTTCTGTGAAAACATATGGAAGCTTTCTTTTACCACCCCAACTTGAAGTCACAATTTGTGACTTCAAAATATCCCATTCTTCTTGTGTAAGCTGAAACATAAAATCTTCTGGAAAACGTTCTATATTACGATTAACTTGTTGATTTAAGGTTCTTACAGTATATCCATAGATTTCTGCCAAATCACTGTCCAACATTACTTGTTGTCCACGAACTGTATATACTAAATTTTGAATATTATCGGCAGTTACTAAAATCTGTTTTTCCTCCATTTGTATATCCTTCCTTTTATCAATTAAAATCGCATTATAGTTTTCCATATTTGTAAGAACCAACAACTGATTAATACCTATTGCGTCAAATTCCTTTTTCCATCTGGCAGGGGGCACCATAAATTTGTTATAGGATACCTCATTGATTTTAATTCCGTGGGATTCCGCAGAATTAAAATTTAACTATCCTCCCCTTCTCTTACGTCTTAATCTTTTTCGTCGCTCTATTATAGAACATATGTTCGTCTTGTAATTTTATACTAGCACACTAAAATGTAAAGCACAAGGGGGAAATTATGAAATCATGAAAACCAGCAGAACTGCTTTAGACTTGTTTCTGACCTTTGGAAAGATTGGAACTTTCACCTTTGGTGGCGGCTATGCCATGATTCCACTGATTCAAAAAGAGGTCGTAGAAACAAAAAAATGGATCACAACTGATGATATCTTAGAAATTTTGGCCATCGCCGAATCAACGCCGGGGCCAATCGCTATCAATACAGCAACCTTCGTAGGGTACCGCATTGCCGGTACTTTAGGAGCAATCTGTGCTACTCTCGGAGTCGTGCTCCCGTCCTTCTTTATTATTTTGGCACTCTCCTATGTTATCCGTGAATTTCAGGAACTAAAGCCTGTACAATATGCCTTTCTGGGCATCCGCGCCGGTGTCCTTGCCCTGATCATCAAAGCAATGTGGTCTATGTACGCGCAATGTCCAAAAAGCATTCTTTCTTATCTATTAATGTTGACCGCTTTTATCGCTGTAGCATTTTTTAATCTCAGCATTTTTCCGGTCATTATCGTCTGCGCTCTTATAGGGCTTGTATCCTCCTGTCTGTACGAAAGGAGGACCAGACAATGATTTATTTAGAACTGTTATGGACATTTTTTAAAATTGGCGCCTTCACATTTGGCGGCGGTTATGTCATGGTTCCTTTAATTCAGGCAGAGGTCACATCCCACGGCTGGATGGACGCCACCTCTCTCGTTAATTTTATTGCAGTCAGTGAAAGCACACCCGGACCTCTAGCAGTCAATATTGCGACCTATGTAGGCGCTGAAGTCGGCGGCATTTTCGGTGCAGTCTGTGCGACCTTTGGTGTAGTATTCCCTGCATTTTTGATTATTCTTATCGTGGCAAAATGCTATGAAAAATTCAAAACCAGTAAGATTGTCCGCGGCTGCATGGCGGGCTTAAAGCCTGCTGTGGTAGGACTTATTGGAACTGCAGTAGTGTCCGTAGGAAGAACTGTCTTTTTTCCGGATGGAATCAGCTTTTCCGCTTTTTCTACTCTTTCTTTTTACGTGATGGCAGTTATCTTCTTAATTTCACTTGTTCTGGCACTAAAAAAGAAGAGTCCGATTCTGATCATCTGCATATCCGCTGTATTAGGAATTTTGGCAGGATATTTTGTTCTTTAGATGCAACCCATGAAAAGGGCTGCCGCATTAATGCGACAGCCTCTAAAAACTTACATATTATTACTTGTATGCTTAGCGGTGCGAACCTTTTATAAACCATACTTCTCTATCAAGGTTCTTGCCAGCACCTGTTTGTCTGATAAAAGTGCTTTTACATTTTCGTCATATTGGGCTTCATATTCAGTTTTTTCGATGCCATGAGCTAAATGTGTCTTCGTTTTCAACTGCTGCATCTTTTCTCCGTTCATTTTAGCAGAACGAAAAATCCGTGTAAATAGCCTCTTGCTTCTGCTTTCAATTGTAAAATAAAAGTGGATTTTCCGGCGATATGTCGATAAATTAAGAATTTTGAAATAACAATCATAGCCGTTATAGGCGACCGTCATTTGTTATTATTTACAGAATAACATAAAATGTAATAGATTCCAAGGGAAAGGCAAAATCTTGCAGGCACACAGCGCAAAAAGGGGAGCGACCACAAGGTCTCTCCCCTGATTTTATTCAATATCATTCTATTTCGTATCAGTACCGCATCCGCCCTGCTTCTTCTTCGCACATTCTGCCGCATGCGGGCATCCAATGCATGTCACACCACGTTTTTTTTCTCCTCTGATATACATGATCGCTGCTACAACGAGAAGCACAATTATCAACATTACAATGATATCAACGGTCATACTGATCACCTCTTAACTCTCTACCTATGCTTTCTTTCCTTTTAAAGCATATTCAGTTTCAAATTTCTTTTCCTGTTTCTTAATAATATATATCACAACTGCTGCGATCGCTGCAACTGCGATCAATCCAGGAACAAAACCTGTACCTACAGTTCCTTCAGTCATAAGTGTACCAATCTGGTATACAAGGAATGCTACTGTATAGCCTGTTGCGAACTGCAACGCAACACCACCCCAGAACCATTTTCTGTCTTTCATTTCAGAGTTCATCGCACCAAGTGCTGCGAAGCAAGGTGGTGTGAACAGGTTAAACATTAAGCATGCAAGTGCTGCTGCTTTTGTAAGACCAAAAATTGCTGCAACTTCGCTTGCGCCGCCCATCAGAGCCAGTTCTTCTGTATCGATGAAGGATGTTACGCCATATACAACTGCAAGTGTACCAACAACATTTTCTTTCGCAATGAAACCTGTCACTGCTGCTGCAGCCAGCTGCCATGTACCAATTCCCAGTGGAATCAGAAGAACAGCGATCGGTGTTGCGATAGATGCAAGAATAGAAGTTGCTTCCATTCCTTCTTCCACAAGCTGGAACTGCCAGTCGAAGGACTGCATGATCTGTACAACTGTGTTGCAGACAAGGATGATCGTACCTGCTTTTACAATGTAAGCTTTACCACGTTCCAGCATAGAAAGACACGCTCTCTTAAGACTTGGAATCTTATATTCCGGAAGCTCCATGATAAAGAATGATTTTCTGTATTTGTATCCTGTGATCTTATTTACAAGCAATGCACCTAAGAAGATTAAAAGGATACCAACAAAGTACATCATTGGTCCTACCCATGAAGCATCTGCAAAGAATACACCGGCGAATAAGGCGATAACCGGTAATTTTGCACCACATGGCATGAATGGAGTTAACATTGCTGTTGCACGACGTTCTCTTTCGTTACGGATCGTACGACAAGCCATGATACCAGGGATTGCACAACCTGTACCGATAACCATAGGGATTACGGATTTACCGGAAAGACCTACACGTTTGAAGATTGGGTCCATAACTACACTTACACGAGCCATGTATCCGCAGTCTTCCAGTAAAGCAATCAGGAAGTACATTACCATAACCAGTGGAAGGAAACCAACAACTGCACCTACACCACCGATGACACCATCAACAAGCAACGCCTGAACGAATGGAGATGCGCCTTCTACAAGTCCTGCGACCCATTCCTGGAATACTTCGATCCAGCCTACCAGCCAGTCTGCGATCCATGTACCTACAGTTGACTGTGAAATGTAAAATACAAGGAACATGATCACTGCAAAGATTGGAATACCAAGCCATTTATTTGTAAGAATATCGTCAATCTTATCTTGGCTGTTCTTTTCTTTTGTAAGAACTTTACGTGTTTCAACTTCTGCTACGATTTTGTTTACAAATTCAAAACGTGCTCTGTCGGCTTTCTGAACTGCTTCTTTGCTATGTAAATCGATATCTCCCTGAGAATATGGAGCTTTCTGTTCTTTTCCTTTTAAAGATGCTGCTGTTTTAACAACTTCAGAAAGACCTTTGTCGCTGTTTGATGTTGAAACAGTTTTGATAACCGGGCAGCCTAATTTTTCTGATAATTTTGCTGTGTCGATCTTTGTTTCTTTCTTTTCATTGATATCACTCTTATTCAAAGCAACAACTACCGGAACTCCCAGTTCCAAAAGCTGTGTTGTGAAGAATAAGCTTCGGCTTAAGTTTGTCGCATCCACGATATTAATGATCGCATCCGGATGTTCATTTTTAACGTAACCGCTTGTGATACTTTCTTCTGATGTGAATGGAGACATGGAGTACGCACCCGGTAAGTCAACCGCGATCAATTCTTCCGCTCCATTATAAAAGCTTCTCTTAATTGGATTTTCTTTTTTATCGACAGTAACACCTGCCCAGTTACCTACACGTTCGCTTCTTCCTGTAAGTGCATTGTACATGGTAGTCTTACCGCTGTTTGGATTACCGGCTAAAGCAATTCTCATAACTAAAGTTCCTCCTTGATTTCATATAGCCTCTTCTAATCCTAATTTCTTTTTCCTAATACAAGATAGCTCCATCTAACCGCATATCAAAAAACAATGAGAACCCCGCTTTGTGAATTCTCATGTTATTCTTAAACAATAATCGCTTCGGCAAGCTGGTTATCAATGTTGTATCTGCCATCTTTGATCGCAACTACACATCCGCCTTTTAAGCGCGAAACCACTGTAATCGGCTCACCGCTGTAACATCCCAACGTGAAGAGAAAATCATTTAACTCTTCATCATCTGTCTGGATATCTCTAATGATATATTCTTCTCCTGCCTGTGCTTCTGTTAAATTCATACTAACCTCCTGTACTCGGGCAACGATTAGTTCTAACTAATCCATAGGATATGGTAACACCAGACTAACTCAAAGTCAAGTAGGCTAACTCATTTTTTTGAAAATTTTTCCAAATTAATAAAAGAGTGAAAATCTGCTGGATTTTCACTCTTAACAACCTATTATTTAACAGAAAACTTATATTCCGTCTCTGTGTGGAACTTTTCACCTTCTTTTACCAAAGCACTCGGGAAGTTCTCATGATGCATTGCATCTGGGAACTGCTGCGTCTCAAATGCAACACCGCTGCGGTTTGGATAAATGCGTCCTCGTTTTCCAGGCTTATCGCAAAGGAAGTTTCCTGTATAAATCTGGATTCCCGGATAATCTGTAAACACTTCCATAGCAATTCCTGATTCTGCAGAAGTTATTTTTACGATTGCTTTCTCTGCTGCATGCTCATTAATTACCCAGTTATGGTCATAACCTCCGCCAATCATTAATGGTTCTTCCTCATTATTAATATCACGTCCGATTGCCTTTGGAATTCTAAAGTCCATTGCAGTACCAGTTACATCTAAAATTTCACCCGTAGAGATCATTTCATTGCTGACTCTGGTAAATGCATCCGCGTCAATCCATAATTCATGCTCTAAAATACTGTCGGATTTTTCCCCATTTAAGTTGAAATAACTATGGTTTGTCATAGATACATAGGTATCTTTATCTGAAATTCCGTCATATGTAATCTTCAGACCATTATCTTCTGTCAATGTATAAATAACACTCACATTGAAATTTCCCGGAAGCCCCTGATCTCCATCAGGACTTAAAATAGAAAACTTCACTGCATTTTCAAGAATTTCTGTATCCCACATACGCACATGATAACATTCCGGTCCACTGTGAAGACAGTTCGTACGTTCATTTACAGGCATCTGGTAGTCCACACCATTGATTGTCACCATCGCACCGCCTACACGATTCGCAATACGACCTACTGTAGCGCCAAAGAATGGTCCGTTGTCAATTTCATACTCTTTTACAGTATCATAGCCCCAAACAACGTCTCGCAGCTGACCATCCTTGTCCGGCACATATAAAGAATGTAAGGTTGCTCCAAAATCTGTCACGATTGCTTTCATCCCTGCTGCATTTGTGATCTCATACAAATGTG
Organism: Faecalimonas sp.; assembly: GCA_045121495.1. Taxonomy (GTDB): domain Bacteria; phylum Bacillota; class Clostridia; order Lachnospirales; family Lachnospiraceae; genus Faecalimonas. Next base: position 6,715 of record JBGVGF010000032.1, read on the forward strand.
CCAGCTCTCCTTTTGAATTTTTTCCGAATTCTTTTTTTACAACTGCCATAATCCTTCTCCTTTATCTCACTTCAATTTGTTTTAAAACCTGCCCAATGCTGTCTCTGATACAGAGTGTCGCATGTTCGTCCGCCTGTGTCGTACTCTTATTTAAGAGCACCAGCTTATCCCCTCTAAAATAACGGATCATTCCTGCTGCCGGATACACCACAAGGGATGTTCCTCCGATGATCAGCATATCTGCGGTCGCAATGTGATGAATGGCCTCACTCATTACTTGATCGTCCAGTCCCTCTTCGTAAAGTACCACATCCGGTTTGATGATACCGCTGCATTCACATTTTGGAATTCCCTCACTATGCAAAATATGCTCTGCGTCATAGAATTTTCCGCATTTCATACAATAATTTCTAAGGACCGATCCGTGAAGCTCCAGTACCTTTTTGCTTCCTGCCATCTGGTGAAGCCCGTCAATGTTCTGAGTTACCACAGCGGTCAGCTTTCCTGCTTCTTCCAATTCTGCCAGTTTTAAGTGGGCTGCATTTGGCTTTGCATTCAGGCATAACATTTTATCTCTATAAAAACGATAGAATTCCTCCGTTTTCTTCATAAAGAATGTATGGCTAAGAATTGTTTCCGGTGGGTACGCATAGTGCTGATGATATAGCCCGTCAGTGCTTCGAAAATCCGGAATTCCGCTCTCTGTAGATACCCCTGCCCCGCCAAAGAAGACGATTCGTTTGCTTTCATCAATTAATTTCTGTAACTGGTCAATCTGAGACACAAAATCACCCCTATCTTGTAAAATGATATATTTTTTCTTTGCGTAAAATTTTCTTCCAATGCATTAACTCTTTCATAACGCGCAGTACATATACACTTTTTTCTTCATCATTTATAATGTAAAAAATCAAATAAGTCTTGTATACTTTTTTATGTATCACATATCCTCTGTATTGAATCCCTATGCTTACAAATTTTCTCGGAAAATCTCCTAGATTACTTATTTCTTCTTTCAATTTTCCATACAAATTATCAGCCGCACTCGGATTGCACAGTTCTCTATGTATATACTTTACTAATTTCAAAATATCTTCAATAGCTTCATCTGCTAATAGAACACTATAATTCATCCTTCATTCTATCTTTGATAAGTTGAAATGCTTCGTCTACAGTATGAACTCTGCCAGTCTCCATATCATCGATTCCTTTATCAAGATAAGAAAATAGTGTTTCCATTGCATTTTTTTCAGTGATATTTTTAACTGCAACTTCCATATTCACATCTCCTTTCATCTTTCATGTTTACATTATAAACGATTCTACGAAAAAAGTATACTTTCCTTCTTACTATTTAACTATATCATTCATTGGAAAATTCGGCGGAACTGCCATGTATTCGAAAAGGTTATCTTTCCTTTTAGACATCATAATTATATCATTACGATTAAAAAACTGCAACATAAAAGCTCTTGATTTCTCAAGAGCTTCAAGAGCGATAGACGGGACTCGAACCCGCGACCCCAACCTTGGCAAGGTTGTACTCCACCAACTGAGCCACTATCGCATTTATTTTGTTTTCGCTGATGTATCTCAGCGACTTGTTTAATATAGCACAGGCCGCTGAGATTGTCAATAACTTTTTTTAAATTGTTTTTGCAATTGTTTTTGCAAATTCTTCTAACGTATCCTCGAACACCTTCAAAGCCTCTTCCACCGGCTCTTTGGTGGTCATATCAACATCACAGATTTTTAACAGATCAATACAGTCTAAAGAAGAACCGCTGCTTAAGAACTTCTTGTATTTTTCCACGATACCCGGCTCACCTCTTAAGATCTTACTGCAGATAGCAATGGCTGCTGAAAATCCTGTAGAATACTGATATACATAGAATGGTGTATAGAAATGAGGAATTCTCGCCCATTCTAATGCAATTTCCTTATCCACCACAATGTCATTGCCAAAATACTGTTTATTCAGCTCATAATAAATATCGCAAAGTACTTCCGCAGTCAGTGGTTCCCCTGCCTCGGATTTCGCATGAGCGATTTTCTCAAACTCCGCAAACATGGTCTGACGGAAAAGCGTCGCTCTGAACTGTTCTAAAAAGTAATTCAATAAATATGCTTTTTCCTTCTCATCCTTTGACTGATCTAAAAGGTAGCGAATCAGCAATGCTTCATTACAGGTAGAAGCTACTTCTGCTACGAAAATCTTGTATCCCGCATAAATATAGTCCTGCGCCTCATCAGAATGGTACGAATGCAGTGCATGGCCCATTTCATGAGCAAGGGTAAATACATTTTTCATTGTATTCTGATAGTTCAGTAACACATACGGATGAGTGCCGTAAGCACCCCAGGAATATGCGCCGCTTCGTTTGCCTTCATTTTCGTAAACGTCGATCCAGCCATTGTCAAATCCCTCGCGAAGCAATGCCTGATAATCCTCTCCCAGTGGTGCAAGCCCCTTAAAAACAATTTCCTTTGCTTTCTCATACGTAATCTTTCTGTCTGCATCTGCTACCATCGGTACATAGAGATCATACATGTGAAGCTCTTCCAGGCCCATTTTTTCTTTACGCACTTTCACATATTCATGAAATGCAGGCAAATGTGCATGAACGCTCTCGATCAGGCTGTCGTAAACCTCTACCGGAATGGCACTTCCATCCAGGGTTGCTTTTAAGGAAGACTCATATTTTCTTGCTTTTGCAAAAAATCCGGCCTGCTTTACATTTGCACGGTAAGTCGCAGCCAATGTGTTTTTGAATTTTCCATAAGTTTCATAAAGCCCCATAAAGGCTGCCTTACGCACTTCTCTGTCCTGACTTTCCAGAAGTTTGATATACTTCCCATGAGTAATTTCCTCCGGATTTCCATCCTCCCCTGAAATCACCGGAAATTTAATGTCCGCATTATTGAACATCATAAAGGTATCCTTCGGCCCTTCCGCCACCTCTGCGACACCTGCCAAAAGCTCTTCCATTTCTTTGGAAAGAATGTGTTCCTTGCTTCTAAGGAGTCTTCGATAATGGGTTTCATATTTCTGAAGCCCTTCTGTCTTTAACATTTCTTCCAGCTTCTGTTCCGGAATACTTAAGATTTCCGGTTCAATATAGGAGCTTGCCTCAGATAACTGTACTAACAGCATTTGTGCTCTTGCAGAGAGTCCCTGATAATAGGCATTGCCTGTATCTTCATGGAATCTCTGGCTGGCGTAAACATACACATTTTCCGCAAGCTGATTTAATTCATCACATGCGGTCTGCATTTTCAAAAGATTTTCTGCAGATTCTCCCAGAGTTCCTTCATATTTTCTGATTTCTTCAATTCCTTTTTGCAGCTTTGCAAAGTCAGCCTCCCATGCCTCATTTGAAGCATAGAGATCCTCCATTTTCCATTTGTACTGTTGTGGGATTTCTTCTCGTTTCATAAATATACCTCAACTTTTATTCCTGTTTTCATAGCATGTATAGGTTATGACGCATTTTATGCACAAACTATTATGTTTTGGGATATTATACCATATTTCCTCCATATGAAAAGAGCACCAGACTCTTAATTTTGTTCTCTAAACTTGAGTTTTCGCATACAAAACTGTATACTAAAATTAATATTTTTAGGTAATTGCGAAACAAGTTCCGCAATCTTGAACTGAAAGAGGTAGAAATCCTGCTTTGGCAGGATTTCACAGATGAAGTGACAACTTTTCATTTTTAGGCGCACTTTAACAGACATTGCAGACAGGAAGTTTTGATTGCTATGCAATGAGAGGTTTTAGACTTCTAATGTATTTGTGCTGATGGATTTTGTCAGCAAGAACAACTGTAATAAGTTGTGTAATGCCAGCTAGGATTAAATCAGCATGGAGTGTTCTCTCGTTTTGTGTACGCCGCCCAGCTAAACAAAGATTTTCCTTGATATGGTTGATATCCCGTTCTACGGCAGTTCGGATTTTATAGGTGTCATCCCACTCTTTTGTGCCACGGATTGTACCGGGGTATGTGCGGTAATTATTATTCTGTTGAATGTAAACCATTCTACCGCAGGAAGATGTTGTGCATGGATTTTCACAATAACAGTGTCGATAGTTTTTGCCTTTTTCTTTGTCTCTGAGCCATTTCATTTTAGGACAGACAAACTTGTAACGGAGGGAACCGTGTGCTTTCATTGCATTTCCTTCCGGCTTCATAGGCAGAGAAGGATCATGTGGACAGCAAGGGATCCCGTTTTCGTTGATGGTGAAGTCCGGATTTTTGAGTTTAGAACGCTCATTGAGCGGAATATAGGCTTGGCTGAAGTGTTTGTTTTTGCCAAAGGTATCACCTGAAAGTAACTGTTCATAAATGGTAACAGAATCAAAGGCGGCATCACCGAGAAAGACCTTTGGATTAATTAGTGGATGTTTTTCGAAAAAGTCTTTTAAAGTAGGGATGAGGAGTTTTGAATCATGAGCAGTTTTATCTTCATCAGGAGAATCTGATTTTTTGTCAACGACGATGTCCGGATGTGAATCCATAAAATTTTTGTTATAAAAGGCAATATGGCGGATGATGCCATGACCATTTGTGACAATTCCGAATTTAAAGACATAGCAAAAATGCCCATTGATGTAAAGTTGTTTGACAGCAGGATTAGAAACAGCGTGGGACGGCATATTTCCGTAAGCAGCTTTGTAGGGATCATAGTTGTTGTCAAATCCCCTGGATTTTGCATATGCTTTGAGTTGCTTGATGATTCGATTGGCATATTTAGGATTGTTTTCAGCAACAAAAGCTTCGATGCCGGAAGAATCAAAGATTGTCATATCTGCTTTAGCAGAATCAATAGCCTGACAGATTGGTTCAGTAAGATCAACAAGTCTGTCAAAGACAGTTTGAAGGTCATCTAAGAAGTCCTGTTTAAAACGAGTAATCTTAGAAGCATCAGGAACTTTAGAAAAACCGCAAAACTCACGAAGCGGTTTGGAATAACAAAGAAAAGTCAATAAAAGCTGGTCTGTTGGGATTGAGAAAATACGTTGAATGATCAAAGCCCAAAGAAAGGCACGTAAAGGGTATTTGCGGGTTCTGCCCGTTGATGCATAAAAATGGTTATAAAAAGTAACCGGAATAATTTCATCAAGATCGATATGGTTTTCTAGAAGTGAAAGAAACGCAGGTTTGTCATTGTCAAATTTATCTTGGCAATCCTGAAAAATATCTGCCACAGAAAGCTGTTTGTATGGTATCATAAGTATCAGAATAACTCCTTTCTTGGGTATGAGTAATGGTTTTTAGCAACTCTATTATACCATATCCAGTGAGGAGTTATTTTATTTTATAATAAGAAAAAGCCCGATTTTATGCGGGTTTTGGCGTTTCGCAAACGCCTA
>JBGVGF010000033.1:0-15968 GCA_045121495.1 Faecalimonas sp.
TTATGAGAGAGCAGCTTATCGAGGTAAGTGATGCTGATATTGCATCAATATACGAAGAATTATATCCCAATTCATAAGGAGGAAGAAAAATGACACCAAAAGAATTTGCAAAAAAAATTATAGCATCAATCAATCCAGGAATAGCAGATATCAGTGGCATCGGAGATGGAACCATTAAAGGGGCAATTAGTGAACTAAATAAGAATATGAGCCACGGGAGACGTTTGGGGTCATATTCAAACGAAATTTGTTATGGCGTAAATGGTTTTATAACAAACGCTGGGAAAGAAGCACAACTTTGCATCCCTATGTGTATGCGTGAAGAAGTAAACAACATAACAATACAACAGTTAAAATGTGCAATCAGGCTAGTTGAAGGCAAATATCTTGGGGGTGCGTTAGATTCAGATTTAACAGCTAACATAACAAATGCTACTCTTTTCAGGGCACAAGGTATTATTAGAATAACATTAACCAAAAGTGACGGATGGGGGACTCTAAACAATGCTCCATTTGCTGGCGTGTGTACACTGTCTTATACTATGTTAGAATAATGTTCTTACATTCCAGCAAGCAAATAGACACCATAAGGTGTTTCGTATTCCGAATTTGTATTTTTCAAAACAAGATTGTTTCCACTTCTGGAAATGGTTACGAAAGGTTCACCGAACTTTGCCAGTGTTGTAACTTCAATTCCATTAGAATAATTAAAGGCAACGAAATCAAATGATTGGTTTGTCCATGTGCCATGAGAAATAATACAGCCTATAGGAATGTTATCTAATTCAATAGTTATGCTACTATTTGTAGGTATTCTACCTCTCGCATACAAAAAAGAGTCTAAATTCTTATTTAGTTCACAAGATCATGTGTAAAATAAAAGAGCTCGAAGGAGCTCTTTTAAATTGATCTAACGTAGTTGGAAAAGATTTTTTCGGAGTATTGTTCAGACAGATGTATATAGTGTCGTTTTGCTACTCCCTGTGGTTTGTGGCCGAGGTATGCAGATACATCATCAGAAGTCCCACCTCTTTGGATAATGTTGCTTCCAGTTGTTTTTCTGAAAAGGTGAGGATACACATTTTTATCAAGATCAGATTTTTCTGCGAGACGTTTTATTGCCATATATATGCCGTGCTTGCTTAACGGTTTAGACTTATCACCTCTACTATTGGAAAAAAGAGGTTCCGAGCTGTCGTAAGAAAGGTTCCGTTCTTCCAGCACATAATCAGATAGATATTTTAGAGCAATATCATCAAGCATTACTGTGCGGTACGCAGATCCTTTCTCGCCGTAGATAAGAATCTTTCCGGTTTTCCAGTCAATCTGATTGATACGTACGGAAGTAAATTCTCCCTTTCGCATTGCAGTACATCGAAACATCTCGATCATGGCTCTATCACGTTTGGTTTTGCAGCCGGTTTTGAGAAGATCAAACTCCAGGGCTGTCATGTGGTCAACTGGTTTCAAAACTTCCTTGAATGAAGGTATTTTTTCGGTTGGATTTTCATTGATAAAGTTATTCTTTTCCATCCAATTAAAAAGTGAATTTAGATTTCTTTTTAAGTTGTTGAGAGTTGAGTTTTTACAACCTTCTTTCTTTTTCATAGAAAAGAAATATTCAACATCATCTGTTGTTATTTGTGTAAGCGGTTTATCAACATAATGTATGAAGTCTTTGGCAGTTATCATATAACACTTCATTGTCTCTGGGCTAAGAGATAAACCTCTTTTTAGCTCATAAAGGCTTAGTATATATGAATTGGTATTATCGATTACCGCAGGAACCGTAGGACTTGCATCTACGATCTCTACAGAATATAAAGCTTCATTTATTATGGATTCGAGTATGGAGAGCTGTGTTACGTCTAAGTGGTTTTTAGCTTTGAGAAGTATGTCATCTCGAAAAATCTCTTTCTTAGTCATGTGATGTTAATCCTTTCTTTTGTTTCTATTATGTTAACATATATTAGGCACACATAATGTATCATAGTAAATAATGCGGAAAGGTGATATCGGAATGGCAGAGTATACAGAAAAACAGAGAGAACAGCGAAGAAAAGCAACAGAGAGATATCAAAAAACAGTGGATAGAGTCAATTGTATGTTTCCGAAAGGAACAAAAGAAAGAATTGAAAAAACTGGGAAAAGCTGTAATGCATTTATAAAAAATTGTGTTCTTGAAAAATTAGATGAAATTGAAAAGAATGATTAATTCTACATCTTTTCTGATTGAATCCATTTTGAATAAATGTTATACTATGCAAAAGAGCCTAAGCGCCGAACATGTAACAGTGTTTGGCGCTTTTTTGTTGCGTGAAAGGATAGATAATGGTCGAATTTATTTCAAATAACTGGCATATGTTGACTGCGATTATATCAGTATTTTCCTATTTGTATTTTCAAATCATTGCAATGCGAAAGGGAATCCGGGCGTTGCTGAGAGCTGATCTAATAAGACTATATAACAAATATCATGACGATTTAGGTTATTGCCCGTTGTATGTAAAGCAGTCATTGGAAGATGAATATCAACAGTATCATACACTTAAAGGAAATGGCGTAGGAACTAATATGTATCAAGCATTAATGGCTCTACCAACGGAGCCACCACATAACAAGGAGGAATAATTTATGTTTAAAAATTGTGTGTTCAAAGTATCAGTTAACACAAAGAAATGGGCAAAAGCTGCAAGTGTACGTGCAGTGAAAACTGTAGCGCAGACAGCAGTGGCAACAATCGGAACAGCCGCAGTGATGGGCGCAGTTGATTGGAAAATGGTAGCATCAGCATCTGCATTATCAGGTGTGATTTCATTACTTACATCAGTTGCAGGTATTCCAGAAGTGGGAGAAGAATAAATGACAAAAGAACAGTATCTTTTATGGGTGGCTCCAAGAATTGTTTTGGATTCTTTAGGCAGAAATCTTCTGCCGTCTCCAAGAATCAGTCAGGCATGCTTTGAACCGGATTATGGTGAGTCTGAACTTGCGGAAAATGCAAACAATCTCTTTGGAGTCAAGGATAATGATCAGTGGGATGGACCTGTCTATAATAAAGTATCTGGTGAATGCTATAACAAAAAAGATTATGTGGCAAAAGCATCTGACTTCCAGAAATATGATTCTTGGGAGGATTCAATTTATTGGCAGGGCTGGTATCTCGAAAATCGCTGCACAACACCTAAATATCATCCAGAGTTAAAGCATTATGCTGAGCTTATTGGAAATCGTGATTATAAAGATTGCGCACGTATTCTCCAGGAAAAGAAGTATGGTACATCACCAGAATACGCAAAACGTGTCATTGATTATATCGAAAGACATGATTTGACTAAGTACGACTCTATGACAAGAGAAGAAGCAGAAGCAATGATCAGAGCAGAAAGCGGTGAAAAGAAAATGGTAATCAATGTACATGCCGGACACAATCCGGACGGAAAAGCAGCATGTGGCGCAATTGGATACATCAAAGAATCCACAGAAGCGCGCAGGGTAAAAGATGAAGTTATCCGTATGCTCAGAGAACTTGGTCATACTGTATATGACTGTACTGTTGATAATGGCACAAGCGTATCTGATGTATTAAAGAAGATTGTATCAAAATGCAACGCTCATAAAGTAGACTTGGACATTTCCATTCACTTCAATGCAGCAGGCAATCTTCCGGAAGACGGAAAAACAACTGGAACCGAAGTGTTGGTGTACTCTGGATACAGTAAAGCAAGAGATGAAGCAGAAACCGTCTGTAAAGCGATTGCTTCACTTGGCTTTAAAAACCGTGGTGTGAAATTCAGACCGGATTTGTATTTCCTTAAAAAGACTGTTGCTCCGGCAATGCTGATTGAATGTTGTTTTGTAAATGATAAGGATGATACAAACCTTTACGACTATTACAAAATGGCAAAAGCAATTGTGAAAGGAATTACCGGCACAGAATATGTGGAGGAAGAAGATGAAGAAGTGGTAGAAACTCCAAACAAAGATGATGAAAAACTGTATCATGTTGCATTGAAAAAAGCAGATGCGGAAAAGCTAAAAGAAACATTGAGAGAACTTGGAATTGATGCTATTATTATAGAAACATAATATCTATGCTTACAGGGGAAATGAATCCCCTATAAATATAGAAGTAATTCGGTGGTGTAGTTTTTATATGTACTCTACAGTGTATGAGAAAAACTACACCACTAAATCAAAAAAGTAAAGCCACATAATTTGTGACTATCCTTGTCGTAATAGATTTCTTTAATGATACTTTTCCAGAAACTATTCTTGTGTTCATTATCCAAGCTCTTGTATATGTCTATCCAATCTCCAGTAAATGCTTGTTTTATATGTGCAAAGGATGCCGGTGTGATTTCTTCGATTTCCTTGTGCTTATTAATTTCCTCAGTAAGCTTTGCATACTGTTCGTCATAGTAATCGTCACTGATGCGACCTTTCAGGTACATTGTGTTTAAACGTTCGCGTTCTGCGATCAGAGCAGCAGTAGGGTTTTTCTTTTTCTTCTGCATTCGCTGTTCTGCTTTGAAAATTTCGTGATCAAGTTCTCCAACCACATGTTCTAACATATATGCTTCTAATACTGTTTCAGTAGGATTGGGACTATTGTGCTTATCGTACTTTCTTGCACACCGGTAACGTCTGTAAATACTTACTCCACCGTTTGCTAGATGTTTTTTTGTTTTATATCCTGCAAGAGAGCAGCCACACACAGGACATTTAATCAGACCAGAGAAAATGTATGTATATCCAGTTCCTTCATAAGTACGTGTGTTTTTTATGGATTTCAGCTTTCTTGCCTGTTCTGCGGTCATGTAAGGTTCGCAGAAATTTTCATTATCTTCCCATTCTCCCCAGTATTTTGGATTTTTAAATATACGGTCCACTTTGTTAAAAGATGGAGCTTCTGAACCGTATTTTTCTTGAAGGTAGGCATAAGTTTTTCGGATTGAGAACCAGGTGAAATAGTAGTCGATTGCATCATCGACGATGTGTCTTGTTTTTGGGTCTTTTACGACATACTTGTCTACGATTATAAATCCGTAAGGAGCGCACATTCCGGTAACTGCCATTCCCTGAGAGCGTTTATATTCAAATACAGTTTTGATTCGTTCAGATGTGCGATCACACTCGCTTTGCGCCACTGAAAGCATGATGTTGACAACCATCTGACCGTTTGCGGTGGATGTGTCATAATTTTCGAAAATAGTTTTCCAGTAGCAGTTATGTGCTTCAAGGATTTCTTGCGTGATATGGTATTCTTTAATATTACGGAACCAACGATCTAGCTTTGTGACGAGGATAATGTCGATTTTATCCCTTTTTACATCTTCAAGTAAACGTAACATGGCTGGACGTTTGCTGACGGGTTTACGGGCCGATATGCCCTCGTCAGCATAGACTCCGACAATCTCATAGCCTTGCGATTTTGCGTAATCTTCTAAGGCCTGTTGCTGTGCCGGCAGAGACAATCCTTTGATGTGCTGTTCTTCTGTGGATACACGGGGATATAATGCTGCTCTCATGGTATCATCCTCCTTATGTAGAATTTATGGAAAAAAGTGTACAAAAATAACAGCCCTCGAACAAAATGTTCGATTGCAAGGCTGTCCCAAAGATGATACTATGTGAGTGCAATACTTTCTCAAAGTTCTCATCTTTGGGATCCAACCGTCTTAGTGAGTCCAAACACTAAGGCGGTTTTTATTTTGTTTTTATAATACCCTTACCAAGAAAGCCGAGATTCGGCTTCCCTATAAAGGTATTATTAATCTGCAAATTCAGTGTGTTTTGTTTTCCACTTCTTTAGTGCAATGCTAACCCAGAAGGAATATATTCCAAGAGTTACGATGCATAATAAAAACCATTTGATCCAGTTTCCGAATAGCTGCATTGCAGTACCTGTGAATTTAAGTCTGTGTCCATTAATTACAGTGTGTTTGGTTTCCCAGTTATACACCATGCAACATGCCCAAGGATAGCAAATGCCCAGTGTGCAAATAGTAATTAATGCTCCCAATAAGTGCCAGCCGATTAACTGTAATAATCCACCGTCAAAATAAGATGTGTTTTCAGTCATAATTATTTCTCCTTTGTTCTTGTTTATTTACATCAGCAATCGCATTTATTTTAAGGGATTCCATCCCCCTAAAACCTAATCATATAATTCCAGTACACCCAATGGTTCGAAATAAACCACATATCTATCAACTTTTGTATAAACTCCGTATTTCTCTTTGTACGTATCCAGAGCTTCCTGTAGGAACTGCTCTGTTACTTCCAGATACTCTGCAATTTCATATCTGTTTCTGCATCCATGTTTGTATGCGGACACTAAATCAACCAAATCAAAAGCTCTTTTATAAGCCCACAGCCTTGCTCTACGTTCCTGTTTACGGTTCTCTGCCTTTGACTGGTCTAAGATATTTCCTACTGTAGTGTAATGGTGTCCAAGTTCTTCTGCCAGTACACAGGCTTTTTCTGTGTTGGTCATATCCATTTTGATTGCAATGTTTCCATCTACATAGAAACCTTTCAATCCTTCTACATCAGACAAACACATCTCCTTAATGTGAAGTGTGCTGTTCTGAATTTGTAATTCTTCATAATTCAATAATTATCATTCCTTTGGTCGTGCTGCGATGAGCAGTTTCTTATATTCTTCGATTTTTTCCAATTCATCAGCAGTGAAATTTTCGCCATCTTTATGAGCTGCGATAGTTTCAGGTGATTTTATGGAATCAACAATTATTCCTGAGGCAAGACTTTCTGTATCTATACGAAGTTCCTTAGTAATCTTCATAACATTAGTGATATTAGAATTCGCAATACCTCTTTTCAAAATGCTATCGAGAGTTGTCCAAGGCATATTTATAATTTCACAGAATTTTTTTAGACTTCCATATTTCTCAATTATCATTGCTTTTATTTTAAGTTCAGTTTCTGCCATGTCCGTATCCTCCTGTATCAAAAGAATACAATAATAATATCGAAAAATCAAGATAAAACTAAAATATAAAATAAAAAAATCTCGAAAAATCATAAATTCTATATTGACAATCTCGAAAATTCGAGTATACTAAAATCATGAATCACGAAAAATCGAGAAAGGAGTGATGAGGTTGTTTCCAAACTTAGATGCGGAAATGGCAAGACGAAAAATTACCAGAATGGTTCTTGCAGAAAAAATTAATAAAACCCCTACTACATTATCTTTGAAATTAAATGGTAAAGCACCATTAACATTGAGCGAATGTGTAGAAATAAAAAATGCAGTTGCTCCGGAATGCACTGTAGATTACTTGTTCGAAACAACAGAAAAAAGCGGTACTGCTTAGGCGGTACCGCGAAAGAGCAGGAAGAGGGTGAATGAGATGAAAAACAAAAAAGACATACCATTCAAGATATGCCTTGCAATTTTGTTTGGAATTAGCTGGGTAATAACAGGAGCGATTATTAGAGGTTGTTTTCTTCCATGATTGAGTTTTGCAGAGTTTCAAAATTATAACACCAAAAAAATCAAGGAGCAATAAACAAGAAAATATAAACGGAGCTTCCTAAGCTCCATATGGCACAGAAGTAGTGCTACAGACTGGGTCAGTAGCAAGAGTAAAAATCCATTGGTTGTGTAAATTTTTCTTTCTGCTTTTTTAATATCGGGTTCGAATCCCGTCTGTGCCATTAACCTAAAGCTACATAGGTTAAAAGCGGTTTCTTCTCTCGTATGATCGCTAATATATCAAACTTGTAGCAATTCCCGGATGCAAAAATGCTCCCACTATCCGGGAAATTATAGCAGCATAGAGCAGTTGGTAGCTTGCCAGAGTCATGATCTGGAGGTCGAAGGTTCAAGTCCTTCTGCTGCAATTAATCACTAGACCGCAAGTGATGAAAAATAAATGAGAAAAGAGGAATCTTTCTGAATTTGCGTATAGTTGCGGTACCGGACAAAGGATGTCCGGTTAAGGACCAGTAGTTCAGTTGGCAGAACAATCGGCTCATAACCGATAAGTCGTAGGTTCGAGTCCTATCTGGTCCATTTCTTGCAAGAAAATAAAAACAAAGGAGTGAACGAAACAAGTACAAACAGTGATTCATAGAATTTACCAAAGGAGGGGGATTCGATGAAAGATATCAAAGATTCAGAAGTAACACTTGAACGAGCAGAGAAAATAGAAAAACTCCTTATAAAACTATACGAGGACCAGTATCAATGCAAACTTGTACCGGTATCTTCGAAAGAACAGGCTTCCGCATAGGCGAAGCCATGTAGGACAAGCATATGGAGGTTAAAGATGAGTAACAGAAAATACGAAATCATTCCGGTAAAGTGTGAACTGCCAATGAATCTGGATGGTACATACAGAAAACCGATGAGCAAAAAGAGATGGAAACAGCCAAACGAAACGCTTTGGACAACTGTGTTAATGGTGGGATTCTTCCTGATGAGCGGTGGTCAGAATTTAGCGATTCTTCTGATCAGCCTGGCAATGGAAGGATTAGCGCTTTACAAACTGAGAGGTATCGACCTTGAAGAAGTTTCTTAGAGAAAATCAGTGGTTTTTATTCGCATTAGCGGATTTAGCAATTTTGTTCCTGATTGGAGCAATCATTTATGGAATCGCATAAAAATACCCTTCAACAATACTTTGGCGAGTACGAAGGGCACTAAAAACATAAATATGCGTTTTCCTAATTCTAACAGAAAAAGAGGGGCAAGTCAAACATGAAAAAAACGATATGCGACAGCTGTACAAGAAAATTATACTGCCATGTAGCGGATAGATCGCGGGGAATGGCTTGTATAGATTATAAGAAGAAAGGGAAAGCAAATGAACGAAAAATTTAAACAGTGGGTAAAAGAAAACGAAGAGACATTAAATCAGCTTTCAAAAAGTTTTGCAGAAACAGGAATCAAATCAGAACATGTACGCTTGTTTATTAGCGCAGACGGATATATCAGGGTGGAACCAGATTATGAAACAGGCATGGAAGCAATTCGAATGCCAGGAGAACCTTTTAAAGTGCGTTTTACAGAGGTGCTCAACTAATGGGATTTACAGATGATCCGGTAAGGGATTTTGAAAGACATGATGCAGAATGCCAACAAAAATTAAATAAATTGCCGAAATGTTTCTTATGTGGAGAGTCCATCCAGCAAGAGGAAGCATTTCATTTAAAAACATTCTGCATTGATAAATGGGTGTGTGACGAATGTTTGGAAAATAACAGAGAGGAGACGTTGCAAGATGCAGTTTAGAAAACTTAGAGCGGATGAAATCGAAGCGCGTATTGCGACGGTGTCAGATAAAGGCTGCCAGATTCTTCTTTATAAGAACGCCAGATGCGATATGAACATTCTTGATGAAACAGTTGGTCCTTTTAACTGGCAGAGAGACCATAAAGAACTGAAAGGAAATATGTATGCCGGAATCAGTATTTTTGATGATGACAGAGGTATATGGGTAACTAAATGGGATTGTGGAACAGAAAGCTACACAGAAGCGGAAAAAGGGGAAGCATCGGACAGCTTTAAACGTGCTGGATTTAACTGGGGCATTGGACGAGAACTTTATACTTCACCGTTTGTGTGGTTCAAAGCGAATCAGCTTAAAACACTTTCACAGGACCAGAAGACTGGAAAGTGGAAATGTTCTGACAGTTTCAGTGTAGAAGCTGTTGAATATGTGGAAAACAAAATTTCGTATTTGAAGGTTGTGGATAACAAGTCAAAAGAGGCTTTTGTCTGGGGAAGAAGTAAAGAGTTACAGTCAGAAAATATCAATGATCAGATTTCGGAAGAAGAGTACGCAATGCTTTGCCAGTTGCTTTCTGATGCAGATGTCAATAAAGAAAAACTGTTGCAGCAGTATAAAGTTAATTCTTTTATGCTACTGACAAAGGTGCAGTACACTGCATTGGTAAATAAGCTGAATAAAGCGATTGCAGGGAAAGGATAAGGCATGGAATTTACCGGACGAGCTATGGGAGTTTCAACGGACTTCTTAACAGGAAAAATGAATATCACGTTGGAAGTCAATGAAGCTTCTGTAATTCGTGACGGTTATGACAGGATAAAGAATCTCGATAAGCTGTCTGTAAAAATTGTGAAATACCGGGAGAAACGAAGCCTTGATTCTAACGCATATGCATGGGCGCTTATGACAAAGATTGCAGCAGAACTCGGAAGCACCAAAGATGAAATTTACGAAGATATACTTCAGCAAGACGGTTTTTTGTACGAAGACGATGAGGGCTTTGTTACGATGACCGTTAAATCGGAAGTGGACATGAGAAAAATCCCAGGGCATTGGAGGTATTGCAGAACGAGCAAAGACGGTAGATTTAAATCATATCTGATGATTAAAGGATCTAGCGAGTACGATACAAAAGAAATGAGTCACTTTGTTAACATTATCGTAGAGAAAGCGAAAGAGCTTGGGATAGATACAATGACACCGGAAGAAATCCGGAAGATGAATGAGAGGTGGGGCTTATCAAAAGATTGTGGTCAGTCTTAACTGATGATATGGACCATTGCATGTTCACGGGTACTGCACCGGTGGAAAGACATCATGTATATGGTGGCAGTCGAAAGAGAAAGGAACTGTGTGAGAAGTATGGATTTATTGCTCCTCTGAGACCGGATTTGCACCCAAATGGAGCATCAGCAGGAAAGGATGCAAAGAATATCGATACCATTCTAAAACAGCGGTGTCAGCAATTTTACGAGGAGCATTACGGTACCAGAGAACAGTTCCGAAAAGAATTTGGAAAAAGTTATTTATGAAAGGAAAAATCATGGGAAATATTGATTATTCAAAATTAACAGAAATCACAGTGAAGTCACAGGAAGAACTGGATATGATTCCCGAAGACTTTGGCGGAAGAATCTACATAAAGTTTGGAAAACCTTGGAACAGAGCGGTAGTAAAGAAAAGATACTGCAGATCAGTTGAAGCGAGGGGAAACTCCTCAGTTGTAGCGTGGGAAAACTCCTCAGTTGAAGCGAGGGAAAACTCCTCAGTTGAAGCGAGGGAAAACTCCTCAGTTGTAGCGTGGGAAAACTCCTCAGTTGTAGCGTGGGGAAACTCCTCAGTTGTAGCGTGGGAAAACTCCTCAGTTGAAGCGAGGGGAAACTCCTCAGTTGTAGCGTGGGAAAACTCCTCAGTTGAAGCGAGGGAAAACTCCTCAGTTGAAGCGAGGGAAAACTCCTCAGTTGTAGCGTGGGGAAACTCCTCAGTTGTAGCGTGGGGAAACTCCTCAGTTGAAGCGAGGGAAAATGTCCAAGTAGTAGACAGATTACATGGTGGAAGAATCGAAATTACTGGAAATGCACGAATTGTCTATATGCCTAAAACAATTGAAGAGTATTGCTCTTTTTATGGTATTGACCATGACAAGAAAAAAGGAAAGTTCTTTAAATGTGTGCATCGCTCAGAGAATGGAGCATATGTGTCAGATAATGATAGTTCATTTTTGTATGTTATCGGCGAGAAAGCGAAAGCAGATTATCTTGATACAGACGTATCAGAAGATTGTGGACATGGTATCCATGTAGCATATTTGCAGTGGGCTCTCGACTATGGAAGAAACTGGAGTGATTTGGCGATTTTGGAAGTCGAAGCAGAATTAGATTCTATGATTCTTCCAGAAGGCTGTCCTGGCAAAGTAAGATGTGCAGAAGTTAAGGTGCTGCGTGAAGTTCCATTGGAAGAATGCGGATTGTACGGAAAGATTTTGGCTAAACGAAGAAAATAAAGTGTTTGTTCATGCGGTTTACCTTAATATATCACTTTTAATCATTTGTGTAAGCCGAGTTACCTTATAGACCACGATTGTAGTTGAATCCCGCCGGTGAAATGCTGGCGGGGGAAAGGAGTTAAATGGACAAACCGAGAAAGAGAATAGAGAACTTGCTAAATAAGCTCAATGACGAAGATAGAAGCACGCTTGCATGTCTTCTGATAAAGGCGGGCTATGCTGTGAAATTGGTAAAGATGTTCCAGAAGGAAAGAAAACAGCCAAATATTACGTTGAATACTGGGAGGAATAATAATGCCGATCAACAGAAGAAATAAAGGCGCAAGATTCGAAAGAGATGTTGCTGCGATGCTAAGAGAGCATGGATATGGAGATTCCAGAAGAGGACAGCAGTATTGCGGAGCAAATGGCGATGCGGATGTTGTCGGGCTTCCAGGCATACATATCGAAGCCAAGCACCAAGAGAAGCTTTATCCCTATGACTGGATGGAACAGTCGAAACGGGATGCAAAAGAGGGAGAAATCCCGATTGTAATATTTAAAAAGAACAGACAAGAAGTTCTGGTTCAAATGAGATTCGAAGATTTCATGAAGTTATATAAAGAAGGTGGAACGTTTGGAAATAATTGATTTTATTCCCTATGGCAAAGAAAAAGCTGTTTCACGATACGAACTGACACATTTCACTGGATTGAGTGACCGAAAGGTTAGATTACTGATCAGCAAGGCTAGAGAGGAACATGTAATCCTTTCTTCGGAGAATGGGAGTGGCTATTACCAGCGGACAGCTGAAGACTATCCAGAATTGGAAAAGTTCGTTAAACGTGAGGAGTCAAGAACGAAGAGTATATTTGCTTCTCTGAAAATGGCAAGGGCTTTGCTTGAGGATTATAAGAGAGGGCGACTGGATGTATGATAAAGGTTTTATATTGGTCAGTCGTAAACTTCTTTCTTGGCAATGGTATGAAGACATAAATACAAAGGTTGTTTTTTTACATTGTCTTTTAAAAGCAAATTACAAAGATGGGAAATACAAAGGGATGGATATCCCGAGAGGATCTTTTGTTTCGTCTTACCAAGATTTAGCGGATGAATTAAAACTGTCAGTCCGCAACGTGCGGACGGCATTAAAACATTTAAAAACGACAGGCGAAGTGACAAGCACTGGATTTACAAAATTTACTGTATTTACGGTAAATAATTACAATTTATATCAGCCGAGTGGCAATCAAGTGACAAACAGCCGACAAACAACCGACAATCAAGTGACAACAATAGAAGAAAGTAATAATAGCAATAAAAGTAATAATTTATATATATATCCCAAAGCGCCGACACTTGAAGAAGTCGTGGGTTATTTTGAATCCAAGGGACTCAAAGGGAATCCGAGAGCTTTTTTTGAATATCACAATGATCGGGGATGGAAGACGTCTCATGGTACTGATGTTACAAAGGACTGGAAAAAACGTGCAAAAGACTGGAAGAGTATGGTTACAGAAAGCGGAAAATCTAAAGAATTTAAAACTCGCTTCCACAACTTTGAACAGCACACCTATGAGCCTGGAGAGTTGGATAAGTTGTTTGTGAACATTGGTGGAGGTACATGATGACGGATATCGAAAGAAGAATGCAGTTACAGGCGATATACGAGGAAATCGAAAATTCTCCACCGGAAGAAAAGGTACGGGAGTATTTCAAATCCGTACCGTATCACTTGAGAAAAAGCAGAGAGGTAAACAATGGCGAAAATAGATAAAGACACAAAAAACCGAATAGAGGGTCTTCGGTGGGCTTTGAGAATTATCGAAGAGGAAGAGAACGCTGAAAAAGGTGTTGATATGTTGCGCAGGGAGATACGGTTTAGAAACATCATACCTGCGCCGATGAATTCCACAGCGAAAGATGTAAGAACGGCAAATGAAATGCTGACAAGAAGGTTGATAAGTGCGCTGCTGGTTGTCATGATCAAAATTCTGGATGATGAGTACGGCTGGAAAAAGAAAAGGCTGAAAAGTTTTATAGAACACTTCCACAGACATACCGTAGGATTCGAAGATATTGACCCTTACGGAGATCATTATGCAGAGTTATCTGACTACGCACAATACTTTAACGAGAATTACGATGCTGGATTTTCGGCAGAAGCAATCGATGAAATGATACAAGTGGAAAAAGAAAATAAGATGCGAGCTCTCAGATATGTGCAGTTTGATGTTATCGAAAAACATCTGAAAAACAGCTACCCGGAAGCACTGGAACATTTAAAGAAACAGTTAGGAGTGTAAAGATGATAAGAGTAAATGATGATTATGTAATCGATGTTGACAGTATGTGCTATACAACCAAGATAGACAAGCATAAAACGGATAAAAAAGGTAATCCGGTGTATGAAGTGGTTGGATATTATAAAGACCTTGACGGGGCGATTTTGGCGGTTGTCAAGTCAATGAATCGTAAGGAATTAAGTGAAGGTGTGTATGAGCTGAAGGAAGCACTTGAAATTATCCAGGCAAGTAATGAGCAGTTTGAAACACTTTTGAAGGAAGTTGTCAAAGGAAATAGTTAGAGGTGTAAAGATGATATTCAGAAACGAATTACAAAATGCAATCAAAGAATATTTTATCAGCAAGATTGATAACAAAGAGCAGATGGTGGAAATTACAGAAGCCAATGCCGATATTCAAAAAATCATCGAAGAACTAGATGCGAATCCTTGGAACCCAGTAGAAGAATCTGTTCCAATGGATGAAAGATACGTGCTGTTATCATTTGAAAATTTCACTCTTCCGCAGATCGGAAGGTATGAAACAGATGAAGATGGAGGTGGCTCTTTCTTTTTGGGCGATGATGACAAAAGCCTTGCAAGTTATGGATTATTCGTCAATGCCTGGATGGAACTGCCAGAGAGATATAAAAGTGATATGGAATAGGATTTAGAAAGGAGAGCGGAGCCGCTGCAGCTTAAAGGATATCCTGAGCTCCTTTCGGAAAATGATAGAAACATGGAAAGACATTCCAGGATACAA
Organism: Faecalimonas sp.; assembly: GCA_045121495.1. Lineage (GTDB taxonomy): Bacteria > Bacillota > Clostridia > Lachnospirales > Lachnospiraceae > Faecalimonas. Next base: position 14,796 of record JBGVGF010000033.1, read on the forward strand.
CGGGAAGTACCAGGCTGATTGTGAAGGTAATGTAAGGCGCATCTACAAGAACGGCAAAACAAAGATGCTGACACCGTATCTTAAGAACCAACGTAAAAGAAAAGTTTATGTTGTGAAGCTGACGATTGACGGTAAGAGCAAAGAAGAAATCATGCTCGGATTAATGGCACGGACTTTCCTTGGACCAGCGCCCAAAGGTCATGTTCCATATCACATCAACGGATGTAAGTCAGAACATAACATCCAGAACATAGCTTACATATCCAAGAAAGAGCTTGGAAAACGTACCGGTGCAAGGGCGAGAAGACAAGCCGTTGCGAAGATTGATTCCAATGGCGAAATCGTAGATGTATATTCTTCTGCAAGAGAAGCAGCACGTAAGAACTATATGTGCTATCAGACAATAATGGATTACTGCAACGGGGAACGTAAAGGTGCTTATGCACCAGACGGCTATGCATATGCATGGGAAGACAGTGCAGTCAGTATGCAAAATGCGATTGCTAAGATTGAGCAGACGGAAGGCTATATGAGAAAAGCGCCGGATATAGAGTTTGAATGGTAGGAGAACAGAATGAAAGAATTAACACCAAAAGAAGCAATAAAAATACTTCACCCCGATACAAGTCGGGATGCACTTTGGAAAATAGAATACTACGCAGGATTTAATGCTGAAAAAGCAAGATTAAAGGCAGTTGAAGATGCATGTGTAGTGGCATGTGAGGCATTGGAAAAGCAGATTCCGAAGAAACCAGTACATATAGGCGGAGACGGTATTAGATACACGGATTTGTACAGATGCCCAAATTGTGGGCAAGGTTTTACTGGAACCGGAATCGCAGATTATTGCTACCATTGTGGCCAGAAATTAGATTGGAGCGAGTGATATGGAAAGATTAACAATTGAAAAGATTAAGAGCCTTAAAGAAGCCATGAGAAGCAATATGAATGTTTATTTTTATGATGATGTCATGAAAGTGTTTGATGAACTTTTGGAAAAAAGAAATGCCGAAGAACAGGGGTTGCTTTTGAGATTGCCTTGCAGATTAGGTGACATCATCGACAGAATTATATCTCATAACGAGATTGTTACATTGATGTTTGAAACCGAGGTATGTAGTTTTAGAGGTTTACAACATTTTTGGCATGGAATGGCATGGAATATCCCGAAAG
>JBGVGF010000034.1:0-30369 GCA_045121495.1 Faecalimonas sp.
ATGTTGAAAATGGAGAACTCTTAATACTAAATTGTCCTCATTATATTCATGATTACGAATATGATAAAATCAGTGACGAAATCACAATATTTATCACTGATGTGCTTGATTAGAATAAGGTAAAGAAAAGACAAATTTCAGGCTTCTGGCGAGTCTGAAAACACGCATGAATTTGAATTTTCTTAATTGATAATGTATGAGACATTAAGTGTCCCATTAAATAAAATAGGCATTGCTCGCTTTGTGTCATGTACTTTTTAGTGGGTAGTAGATATGATGTTTTTCAAGGAGGTCAGAAATATGAATCAAATAAAAATTGGAGAATTCTTGAAAGAACTTCGTAAAGAGAAAGGGCTTACTCAGGAACAACTTGCAGAACAGTTTAATGTATCTCGAAGGTCTGTATCAAGATGGGAAACCGGTAATAATATGCCTGATTTAGATACGCTAATTGAGATGGCAGATTATTATGAAATTGATTTGCGAGAATTATTGGATGGAGAAAGGAAAAGCGAGAAAATGAATGAAGAATTAAAAGAAACTGTATTGAAAGTTGCAGAATATAGCAACAGTGAAAAAGAAGTCAAAAGAAAGAAATTAAATAAGTGCTTTATTATAGGTGGTATTTGTTTTTTGTTTGTTATTTTAAATCATCAATTTGGAGTATTGGCAATGATTTTTAATAATCCGATAGATGATTTTGTGGCAGGTGCATTGACCAGTTTGGGCATTCTTTTTGAGTTTGTTGGTTTCTATAATAATAATCATGAGTTTAGTTTAAAACAAAGGAAGCAAGAATTATTTATGTGGAAAAAGCTATAATAAAAAGTGCAGAAAATTTCAGTTTAACAGAGAGAAAAGTTTCAATTTAATCATGTAGGCATCAGGAAGTAAAAGGCCTATGGCAAGGGAAATCGGTTAACCGATTTCCCCTTTTTTGATATCATTGATTTTTAAAGTGGAATGTACTATAATAAACTATTATAGTGCGCAATTTGGGAGGAAAGGAATATGAAAAAACCAGTTTTAGTAATTATGGCAGCAGGAATGGGAAGCAGATATGGTGGTTTGAAACAAATCGATCCAATCGACGAACAAGGTCATATTATTATGGACTTTTCGATTTTTGACGCAAAAAGAGCAGGTTTTGATAAGGTAGTATTTATCATTAAAAAAGAAAATGAATTAGATTTCAAAGAAACAGTTGGAAAGCGTATCGAAAAAGAAATGGAAGTAGCATATGTCTTCCAAGATATCAATAATATTCCAGAAGGATTTCAAGTGCCAGAAGGCAGAGTGAAACCTTGGGGAACAGCTCATGCAGTCTTAAGCAGTATCGAAGAAGTAGATGGACCATTTGCCGTGATTAATGCAGATGACTATTATGGAAGAGATGCATTCCAAAAGATCTATGACTTTTTATCTACACATGAAGATGACGATTTATATCGCTATACAATGGTAGGATATCAGTTAGAAAATACACTTACAGAAAATGGTCATGTATCACGAGGAGTTTGCTGTACAAATGAAGCAGGTGAACTTGTAAGTGTGACAGAGAGAACAAGAATTGAAAAGAAGGACGATGGCGCTGCCTATACCGAGGATGATGGAAAAACATGGATCACGCTTCCAAAAGGAAGTATCGTATCTATGAATATGTGGGGATTTACTGCAAGTATGCTAAAAGAAATACAAAAAGGATTCCCAGCATTTTTAGAAGAGGGATTAAAGGTAAATCCAATGAAATGTGAATATTACCTGCCATCTGTTGTAAGTGATTTGCTGGCAGAAAAAAAAGCAACAGTAACAGTACTTACATCAAGTGACAAGTGGTATGGAGTAACTTACAAAGAAGATAAGCCATTTGTTCAGGCGGCAATCAAAGGATTAAAGGATTCTGGACTATACCCACAGAATCTGTGGAAAGCATAAGAATAAATGTTAGGCCTGAAAAATAGGAGGTAATATTATGGCAATTTTAGTAACAGGTGGAGCCGGTTATATTGGCAGCCACACATGTATTGAGTTGATTCATGCAGGATACGATATTGTTGTTGTTGACAATTTGTGTAATGCAAGTGAGGAAGCTTTAAAGCGCGTAGAAAAGATCGTTGGAAAAGAAATTAAGTTCTACCAGGCGGATATTCGTGATGCGTTGGCTATGAAACAGATTTTTGAAGAAAATGATTTTGATGCAGTGATTCATTTTGCGGGTCTGAAAGCAGTAGGAGAGTCTGTTTCAAAACCGTTAGAATATTATGACAATAATATTGCTGGAACTTTGGTTTTGTGTAATGCCATGAGAGAAGCTGATGTAAAAAACATTATCTTCAGTTCATCTGCAACGGTATATGGAGACCCTGCATTTATTCCAATTACAGAAGAGTGTCCAAAGGGACAATGTACGAATCCATACGGATGGACAAAATCAATGTTAGAACAGATTTTGACAGATTTACATACATCTGATCCGGAATGGAATGTGGTATTGCTCCGTTATTTCAATCCTGTTGGAGCGCATGAAAGTGGCACAATTGGTGAAAATCCAAAAGGAACTCCGAACAATCTGATGCCGTTTATTACTCAGGTAGCGGTAGGCAAGAGAGAATGTCTCGGCGTATTTGGAAATGATTATGACACACATGATGGAACAGGTGTAAGAGACTATATTCATGTGGTTGACCTTGCGCTTGGTCATGTGAAAGCTTTGAAAAAGATTGAAGAAAAAGCAGGTGTATGTGTTTATAACCTTGGTACAGGAAATGGTTATTCTGTATTAGATATGGTAAAAGCATTTAGCAAAGCCTGCGGAAAAGAAATTAAATATGAAATCAAAGCCAGAAGACCAGGTGACATTGCATCATGCTATGCAGATCCTGCAAAGGCAAAGGCAGAATTAGGCTGGGAAGCAACAAAAGGTTTGGAGGAAATGTGTGCTGATTCATGGAGATGGCAGTCAGAAAATCCAAACGGATACGAAGAATAAAGGATAGGACTATGAAAAACAATATACATTTGAAGAGACAACTAAAACTGTATATGCAATGGCCGATAATCATGGCAGTCATACTGATTATCATGAATATTTGGATGTTTGTGATTGACCGTAATGCTGGTTTTGTCATGTGTTTATTTGTATTGACTTATGTGATTTCGGCAGGACTTTTGTATTTTCATAATAAATCACTGATACTCACTGATCTGGCAGATTTTGCATCACAATACAGTTCAGTACAGGATGTCCTGTTGTGCGAATTATCTACACCATATGCGATTATGATGGATGATGGAAAGATTATCTGGGCAAATGACAGCTTTCAAAAAATATTTGGTGAAAAGTCTGTAGTGGATAAATATTTGAGTAATTTTATTCATGATCTGAATCGAGGCGTCTTTCCGAAAGAAGAGGATGAAAGAATAGGACTTGATGTGGACTACGAAGGCAGAGATTATTATGCGCGTATTTCGAGAGTTTCTATTCCGGAAACCGATAATAAAGAGAATATATTTAATTTGCCGAAGGATAGAGCGTATTTTGTTACAGTATCGTTAGACGACATTACAGAATTAAATCACTATATTAGAGAAAATGAAGATCAAAAGTTGGTTTCGGGACTTATTTATATTGACAACTATGAAGAAGTTATGGAGAGTGTAGAAGAAGTAAGACAATCGCTTCTGGTCGCTCTGATTGACCGTAAAATCAATCAATATCTGTCAAACTGCGACGGTCTGGTCAAGAAGATGGAAAAAGACAAATATTTCTTTGTAGTAAAGAAACATTTCTTTAAAGAGATGGAAAAGAATAAGTTCTCTATTTTGGAAGAGGCAAAAAGTGTAAATATCGGTAACACGATGCCTGTGACACTGAGTATTGGTATGGGGATTTCAGCAGATACGTATTCTCAAAGTTACAATCATGCACGTATTGCGATTGACCTGGCACTTGCCCGTGGTGGCGATCAGGCGGTTGTAAAACAAGGAAAAAATATCGCCTATTATGGTGGTAAGAGAGAACAGACTGCAAAGAATGTCAGAGTAAAAGCACGTGTGAAAGCAGAAGCGCTGCGAGAATTTATTATGGCGAAAGATCAGGTAATCGTAATGGGGCATCGTATGGCAGATGCGGATTCTTTTGGTGCGGCTGTGGGAATTTATCGTGCAGCAAAAACGATGGAGAAGAAAGCATATATTGTGCTGAATGACATTACATCATCTGTACGCCCATTATATCAATTGTTCTGTGAAAGTGCAGCGTATCCCGATGATATGTTCATTAGGTCAGCAGATGTACCTGATATTATGACTGACAATACAATGGTAGTCGTTGTGGATACGAATAAGCCGGAGATTACAGAGTGTCCGGAACTTCTCAGAAAAGCGAAGACAATAGTAGTATTTGACCATCACAGACAAGGCAGTGATGTGATTGAAAATACTATTCTGTCGTATATAGAACCATATGCTTCATCAGCATGTGAGATGGTAGCTGAAGTACTTCAGTATATTTCGGATGATATTAAAATCAGCAGTATTGAAGCGAATAGTATGTATGCCGGAATTATGATTGATACCAACAATTTCATGAATCGTACAGGAGTAAGAACATTTGAAGCGGCTGCTTTTTTGAGAAGATGTGGTGCGGATATTACTTATGTGAGAAAGATGTTCCGAGATGATATCGATAGTTATCGCGTGAAAGCAGAAATTATTAGCAGTGCAGAAGTGTTTAGAGACGTATATGCAATTGCACGTTGTCAGAATAAAGAAATAGACAGCCCAACAATTATCGGGGCGCAGGCTGCAAATGAACTGCTCAATATCAATGGAATCAAAGCATCGTTTGTTTTGACAGAGTACAATGGAAAGATTTATGTCAGTGCAAGATCGATAGATGAAGTGAATGTGCAGATTATTATGGAACGTCTTGGCGGTGGCGGTCATATAAATACAGCCGGAGCACAGTTCCAGCATACGCTTATGGGAGAAGCAATCGCACAACTGAAAGACGTAATTGATATTATGATTTCAGAAGGAGATATTTAGGAGGAAAATAATAATATGAAGGTTATTTTATTAGAAGATGTAAAATCACTTGGCAAAAAAGGTGAAATTGTCAATGTGAATGATGGTTATGCAAGAAACTTTATTTTACCAAAGAAATTAGGAATTGAAGCAACAAATAAGAATTTAAATGATCTGAAATTAAAGAAAGCAAATGAAGAAAAAGTAGCTCAGGAAATCTTAAAAGAAGCACAAGAACTTGCTAAGAAAATCGAAGCAGGGAAAGTTGAACTTGCAATTAAAGTAGGAGAAGGCGGAAGAACATTTGGTTCTGTGTCTTCAAAAGAAATTGCGATTGCAGTAAAAGAACAAATGGGTTATGACATTGACAAAAAGAAAATTCAAGTGAAAGATGCAATCAAGACATTGGGAACACATGCTGTACCAGTAAAATTACATGCAAAAGTTACAGCAGAATTAAAAGTGATTGTAAAAGAGGCATAATATAGAAGCATAATAAATGCTTGATAATAGGAGGCACACTATGGATGAAGCACTCATAAAACGAGTACTGCCACATAGTATGGAAGCCGAGCAGGCTGTAGTGGGTTCGATGTTGATGGATAGAGATGCGATTCTAACTTCGTCTGAAATTATTGCAGGGGAAGATTTCTATCAGTCTGCTTATGGCGTTGTCTTTGATACGATTGTTGAGATTTATAATGAAGGAAAACCTGTGGATCTGATTACATTGCAGGAGCGTCTGAAAGAAAAGGATGTGCCGGCAGAAATCAGCAGTCTGGAGTTCGTGAGAGATCTGGTGACAGCGGTTCCAACCTCTGCCAACGTAAAATACTACGCAGAGATTGTCGCTGAAAAATCGATGCTTCGTCGTCTGATTAAACTTAATGAAGAAATTTCCAATATGTGTTATTTGGGAAAAGAACCTATGGAAGCCGTGTTGGAAACTACAGAAAAGAAAGTATTTGAGCTTGTTCAAAAGCGAAATACGGGAGATTTTGTTCCGATTAAAGATGTTGTGCTTAATGCACTCGAAAAAATTGAACTGGCATCGAAAACCAGCGGAAGTGTTACTGGGATTCCGACAGGATTTCTTGATCTGGATTACAAAATGGCAGGTCTGCAGCCATCTGATTTGATTCTGGTAGCTGCCAGACCATCAATGGGGAAAACAGCTTTTGTACTCAATATCGCGCAGCATGTTGCATTCAAAGTGAAAAAGTCGGTTGCTATTTTTAGTTTGGAAATGTCAAAAGAACAGCTGGTGAATCGTTTGTTTTCACTGGAAGCACAGGTGGATTCGCAATCACTTCGTACAGGAAATCTGAAGGATGAAGATTGGGAGAAATTGATTGAAAGTGCTGGTATTATTGGACGTTCGAAATTAATCATTGATGATACACCGGGCATTTCTATTTCCGAACTGCGCTCGAAATGTCGTAAATTCAAATTAGAACAAGGACTTGATTTGATTATTATTGACTATTTGCAGTTGATGACTGGCAGGGTAGGTGGCAGAAGTGAATCAAGACAACAGGAGATTTCGGATATTTCAAGATCACTTAAGGGGCTTGCAAGAGAATTGAATGTACCTGTGATCGCATTATCGCAGCTTAGCCGTGCTGTAGAGCAAAGACCTGAGCACAGACCAATGCTCTCGGATCTTCGTGAATCTGGAGCGATTGAACAGGATGCGGACGTGGTAATGTTTATATATCGAGATGACTATTACAATAAAGATACAGAATTGAAAAATGTGGCAGAAATTATTATTGCCAAACAGAGAAATGGTTCGATTGGAACCGTCAATCTGACATGGCTGCCAAACTATACAAAGTTTGCAAATTATTTAAAACAAAATTAAAAAAGTGTGGGTAACAAAATGTTATCCGCACTTTTTTTGCGTCTATATTCGTTTGCAACTGTCTCTTTCTACAATAAAATGAGGAACGATAATCTTAGTTGCCAGAAGATTTGGATTCTCAATATGATTAATGATCTGTGAAGCGCACTCGATTCCAAGCTGACAACTGTTGACATCAAATGATGTCAGTTGAGGAGAAGAGAGCTTCGCATACATAGAATTGTTGAATGAGATAATTGACAGATCATCTGGAATAGCAAAGTCTATTTCTCGACAAATACGGGTTAGGGCAGATGCGAGTATATCATCACATACAACGATGGCAGTAGGTCTGTTTTTGCTGCAGAGTAAATCACGGATAGAAACAGCACAGCTTTCGCAAAATACAGAATGCATCTCAAGATTGTATTCTGGAGGAAGCTCTAGATTATGACGCAGTGCATTTAACTGGAAACCGGTTTTTCTATCGGTAGAAACCAGCATGTCATCGCCGCGCCCGAGAAAAGCTATTCTTCTGTGACCTAAATTGTATAAATATTCACTTGCTTCCTGACCTGCAACGATGTTGTCATTATCAATATAGATGGTCTGATTTGCAAGCTGATACGCTTTACCGAGCAATACGTAAAGAATACCTTCCGTATCTAGAAAGTCGATAACAGGGTCGCGATGTTTGGAATACAGTACAATAAATCCGTCAACTTGTCCTCTGCGAACTACAGTTTTGATCATTTGCAGCATTTCCTCTTCGTTTTGACCAGTTATGATTGTGGTAGCATACTGGCGTTGATTGCAGAATTGTGTAATACCACGGATAACTTCTAAGTAAAAAGTGTTTTCATATTGCTCTTTTGTGGATACAGGGAGAATGATTCCGATGGTTCTTGAGTTGTTTGTTGCCAGATTACTTGCCTGGAAATTAGGTTCATAGCCAAGTTCAGCCATAGCACGTCTTACTTTTTCTTTTGTTTCGTTGCTAATAGATGGGTTGTTCTTACAAGTTCTGGAAACGGTAGACGGTGATACGCCAGCAAGAGCGGCAACGTCTTTTATTGTAACAGGCATAAAGGGCCTCCTTCTATTTGAAACTAATTATAAGTTTAAATTATTGAGTTAAAAAAGTCAACTATTGCATAAAAATGCGAAAAAAATTGCGTTGTAAAGAGTAAAAATGCATGAAATTTTCGTAAAATCTTGTGCAAAGTGGAGAAAAATGAGAAAAGGGCTTGAAAATGCTGGAAAAACAAGTTAAATTGGATGCAAGCGATTGCACTAAGCAAGCGCAAGCGACAAAAACAAAGTTATTCATAAGGAGATTGAATAAATGAATTTACAGAAAGTATTAGAAAAGAAATTAGGCATGGAAATTGCTGATGCATCGAATGAACAGATTTATTATGCTTTGTTGTCCGTAGTAAAAGAAATGAGCAAGGGAAAAGAAAGAAAAGCAGGAAATAAAAAAGTATATTACATTTCTGCAGAATTCTTGATTGGTAAATTGCTTTCAAATAATTTAATAAATTTAGGAATTTATGACGATGTAAAAACATTGTTAGCAAATAATAATAAAGACTTAACAGAAATTGAAGAAGTAGAACCAGAACCATCTCTTGGTAATGGTGGACTTGGAAGACTTGCAGCATGCTTCCTTGATTCCATTGCAACATTGGGATTAAATGGTGCGGGTGTTGGTCTTAACTATCACTATGGTTTATTCCAACAAGTATTTGAAAACCGCAAACAAAAAGAAGTGAAAAATCCTTGGATTGAAAAAGAAGGCTGGTTAACAAAAACTGACACAAGTTTCAAAGTATCATTCAAAGATTTTACATTAACATCAGAATTATATGACATCGATGTAACTGGCTATGAAAATAGCACAAACAAATTACATTTGTTTGATGTTGCAACAATCGATGAAACTATGGTAGGCGAAGGCATCAACTTCGACAAGAAAGACATCGAAAAGAACTTAACATTATTCTTATATCCAGATGACAGCGATAAAGATGGACAATTACTCAGAATTTACCAACAATATTTCATGGTAAGCAACGCTGCTCAACTCATCTTAAAAGAAATGGATGAAAATGGATTTGACGTTAGAAAGATGTATGATCACGTTGTAATTCAAATCAACGATACTCATCCATCAATGGTAATTCCAGAAATGATCCGTTTATTGATGGAACGCGGAGTATCAATGGATGAAGCAATCGAAATCGTAAGCAAGACATGTGCATACACAAACCATACGATTCTTGCAGAAGCATTGGAAAAATGGCCAATCTCATTCTTAGAAGAAGTTGTGCCACATTTACTTCCAATCATCTATGAATTAGATAAACGTGTAAAAGAGAAATATACAGATCCACGAGTTGCAATCATCGATGAAAGCGGTCGTGTACACATGGCACACATGGATATCCACTATGGATTCAGTGTAAATGGTGTGGCTGCCCTTCATACAGAAATTTTGAAGGATTCAGAATTAAAAATGTTCTATGACATTTATCCTAATAAATTCAATAACAAAACAAACGGTATTACATTCCGTAGATGGTTAATGCATTGTAACCCAGAACTTTCAGCATTTATTACTGAGTTGATCGGAAACGGCTGGAAGAAAGATGCAAATGAATTAGAAGAACTTTTAAAATTTGTTGACAATGATGCAGTATTAAATCAAATGCTTGCAATTAAGAAGAACAACAAAGTTGCACTTAAAAAATACATTGCTGAAACAGAAGGCATCGAAATTAATGAAAATGCAATCTTTGATATCCAAATTAAACGTTTACATGAATACAAACGTCAACAAATGAATGCATTATATATCATTCACAAATATTTGGAAATCAAATCAGGAAAACTTCCAGCAACACCAATCACTATGATCTTTGGTGCTAAGGCAGCTCCTGCATATATTCTTGCAAAAGATATCATTCACTTAATCCTTTGCTTACAAGAATTAATTAAGAACGATCCAGAAGTAAGTCCATATTTACAAGTTGTTATGGTAGAAAACTACAATGTAACAAAAGCTTCTAAATTAATCCCTGCATGTGATGTTTCAGAACAAATTTCACTTGCTTCAAAAGAAGCTTCAGGAACAGGTAACATGAAATTCATGTTAAATGGTGCTGTTACACTTGGAACAATGGATGGTGCAAACGTAGAAATCTGTGACTTAGTTGGCGAAGAAAACATCTATATCTTCGGTAAGAAGAGTGAAGAAGTAATCAAGCTTTATGAAACAGGAAGCTACCGTTCATGCGATATCTACAATAACGATGCAGAAGTTAAGAAGATCGTAGATTTCATTGTGAGCGACGAATTAAAAGCGATCGGTGACATCGAAAACTTAGGACGTGTACACGGCGATTTAATTAACAAAGACTGGTTCATGGCATTACTTGATGTGAAAGATTACATCGCTGCAAAAGAAAAAATGTTTGCAGATTATACAGACAGAAAAGAATGGGCTAAGAAGATGTTAGTAAATACAGCAAGAGCTGCTTACTTCTCATCTGATAGAACAATTGAAGATTACAATAACGATATTTGGAAACTGAATTAGTGGTTCCCCTCCTGATCATAAACTCTCCACAAATCAGCTCTTTCCAAATAGATTGATTGATAGCGAGGCGTATCCGTATGGATATGCCTCGATTTTTTTGTTTCTGAGGAAAAAAACATTGAGAAATCGAGTAGTGCAAACGATTGCATAAAAATAGTTACAAATTGCACAAAATAAGAAACTAAAAATTGTGGAATATATAAAAATCAAAATTTATAGGGGAAAAGCCCTTGAAAAATTGTACAAAAAGGAGTACATTTAGTGCAAACGGTTGCATAAATAGCGCGCAAATGAAAAAATGCAATCAATGGATGCCGGCGGAATGAAGATGATGATTCAAAAGAGGAGGTTTCAACATGAGCAATAAAAGTAACACCTGTATGAAAATGCAGATTGTGTCCCCTTTAAATGGGAAAGTAGTACCGTTAGAAGAAGTTCCAGATCCTGTGTTCTCAGAAAAGATTTTGGGAGATGGGATAGCAGTCATTCCAACAGACGGTAAGATAGTAAGTCCGGTGGATGGAGAAGTCATCTCTGTTGCTGACACTCTTCATGCCTATGAATTTGCTGGTGAAGATGGAATGGAAATTTTAGTCCATTTTGGTCTGGAAACAGTTTCACTAAATGGAGAAGTCTTTAAATCGCATGTGAAAGTGGGAGATAAAGTAAAAAAGGGTGATTTAATTGCGGAAGCAGATATAGCCGGAATTCAGGCGAAAGGACTTCAGACAATTACACCGGTTTTGATTTGTGGTGGATTAGAAGAGAAAATCTTAGAATATGGTACAGGAGAAGTCAAAGCAGGAAAAACAGCAGTACTTACAATTTCTCCAAAGTGCGAGGAAGTTGTAGAGACTGTTGCCGAAACAGTGGTTCCTGAAAAAACAGAAAAGAAGAAATTCAAATTCAATTTTGACTTTTTACAGAAACTTGGAAAAGTATTGATGGCAGTTATCGCAGTTATGCCGGCAGCGGGCTTGATGATCAGTGTTGGAAAACTGGTTCAAATGGCTGGTGTGGATATGAGCGTAGTGATGACGATCGGAAGCACTATGGAAAACATTGGATGGGCAATTATCAATAACCTGCATATTTTATTTGCAGTTGCAATCGGTGGTTCATGGGCAAAAGAAAGAGCAGGCGGTGCTTTTGCGGCGATTATTGCATTTGTTTTGATCAACTCAATTACTGGTGCGATTTTTGGAGTAACAAGTGAGATGCTTGCAGATCCAAATGCAGTAACGCATACACTATTTGGTCAGGAAATTGCAGTAGACGGATATTTTACATCGGTACTTGGAGCACCTGCACTTAATATGGGTGTATTCGTCGGAATTATCGCAGGTTTTGTTGGTGGCATGGTTTATAACAAATATTATAACTACAGAAAATTACCAGAAGCATTGGCATTCTTTAACGGTAAGCGTTTCGTACCTATGGTAGTTATTGCATGGTCGGTAATCATTTCTCTGGTAATGGCAGTTGTTTGGCCAGTAGTACAGACAGGTATCAATAGTTTTGGGGTATGGATTGCAAACTCATCTGCAACATCGCCGGTTCTGGCACCATTTATTTATGGAACATTGGAAAGACTTTTACTTCCATTCGGATTACATCATATGCTTACAATTCCAATGAACTATACCTCATTCGGAGGTACATATACAATCCTAACAGGTGCAAATGTGGGAACACAGGTATTTGGGCAAGATCCATTGTGGCTTGCATGGGTAACAGACTTAATCAATTTCAAAGATGCAGGAGATATGGCAGCTTATACAGACTTGCTTACAACAGTAACTCCAGCACGTTTCAAAGTTGGCCAGATGATTGGCGCAACAGGACTTCTTCTTGGTATTGCACTTGCAATGTTCAGAAGAGTAGATGCAGATAAACGTAAAAATTACCGTTCTATGTTTATTTCAACAGTATTAGCAGTATTTTTGACAGGTGTTACAGAACCATTAGAATTCATGTTTATGTTCTGTGCGTTGCCACTTTACATTGTATACGCGGTTCTTCAAGGATGCGCATTTGCAATGGCAGGAATTATCGATCTAAGACTTCACTCTTTCGGTAATCTGGAATTCTTAACACGTATTCCGATGTCGGTAAAAGCGGGGCTTACAGGAGATATTATCCACTTTGTGATATGTGTAGTTGCATTTTTTGTGATTGGATATTTTGTAGCTTACTTCATGATAGGGAAGTTCAAATTTGCGACACCAGGGCGTTTAGGAAACTATACAGATGAAAATGCCAATGAAGAAGAAACAGCTGCAGAGAATACCGGCAGTAAAAAACAGACAGGAGACAGTCAGCCAGAACGAATTATCGCTCTTTTAGGCGGAAGAGAAAACATTACTTTAGTAGATGCATGTATGACAAGGCTTCGTGTGACAGTCAAAGATCTTGACCGCGTTGCAGAGTTAGATGCATGGAAAGCAGAAGGTGCGTTGGGCCTTATTAAGAAGGACAATGGGATTCAGGCAATCTATGGTCCAAAAGCAGATGTATTAAAATCAGATATTAACGATATTTTATAGGAGTTTAAACGGGATTCAGAGTTCAAAAGGAAGTGTGAAAAATGAAGATTCTTACATTAAATACACATAGTTTAATTGAGAAGAATTATGAAGAAAAATTAATGCAGTTTGTGGATATGGTTAAGAATGAAAGACCGGGCATTATAGGGTTACAGGAAGTGAATCAAAGTATCGATGCACCAATACGTCCGAGTGTGATGCTGAAAGGTTATACAAGATGCAAGGGATACAGCGGCGTTGTACGTATGGATAATCATGCGGCGAGAGTTGCGGAACTTCTTTTAGAAAACGGACTTACATACTATTGGACCTGGATCCCGATTAAGCTGGGATATGGAATTTATGATGAAGGGATTGCCTTATTTAGCGACAAGCCGATTTTAGAGACACGACAGATTCCGACGAGCCGTGTGCAGGATTATCACAACTGGAAGACTCGTAAGATTCTTGGAATCAAAACAGCGCATGACGGAGAAAACTGGTATTATAACGTTCATATGGGCTGGTGGGATGATGCAGAGGAACCATTTAGAGATCAGTGGAACAAAGTAGAGGATGCTTTGAGAGATTTGGATGGTAATGTATGGATCATGGGAGATTTCAACAGTCCTGCCCAGGTCCGTAATGAGGGATATGACTATGTAGCGCATTATGGATGGAAAGACAGTTATATCATGGCAGCAGAAAAAGATGGAGGAAATACGGTAAATGGTGTGATCGATGGATGGCGAGATAAGGGAATTACTGATTCTGGAATGAGAATTGACTTGATTTGGAGTAAAAATGAAGTAGAGGTAAAGGGCAGCAGAGTGGTATTTAATGGAAAGGAATATCCGGTTGTTTCCGACCACTATGGTGTAATAATTGAGACAGGAGTGACTAAAGGTGAATAGAACAGCAGGAATATTATTATCAATTACGAGTTTGGCTTCGAAATATGGGATTGGATGTTTTTCAAAAACGGCATATGAGTTTGTAGACTGGCTGAAAAAAGCAGGGCAGACATACTGGCAGATTCTGCCCCTTGGACCAACCAGTTTTGGAGATTCCCCATACCAATCCTTTTCAACCTATGCAGGAAATCCATATTTTATCAGTTTGGAAGCATTAATAGAAGAAGGGCTTCTAACAAAAGAAGAATGTGATGCAGTCAATTTTGGAGAAAATGAAACAGAAGTCGATTATGAAAAGATATACAATGGTAGATACCAGCTCTTAAGAAGAGCTTATGAGCGCAGTAATATCAGCCAGAATCCAGAGTATTCTGAGTATATGCAGAAGAATAACTGGTGGCTTTCGGATTATGCTCTTTTTATGGCGGTAAAAGATCGATTTGCAGGAAAACCATGGACAGAGTGGGCGGAAGATATTCGCCTTCGTTGGGGAAATGCAATGGAATATTACCGCAGAGAATTGTATTTTGATATCGAGTTTCAGCAATTTTTGCAGTTTACATTTTATAAACAATGGATGTCATTGAAGCAATATGCGAATGAAAAAGGCATCAAGATCATCGGAGATATTCCGATTTATGTAGCAATGGATAGTGCCGATACATGGGCACATCCTGAATTATTCCAATTAAACCAGGATAATGTACCTGTAGCAGTAGCCGGTTGTCCTCCAGATGGGTTCTCCGCAACTGGTCAGCTATGGGGAAACCCCCTTTATCGCTGGGATTACCATAATTGGACCGGTTTTGACTGGTGGATGAAGAGGCTTGCGCACTGCTTTGAAATGTATGACGTGGTGCGTATTGACCACTTCCGTGGATTTGATGAGTATTTTTCGATTCCATATGGAGCAGAGACGGCAGCAGGCGGTCATTGGGAAAAAGGACCTGGCGTCGCTTTGTTTAGGAGAATGAAACAAGTATTAGGAAATCGCGAAGTGATCGCAGAGGATCTGGGATATATGACTGATTCGGTTAGACAGCTTGTGAAAGACAGTGAATTTCCGGGAATGAAAGTATTAGAGTTTGCATTTGACTCCAGAGATTCCGGATGCGCAAATGATTATCTTCCACACAATTATAACGAAAATTGTGTGGCGTATACAGGAACGCACGACAACGAGACAATCACAGGATGGCTTCAGAGTATCACACAGGAAGAGAGACAGATGGTAAGAGACTATTTGTGTGATTATCATACGCCGGATGAAGAACTGTATCGTTCTCTGGTTGGTCTCGTATTGCAGAGCAAGGCAGATATGGCAATCATTCCGATGCAGGATTATCTTGGAAAAGGAAATGAGACACGTATGAATCAGCCTTCTACCGTGGGCATCAATTGGAAATGGAGATTAACACCAGAAGATTTATCTGAAGATCTGAAAAATGAGATTTTCAGTATGACGAAAAGATATGGAAGACTGGGAGACCAGTGCAGATAAAATGAAAAACATCCCCACTGAAAAGCAAAGTAATAAAACTTTGGATTTCAGTGGGGATTGTTTTCGTGGTATCTTTTCAGAAAAGTTACATTTCAAAAAGTCTGCGGAAGTTTTTGAGTGGTGTCGATTTTGCAGATTCTTTTCGAAGTGTTTGCTGTTGTCTGATCAGACAGTCTAGTTTTTTATAGCGTTCTTCTTCCTGACGTTCTTTGGCCTGGAAAAGAAAATCCATTTCAGTAATAACAGCTTTTGAAACAGCCAGACTGATGGAATTTTCCAGAAGTTTGTTATTCTCAAGTAGGGCCTCCTGAATCGGAGTGAGTTTTGGTGCTTCTGCGGGTGCTTTTTCTTCTTTCTGTTTTGGAACTTGTATTTTCTCTGCTTTTTGTACTTTTAGCTTTTCTCTTGCACGGAGCATGTCCGGAATCAATCCTTTTAGGTCTTTTAGTAACATGCCCTGCTCTTTTAGTTCCTTGATACAGTTAAATAGCTGTACGTCCTCTTCTGTATAGTATCGATGTCCCATTTCAGTGCGGCCAATAGAAAGGTCTAATTCCTCTTCCCAGTATCTGAGAACGTGAGTTTCAACACTTACACGTTTGGCGGCTTCTGAAATCATATAATGAACTTCGCCCATACAAAATGCCCCCTATGTCGTATTTTATATTCACAGTTCAGAAAGCCTTCATTGTAAAGGTCATACTGAACAGCTTTATGTAACACGTATATCATATCACAAGATGAGAGGAAACTTGCAAAAAATCATGCGTCAAATTCCGACAACTATGACAAATATATCGACTCAGAGGCTGTGCGGAAACCGATGCCTCTGAGTCGATATATTTGTCATTAGAAAAAGGGGAGGCTGAGTATCGAGATACTTAAAAGAAGTTAGCAGTAAAAATTTGCCCATGCAACCTAGTTTTAAACGCAAAAAAAGTCCCGGATCATCGGGACTTTTTTTCATGCTGAGCACAGCATATATTTTTAATATAACATTTTTTTGATTTCAGCATCGCCCATGGTTTCTTTTGTTACCCATGTGTATCCGCTGTCGATTACAGCTTCATTACCAAGATCTAATACAGTTCTTGCAGCAGCGATTACAGTTGCATAGCCCATACCGTATGGATTTTGAACAATCAAGCCATCCACTTCTTCATCTTCAAGCAGCTCCAATTGCTCTTCGCCGCCGTCAAATCCGACAAAGTATAAGTCATCTTTTTCGAGAGAAGCAAGGGCGTTGGCAACCAATTGTGTGGTATCCTGGTTCGTTGCATAAACTGCATTCAAGTTAGGATTTTTTTCTAAAATATATTTAATTACATCCTCCTGTGTAAATGTAGCAGGATCAATTTTTTCTTCCTCATTTGTGATATCTGCATTTTGTTCTTCGGCAATCTGTTTTGCCATATCTTCTAATTCATCCAAATGATAAATATTTACAACTGAGATATCAGGAAAGTCTTTTGCAAGTTTGTCGATAAAAGCTTGCTTGCGATCTTTTGCTGTCATTGATAAAGAATCTTGTACAAAAACAGCGACTTCACCAGTCCCGCCTGTTAATGCAGCAAGTTCGGCAGCGGCTGTCTGAGCAGCTTCTTTATTGTTTGTAGAAATATGTGCGGTAATATTCTGGTAGTCACTTCCAGAGTCAAATGTGATAATTGGGATACTGTTTTCTGCAGCAAGGTCGAATTGGACTGCGCAGGCTGTTGTGTCGATTGCAGAGATGCAAATTGCAACAGGATACCTTGCTAATTCTTCGTCCAGGATATTGATCTGTTCATCAACATCATCACATATGTCTGGTGCACTGAAATTCAGCTTAATTTTGTCATCACCTTTATAACCAAGCGCATCGTTGATGTCTTCTATAGCCTGACTGGCGCCATTTTCCACTTCTTCCCAGTAGCTTCCTTCATCATATCTACCTATAATAGAAATGTAAGAACCTGGTTCAAGTACAAGACCGTCGATATTGCTATAAGCAATAGGCCTTAATACGTCCAATTTGCTTTGGTTCTCATTGGGTGTATCTTCATTAGTATCAGTGTTTACATTGTTAGAAACAGGGGGATCATTTTCTTCATCTGCCGAAGTGTTGTTACAGCAACAGCATATGAGGGAAATACTTAAAACAAGTGCTATTAATCTTAACTTTTTCTTCATAGATTTTACCTCCAATCATAACTATCTTCCACTATACACCATAGAACTAAGAAATGGTTAAAAAAAATTCTTAAATTTTGCGAAAGATAGGAATAGTGTATTTGATTTAATACAAAATCTATAAATATAATTGTTGCGTTAAAAAATTAACCAAGTTATAATAAAAAAAGTTAGAAAAGACTAAAAGCATTATATTTAAATCAAGGGGGATTTATCTCATGGAAAGAAAATGGCATTCAAACTGGGATGGTTTTAATCCAGGCCGTTGGAATCGTACATCAATCAACGTACGTAACTTCATTCAAGAAAACTACACACCATATGAAGGTGATGACTCTTTCTTGGCAGGACCAACTGAAGCTACAACAAAACTTTGGGAACAAGTAATGGATCTTAGTAGACAAGAACGCGAAGCTGGCGGCGTTTTAGATATGGATACAAAGATCATTTCTGGTATCACATCACATGGTCCTGGATATCTGAATAAAGATTTAGAAACAATTGTAGGTTTCCAAACAGACAAACCTTTCAAACGTTCACTTCAACCATTTGGTGGTATCCGTATGGCACAAAATGCTTGCAAAGAAAACGGATATGAAGTAGACCCAGAAGTAGTAGAAATCTTTACAAAATACAGAAAAACACACAACCAAGGTGTATTCGATGCATACACACCTGAAATGAGAGCAGCTAGAAAATCAGGTATCATCACAGGACTTCCAGATGCTTATGGACGTGGACGTATCATCGGTGACTACCGTCGTGTTGCTTTATACGGTACAGACAAATTAATCGAAGACAAGAAACAACAACTTGCTACATCATTAGTAAGAATGACAGGTGAAAACATCCGTCTTCGTGAAGAATTATCAGAACAGATCCGTGCACTTGGTGAATTAGCTGAATTAGGTAGAATCTATGGATTCGATATTACACAACCAGCTGCAAACGCTAAAGAAGCAATCCAATGGTTATACTTTGGATATTTAGCAGCAGTAAAAGAACAAAACGGTGCTGCAATGAGCCTTGGACGTACATCAACATTTATTGATATCTATATTCAACGTGACCTTGAAAGAGGATTGATCACAGAAGAACAAGCTCAAGAATATATTGACCACTTCATTATGAAGTTACGTCTTGTAAAATTTGCTCGTACACCAGAATACAACGCATTATTCTCAGGTGACCCTACATGGGTAACAGAATCAATCGGTGGTGTTGGTATCGACGGACGTCCATTAGTAACAAAGACATCATTCCGTTATTTACACACATTAGACAACCTTGGTACAGCTCCAGAACCAAACTTAACAGTGCTTTGGTCAACAAGACTTCCAAAAGCATTCAAAGAATACTGTGCTAAGATGTCAATCAAATCATCTTCAATTCAATATGAAAACGATGATTTAATGCGTTCTACACACGGTGATGACTATGCTATCGCTTGCTGTGTATCTTCAATGAGAGTTGGTAAGGAAATGCAATTCTTCGGAGCTCGTGCAAACCTTGCTAAATGTTTATTATACGCTATCAATGGTGGTGTTGATGAAAAATCAAAAGTTCAAGTAGGACCAAAATACCGTCCAGTTGAAGGTGAATATCTTGACTTTGATGATGTATGGGAAAAATTTGATAATATGATGGAATGGTTAGCAAACCTTTATGTAAACACATTGAACATCATCCACTACATGCATGATAAATACTGCTACGAAAAGATTCAGATGGCTCTTCATGACAGAGAAGTAAAACGTTACTTTGCAACAGGTATCGCTGGTCTTTCAGTAGTTGCTGACTCATTAAGTGCTATCAAATATGCGAAAGTAAAAACAATTCGTGATGAAGACGGTTTAGTAGTAGATTACGAAGTAGAAGGCGATTTCCCTAAATATGGTAACGATGATGATGATGTAGATGAATTAGCAGTATTAGTAGTTCGTACATTCATGGATAAGATTCGTAAACACCACACATACCGTCACGGTGTACCAACAATGTCAATCCTTACAATTACTTCAAACGTTGTATATGGTAAGAAGACAGGTAACACACCAGATGGTAGAAAACTTGGAGAACCATTAGCACCAGGTGCTAACCCAATGCACAGACGTGATACACATGGAGCTTTAGCTTCACTTGCTTCTGTTGCTAAGATCCCATTCAGACATGCTCAAGATGGTATCTCAAACACATTCTCAATCATTCCAGGAGCTCTTGGAAAAGAAGATCAAATCTTTGTTGGTGACATCGATGTAGATCTTGGAGATTGCAAAGATATGGCATGCAACATTCCTAACATTTTAGACAGTGTTGATGCTGAATAATTGATGCTTCATAGAAGAATGTGTAGTATAATTAAAATAGACTAATAAATAAGGAGGAATTTGACATGGCAGTAAACCAACAACAAGTTGACAACTTAGTGAATATGTTAGATGGATACGTAGAACAAGGTGGACACCACTTAAATGTTAACGTATTCACAAGAGAAACATTATTAGACGCTCAAAAACATCCAGAAAACTACCCACAATTAACAGTACGTGTTTCTGGTTATGCAGTAAACTTTATTAAACTTACAAAAGAACAACAAGACGATGTTATTTCTCGTACTTTCCACGAAGGAATGTAATTTTAAGCAGAGTCAAGTTATTTGAAATGTTTATGCAGGAGATGGATATTTTCCATCTCCTGTTTTATACTATATATACCAGAGGACAAAGTCATAGTATAAGTTATGGCATGTTTAGGAGGCATAAAAATGACAAAAGGATATGTACATTCAATAGAAACTTGCGGCACAGTAGATGGACCAGGGCTTCGCTATGTGATTTTTTTACAAGGATGCCCGATGAGATGTCAATACTGCCATAATCCGGATACATGGGAACCAGGCATTGGCACACAGATGACGGTAGATGAGGCATTGTCGAAGTTTTACAGTAATCTTCCATTTTATAAAAGTGGTGGTGTAACAGTAACGGGTGGAGAACCGATGATGCAGATGGATTTTTTGATTGAATTGTTTACAAAACTTCATGCAGAAGGGGTTCATACTTGTCTGGATACGTCAGGAATTATGTTTCAGCCGGCGAATGAAGAGGTCATGAAGAAAGTGGAAATGCTCATGGCAGTAACGAGTCTGGTCATGCTGGATATTAAGCATATTGACGATGAAAAACATAAGCTTTTGACGTCACATTCGAATAAAAGAATATTGGCATTTGCGAAATATCTGAATGAAAAAAATATTCCGATATGGATACGCCATGTGGTTGTTCCGGGAATTACTTTATATAAAGACTATTTAGAACGTCTGGGGGAATTTATGGCAACTCTGGATAATGTGAAAGCGCTTGATGTGCTCCCATATCATTCGATGGGGAAAGTCAAATACGAAAATCTGAAAATGGATTATCCATTAAAAGACACGAGAGAGGCGACAAAACAAGAGGCAGTAGCGGCAAAAAATATTATTCTTCAGGCATATAAAAAGCATAAAAAAAATTAGTGATTGTATCTCATTCTATACATGAAAATTGCTTGTATATTTTCCGAAATTGTATTAAAATGAATAAAAGGTCAGGTAGTGAAGCCTGATAAATTCGAAAAGGAGGATACATATATGGCATACGTTATTACAGATTCTTGTGTAAGCTGTGGAGCATGTGCAGCTCAATGTCCAGTTGAAGCTATTTCTGAAGGAGCAGCTCACTACGAAATCGACGCTGATACATGTGTAGAATGTGGAGCATGTGCAGCTCAATGTCCAGTTGAAGCTATCGAAGAAGCATAAGAAAATTAAAATTAAAAAAGATTGCGTTTTGCGCAATCTTTTTTTATTTGTCCTTCTTTAAGGAGAATATAAATTCGGTACCAACACCTTCTGTACTGATTACATTAATATTTTCATTGTGAGCCTGAATGATCTCTTTTACAATTGCAAGCCCAAGTCCAGTTCCCTTCTTATCCTTCCCACGAGATAAATCTGTTTTATAAAAGCGATCCCAAATCTTGGTCAGTGATTTTTTCGGAATACCGATGCCATTATCTTTGACTGCAACGTACACTTTTCCATTACGTTCGGTCGTCTCGATTGTAATCATCGAGTCGTTCGGACTGAATTTAATCGCATTGTCTAAGAGATTATAAAGAACCTGCTGTATTTTACGTTTGTCTGCATTGACGTTTAACACTTTGGATGCAAAAACCAAATCAAGCGTAATCAGTTTTCCACGACAAGTGCCTTCAAAGGAAGAGGCTGTGTTTTTGATTACTTCATGTATGTCAAAAGAAGAATAATCCAGAAGAAGATTTCTGGTATCAAATTCATTTAAAGTCAATAAATCCTGAGTTAAGTCAGTAAGGCGCTCCGTCTCAAAAAGAAGGATCTTAAAATAACGCTCTTGCATTTCCACAGGGATCGTACCATCAGCCATCGCTTCCAAGTAGCCTTTGATTGAAGTCAACGGAGAACGGAAATCATGAGAAACATTGGCAATGAATTTTTTCTGATAGTCCTTCATATCGCGCAGTTGAGTCGACATATAATTCAAGGATGCAGACAGATAGCCAATCTCATCCTGAGTTGTAATTGGAATCTCGTATTCTAGATTACCCATGGCATATTGCTGAGCTGCCTCTGTGATTTTTCGCAATGGACGATATACCAGAAATTGAAATGCGATTAAAATTCCGAAAGATAGCAGGTAGATCACCATAGTTGTTATATAAACTGGAGCAAGATAACTATCCCGTTCATAAATCAGGTCGGAATACGGTTTATGAATCAGGAGATATCCGTCTGTATTAAATCCGGAAGTAACTGGTGCAATCACAGTAATCATATCTTCAGAAAAAAAATCGTGATATGTGCCAACGATATAAGTAGAGCTTCCATTTTCAGCGGGATTAAAGTTTTCAATAGTCAATGGTGCCGAAGGATGTCCGCTTAACGAAGATGAGGTAAGCATCGTACCATCTTGTCTTACGAACCAGACATTGGCATTTAGGTAATCATGCATCCCGGAAAGCTGGTTATAAATATCGAACATGCTCAAATTATGCGAGAAGTATTTGGGCAGATAATTTGTTGACATAAGAGAGGCTTCGCGGTATAGCGCAGAAGAAGTCTCTTTTTCCAAACGATTCAGCATCAATTCCGAGGTAATGGATGCAACACAAAAAATGGAAAGAAAACCAAATACAATGTATACAATAACAAATTTAATATACAAGGTACTGCGCATGTTATTTCACCTCGAATTTGTAACCAATACCCCAGACAGTAGCAAGACACCATCTTTCGTGGTCTTTGATTTTTTCACGAAGACGTTTGATGTGAACGTCAACCGTCCTGGTATCACCAATATACTCATATCCCCAAATCTGGTCTAACAATTGTTCGCGTGTAAATACCTGGTTAGGGGAAGCCGCCAGGAAATATAATAATTCTAATTCTTTTGGAGGCATATCCACGGTATTGCCATCCACCACAACAGAGTAATTGGTCAGATTGATTTCAATACCCGGATAGTCGACACATTTTACCTTATTTGCTGCAGGTGTTTCTGCTTTGATTGGCTGATAACGGCGGAGCACTGCTTTTACACGTGCGACCATTTCTTTTGAATCAAATGGTTTGATAATATAGTCATCAGCACCAAGTTCCAGACCGAGGACCTTGTCAAATACTTCGCCTTTGGCTGAAAGCATAATAATAGGAGTATTAGATTTGGTGCGGATTTCGCGGCATACCTGATAACCATCGATTCCAGGAAGCATTAAATCCAAAAGAACCAGATTTGGTGAATAACTGTCGAAAGCTCTTAAAGCTTCTTCTCCATCATGAACCATCATGGTATCAAAGCATTCTTTCATTAGATAAAGAGAAATCAATTCTGCAATATTTTCATCGTCATCTACGATGAGGATTTTTTGTTTGGTAACCATATTTCACTCCTTTGTTCATTGTTATTTGAATTCGACGATTGTCACTCCGGCATCTCCTTCGCCGAGTGAGCCAAGTCGATATGATTTTACATGTTTTTGTCGTTTTAAATAGTTGTGCACACCAGCTCGCAGTGCACCAGTTCCCTTTCCATGTACGATTCGTACCGGACTTAGATGTGAAAGGTAGGCATCATCCAGATATTTATCCAGTTCTGCAATTGCCTCGTCAACCGTCTTGCCAAGCAGATTGATTTCAGGACTGACACTCATAGACTTACTCATCTTCATCTTTCCGGTAGAAGTGCGATGGTATTGCTTTTCAGTTGCAGATAAAGGTTCATCAATAATCTCAAGATCAGAAATGTGTACCTGTGAACGCAGGATACCCATTTGAACAAACAGATTGCCTTTGGCATCTGGAAGAGAGCTAACCGATCCTTTTAGATTCAGACTCAGGACCTTTACAGAGTCACCAAGATGAAAATCGCTTGGTTTGTGCTGCTTGGAAGGTTTCTTTTTCTCAAGTTTTTGTTTGGATTGTGTCTTTTCAAGTTTCTGACGGAGACGCTCACGTTCTTTTTCAAGTTCTGCCGCAGAAATATTTTCTTTGCCAAATTTACGGAACTGTTTTATAGTCTCGTCAGCGACTTCTTTCGCTTCGCGCAAGATTGCATTGGCTTTTTCATTCGCTTCACGGATGATACGCTCTTTGCGTTCTTCTAGCTTCTCCTGTTTGGCATGAAGTTCACGTTTTAACTGCTCGATTTCTCGTTTGTAAGAAGAAATCTCTGCCTGTTCTTTTTCAATAGTACGTCTGTTGTTTTCCAAATCTGCCAATAAATCTTCGAAGGATTCGTCCTGTTCAGAAAGATGCGTCTTGGCACTCTCAATAATATGGTCTGGAAGACCGAGCTTACTTGAAATTGCAAAGGCATTACTTTTTCCAGGAATACCAATCAATAAATGATAGGTAGGACGAAGTGTGTCTACATTAAATTCGCAGCAGGCATTTTCCACTCCAGGAGTAGAAAGTGCAAATACTTTTAATTCACTATAGTGGGTAGTTGCCATAGTACGAATTCCTCTGTCATGTAAATAAGAAAGAATTGCAATGGCAAGTGCGGCTCCTTCCGTAGGATCAGTACCAGCTCCAAGCTCGTCAAAAAGTACGAGAGAATGTTCGTCAACATCCTGTAAAAATGAAACAATGTTGGTCATGTGTGAAGAGAAAGTACTAAGGCTTTGCTCAATACTCTGTTCATCTCCGATATCTGCGTATACATTTTCAAAGATTGCAAGCTCTGAACGATCCAGAGCAGGAATATGAAGCCCCGATTGTCCCATCAGCGAGAATAACCCCACAGTCTTCAGAGAAACCGTCTTACCGCCTGTATTTGGTCCGGTAATGATTAAAAGGTCAAATTCATCGCCAAGAGTAATTGTGATCGGAACAACCTTCTTCTTATTTAAAAGAGGATGTCGTCCTTCGCGTATATGAATATATCCTTTCTTATTAAATATAGGTTTGCTTGCATTCATAGAAAGAGCAAGTGAGCCTTTGGCAAATATGAAGTCAAGTTCACTGAGCATCTTATAATTAGTGCGAATCTGATCCATATATTCGGCAACATCTGCGCTGAGCCTTGCCAAAATTACTTGAATCTCTTCCTGTTCTTTTCCATAAAGTTCTTTTAAATCATTGTTGAGTTTTACGATTGCCATTGGCTCGATAAAAAGTGTAGAGCCAGAAGAAGACTGGTCATGAATCATACCATTTACCTGGCTGCGGTACTCTGCCTTTACAGGAATACAGTAGCGGTCACCTCGCATAGTAATGATTTGATCTTGCAGATAGTTGCGAAGGGAACCATTTACAAGGCCGGTTAAAGTAGAATGTACTTTGTCGTTGATAGATTCAATACTTCTTCGGATATGCTTTAATGTACTGCTTGCATCATCACTAATTTCCTCTTCTGATAAAATACAGCGGCGAATCTCCGTAGAAAGTGGAGTAAGCGGAGATAAACTCTCGAAATAAACATCGAGACAGTCAGCCAGTTCATCCACCGTATCATGGCGTCCATATGCTTTGGCACGATTAGCTGCCTCTAAAAGCTTGCAGATACGGAGCAGTTCAGGAGCACTGAGTGATGCACCGATTTCTAATCGTTTCATAGAGTCTTCGACAGAATAACAACCACTAAAAGAAAGCCGTCCTTTTTTTACGATTCTTGTAAAGGCGGCTGAGGTTTGTTCCTGCGCTGTATTAATTTCTTCCAGATCAGTCATCGGTTTCAGTGCTTTGCAATATCTTTTACCACTGTCGGAAGATGCCTGATCTACCAGAAGTTCGATAATTTTGTCATATTCTAATTTTGTTAAAGTCTTTTCATTCATTCATTTATCACCCTAGATACATTTTACCCTATTTAAGTTGCAAAGAAAAGAAGAAATATTGTATACTATACGGGAGATAGAAGTAGAAGGGGAAATGCGCATGGGAACTGAACACAGGCCAGAGCAGGAAAAAGAGAATTATTCTTTCATGCAGGAAAGTATCAAAGAAGAAGGTTGGAACTGGAATAAGACTATGAAGATACTTCTTAGAATTGCAGGTCAGGGAATTTTATTTGGCCTTGCGGCGTGTATCGGTTTTTTTGCAATGAAACCGTGGGCAGAGACTACATTCTTGAAAGAATCAGAAGAGATTGAAATTCCACAGGATGATGAGATAGAAGAAGTGCTAGAACCAGAGGGAACGAGTGACGCCATTGCGGAAGAGCTTACAATGGATGATTATCAGCAATTGAATGCTGTATTGGGAAACGTTGTTGCTGATGCAAAGAAATGTATGGTTCAGATCAAGGGAATCAGGCAGGATGAAAGCTGGGAAGATGAGCAGAATGTGACACCATATGATACTTCGGGTGTGATTATAGCAGATAATGGCCGCGAGTTATTGATCTTAGCGCAATATTCCAGTATGAAGAATGCGCAGTTATTTCAAGTTGAATTCATTGATAACACATTGCATGAGGCAGCCATGAAGCAGAAAGATGGCAAGACGGATACTGCAATTTTTAGTGTTGCAAAGACAGGTATTTCAGAGTCAACTATGAACGCTATCAAAAAAGCAACACTGGGCAATTCCAATATATTGACACAAGGCAGTACCTTGATTGCAATTGGAACTCCGTTTGGATGTGAAGATGGTATCGGATACGGTACGGTAAGTTCGGTGAACCAGGAAATCATCAGAACAGATGGAAAATACCGGATGATAGTCACAGATATGCCGGGAGTATCTGAAGGCAATGGTGCTATTTTTGATGTGAAGGGATATCTTGTTGGAATCATAGATGCAAAGCTTTTGGAAAAGGAATCGGCATATACTTTGAGTGCGATTGGGATCTCTTCTATTAAGAGTGAGATTGAATTGATGTCTAATGGAAAGAATGTCCCATATGTGGGTGTCATTGGAACGATGGTCACAAAAGAGATGTCAGAGATATATGGGATTCCAGAGGGATTATATGTAAAAGAAGTTGAAGTGGATTCCCCTGCAATGAAGGCAGGTATACAAAATGGTGACGTATTGTTGGCCGCTTCGGGAGAGACGATCAATTCGCTTGGGGAATTTCGCAATATCATAATTGGACTGGAAGCAGGTGAGACAGTTACAATTACAGGACAAAGACGTGCCACAGAAAATTATGTGGATGTGAAATTCAGCGTAACAGTGGGAATTAAACAATAATATAAAATAAAAAATCAGAAAGAGGAATAGTATGAGATTTATTAATACATTACGTGAAGGTGACACAATCAGATCCATCTATTTATGTAAAATAAAACGATCAGCAGAGACAAGAAATGGAAAACCATATGATAATCTGATCTTGCAGGATAAAACAGGAACCTTAGATGGGAAAGTATGGGATCCGAATTCCGGCGGGATTGCAGATTATGATGAGATGGATTTTGTAGAAGTGTTTGGTGAAGTGATCAGTTACAACAACAATCTTCAGTTGAACATCAAACAGCTTCGTAAACCATATGAAGATGAATATGATGCAGCAGATTATATGCCGACCAGCGAAAAAAGCGTGGAAGGTATGTATACAGAACTGCTTTCTTATATTAAAAAAGTAGAGAACAAATATCTTCGCCAGTTATTAGAATACTATTTTGTGAAGGATGAGGCATTTATTAAAGTGTTTAAAACGCATTCAGCAGCAAAAAGTGTTCATCATGGATTCGCAGGCGGGTTGTTGGAACATACATTGAGCATTGTGAAAATGTGTGAATATTACCTAAGCGCATATCCATTATTGAGTAAAGATTTATTGTACACAGCAGCTATTTTCCATGATATTGGAAAGACAAAAGAATTATCAAGTTTCCCGGAAAATGATTATACAGACGATGGTCAGTTGCTTGGACACATTATCATGGGTGTAGAGATGATAAACGAAGGTGTTTGTCATATTGAAGGATTTCCAGCGAAGATTGCAAGCGAGTTAAAGCACTGTGTGCTTGCTCATCATGGAGAGTTGGAATACGGTTCACCAAAGAAACCAGCACTGGCAGAGGCTGTAGCACTCCACTATGCAGATGCGACAGATGCAAAACTTCAGACGCTGACAGAGATCTTTAAAGATAAAGATACCAGTGAGTGGCTTGGATACAACAAATTATTTGAATCAAACTTAAGAAAGACAAGTGTGTAACGATTAAGAAGGACGTAGTAAATGACATTTTGCTGCGTCCTATCTTGGTTCAAACGTCTTGAAATAAAGGAGAGTTTATGAAAAAGAATGATAAAATCGTAGTGACAATAGAAGATATCGGTGTGAGCGGTGAAGGAATCGGAAAAGTGGACGGCTATACCTTGTTTGTGAAAGACGCTTTGATTGGGGACACTGTGGAAGCGGTTATCACGAAACCAAAAAAGAACTATGCTTATGCAAAAATGCTGAAAGTTTTAGAGGCTTCTCCTGACCGTGTGAAAAAAAGATGCCCAGTAGCACGCCAATGCGGCGGATGTCAGATTCAGGAGCTTTCTTATGATGCACAGCTGGCATTCAAAGCGAAAAAAGTATATGGCAATCTGGAGCGAATCGGAGGATTTCCCCCAGAATTTTTGGATACAGTGATGGAACCAATCTGCGGTATGGAAAATCCATTCAACTATCGTAACAAGGCACAGTTTCCGATTGGGACCAATAAAGAAGGCGACATCGTAACCGGATTTTACGCTGGCCGCACCCACCAAATCATTCCAAATATGGAATGTGCGCTTGGCGTAGATGTAAACAAGGAAATATTGAAGATTATTGTTGATTTCATGAATGAAAACCACATCACAGCCTATGATGAGACTATGCAGCGTGGATTGGTGCGCCATGTGCTTATCCGATATGGGTTTTCCACAGATGAAATCATGGTTTGCCTGGTAATTAATGGGGATAAAATTCCAAAATCTGAAAAACTTGTGGATAAGTTAGTAAAAATCCAAGGAATGACGAGCATCACTTACAGCGTGAACCGTGAAAACACAAACGTAATCATGGGAAAGGAAATCGGGATTCTCTGGGGGCAGGGATACATCACAGATTATATCGGAAATGTAAAATATCGGATTTCGCCTCTTTCATTCTTCCAGGTAAATCCAGTGCAGACTGAAAAATTATATGGACTTGCATTAGAATATGCGGGACTTGAAGGAAATGAAACAGTCTGGGATTTATACTGTGGTATCGGGACAATCTCCCTTTTTCTTGCACAGAAAGCGAAAAAGGTCTATGGCGTAGAAATCGTACCACAGGCAATTGATGATGCGAGAAACAATGCAAGAATCAATGAAATCGAAAATGCAGAATTCTTCGTTGGTAAGGCGGAAGAAGTACTGCCAGAGCAGTATGAAAAGCATAGCGTTTATGCGGATGTGATCGTAGTTGACCCACCAAGAAAAGGATGCGATGAGACACTGCTAAATACAATGGTGAAGATGAAACCAGAGAAAATCGTGTATGTAAGCTGCGACAGTGCGACACTGGCAAGAGATTTAAAATATCTGTGCGAAAATGGGTATGAGGTAAAAAGGGTGAAGCCGGTCGACCAATTCCCAATGACGGTGCATGTGGAGACAGTCTGTCTGCTGTCAAGAAAAGACAAATAAACAATAGAAAAGCGTTGAAATTAAGGGATTCCGTGCGAAGGTCCATTACCCTGAACCTCCTGGAATCCCTTTTTTATTGCATATGACAGTAGTTCTGTAGTCTGCTTATATGCAGGGTGGAGTTTAGAAACTACTTTTTAGGGTGTTGAGTGAATAGGACTATTAAAAGTTGATTTAAGTGGTAATTCATAACATGAGGTTCTCAAAGCAAGCCTTTATATTGAAAAAAATATAGAAATGTGATAGAATAAAAACGTTATAAAATAACAACGGTAAGATACTAAATAACGATAATTGATATTTGATAACGATAATATGAGGTAGGTATGATACGAATTAAATTATGCGAATTAATGGGACGCGAAAAAATGACAAGAAAGAAGCTTTCTGAACTTACGGGTATTAGACCTAATACTATTGGAGATTTGTATAGAGAAGATATCAAAAAAATTGATATACAAGCTTTAGATAAAATATGCTCAGTGTTTCAGTGTGATATTTCCGAGGTACTAGAGTATATTCCAGATGATAAGAATGTAGAGGATAAATGATGATAAACTTTATTGACCTTTTTGCCGGCTGTGGAGGATTAACAGAAGGATTTTATAAACAAGGATATAATGCGCTTGCCCACGTTGAGATAGATCAT